>NZ_BCXA01000020.1 GCF_001894865.1 Rhodococcus maanshanensis NBRC 100610 | reverse complement strand
AAGAACATCTCCGAATGGCAATGGGGCACCTTCGGGAGGTATCCCAAGCGGTTCGTACGCAAGAACATCTGGATTCTCGAGGCCACCACACCGTGGGACCCGATCACCCTCGCCTACGCGAACGCGGTCAAGGCGCTGCAAGCACGGGCGCCGAGCGACCCGAGGAGCTGGACCTACCTTGCCGCGGTGCACGGATCGTCCGCATCGGTCCCGCCAGGAGCGGTGTGGAATCAATGTCAGCATGGGAGCTGGTTCTTCCTCCCATGGCACCGGATGTACCTGTACTACTTCGAGCGGATCGTCCGCGCCGAGGTCATCGCGCAAGGCGGACCACACGACTGGGCACTTCCCTTCTGGAACTACGAGAACCCCGGTCACGCGGCGTTGCCGCCCGCGTTCCGGGACCCGACCATGCCCGACGGGACCGCCAATCCCCTGTTCGTCACCCAGCGGTCCGCGGGGATGAACATGGGCGCGCAGCTACCTCAATCGGTGACGACAAGCGCCGCGGCCCTCGCGTTCGATGCGTTCACACCACCACCGGCTCCCGCATTCGGTGGCGGCAAGACCGGCCCGCAGCATTTCTTCGGCGCACACGGCGAACTCGAGTTCACCCCGCACAACGACGTCCATGGGATGATCGGCGGGTGGATGGGCAACCCGAACCAGGCCGCCCTCGACCCCATCTTCTGGCTGCACCATTCGAACATCGACCGACTGTGGTCGATCTGGATCGACCAGGGTGGCGGGCGAGCCAACCCTCCCGACACGCAGTGGCGGACGACTCCTTTCGTGCTCCACGACGAGACCGCGGCACAGGTCCGGTCCACGGCGAGCGCTGTGCTCGACACGCGGTCGCAGCTCAGATATGTCTACGAGACCGTCGGCGCGCCGGCCGTCGAGGCGGTGGTTGAGGCGATGAGCGCGAGTCCACCTCCAGACCCGCCGCCCGAGTTCGTCGGCGCCTCGGAACGGCCCGTAGAACTCGCGGGCGCACCCGCGACCGTCGATGTGGTGATCGACCGCCGCACTCTCGAGTCGCGAGCGCGCGAGCTGCCATCGGACTCGCCCGCCCACGTGTATCTCAACCTTGAAGACATCGAGGCCGAACGAAACCCCGATACGGTCTACGAAGTCTTCGTCAGTGGCCCCCGCGCGTCCGACGGCACTGTCGACACCACCTACTACGTGGGGAACGTGTCCTTCTTCGGCATCGAGCACCTCTCGGTTGCGGGACCGGCCTCGGACGGACCCCATGGCATCCGTCGCACCTTCGACATCACCGGTTGGATCGACGAACTGCGTGCGCAGGGCAGGTGGGACGACGAGCAGATGGTCGTGTCCTTCCGTCCGCTGTCGCTGATCATGCCGCCGGGGACCGAGCTTCCGCCTGTGGTCGCCGAGGAGTCCCTGACGGCGCGAGCGGCACCCGTACGGATCGGGCGCGTGAGCCTGTTCTACGGATGAGCGCATGACGACGGCCGCACTTCGCTCACCGTCGACCGTCGCGCGCATTCGGTGCTTCCTGCGGCGGCACCCCGAGTACGGTGCCGTCGTGGCCGCGGCGGCAGCCTGGGCGTCGGCGATCGCGCTGCACCTAGGTCACGCGGAATCGACGCCGACCTCGGTGCGCCACCACGGGGGCACCGAAGCCGCAATCGCACCTGCCCCGATCCTGCTCTGGGCCCTCATGTGCGTCGCGATGATGGTCCCCGTCTCGTTGCCCGCGATCCGTCACGTCGGGATCAACAGCCTGCGGTGGCGCCGACAGCGGGCGATCGCGATATTCCTCGCCGCCTATCTCGGGGTTTGGGTCGCTTGCGGATTGGCCGCGCTGCCCGTGATCGCCTTCGTCCGGGGGCACCTGGACGACAACGTGGTACTCGCCATGACGGTGGGCGCCGCCGCCGTCTGGCAGCTCCTGCCGTATCAGCGGCGCTTTCTCCGCGCCTGCCATCGCACCGTTCCCCTCCCGCCACGAGGCAGGCGCGCGGCGGCGGGATCCGCTCGATTCGGCCTGCGCTACGGGCGAGCGTGCGTCGGCGTCTGCGGGCCGCTCATGCTCGTCATGGCGGCCGTGGTCGACCAGGCACTGCTGGCGATGGTGGCGATAACCGCGGTTGTCGCTTGCATCAAGTTGCTGCCCCGCAGCGACAGGCTGTCAGGACCGATCGCCTTCATGCTTGGGACGTACGCGCTGACCCTCCTGTGACGCCGCGCCGACCCCTCATTCGGGCTTACGAAGCGCCGCCATGAACATCGCGTCGGTGCCGTGCCGGTGCGGCCACAGCTGCACGCCGGGACCGTCGCCCAGCTCGGGCACGCCCGGTACCAGTTCCCTGGTGTCCAGCGCGACGACGCCGTGCCTGCGGACCGCGTCGGCCACCACTCCGACGGTCTCCGACAGGTGCGGGGAGCACGTCGAGTACAGGACCACCCCGCCCGGCCGGACCAGCGCGATCGCCGACGAGAGGAGCTCGCGTTGCAGCTTGACCAGCGCCGCCACATCGGTGGGCTGACGGCGCCAGCGCGCCTCCGGCCGGCGCCGCAGCGCGCCGAGGCCGGTGCACGGCGCGTCCACCAGCACCCGGTCGAATCCCGGCGCCAGCCCGGGGTCGCGGCCGTCCGCGACGTGTACGTCGACGGGCAGGCCCCTTGTCGTCTTGCGAATCAGATCGGCCCGGTGCTCGGCGGGTTCGACGGCGTCGAGGCGGGCGCCCTCGATGTCGGCGAGGGCACCGAGCAGGGCCGCCTTGCCGCCGGGTCCCGCGCACAGGTCGAGCCAACGTCCGCCGTCGGCGCCGACCAGCGGCGCCAGCGCCAGCGCCCGCGCCACGAGCTGACTGCCCTCGTCCTGAACACCCGCGAGGCCCTCGCGGACCGCATCGAGCTGGCCGGGATCGCCGCCGTCGAGGTGCACCGCGTACGGCGAGTAGGGACCGATCTCGCCCCCGGTCACCAGCGCGAGCTCCTCCGCGGAGATCTCACCCGGTCGCGCCACCAGGTGCACCGACGGGCGCGCGTCGTCCGCGGCAAGCACCCGCTCCAGCTCACCGGCGTCAGGGCCGAGCGCATCGGCGAACGCCTGCGCGATCCAGACGGGATGCGCGTGCTCGAAGGCCAGGTGCCCCACCGGATCGGAGGCCGCATCGGGCGCGAGCTCGGACACCCACTGGTCCTCACTCTTCTCGGCCACCCGGCGCAGCACCGCGTTGACGAATCCGGCCTTGCCGCCGCCGAATTCGCTGCGGACCAGGTCCACCGAGGTGGCCACCGCCGCGTGCGGGGCGACCCGGGTGCGCAACAACTGGTAGGTGCCCAACCGCAGGACGTCGAGCAGTGGTCCGTCGATCTCGTCGATCGGCCGGCCCGCTCCCCTGGAGATGACGGCGTCCAGCAGGCCCTGCGCCCGGCACGCCCCGTAGGCGAGCTCGGTTGCCAGCGCCGCGTCCCGGCCGTCCATCTTCCGATCGCGAAGCAGGCCGGGCAGCACCAGGTTTGCGTAGGCGTCGCGCTCGCGCACGGCGCGCAGCACGTCGCGGGCCGCGACCCGGGGCCGATCGACCCCGCTCGCGGACGGGTCGGGCCTGCCGGCCTGGCGCGGCCGGGTGTTCGGGCCGCCCTTCGCGCCCTGCTTGTCGCCGCCGCGCGACTGATCGCGCTTTCCTCGTGCGGGCCTACGGGATTCGGTCACAGTGCACGCACCTCGGGGTCGAGGCGCGCTCCCCGCGCCCAATCGGCGGCCGCCATGGCCTTCTTACCTTGTGGCTGAACCTGACTCAGCCGAACCGCGGTCGTCGCGGTTCCGACATAGCAGCCGTCCTTGCGGACCAGGAACTGTCCCGGCTCCAGGGTCTCGTCGGTGACCTGTACCGGGCCGACCTTGAGCCGGAGCTCACCCACCTGCGTCCACGCACCTGGCGCTGGGGTGACCGACCGGACCAGTCGATCGACCGAGGTGGCCGGCTGATCCCAGCGGATCCGGGCCGATTCCACGGTCACCTTCGGCGCATGCGACACGCCCTCCTTCGGCTGCGGCACCGGCGTCGTCGCGCCGTCCTCGATGCCGTCGAGCACGGACTCCAGCAGCACCGCGCCGCCGTCCGCGAGGCGGCCGAGCAGCTCGCCCGCGGTGTCGTCGCCGCGGATGCGCTCGGTCATCACCCCGAACACCGGTCCGGTGTCGAGGCCCTCTTCCAGCAGGAAGGCGCTCGCGCCGGTCATGTCGTCGCCCGCGGCGATCGCCGCCTGCACCGGTGCCGCGCCACGCCACGCGGGCAGCAGGGAGAAGTGCAGGTTCACCCATCCGTGCCGGGGGACGTCGAGCACCGGTCGTGGCAGCAACGCACCGTAGGCGACCACCGGGCAGCAGTCCGGCTCAAGGGCGCGCAGCCGCTCGAGGAACTCCGGGTCGGACGCTCGCGCCGGGGTGAGCACCTCGATGCCGTGCTCGTCGGCGAGCTGACCGATCGGCGACCGTGTGACCTTCCTGCCCCGACCGGCGACGGCGTCCGGCCTGGTCACGACAGCGACCACCTCGTGCCGGGTCGACTTCAGCAGCCGCGCCAGCGAGGGCACGGCGGGCTCGGGGGTACCGGCGAAGACGATCCGCATGTCAGCGCACCGCCGCCCGGCCGAACGGACCGGCCTGCGCCTGCTCCTTGGCACCGAACCAATCCGACCGACGGATCGTGCGCATGGCTTCCTTCCTGGCCTCCGGGTCGAGCCGGTCAAGGAAGAGCACCCCGTCGAGATGATCGGTCTCGTGCTGGAAGCACCTGGCCAGGATCCCGGTGCCCTCGATCGTGATCGGCTCACCGTACTTCGAGAAGCCCGTGGCGACGGCGTTCATCGCCCGGGTGCACTCGGCCCGCACCCCGGGGATCGACAGGCATCCCTCGACGCCGGTCTGGACCTCGTCACCGATCACTCGAACGGTCGGGTTGATCAGGTGTCCCGCGGCGCCCCCGCAGTGATAGGTGAACACGCGCAGGCTCACGCCGATCTGCGGTGCGGCGATCCCGGCGCCGCCCTCGTCGTTCATGGTGTCCTCGAGGTCCGCGACGAGCTTGTGCAGCTCCCGGTCGAAGTCGACCACCTCGTCCGCGCGGGTTCGCAGAACGGGATCGCCGAACAGGCGAACGGGCTGAATACTCACGAATCTGCTCCCACGGTTCTCGTCATGTCGGGTCCGACGTCACGAACAGTCTAGGGAAGCCCGCGGGCCCTCCATGACAGCCGCGCGCTCCACAACCACGCGAAACTCTCCGGGCCGCGGTGATGTACACCGCACCCGAAGGGGTATTGACTGGGCACTGGCGCAATCCGGGTACCGAACTCCGGTGCGCCGACAGTGAAGTTCCAACTCAGATGGAGGTCACAGTGGCGGGAATCGCGAACAAGTTCGACAAGGAATGGGAGACCAAGTCCATCGAGGATTTGGCCAAGGCTCCGGTAGCTGCCCTTCAGGGGGTCAGCGATTCCGATGCCGAACATCTCAAGGCGGCATTCAACATCACCACCGTGGCCGATCTCGGCACCAACAAGTTCTTCCTGTGGGCACAGGCGGTCGCCAAGCTGGCCGAATAGCACCGAGGATGCCGCCGCCCCGAGCTCGGGGCGGCGGCATCCGTTCCAGATCGCCCAACACTCGATCAGAACTGGTTCGCACGCCTTAGGATTCGCGGCATGTCGTCCCCGAAGCGCAAGTGGCCCCGTCGCGTCCTGATCGGTTCCCTGGTCCTGATCGTCGTGGCGCTGGTCGGTTTCTTCACGATCGCGCCCGGCGCCATCGAGCGAAGCATGAACAAGGTCGTGCCAGGCGATCTGCCGGAGGTGACCGCGCAGACGCAGGAGCTCCACGACAGCCTGCAGATCGCCGACATGCACTCGGACACCCTGATGTGGGATCGCGACCTCCTCGAGCGATCCGGCCGCGGCCACATGGACCTGCCTCGCCTGCAGGACGGCAACGTGGCGTTGCAGGTGTTCTCGTCCGTCTCGAAGTCGCCGAAGGGCCAGAACTACGACGCCAACTCGGACGAGACCGACAACATCGAGCTCCTCACGATCGCCCAGCTGCAGCCGCCACGAACCTGGGGCTCGCTGCTGCAGCGGTCGCTCTATCACGCGGAGAAGCTGGAGAACGCGGCCGCGGACTCGGACGGCGGGCTCCGGTTCGTGAAGACGCGAGAGGACCTCGCGACGTTGCTCGCGGACCGCGCCGCGGGACAGAACGTGACCGGCGCCCTGTTCTCGGTCGAGGGCCTGCAGAACCTCGAGGGCAAGGCCGAGAACCTCGACGCGCTCTACGACGCAGGCATGCGGATGGCGGGGTTCACCCACTTCTTCGACAACGAGGCGTCCGGCTCGATGCACGGCGAGGCCAAGGGCGGCCTGACCGATCTCGGTCGGACGGTGTTCGCGGAGATGGAGCGGCGCGGCATCATCGTCGACATCGCCCACGCCAGCCACCCGGCCATCAAGGAGATGCTCGAACGGGCGACGCGGCCCGTCGTCGCGAGCCACGGCGGAGTGCAGGCCACCTGCGACGTCAACCGCAACCTCACCGACGACGAGATCCGCGGGGTTGCGGCGACCGGAGGCGTGGTCGGAATCGGCTACTGGGACGCGGCCGTGTGCGAGCTGACCCCGGCAGCGGTGGTCGACGCGATCGAGCACGTGATCGAGGTCGGCGGCCTGGCGACAGCGGCGCTCGGCAGCGACTACGACGGAGCGACCACCGTCGCATGGGACACCAGCGAGATCGCCGTGATCACCCAGGAACTGCGCAACCGCGGCCGCAGCGACGACGACATCAGGGCGATCATGGGCGGCAACACGCTGCGCGTGATGGCCGAGGTGCTGCCCGCCGGCTGAGGACCCGCGGGACGGGTGACCGGGTCAGCTGCCGTCGCTGCTGCCGCCGAAGTTGCTCTCGTACATCATCTGCGGGATCCCGGTCCCGAGCGCGACCGGGGCGCAGATCGGTTCCGGGGCACCGGGATCGAGCGCCCGGAGCACGAGGCCGATGGTGAACGGGTCGTAGACCATGTTCATGTGCCCGGTCCGGTCTTGCGGGCACAGCGCCTGGATGCTGACGTTCGTCGCGCCCTGACCGCGCAGGGCGACGTTCGACGCCGGCTGGATCATCTCGTCGTACTGGGTTCCGATCGTGGTGTAGCTCACGCCGGGGACGGTGTCGGCTGGCTCGTTCAGCGCGTCCAGGAACGGTGATCCCTGGATCTGTTGGCCGACCGCCTGCCCGAGCATCGCCTCGATGGCCTCGGCCCCGCCGGGGATTCCGTCGAGGACCGGTGCCAGACCGTAGAAGACCCCGCCGTACGACGGCGACGCCACCCCGACCCACCGCTCGACCACCGCGGCCCCGCCGAGCCGGTTGACGAAGTACCTCGTCACCGTCGCACCCTGCGAGAACCCGACCAGGTCGACCTTCTCGGCGCCGGTTGCCGCGCGCACCCTCTGCACGAAGTCGGCGGTCTGTTGACCGCTGACCCGCATGTCCTCGGTCCCGAACGAGTCCCCGCCCGGCTTCCCCCCGTAGTTCAGGGCGAACACGCAGTAGCCCGCCGACTTGAGGGCAGGAGCGATCGCGGACCAGTCCGAGTAGGCGTTGGCGTCGGTGCCGTGGGCGAGGACCACCGGACGCGGATGGGCGGCGGAGGGTTTACAGGAGAAGTCGTTCGATCCGGGCGGTGCGCTGCCGGGGTGCCTGCGGGCGAAGGCGGCCGCGTCGGCGTGGGTCGCCTGCGCAGGACCGGGATTCTCGGGGGTCTCGGAGATCGACCCCGCACCCTGGGTGGTGCTGGATTGGGCGTCCGCAGCCGCCAGCGGGAGGACGGTGGCGGCACACGTCAGCGAGACGATCGCGACGATCCTGCGACCCGCCCCCACCCCAGACGGCCTCGAATCGATCCGGTTCACGACGCACATCATGCACGCGGTGGCTCCGGTCGCGGGACCACATGGAGGTCACGATTTCAGTACGGTCCGGTTGCTTCGGTTGCCGATCACGCCTGGGGCTCGGGCTCTGCGCCTTCAGGAGCCGCGGGGTTGGCCGTCGGGTTCGGATCGTCGGCGAGAATCCGGTACAGCGCGCGGCGGGACTCGGTGAGCACCTCGCCCGCCTTGCGGATCTGGTCCGGCGTCCCGACCGCGGCGACCTGACCGGCCGCACCCATCAGCTGCCCGATCAGTCCGCGCAGGTCCTGCGCCTCCTGGCCGACGCCCGCGCTGACCTCGTCCCACGGATTCCCCAGGTCGGCCTTGTTCTCCTCCACGTACGCGACGCCCGACTCGGTCAGGCGCGCGGTCTTGCGGCCGGCCACCTTCTCGATCAACACCAGGCCCTCGTCCTCGAGCTGCGCGAGCGCAGGGTAGATCGAGCCGGGACTGGGACGCCAGACACCGTTGCTGCGCTCGACGATTCGCTGGATCAGTTCGTAGCCGTGCATCGGCCCCTCGGCCAGGAGCAGCAGCACCGCGGCACGCACGTCGCCGCGCCGCCCGCGGCCACCACGCCCACGCCCACGGCCGAGCCGCTGGCCGCCGGGACCGTGACCGGGCCCGAAACCCATTCCCGGACCGAACCCGGGGCCGAACCCGTCGCGACGACGATCTCGCCCCTCACGTCCCGGCCTGCGCCTGCCGCGCCCGTGCTCTCGTTGGATCTCTTCCATGTCAGCCTCCTCGGACTGTTCGTGTCAATTACGTGTTCGACGATATATCGACAAACAGTCGATGGCAAGGTGTCGGCGATCACCCTCGGATCGGGCGTGGTCACGGCCGGCGACCGCGAACCGTCCACGCCCGCGCGCGGAGGGCGACGGCACCGGCGGCGGTGCGCGGGGTCGTGGCGCGAAGCGACTCCCGCAGAGCCGCCCGATGGTCCTCGGTCAGGCTCGTGCAATACCCGGGGGCAGGCCCCTGACCACCGAGGAACGGGCGCCAGAAGTCCTCGAAGTCCACGAACACCGTGTCCACGGAGACCTGCCCGACCCGAACCTCGGTCAATCCCGCCGAAGCGAACAGCTCGCGCAGGGGCTCGGGGCGACACAGCGGAAACCGGCGCCCCTCGTCGAGCGGAGCGGCCGCCGGGTCCAGCTCGACGGCCGCGTCCCAGAACAGTCGGATCATGTCCATGCCGTCCGCGTAGTCCCACACGTAGGCGGCGACCAGCCCGGCCGGCCGGGCGACCCGGGTCATCTCGGCCAGCGCCGCTCCCGGATCGGGCACGAAGTTGAGCACCAGCGCCGAGACCACCCGGTCGAACTCGCGGTCGGCCGCGGGGATCGCCGCCGCGCTGCCGACCTCGAACTCCACCCGCTCATCCGACACCCGTGCGCGTGCGGCGGCCAGGTACCCGACCGAGGGGTCGACCCCGAGGACCCGAGCCGGCTGTTCGCCGGCCAGTATCGCCTGCGTGAGCGAGCCCGTCCCGCACCCGACGTCGCACCAGGCCGCCGCGGGCAGTGGCGGCAGACCGCGAAGGAAACCGACGGCGGCCAGGCGGCTCCACCGCCCCATGTAACGCTGATAGTCCTCGCCGCTCGCCCACTCCTCGGGCCGAGCCGCCATGGCCTACCCTCCTCACGTCCCGAACCGAGGGGGTGAAACACCGTCGCTAGCAGGTGAATTCACGGTATGCGAAGCCGTCTCGCCCGTGCAGCACCACTTTCGCCGGATGGTGTGCGTGCGCCAGCTCACGCGCCGCGGCGATCGCCTCCCGCTCGGTGCCGAAGTAGCTGTGCTCGCGCGAACCGTACTGGTGCACCTCCCAGCAGTGCGCCGCGTCGCCCTCGTGGGGCAGAACGTCGTAGGTCCTCCGCGTTGTCGATGGCGTTGCCCGCTTCATGCCGAGCCTCCTCAGACGTGTGGTGAACCACGAATCCACCTCCAGTGAACGCCCTGACAGTGCGCGACACAACCGCCGAGTGCTTACGCCGGCGGCGCGAAGAACTCGAGGGCGATGTTGTCCGGATCCCGGAAGGAGAGACCGGATCCGTAGTGCGCTGATTTGATCCCGCCATGCGCTATCCCCAGGGTGTCGAGCCGATCCCGCCATCCGGGCAGCTCGTCGGAGGAACACCGGAACGCAATATGGTCGAGACCGACTTGCCGTTCATCGAATGTCGTGGGGGTACCACCACCGGTGTGGGTGTGTAGCCCGAAGAGCGTTCCGTCGTCGAGTGCGAACACGGTGTGGTGGAAGGTTCCCGACGCCTCGTCCTCGTCGAGCACTGGCGCCGCCCCGAACAATGCGCTGTACCAAGCGGTGCTGGCGGACAGGTCCGATACCGTGATCGCGATGTGGGCAAGGCCCGGGAAACTGGACATCTGTCAGCTCGCTTCCTCGAAGAAGGCGTTCATCGGCTGATCCGGCGCGGGCTTTCAACCTATCGAACAATTCTCGTCGACGGAGTGCATCGGGAGGCGCCGCTCGACGTTCTCCCGACCGGTCAGGCCCTCAGACCGGACAGCAGCTCCAAGATCACCCGGGCCGCCTCCTCGCGCGCGAGGACGGGATCGGGCGCGCGGACCGCGGCCAGCGAGATCTCGGTGATCGCGCCGAAGACGGCCGCAGCGACGAGCTCGTCGGGGTGCGGGCGGATCACCCCAGCCTCGCGCAGCGCGCGCACGTCATCGAGCACGAGCCCCCGCAGGTACCGCTGGTCGAGCTCGCGCCACCGATCCCAGCCGAGCGCGACCGGGCCCTGCAGCAGCACGATCTCGCGGTAGTCGGGTTCGGCGCACACCGCGAGGAACTCGTCCAGCCCGGCGGACTGTCGATCCCACGGGTCCTCGTGCGCGGCCATCGCCGCACCGACCCGCCGCGCTGCGCGCTCCTCCTGCTCCTCGAAGAGCGCCTCGAACAGACCCTGTTTGCCGTCGAAGTGGTGGTACAGCGCACCGCGGGTGACGCCGCTCGTGGCGGCCAGTTCCTCCGCCGACACGGCACCGAACCCGCGCTCGACGAACAGCGCCAACCCGGCGTCGAGGAGCGCGCGCCGGGTGCTCTCGGCGTACTGCTCACGGCGGCTGACCTTGACATTCGGCATGCGCCATGTATAACACATACATACTGTATGTGAGATACGTCATGCATGAGAAGGGTGGACGAGATGGGTCAGACCACGGTGGATGTGGCGATCGTCGGGGCCGGGGTCGCGGGCCTGGTGGCCGCGCGCGACCTCACGCGCGACGGTAGGGAGGTGGTCGTGCTCGAGGCTCGTGACCGGGTGGGCGGCCGGCTGCTCAACGAGCGGCTTCCGGACGGCGGCCCGATCGAGGTCGGCGGACAGTGGGTCGGCCCTGGCCAGGACCGGGTGCTGGCGCTGCTCGCCGAGCTGGGAATCGACACGTTCCCCACCCACGACACCGGCAGACACATCGCCGAGTTCGCCGGCACCAGCACGACATACACCGGGCGCATCCCGAGGCTGAATCCGATCGCGCTCGCCGACATCGCGCAGGCACAGCACCGGATCGACCGCGCCGCGCGCCGGATCGTGCGGGAAGCCCCCTGGTCGACTCCCGGCGCGGCCGACCTCGACGGCCAGACCTTCGGCACGTGGCTCACCCGCCGCGTGCACACCCGTGCCGGCCGCTCCTTCATCCGGTTTCTCAGCCAGGCGGTGTTCTCGGCAGACCCGGAGGACCTGTCGGCGCTGTCGGCGCTGGCCTACATCGGAGCGGCCGGCGGCCTGGACCCGCTGATCAACACCCGCGGCGGCGCCCAGCAGGACCGCGTGGTCGGCGGCACCCAGGCCCTACCCCTCGCGCTGGCAGCCGAGCTCGGTGACCGGGTCGTGCTCGACTGCCCGGTGACCACCATCGACTGGGACGACGAGGGTGCCCGGCTGCACACGGCCGCAGGCACGGTGGTCTCTGCCCGGCGGGTCGTCGTCGCGGTGCCGCCCCCGCTCGCCGGGCGCATCCGCTACTGCCCCGGGCTCCCCGGCGACCGCGACCAACTGCTCCAGCGCATGCCGATGGGCCGGGTGATCAAGATCAACGTCGTCTACGACGAACCGTTCTGGCGCCGCGCCGGTTTCAGCGGACAGGTGACCAGCGATCGGCGACCGTTCGGCCTCGTGTTCGACAACACCCCGCCTGCGGGGGCACCCGGAGTCCTGGTCGGCTTTCTCGAGGGCACGCACGCCGACGAGGCCGCGCGCCGCACCCCCGCCGACCGCCGCGCGGCGGTACTCGACGACCTGGCGGCCTACTTCGGCCCGGCCGCGGCCCAGCCGATCGACTTCATCGAGAAGGACTGGGCGGCAGAGGAGTTCTCGCGCGGCGGATACGGCGCCTTCATGACCCCGCGCGCCTGCACCCGGTTCGGCGCCGCACTGCGCGCGCCGGTGGGACCGCTGCACTGGGCCGGCAGCGAGACCGCCACACGCTGGACCGGATACATCGACGGCGCCGTCGAGTCCGGCCACCGCGCGGCACGAGAGGTCCGCTAGCTCAGCCGATCCGGACGGGGTCGATCTGGACGCGGACCGACCCCGACTCGCGCCTGGCGCCGCGCACGGCCTGCGCCTCGGACAACGCCCTCGCCAGGGCGCCCCCGCTCCCCCGCGGCACCCGCAGCAGCATCCGCTCCACCTCGGCCGGCTCCGGACCGTCACCCGCGAACGGCAGCCGTTCGCCCGGCGGCAACGGCACCGGACCGAGCTGCTCAACCACGTCGGGCAGTTGCGCGTTCGCCAGCAACGTCTCGATCGCCTCGCGCGAACCGTCCACCGCTGCGATGTGCACGGTCGGCGGGAACCGGACCTCCGCCCGTTCGTCGAGCTGAGCCTGGGCCGCGCCAACCGGATCCCAGCGAACCAGCGACTGGACCGTCGGCAGGCTCGAGTCCGCGACCACCACGACCCGGCCGCCCTCGCCGGCGGGACGCGCCAGCGAGCCGGCCGTCATCCAGCGTCGCAACGTCTCCTCCTCGGCCCTCAGGTCCGCCCGCCCCAGCAACGCCCAGCCGTCGAGCAGGAGTACCGCGCCGTAGCCGCCCGGCATCACGGGTTCGGCACCGACCGTCGACACCACCAGTGCGGCACCGGGTTTCACGGTTGCCAACACCTCGCTGCCGCCCGAGGTGCGGACCGGCACCCCCGGAAAGGCCCGTCCCAGTTCCTCCGCGGTGCGGCCGGCACCGACGACCACCGCACGCAGCGACCGCGACCCGCACGCATTGCACCGATGGGTGGCGTCGGCGACACCGCACCACCGGCACGTCGGGGTGCCCGCACCGTCCGGCCCCACCGCCGACGCCAGCGACATCGGACCGTTGCACCGACGGCACCGGGCGGGCGCGCGGCACTTGCCACAGGCCAGGGACGGGACGTAGCCGCGCCGCGGTACCTGCACCAGGACGCCCGCCCCCGCCGCGAGCGCCTCCCTGGCCGCGGCAAAGGCGATCGCGGGCAGTCGCGCCGCCCTTGCGCCCGGGTCCCGGGCCAACGCGTGATCGCTGTCGGCGAGGGCTGTGACCTGCGGTGCCCTGGCCCGCACCTCGGCGCGGTCGGCCACCAGGTCGTGTGCCCAGCCCGAGTTAACCAGCGCCTGCGCCTCGGCGGTCCTGGCATGGCCGCCGAGCACCAGCGCGCAGCCGCTCGCGTGGGCCCTCAGCAGCGCCACCTCGCGAGCGTGCGGGTACGGCGAGCGCGGCTCGGAATGGCTGTCGTCGCCGTCGTCCCACACCGCCATCAGGCCGAGGTCCGGCACCGGCGCGAACACCGAGCTGCGGGTGCCGACCACGATCCGGGCGGTGCCCCGCAGCGCCGCGAGCCAGCGGCGGTACCGCATCGCAGGACCGAGCCCCGCCGCCAGCGGAACAACCAGATCGTCGCCGACCAGGTCGACACATGCCGCCGCGACCCGGTCGAGGTCCTTCTGGTCGGGCACCACCAGCACCGCGGTCCGACCGCGCGCCACGACCACGGCCGCCAGATCGGCCAGCCTGGCCGGCCAGTCCTCCCCTGGCAGCGCCTGCCAGACCGCCCGCGGACCTCGGCCTGCCCGCACCGCGGACACGAAGGCCTCCCCGTGCACGTAGCTCGTCCAGGCCTCGCAGCCTGGCGACTCGGGGGCGGGAGCCCGCTCGCCCGCCTGCTCGGCCTCGACGCGCGCGTGTCGGGGCGGAATCGCCAGCCGCAGCACGTCCGCCCTCGTGCCCGCGTACCGCTGGGCGACGGCGTCGACCAGCGCGGCGATCTCCTTGGTCAGCACCCGCTCGCCGCCGACCACCTTGTCCAGCCAGCCCAGCTTGCCGGGGTGTTCGCTCGTCTCGACCCGCTCGACGAGGAATCCGTCCACCAGCCGGCCAGCGAACCGAACGCGCACCCGCACCCCGGGCTGGGCCAGCTCGTCGAGCTCGCGCGGTACCCGGTAGTCGAACTCGCGGTCCAGGTGCGCGAGCGGCAGCATCGGGATCACCCTGGCGATCGGCAGATCCGCCGCCGGTTCCCGTTCCGCGCTCACCGCCACGGGCCGACCGCCCCGCACAGACGGCACGAGCCGCCCACCGGCATCGGTGAGCGGCTCGACGCTGCAGGCACTTAGAGCCCGGCGGCCGCGCGCAGCTTCTCGGCCCGGTCCGTGCGCTCCCAGGGGAGGTCGATGTCGGTGCGGCCGAAGTGCCCGTACGCCGCGGTCGGCGCGTAGATCGGGCGCAGCAGGTCGAGATCGCGGATGATCGCGCCGGGGCGCAGGTCGAAGACCTCGGTGATCGCCTTCTGGATCAACGCCGGATCGGTCCGCTCGGTGCCGAAGGTCTCCACGAACAGGCCGACGGGGGCCGCCTTGCCGATCGCGTACGCGACCTGCACCTCGATGCGCTCGGCCAGCCCCGCCGCGATGGCGTTCTTGGCGACCCACCGCATCGCGTACGCGGCGGAGCGGTCGACCTTCGACGGGTCCTTGCCCGAGAACGCGCCGCCGCCGTGGCGGGCCATGCCGCCGTAGGTGTCGACGATGATCTTGCGGCCGGTCAGGCCTGCGTCACCCATCGGGCCGCCGAGCACGAACTTGCCGGTGGGGTTCACCAGCAGCCGCACGTCCGTCGAGTCCAGGGTGGGGATGCCGATCTCGGCGAGGACGACGTCGAGCACCTTCTCCCTGATGTCCGGGGTGAGCAGGTTGTCGAGGTCGATGTCCGCCGCGTGCTGGGTGGAGATGACCACGGTGTCCAGCCGGACCGCCTTGTCCCCGTCGTACTCGATGGTGACCTGGGTCTTGCCGTCCGGGCGCAGGTAGGGCAGCACGCCGGTCTTGCGCACCACCGTGAGCCTGCGCGAGAGCCGGTGCGCGAGCGCGATCGGCAGCGGCATCAGCTCGGGCGTGTCGGTGCAGGCGTACCCGAACATCAGGCCCTGGTCGCCCGCGCCCTGGCGGTCGATCTCGTCGTCGGTGATGCCGTCGACGCGGGCCTCGTGCGAGTGGTCGACGCCCTGCGCGATCTCAGGGGACTGCGCGCCGATCGCGATGTTCACGCCGCAGGAGTTGCCGTCGAAGCCCTTGGCCGAGGAGTCGTAGCCGATCTCGAGGACCTTGTCGCGGACGATCTTGGGAATGTCCGCGTAGGCGGAGGTGGTGACCTCGCCCGCCACGTGCACCTGGCCGGTGGTCACCAGCGTCTCGACCGCGACCCGGCTGCGCGGGTCCTGTTCGAGCAATGCGTCGAGAATGGAGTCGCTGATCGCATCACAGATCTTGTCCGGGTGTCCCTCGGTCACAGACTCACTGGTGAATAGCCGACTGCCGGACTTGCTCACAGATCTCCCTCTCGCCACAGCGTTGGTATTGCCCCACAGACCCTAGTGCGGGGTACGACGGATATGAACCATTGAATTCAGCAGAAAAACGAAATCAGCGGAAATGTATTCCCTCCGCGCCGAGGACGACGACAAAGGGTCCGACTTCCAGACTACGAGGCCGGACCGTTCTGCGCGTGCGCGGCCCCGCCACGCTCCAGCAAGGACACCAGGGCGTCGAGCACCCGGCTGGCCATCAGGGCCTTGGAGCCGTACTCCAACGCGGTCTCGGAGCCGTCGGCGCCGAGCAGCCAGCCGTCGTTGTGGTCGACCTCGAACGCCTTGCCCTCCCCGACCGCGTTGACCACGAGCAGGTCGCAGCCCTTCCTGGCGAGCTTCGAGCGCGCGTGCGTGAGCACGTCGCCGTGCGCGTCCCCGGTCTCGGCCGCGAACCCGACGATCACGGAGGTGTTCGGCAGGTCGCCGTCGCGTCGCGACCGGACGAGCCCGGCCAGGATGTCCTCGTTGCGGGTCAGCGGGATCGTGTCGGGCTCGTCTGCGCCCTTCTTGATCTTGCTGTCGGCGATGGTGGACGGCCGGAAGTCCGCGACGGCCGCGGCCATCACGACCGCCTCCGCGGCGACCGCCGCCTTGTCAACGGCCTCTTTCAGCTCGCCGGCGGTGCGGATCCGGATCACCTCGAGCGCGGCCGGATCGGCCAGGTCCGCGGTGTATCCGGCGATCAGGGTCACCTCGGCGCCGCGCTGCGCGGCGAGCCGGGCGATGGCGTAGCCCTGCTTGCCCGAGCTGCGGTTGCCGAGGAACCGGACCGGGTCGAGGGGTTCACGGGTACCGCCGGCGGACACCAGGATCTTGCGACCGACGAGGTCGCGGCGGAGGGCGTCGGGCCGTTCGAGCAGCAGGGTCGCCAGCCCGACGATCTCGTCCGGCTCGGGCAGCCTGCCCGCGCCGGTATCCTTGCCGGTGAGCCGTCCCGAAGCGGGCTCGATCACGCAGGCTCCGCGTTCGCGCAGGGTCGCCACGTTCGCGACCGTCGCGGGGTGCTCCCACATCTCGGTGTGCATCGCGGGCGCGAACACCACCGGGCACCGCGCCGTGAGCAGGGTCGCGGTGAGCAGATCGTCGGCGCGCCCGTGCGCGGCCCTGGCCATCAGGTCGGCCGTCGCGGGCGCGATCACCACCAGGTCGGCCTCCTGGCCGAGCCGCACGTGCGGCACCTGCGGGACATCGGCGAAGACCCCCGTCTGCACCGGGTTGCCGGACAGCGCCTCGAACGTCGCGCGTCCGACGAACTCCAGCGCCGAGTCCGTGGGGATCACCCGCACGTGGTGGCCGCTCTCGGTGAAGCTGCGGATGATCGAACAGGCCTTGTATGCGGCAATTCCGCCGCCGACCCCGACGACGATGCGGCGGGGTCGGTCGGCGGAATCCGATAGGAGCTCGCTCACGGGCTCTGTATCACTCGCCCTCGGTGTGCTCGAGCAGATCGGAGTGGATCTCGCGCAGCGCGATGGAGAGCGGCTTCTCCTGGAGGCCCGGCTCGACCAGCGGGCCGACGTACTCGAGGATGCCGTCACCGAGCTGGTTGTAGTAGTCGTTGATCTGGCGGGCACGCTTGGCCGAGTAGATCACCAGGGCGTACTTCGAGGAGGTGCGGGCGAGCAGCTCGTCGATCGGCGGGTTGGTGATGCCCAACGGTGTGTCGTACGCCGGGACGCCGTGGCGCTCGGCGTCGGACAAGGCTGCTTGAGTTGCGCTCACTGGCGAATCTCCTGTGGTGGTCGGCGCTTGTTTCAACTGCAACTACTTCTGAGAACTGCAGGTTCGAGCAAAGGTGCTGCTAGTCGTGATCGGTGCTGTTTTCTAGACAGAATCCTGAACGAACGCCGACTATCGCGGCGTTCCAACCAACAAGGATACCAACTCGTCGCACGCACGGTCGACATCCTCGTTGACGATCACCGTGTCGAACTCGTCCTTGGCCGCCAATTCGACCTTCGCGGTCTCCAGCCGGCGGGCGACGACGTCCGCCGACTCGGTGCCGCGACCGGTCAGCCGGGACACCAGCTCCTCCCAGCTCGGCGGCGCGAGGAAGGCCAGAATCGCCTCCGGCATCGCCGCCCGGACGGCACGGGCGCCTGCCAGGTCGACCTCCACGAGCACGGGATGCCCCGCCTCGAGGGCCGCGACAACCGGCGCGGCCGGAGTGCCCGACCGCTGCAGCCCACCGTGGATCTCCGCCCATTCGAGCATCTCGCCCGCGGCGATCATCCGCTCGAACTCGGCAGCGGTGACGAACGTGTAGTCCTTGCCGTCGACCTCGCCGGGCCGCGGGTCTCTCGTCGTGGCAGACACGCTGAAGACCAGGTCGGGAAGTCGATCGTGGAGCTTGCGCACCACACTCGACTTGCCCACGGCTGAGGGGCCGGCCAGTACAACCAGCCGGCCCCTCTGCGCTGTGCTTTCCCCGCTGTTCGAAGCCGGGGTGGTCTTGCTGTTGTCTGACACGTTGTCTGTGTCAGCCACCAGATTCCTACTCAGCGTCGAAATCGAACCTGGTGAGCAGAGCCTTGCGCTGCCGATCACCGAGGCCACGGAGGCGACGGGTCGGAGCGATCTCCAGCTCGGTCATGATTTCCTGCGCCTTGACCTTGCCCACCTTGGGCAGGGCCTCGAGCAGTGCGGACACCTTCATCTTGCCGAGGATCTCGTTCTCTTCGGCATCCTTGAGGACCTGCTTCAGGTCGGTGCCGCCGCGCTTGAGGCGCTCCTTGAGCTCAGCCCTGGCCTTACGGGCTGCAGCCGCCTTCTCCAAAGCAGCGGCGCGCTGCTCATCAGTCAACTGGGGAAGGGCCACGGTTCCTCCGTCTCGTCGTGTGCAAATAGTCTTCTGCCACCGGTTAACCAGCAGCGATAGCGACCGTACTCACGCCGGGCGCCGATTGCGAACCCACCCCCCAGGTCAGCGCGTAATTCCGGTGGGTTATGCGAGCCCGTTCTCGACGTCGTCCCTGACCCGCTCCGCGGCCTCGCGAAGCGCGGAAACCGACGGCCCGTGCCGAAGAACATCTCGAGAAGTGTTGGGCAGCAACAACTCTCGAGAATCACGGAAAATCTCGGCCAGATCGGCGACGGTGGCGCCCTGCGCACCGAGGCCGGGCGCGAGAATCGGCCCGGAAAATTCCGATAAATCCAATCCGTGTCCGCGTGTCGCACCGACCACCAGGCCAACCGTGTCCAGTCCGTCCCGGTTCTGCGCGACGGCCGCGTCAACGATCGATTGCGCCACCGACACACTCTCACCAGCAGAAACGCCCGAAAGGTCGGCAGCGTCGAGCTGACCACCCAGCAACCGGGCGCCCTGCAACCGGCCACCCTCGGGATTGGAGGTACGGGCGAGCACGAAGAGTCCCCTGCCGTGCTCGGTCGCCAACTCGACGGCGGGCTCGAGCGCGCCGAACCCGAGATAGGGCGAGACCGTCACTGCGTCCGACGCCAGCGGCGTGTCCTCGCCGAGCCAGGCCTGCGAGTACGCCGCCATGGTCGAACCGATGTCGCCCCGCTTGGCATCGGCGATGACGAGCGTGCCGGCCGCGCGCACCACCGAGATGGTCCGCTCGAGCACCGCGTACCCGGCCGACCCGTATGCCTCGAAGAAGGCCACCTGTGGCTTCACCAGCGCCACATCGCCGACGAAGGCCTCCACGCATATCTCCGCGAAGGTCTCGACGCCCCCAGCGGTCTCTGGGAGCCCCCACGCCCGCAGCAGCGACGGGTGCGGGTCGATGCCCACGCACAGCCTGCCCCGGTCCGCTATGGCGGACCGGAGCCGGCTGCCCCAGCTGAGCTGGCTCACTTCTGTCCCGGCTCGCGCAGCGCCGCGTGCAGGTCCTGCAGCGAGCGCACACCGATGTCGCCCCTGATGCCCGCCTCGATGCCCTGGACCGCCGCCGAGGCACCCTGGACGGTGGTGATGCACGGGATGTTCACCGACACCGCCGCGCTGCGGATCTCGTAGCCGTCCACGCGAGGACCGGAGTTGCCGTACGGGGTGTTGATCACCATGTCGACCTCACCTGCCTTGATCTGGTCGACGATGGTGCGTGCGCCCTCGGGCAGGTCCTCGCCGGACTGCTTGTGCACCTCCTCGCAGGTGATGCCGTTTCGCCGCAGCACGTCCGCGGTGCCCTCGGTGGCCAGGATCGTGAAGCCGAGGTCGGCGAGCCGCTTGACCGGGAAGATCAGCGACCGCTTGTCCTTGTTCGCGACCGAGACGAACACCGCGCCGCTGGTCGGCAGCGAGCCGTACGCGGCGGTCTGGCTCTTGGCGAACGCGGTACCGAAGTCCGCGTCGATGCCCATCACCTCGCCGGTGGACTTCATCTCCGGGCTCAGCAGCGTGTCGACGCCGGTACCGTCGGCCCTGCGGAAGCGGTTGAACGGGAGCACCGCCTCCTTGACCGCGATCGGCGCGCCCGCCGGGGTGTTGCCGCCGTCCCCTGTGGCCGGTAGGACCCCGCTCGCGCGCAGGTCGGCGATGGACTCGCCGAGCATCACCCGGGCGCAGGCCTTGGCCAGCTGCACCGCCGTGGCCTTGGACACGAACGGCACCGTGCGGCTGGCGCGCGGGTTCGCCTCGAGGACGTACAGGATGTCGTCCTTGAGCGCGTACTGCACGTTCAGCAGGCCCTTGACCCCGATTCCCTTCGCGAGGGCCTCGGTCGAGCGCCGGACGTTCTCGAGGTCCGCCTTACCGAGCGTGATCGGCGGCAGCGCGCATGCCGAGTCGCCGGAGTGGATGCCTGCCTCCTCGATGTGCTCCATCACGCCGCCGAGGTACACCTCGGTGCCGTCGCACAGCGCGTCGACGTCGATCTCGACCGCATCCTCCAGGAACCGGTCCACCAGGACCGGGCGGTCGTCGGAGATCTCGGTGGCGCGAGAGATGTAGTCCTGCAGCGACTTCTCGTCGTACACGATCTCCATGCCGCGGCCGCCGAGCACGTAGGACGGACGCACCAGCACCGGGTAGCCGATGCCGCCCGCGATCTCGCGAGCACCGTCGAAGGTGGTCGCGGTGCCGAACTTCGGCGCGGGCAGGCCGGCCTCGGTGAGCACGCGGCCGAACTCGCCGCGGTCCTCCGCGAGATCGATGGCCTCGGGGCTGGTGCCGACGATCGGCACCCCCGCTGCCTTGAGCCGCTTCGCCAGGCCGAGCGGGGTCTGACCGCCGAGCTGGACGATCACGCCCGCGACCGTGCCCGATGCCGACTCGGCGCGGTAGACCTCGAGCACGTCCTCGAAGGTCAGCGGCTCGAAGTACAGCCGGTCCGCGGTGTCGTAGTCGGTGGAGACGGTCTCCGGGTTGCAGTTCACCATGACGGTCTCGTAGCCGGCCTCGGACAGCGTCAGCGCGGCGTGCACGCAGGAGTAGTCGAACTCGATGCCCTGACCGATGCGGTTCGGTCCCGAGCCGAGGATCAGCACCTTGGGCCGCTCGGTCTGCGGCGCGACCTCGGACTCCGCCTCGGGATCGAGCTCGTACGTGGAGTAGTGGTACGGCGTCTTGGCCTCGAACTCGGCGGCGCAGGTGTCGACGGTCTTGTAGACCGGGCGCACCTTCAGCTCGTCGCGCAGCGCGCGGACCGCGTCCTCGCCGGCCGGGCCGTCGCCGAACTCGGGACGCAGCGCGGCGATCTGCCGGTCGGACAGGCCGTGGTACTTGGCCTGGCGTAGGGTCGCCTCGTCGAGCGCCTCGGCCGCGCGAACCTGCTCCCCCATCTCGTGGATCTGCTGGAACTGGTCGAGGAACCACGGGTCGATCTTGGTGGCCTCGAAGAGCTGCTCGACGGTCGCGCCGAGCGCGAACGCCCGCTCGATGCCGTACATCCGGCCGTCCTGCGGCACGCTGAGGTCCGCGAGCAGCGCGTCCAGGTCGTCGCCCTCGACGTCGGGCCCGGTCCAGTAACCGGCGCGCTTGGTCTCGAGCGACCTCATCACCTTGCCGAAGGCCTCGGTGAAGTTGCGGCCGATCGACATCGCCTCGCCGACCGACTTCATGGTGGTGGTCAGGGTGCCGTCGGCGCCGGGGAACTTCTCGAACGCGAAGCGGGGCGCCTTCACCACGACGTAGTCGAGGGTCGGCTCGAAACAGGCCGGGGTCTCGCCGGTGATGTCGTTGACGATCTCGTCGAGCGTGTAGCCGATGGCCAGCTTCGCGGCCATCTTCGCGATCGGGTAGCCGGTCGCCTTCGACGCCAGCGCGGACGAGCGCGAGACGCGCGGGTTCATCTCGATGACGACCAGGCGGCCGTCGGTCGGGTCCATCGCGAACTGGATGTTGCAGCCGCCGGTGTCGACGCCGACCTCGCGCAGGATGTCGATGGAGAGGTCGCGCATCTTCTGGTACTCGCGGTCGGTCAGCGTCATGGCCGGGGCCACGGTCACCGAGTCGCCGGTGTGCACGCCGACCGGGTCGACGTTCTCGATCGAGCAGATGATGACCACGTTGTCGCGGCCGTCGCGCATCAGCTCGAGCTCGTACTCCTTCCAGCCGAGGATGGACTCCTCGATGAGCACGTTCGCGGTCGGCGAGGCGGCCAGGCCGCCACCGGCGATCCGGTTGAGGTCGTCCACGTCGTACGCCATGCCGGAGCCGAGGCCGCCCATGGTGAACGAGGGCCGCACGACGACCGGGTAGCCGAGCTCGGCAACGGTGTCGTGCACCTCCTCCATCGAGAAGCAGACCCGCGAGCGCGCGGACTCGCCGCCGACCTTGGCGACGATGTCCTTGAACTTCTGCCGGTCCTCGCCGCGCTGGATGGCGTCGAAGTCGGCGCCGATCAGCTCGACGTCGTACTTCTCGAGGATGCCCTGCTCGTGCAGCGCGACCGCGGTGTTCAGCGCGGTCTGGCCGCCGAGGGTGGCGAGCACGGCGTCGATCTTGTGGCCCTGCTCGGCCTCGCGAGCGATGACCTTCTCGACGAACTCGGCGGTGATCGGCTCGACGTAGGTGGCGTCGGCGAACTCGGGGTCGGTCATGATCGTGGCCGGGTTGGAGTTGACCAGCGACACGCGCAGGCCCTCCTCGCGCAGCACGCGACACGCCTGGGTGCCCGAGTAGTCGAACTCGCAGGCCTGGCCGATGACGATCGGTCCGGAACCGATCACCAGGAT
Organism: Rhodococcus maanshanensis NBRC 100610; assembly: GCF_001894865.1. Taxonomy (GTDB): domain Bacteria; phylum Actinomycetota; class Actinomycetes; order Mycobacteriales; family Mycobacteriaceae; genus Rhodococcus_G; species Rhodococcus_G maanshanensis. The sequence continues at coordinate 125,928 of NZ_BCXA01000020.1, read as the reverse complement.
GTGCTTGAGATCTGTGCGACGTGGCATTACTTCTTGACTCCCTCGAGCAGGCTGGTGAAGCGGTCGAACAGGTAGGCGGCATCGTGCGGACCCGCCGCGGCCTCGGGGTGGTACTGCACCGAGAAGGCCGAGTCGTCGAGCAGGCGAACGCCCTCGACGGCGCCGTCGTTGGCGCAGGTGTGGCTGATCACGGCGCGGCCGAACGGGGTGTCGAACTCCTGGCCTGCCTCGCCCTCGAGCGCGAACCCGTGGTTCTGCGCGGTGATCGCGATCCGCCCGGTGCCGTGCTCGATCACCGGGATGTTGATGCCCCGGTGGCCGAACTTCATCTTGTAGGTGCTCAGGCCGAGCGCGCGGCCGAGGATCTGGTTGCCGAAGCAGATGCCGAACAGCGGCAGTCCCTGCCCGAGCACCTCCTTGGTCAGGTGGACCGCGCCGTCGGCGGTGGCCGGGTCGCCGGGGCCGTTGGACAGGAACACCCCGTCCGCGCCGAGGTCGAGGATCTGCTCGAGGCTCGCGTTCGAGGGCAGCACGTGCACCCGGATGCCGCGCTGGGCGAACATCCGCGGGGTGTTGGTCTTGATGCCGAGGTCGATGGCCGCGACCGTGAACCGGGCCTCGCCGCCGAGCGGCTCGATGATGTAGCCGCTGTCGGTGCTGACCTCACCCGCGAGGTCGGCGCCGAGCATGGACGGCTGGTCCTTGACGGCCTGCAGCATGGTGGCGTCGTCGGTCAGAGCCGCGCCGGAGAAGACACCGGCCCGCATGGAACCGCGGGTGCGCAGGTGCCGGACCAGGGCCCTGGTGTCGATGCCCGCGATGCCGACGATGCCCTGCCGGACGAGCTCGTCCTGCAGCGACCCAGTGGCGCGCCAGCTCGAGGTGCGGCGCGCGGGATCGCGGACCACGTAGCCTGCCACCCAGATCTTGTTGGAGTCGCCGGAGGCCTGGCGGCCCGCGCTCAGCGCCTCGCCGTCCTCACCGTTCCAGCCGGTGTTGCCGATCTGCGGGGCGGTGGAGACCACGATCTGACGGTGGTAGCTCGGGTCGGTGAGCGTCTCCTGGTAGCCCGTCATGCCGGTGCTGAAGACCGCCTCGCCGAGGGTCTGGCCGACCGCACCGAAGCTGGCGCCGCGGAAGATCCGCCCGTCCTCGAGGACCAGGGCCGCCGGTCCTGTGCCGCTCGCTGATTCAAAGCTGTCACTCACGCGTTCTCTCCGTTCACCCATGCCGGGTACACACTCTTGTCGTCTCCACGGAATCCGGTGTCGATCTCCGTTCCGGTGGGCAGCTCCCACCGGATCACCAGGACCCCGTCCTTGCTCATGACCTTGCCCGCGAGCCCGCGTTCGGTCCGGATCGCCCGGATCGAGGCCTGCGGGATCCAGATCGCCGAGGCGCCGTCTCGCTCGAGCAGCACACCCTTCTCGTGCCTGCTGAGATCGCCGGTCGCGCGGAAGCCGATGTCCCCCACCGCGATCCGGTCCTGCCAGCTGGGCGCGAGCGTGCTGCCCACGTACAGACCGCTGCTCGGCGGGATCAGCAGCGCGCCCAGGTCGGCAGGCACCGCGGGCAGCTCCCCGATCGCATCCGCCTGACGGCCCGCCCGCTTCTTCCAGCCCCGGTACATCAGCGCCACCATCAGCACCCAGAACAGCAGGAAGCCGAGCGTCAGCAGGATCCGGTCCGTACTCATGGCCGCACCTGCCCGTCCCCGACGGTGACCCGACCGCGCAGCAGGGTGGTGGTGACCCTGGCGCCGAAGGTCATCGCGTCGAACGGGCTGTTCTGAGCGATCGACGCCAGCTCCGGTGCCCGCACCGTCCACTCGCGATCCGGGTCGACCAGCGTCAGGTTGGCGGGCTCGCCGACCGCGATCGGCCGACCCTGATCGCTCAGTCCGACGATCTCGGCGGGCCGCTCGCTCATCACCCGGGCGACCCCGCGCCAGTCCAGCAGGCCGGTCTCGACCATCGTCTGCGCGACGATCGCCAGCGCCGTCTCCAGCCCGAGCATGCCCGGCCTCGCGGCCGAGAACTCGCAGCACTTGTCCTGCTCGGCGTGCGGGGCGTGGTCGGTGGCGACGCAGTCGATGACGCCGTCGGCCAGGCCCTGCCGCAGCGCGGCGATGTCGCTTTGCTCGCGCAGCGGCGGGTTCACCCGGTTCACCGCGTCGTAGGTCTCCAGCCGCGAGTCGTCGAGCAGCAGGTGGTGCGGGGTGACCTCGGCGGTGATCGAGATGCCCTGTCCGCGGGCCCACTTCATCAGCTCGACGGTGCCCGCGGTGGAGGCGTGGCAGATGTGCACGCGGGCGCCCGCGTCCCTGGCCAGCAGCGCGTCGCGGGCGACGATGGACTCCTCGGCGGCCCGCGGCCAGCCGGCAAGGCCGAGCCGGGCGGCGGTCGGGCCCTCGTGCGCGACGGCGCCGACGGTCAGCCGCGGCTCCTCCGCGTGCTGGGCGATCAGCACCCCGAGCGCGCTGGAGTACTCGAGCGCGCGGCGCATGATGAGCGGGTCGTACACGCAGTGTCCGTCGTCGGAGAACATCTTGACCTTGCCGATGCCAGACGCCATGGTGGCCATCTCCGCGAGCTGCTTGCCCTCGAGCCCGACGGTGACCGCGCCGACCGGGTGCACGTCGACAAGGCCGACCTCCTGCCCCCTGCGCCACACGTGGTCGGTGATCACGACGGAGTCGGCGACCGGGCTCGTGTTGGCCATCGCGAACACCGCGGTGTATCCGCCGAGCGCCCCCGCGGCCGAACCGGACTCGATGGTCTCGGTGTCCTCGCGGCCGGGTTCGCGCAGATGCGTGTGCAGGTCGACGAAGCCGGGCAGCAGCACCTGGCCGGCCGCCTCGATGACCTCGGCGCCCTCGGGTGCGTCCAGTCCCGCACCGATCCCGCGGATCTCACCGCCCGAGATCAGCACGTCCTGCGGCTCGCCCTCGCCGTAGATCCGCGCCCCGCGGATGATCACGTCGCTCACAGCGCTGCACCTTCCTCGGTACCGACCAACAACCCGAACAGGACAGCCATGCGAATGTGAACTCCGTTCGTAACCTGCTGCAACACTGCAGCTTTCGGTGAATCCGCGACCGCCGACGCGATCTCCATGCCACGCAGCATCGGGCCCGGGTGCAGGACGACGGCATGCTCGGCGAGCATGCCGAGCCGCTTCTCGGACAGCCCGTAGGTGATCGAGTACTCGCGCGGCGACGGGAAGAACCCGCCGTTCATGCGCTCGGCCTGCACCCGCAGCATCAGCACCGCGTCGACACCCGGCAGTTCCGCGTCCAGCGAATGCGACACGGTCACCGGCCAGCTCGACACCCCGACCGGCAGCAGGGTGGGCGGCGCGACCAGCACCACCTCCGCGCCGAGCGTGGACAGCAGGAAGGCGTTCGACCTGGCCACCCGGCTGTGCAGGATGTCGCCGACGATCGCGACCCGCTTGCCCGCGATGGAGCCGAGCCGCTGCCGCAGGGTCAGCGCGTCCAGCAGCGCCTGGGTGGGGTGCTCGTGGGTGCCGTCACCGGCGTTGATCACGGCAGGGCCGTCGTCGCCGTCCGCGGTCCACTCCGCGATCCGGTGCGCCGCACCGGAGGCCGGGTGCCGCACGATCAGCGCGTCGGCCCCCGCGGCACGCAGGGTCATCGCGGTGTCCCGTAGCGACTCACCCTTCGACACCGAGGAACTGCTGGCGCTGACGTTGATCACGTCGGCGCTCATCCACTTGCCCGCGACCTCGAAGGACACCCTGGTTCTTGTCGAGTTCTCGAAGAACACCGTCATCACGGTGCGTCCCCGCAGCGTCGGGAGCTTGCGGACCTCGCGCCCGAGCAGCGCCTGCTCGAAACGTTCGGCCTCGTCGAGCAGGCCTGTCGCGCTCTCGAGGGTCAGATCCGAAACCGACAACAGATGCTTCACAGATTCGGCTCCCCGCTCGCCTTGTTCCCGTCGCCGTGCGGTGCGGCCTTGGCCCCACCGCTCAGCGTCACGCTGTCGACCCCGTCGTGCTCGACCAACTGCACCTTGACGTCCTCGGTGCGCGCGGTCGGCACGTTCTTGCCGACGAAGTCGGCCCGCAGCGGGAGCTCGCGGTGGCCGCGATCGACCAGGACCGCGAGCTGGACGGCCTTGGGCCTGCCCAGGTCACGGAGCGCGTCGAGCGCCGAGCGCACGGTCCGCCCGGAGAACAGCACGTCGTCGACGAGGACCACGAGCGCCTGGTCGACCCCGCCCTCGGGCACGGAGGTGCGCTCGAGCGGCCGATGCGGCTTGGTCCGCAGATCGTCGCGGTACAGGGTGATGTCGAGCGAGCCGGTCGGGGGACGGACACCCGAGAACTCCTCGATCTTGTTCGCCAGCCGGTTGGCGAGGGTGGTGCCGCGCGTCGGGATCCCGATCAACACCACGCGGGGCGGGTCGGTCTCGGCGTCGAGCGCGGTCTTCTCGATGATCTGGTGCGCGATCCGCGCGATCGTCCGACCAACGTCGGCGGAAGAGAGCAGCTCCCTGGTGACAGGGTGATCCTGGGCCGATGAATCGGCGGAGGATGGCTCGGGCGTGAGCAAGCTGGACCTCCTTCTCCGCCTCTCTGGACGGATCGTTAAAGGATGTCTGACGCCCGCCAGCCTATCAGCGCGCCGACCAGGAAACCGAAGCGGTTCGGGGTGTGCTGAGCCACAGTCGAACCCCCGGTTCGACCGTGTCCACGGCCGGACGACGAACGCCGCGGACCGTGATCGGTCCGCGGCGTTCGCGTGTACTTCGGCGCAGGATCAGGCGTCGGTGCCCGGCTCTTGCGCGGCCTCCGCGCGCTGCGAGGTGGCGGCCGCGGCGGCCCGCACCTGCGGCGCGACGAGCACGACCTGGCCGAGGACCCCGTTGATGAATCCCGGCGAGTCGTCGGTGGACAACTCCTTGGCCAACTCGACGGCCTCGTCGACCGCCACCACGGGCGGCACGTCGGTGGCGTGGAAGAGCTCCCACACGGCGATTCGCAGGATCGCGCGGTCCACCGCGGGCAGGCGCTCGAGCGTCCAGTCCTGCAGGTGGTCGGCGATGACCCGGTCCAGCCGGTCGAGGTTCTCCGCGACGCCGGTCACCAGGGTGACGGTGTACGGGCTCACCGGGGCGACGGCGTCGTCCGTTCCGGCGAGCTCGGCCCGCTCGGTCGCGAGATCGACCGGGTCGAGGTCGCGCGCTTCCGCCTCGAAGAGGAAATCGACAGCGCGCTTACGGGCCTTGTGCCTGGCCCCGAGCTTCTTCTGACTGCCGGACACGCTACGAGTTCACACGGCCCAGGTAGTTGCCGTCCCGCGAGTCGATCTTGAGCTTGTCGCCGGTGTTGATGAACAGCGGAACCTGCACCTCGGCGCCGGTCTCGAGGGTGGCGGGCTTGGTGCCACCGGTCGAACGGTCGCCCTGCAGGCCGGGATCGGTGTGCTGGACGACGAGCTCGACGGTCACCGGGAGCTCGACGAACAGCGGGGCGTCGTCGTGGGTCGCGACCTGGACCTGCATGTTCTCGAGCAGGAAGCGCGCGCCGTCGCCGACGGTGGCCTCGTTGATCGAGATCTGGTCGTAGGTGTCGCCGTCCATGAAGATGTAGTCGCTACCGTCGTGGTAGAGGTACGTCATGTCGCGACGGTCGACGGTCGCGGTCTCCACCTTGACGCCCGCGTTGAAGGTCTTGTCCACGGTCTTGCCGGAGAGCACGTTCTTGAGCTTGGTCCGCACGAACGCGGGGCCCTTGCCCGGCTTCACGTGCTGGAACTCGATGATCTGCCAGAGCTGGCCCTCGATCTTCAGCACGAGCCCGTTCTTGAAATCACTGGTATCAGCCACTTACTTCGCGTCTCCTTCAGACGATTACGAGATCCTTGGTGGTGAGGGTGAGGAGCTCGGGCTCCTGCTCGCGAACGACGAGCGTGTCCTCGATCCTGACGCCTCCGCGACCGGAGAAGTACACACCGGGCTCGACCGTCACCGCAGCACCGGCTAGCAGTGTACCGGTGCCGAGCTTGCCGATCCCCGGTGCTTCGTGGATCTCCAGCCCCACGCCGTGCCCGAGACCGTGCAGGAACAGCTCCCCGTAGCCCGCTGACTCGATGACCGACCGGGCCGCGGCGTCCACCGCGGCGACCTCCACGCCCGGCGCGAGGGCGGCCCGGCCCGCGGCCTGCGCGGTCGCCACGAGCTCGTACACCTCACGCTGCCAGTCCGCCGCCGCGCCGAGCACGAACGTCCTGGTCATGTCCGAGTGGTACCCCTCGACCGTCGCCCCGAAGTCGAGCTTGACGAAGTCCCCCGCGGCGAGCGTGGCGTCGGTCGGACGGTGGTGCGGGATCGCCGAGTTCGCGCCCGCCGCGACGATCGTCTCGAACGAGATGCCGTCCGCGCCGTGCTCGAGCATCAGGAACTCCAGTTCCCGTCCGACCTCCCGCTCGGTCCGACCCGGGCGCAGTCCCCCGCGCTCGACGAGGACGGCGAGGGCGAGGTCCGCCGCGGCGCACGCTCGCCGCAGCAGCCCCACCTCGTGCTCGTCCTTGACCATGCGGAGCCGCTCGACCAGCCGCGGCGCCCTGGTCATCTCCAGCGACGGCGCCAGTTCCTGCCAGGCGGCGAGCTCGTCGACGGTCACCACGTGGCTCTCGAAGCCGAGCCGCACCGGGCCTGCATCGGCGCAGCGGCCGATCAGGTGGGCGGCGCTGGCCCTGTCGATCACCGCCTCGAGGTCCGGCACCTGCTCGCCGACCTGGATCAGGTACCGGCCGTCGGTGCAGATGAGGGTCCGCGACTCGGCACCCGGTTCGTCGCGCGCGTCGACGAGCAGCGCGGCATTCGACCCCGTGAACCCCGTGAGGTACCTGATGTTGAGCAGATCGGTCACCAAGAGCGCCTCGACGCCCCAGTCGGTGAGCAGTGTGCGCAGTGCGGCCCGGCGGGACCCGTGATCGACGGTCGACATGAGCTCAACCTACGGCAGCGTCCGCCCCTCGCGAGGGCCCTCGCCGCGCCACGTGTGGGTTAGGCCACAGGTCCCATTGAGCGGTCGTTACGCTGTCGCCATGAACTCGTGGCTTCTTCGTGGTCTGGGTATGGCGTCGGTGCATGTCGTGACGAGGGTGGTGCTCGGACTCGCGGTCACGCAGTGGCCCCTGCACGGATCGTCCTTGCGGTGGGTCTCGCTCGCGTTCGTGGTGCTGGTCGCACTGCTGTGGGGCGGGCTCGACGGCATCAGGGACGCGCGCACCGCGGTGGACGAGGAGTCCGGCGCCGACCTGACCATGATGTGGCTCAAGGCCGCCGCCCTCGCGGGTGTGCTGGCAGGCGCGGTGACCTGGCTGATCGGCACCATCTCCGGCATCGCCGTCGGCGACAACACGCTGTTCTTCGAGCTCACCTCCGGGGCTGCCTTCACCATCCTGCTCGTCTTCCTGCCCGCGATGCTCGCGGTGGCGGTCGGACGGTTCCTCGTTCGGCGCAAGGCCCCGGCGACGCCTGCCCACGTCTCGCCGGGCGCAGCAGGCGCTGGGGCCGCAGGCGCGTACGCGAGCGAACAGGACTACGACGTGGTCGAGGCCGCGGAGGAGAACTACGAGGCCTCCGAGTGGTCCTACGAGCACGGCACCGGCCAGGCCTACGACGAGAGCGATCAGGGCTACTACGAGAACGATCAGGCCGCCCAGCAGCAGGCCGCAGGCGACCAGAGCGCGGACGGCGGTCGGCACTACGTCGACGACGCGCCCACCGAGGTCTTCGAGGCCATCAAGCCCGAGAACGGTAAGTAACAGCGCTGCGCGCCTGTGAGTGGGTTTCACCCCAGCTGGGGTGAAACCCACTCACAGTTCGTCTAACGCTCGGCGAGGAACCGCAGCGCGAGCGGGTACCCCGCGACGCCACACCCGACGATGACGCCGGTCGCGATCGCGCTCAGGTACGAGTGGTGCCGGAAGTCCTCGCGGGCGTGCACGTTCGAGATGTGCACCTCGACCAGGCCCGCCTCCAGCTCGGCGCACGCGTCCCGCAGCGCGATCGAGGTGTGGGTGAGCGCGCCCGCGTTGAGCACAACCGGTTCGCCCGCGTCGGCGGCGTCGTGGATCCAGCCGAGCAGCTCGGCCTCGCTGTCGGACTGGCGGACCGTCACCTCGATGCCCAGTTCCGCCGCGGCCGTCTCACAGAGCGCGACGAGGTCGGCGTACGTCGTGGCGCCGTACACCTCGGGCTGCCGCTTGCCGAGCCGGCCGAGGTTCGGTCCGTTGAGGACCTGGACCCTCACAGCAGCACCGTGCCGCTCGTGCCCGGCTGGTCCTCGCGGGCAACCGCGGAGTAGGCGGCCGCGAGCAGCGTCGGGTCAGGGCCCTCGAGCCGTCCCGGCTTCGCCAACCCGTCCAGTACGACGAACCGCAGCATGCCCGCCCGGTTCTTCTTGTCCGTCTGCATGCCCTTGACCAGGTCCGCGAAGGCGGACGCGTCGTAGGTGGTGGGCAGGCCGACGCTCTCGAGGATGGTGCGGTGCCGCTCCGCGGTGGCGTCGTCGAGCCTGCCCGCGAGCCGGCCCAGCTCGGCGGCGAACACCAGGCCGACCGACACCGCAGCGCCGTGCCGCCACCGGTACTTCTCGCGGCGCTCGATCGCGTGGCCGAGGGTGTGCCCGTAGTTGAGGATCTCGCGCAGGTCCGACTCCTTGAGGTCGGCGGCGACGACCTTCGCCTTCACCTCAACGGACCGGCGGATCAGCTCGGGCAGCACCTCCCCTGTCGGGTCGAGGGCCGCCTCGGGGTCCCGCTCGATGAGCTCGAGGATCGTCGGGTCCGCGATGAACCCGGTCTTGATCACCTCGGCCATGCCGGCGACGATCTCGTTGCGCGGCACCGTTTCCAGGGTCGCCAGGTCGATCAGCACCGCGGACGGCTCGTGGAACGAACCGACCAGGTTCTTGCCTGCGTCGGTGTTGATGCCGGTCTTGCCGCCGACGGCCGCGTCCACCATCGCGAGCAGGGTGGTCGGCACGTGCACGATCCGCACCCCGCGCATCCAGGTGGCCGCGACGAACCCGGCCAGGTCGGTGGCCGCGCCGCCGCCGAGGCTCACCACGGCGTCGCTGCGGGTCAGGCCGATGCGGCCGAGGACCTCCCAGCAGAAGCCGGCGACGGCGAGGTCCTTGCCGTCCTCCGCGTCCGGGATCTCGACGCGATGGGCGTCGATGCCCTTCGCCGCCAGCGCGGCGCGCACCGCCTCCGCGGTCTGCGCGAGCGGCGGCTGGTGGAAGATCGCGACGGTCCTGGTGCCGATCAGTTCGTCCACCAGTTCACCGAGCAATCCGCGGCCGATGATCACCGGGTAGGGACTGGCGGTCTTGACCTCGACGCGTACGGGTTCGGTCACTGTCTGCTTCTCCGCTTCTGTGCGCTGCTGCTGGATCGCTTCTGCCTGGGTCGCTGCCACCGCTCTACCCCAGTTTGGTGACGAGCTGCTGCACCACGCGGGCCGGACTTCGCCCGTCGGTGCGGACCCGGATGGTGGCCACCTTCCGGTACAGCGGTCGCCGCCGCCGCATCAGGTCCCGGTACTTCTGGCGCGGGTCGCCGCCGTTGAGGAGGGGCCGGGAGGTGTTCGCGCCGGTCCGCTTGAGGCCCTCTGCCACGCTGATCTCCAGGTAGACGACCGTGTGGCCGACCAGCCGGTCGCGGGTGGCATCGGACAGGATCGCGCCCCCGCCGAGCGAGACGATGCCCGTCTGCTCGATCAGCGCGCGCCGGACCATGTCCTCCTCGAGCGCGCGGAACTCCGGTTCCCCGTCCTGCGCGAAGATCTCCGGGATGGTCTTACCCGTCTCGCGCTCGATGGCGGCGTCGGTGTCGAAGATCTCGACGTCCAGCGCCCGCGCCAGTCGACGCCCGATGGTGGACTTACCGGCGCCCGGCGGTCCGATCAGGACGGCCCTTGGAGTCACCTCGACAGGCGTTCCCGGACGGAGTCGAGGTATCCGCCGATGTTGCGCATCGTCTCCTCGACCGAGTCGCCGCCGAACTTGTCGAGAGCGGCCTGCGCGACCACCAGTGCCACCATCGACTCCGCGACCACGCCCGCGGCGGGGACCGCGCACACGTCGCTGCGCTGATGGATGGCGACGGCCTCCTCGCCGGTGGACATGTCGACGGTCGCGAGGGCCCTCGGCACGGTGGAGATCGGCTTCATCGCCGCCCGGACCCGCAGCGCCTCGCCGTTGGTCATGCCGCCCTCGAGGCCGCCCGCTCGGTTCGTCGACCGCAGCACGCCATCGGGGCCGGGCCGCATCTCGTCGTGCGCGGCGCTGCCACGGCGCCGGGAGGTCTCGAAGCCGTCTCCCACCTCGACACCCTTGATGGCCTGAATGCCCATCAGCGCGGCCGCGAGGCGGGAATCGAGCCGGTTCTCACCGCTGATGAACGAGCCGAGCCCGACGGGCAGGCCGTGCACGACCACCTCGACGACACCGCCGAGGGTGTCGCCGTCCCGCTTGGCCGCGTCGATCTCCGCGATCATCGCGGCCTCGGCCTCGGCGCCGAATGCGCGCACCGGGCTGGCGTCGATGGCCTCGAGGTCATCGGGACCGGGGACCGGGGAATCGGCGGGGCCCGAGGCGGCACCGATGGAGATCACGTGGGAGATCACCTCTACGCCGAAAACCTGGCGCAGGAAGGCGCGGGCAACGGTTCCTGCCGCGACCCTGGCCGCGGTCTCGCGGGCACTGGCCCGCTCCAGGACGGGACGGGCGTCGTCGAATCCGTACTTGAGCATGCCGGAGTAGTCGGCGTGGCCCGGGCGCGGGCGGGTCAGCGGCGCGTTGCGCGCGAGGTCCTTGAGCAGCGCCTCGTCCACCGGGTCGGAGGACATGACCGTCTCCCACTTGGGCCACTCGCTGTTCGCGACCTCGATGGCGACGGGGCCGCCCATCGTGCGACCGTGCCGGACGCCGCCGACCACCGTCACGACGTCCTTCTCGAAGCTCATGCGGGCACCGCGGCCGTAGCCGAGGCGACGGCGGGCGAGTTGGGAAGCAATGTCCTCGGAGGTCACCTCGACCCCGGCGACCATCCCATCAAGGAGGGCGACGAGGGCGGGACCATGGGATTCTCCGGCAGTTATCCAGCGCAGCACGCCGCCCATCTTTTCACGAAACATGGTCGTCAACGCACACCGGCCCGGTCCCCGGCTAGCCGCCCCCTGCCAGGCTCAACGCCAACAGCGTCGACAGGCACATCGACGGCCCGTGCGCGAGTGTGCGGCGGCCCCGCCCGAGGGCAAGGGCGCACCCGCCTGCCGCCGCCGTCAGCGCCACCGCACCGACCGTCGCAGCCAGCCACGCCTGGGCGCCAGCCGCACCCGTCGCTGCACCGAGCCCGAGGGCCAGCTTCACGTCCCCGCCGCCCATCGTGGCCGGGGACACCAGGTGCACGACGAGGTAGAGGCCGGCCAGCATCGCCGCCCCCACCAGGGCCGCCATCCCCCGGCCAAGCAGTACCGAGACCAGGAACACCGCGCATGCGCCCGGCAGGGTGAGCTCGTTCGGCAGCCTGCGCTCCCCCAGGTCGACCGCGGAGAGGCAGACGCACCACCAGAGCAGCGCGCAGGCCGCGGCGGCCGGCAGCGGTGGGCAGGCGAGCCCGGCCGCGACGAAACCGACGGCGAGCACAGCCACCCACCAGGGCGGCGCAGCCCGGGTGAAGCGGCGCAGGAACCGACGCGTCGCGACGCCGGTGAGCAATCCAGCCAGGCCGAGCAATCCGATCGCCATGCCCCGACGCTCTCATCGGCCTGCGCCGCCACGGCCTCAGGAAACCCCGATCCCGGTCGTCCTGGGGATGAATCCGACGCTGTGGAGGGATTGCGGCGCGTCAGCGCGCGACCACGGCCGCCATCTCCGCGCGCGGGGCCGGACGGCCGGTGAACTGCTCGACCTGTCCGAACGCCTGGTTCAGCAGCATCCGCAGGCCGTCGACGACGGTCCCGCCGGCCGCCTCGACCGCGGCTGCGAGCGGCGTCGGCCAGGGATCGTAGATCGCGTCGAACACGACGGGCGCCTGCGCCACCGCGCTCGCGAACGGCGCAATCGCGTCCGCAGGCACCGTGCTGACCACCGTCGCAGCGTCAGCACAGACTGCGGCCAGCGCGTCGGCATCGAAGCCCAGGTGGCGGGCACGCAGGCCCATCTCCGCCGCGCAGGCCAGCGAGGCCGCCGCCCGGTCGGCGGAGCGGGCGACGACCGTCACCGCATCGACGCCGAGGTCCGCCAGCGCCCGCAGCGCCGGTCGCGAGGTGCCGCCTGCGCCGATCACGACCGCGGTCGCGCCGCCCAGATCGGTGACGCCGACCTCGGCGAGGGCGCCGGTCACGCCGTCGACGTCGGTGCAGTCGGCCCGCCAGCCGCCCGGCACCCGGACCAGGGTGTTGGCCGAGCCGACCTGCACGGCGCGCTCGGTCCGTTCGGTCGCGAACTCGAGCGCGGCGACCTTGCCCGGCATCGTCACCGAGAGCCCGACCCATTCCGGGCCGAGCCCACCGACGAGCCCCGGCAACTGCTCGCCGGTGCATTCGATCCGGTCGTAGGTCCAGTCGGTCAGGCCGAGTGCCCGGTACGCCGCCAGGTGCAGCAGCGGCGACTTGGAGTGCCCGATCGGCTTGCCGAGGACCGCCGCCTTGCGTGGCAGATCAGCGTCCACTGTCGAGAATCCCGCTCGCCAGTGCCTTCTTGCTGTTCTCGAGGTGCTCGGTGTAGCTCTTGGTGAACAGCGTGGTGCCCTTGCTGTCGATCGTGACGAAGTACAGCCAGTCACCCGCGGGCGCCTTCTCGACGGACTCCACCGCGCCGATGCTCGGTGACGAGATCGGGGTGGCGGGCAGTCCGTCCATCGCGTAGGTGTTCCACGGGGTGACCTTCGCGCGGTCGCCGTCGGTCGTCGCGAGCTCCGTGGTGTCAAGGGCGTAGTTGACCGTCGAATCGAGCTCGAGCCGCTGCGGCACGGCGAGCCGGTTGACGATCACGCGCGCGACCTTGCCGAAGTCGTCCGGCAGCGACTCCCGCTCGACCAGCGAGGCCGCGACGAGCAGGTCGTAGGGGCTCAGGCCGACGGCGTTCCCCGCCCGGTCGATGCCGGTCTCCTCGTACTTGGCCGCGCTCCCGCTGACGAGGGTCGTCAGGATCTCTGCCGCCGATTCCCTCGGGTCGAAGTCCCACTTACCCGCGGCGATCAGGCCCTCGAGCTGGCGGGTTCGGTCCGGGACCGACTTGACCCGGGCGGCCGCCCAGTCCGGCACCCCGAGCGCGGCGAGGTTCGGGTTGGCACCCGCAGCCTTGAGGTCCTCGACGCTCACGCACTGCTGCTGGCCCGAGGCGGTCGGCAGGCAGCTCGCCTCGGAGATGAGGGTGTAGATGCCGCGCTTGGTGGCGCCGGTGTTCACGTCCCTGGTGTCGTGCAGCTGACGACCCTCGGAGATCACCAGCGCACCGACGCGGGAATTCGGGTCGACCAGGCCCGCGACGGCCTGCGAGGCCGGGACCTGGGACTTGAGGTTGTAGAAGCCGGGCTGCACCGACGACATGGCGTCGTTCTGGACCGCCGCATTGAAGAACGCGGACGCGCTCTTCACGACGTCCTTCTCGGCCATCTCGGTGGCGATCTGGTCGGCGGTGTCACCAGGGTGCACCTGCACGACGACATCGGCCCCCGACTGACCGGCCGCGTAGTCCTCGGGCACGTCAACGCCGCCGAGGAGCTTCTTGCCGCCGACGTAGCCGACACCAACGACCAGCGCGAGGGCGCCGACCCCGGCGATCGCGACCACGGCCTTGCCCCTGCCCTTGCGTCCCGCGGCGGCCTCCCGCGCGCGACGCTCGTCCGCGCGGGTCGACCTCAACTCGGGCCCCCTCGACCGGGTATCGGTCACTGGCCGTCCTCCATCTGTGAGGGCAGGGACTGCTCCGAGTGCAGTGCCCTGCTGCGCTGGTCCAACCATCCTTGCAAGATCGCCACGGCCGCGGCCTGGTCGATCACCGACCGCTGTCCCTTGGCCTTGACCCCGCTCTCACGCAGGGCCCTGGACGCGGTCACGGTCGTGAAGCGTTCATCGGTCATGCGAACCGGGATGGGCGCCAACCTGTCCCGGAGCTGCGCGGCGAACTTCGAGGCGAGTCCGGCCGCGGAACCGCTCTCCCCTCGCAGCGTCCGCGGCAATCCGACGATAACCTCGACGGCCTCGTATTCCGCGACAATCGCGGCGAGTCGCTCGATGTCCGACCTGTCGGCGCGGGACTTGGCCCTCGGCACGGTCTCCACCGGGGTGGCCAGGATCCCGTCCGGATCGCTGGCGGCGACGCCGATCCGGACGCTGCCGACATCGACCCCGATCCGGCGACCCCGCCCCAGGTCGCCGGGCTGATCGGCCTCGCTCACCCGGCCATCTCGGCGACGCGGGCGCGCACCGCCGAGAGCGCGGCCGGGATGCCCGCCGCGTCGGTGCCCGAGCCCTGGGCCATCTCCGGCTTACCGCCTCCGCGACCACCGATGCTCGGCCCGAACGCGGCGACCAGGTCGCCCGCCTTCACACCGAGATCCTGGGCCGCCTTGTTGGCGGTGACCACGAACGGCACCTTGCCGTCGGCATCACCGAGGAGCACGACGACGGCGGGTTCGGTGCCGAACCGTCCGCGGATGTCGGTGACCAGGGTGCGCAGGTCGTTGCCCGCGACACCGGCAGGGGCCGCTTCGGCCACCAGCAGCAGGCCACCGATCCGCTCGGCCTTGTCGACGAACGTCCCGGCCGACGCCAGCACGGCCGCAGCCTTGGTCGCCTCGAGTTCCTTCTCCGCGACCTTGAGCCGCTCGACGAGCTGCTCGACGCGGCCGGGTACCTCATCGGACGGCACCTTCAGCGCGGTCGCGACACCGGCGAGCAGCGCGCGCTCCTTCGCGAGGTAGCGGTAGGAGTCGAGCCCGACGAACGCCTCGACGCGGCGCGCCCCGGAGCCGACCGACGACTCGCCGAGAATGGTGATCTGACCGATCTGTGCCGACGACTGCACGTGGGTGCCGCCGCAGAGTTCCATCGAGAACGGTCCGCCGATCTCGACGACCCGGACCTCGTCGCCGTAGTTCTCGCCGAACAGGGCCATCGCGCCCATCGACTTGGCCTTGTTCAGGTCGGTGACGAACGTGTTGACGGTGTGGTTCGCGGCGACGGCCTCGTTGGCGACGGCCTCGATGTCGGCGAGCTGATGAGCCGACAGCTGGTTCTGCCAGGCGAAGTCGAACCGCAGGTAACCGGGCTTGTTCAGCGAACCCTTCTGGGTGGTGTTCGGGCCGAGCACCTGCCGCAGCGCCGCATGCACCATGTGCGTGCCGGAGTGACCCTGGGTGGCGCCGGACCGCCAGGCCGCGTCGACCTGCGCGAGGATCGCGTCACCCTCCGTCAGCTGGCCCTCCTCGACGGTGACCTTGTGGACCCAGACCTTCTTCGCGATCTTCTGCACGTCCCGCACCCGCACCCGCAGGCCGGGTCCGGTGATGACACCGATGTCGGCGATCTGGCCACCGGATTCCGCGTACAGCGGGGTGCGGTCGAGGATCACCTCGACCTCCTGACCCGCGGTCGCCGTCGGCACCCGGACGCCGCCGGAGATCAGTGCGAGAACCGTTGCCTCGGTGGTCAGTTCGGCGAAGCCGGTGAACTCGGTCTCGCCTCGGTCGACGAACTCCTTGTAGATGCTCAGGTCGGCGTGCGCGTGCTTGCGGGACTGGGCGTCCTCCTTGGCACGCTTGCGCTGCTCGGCCATCAGCGAGCGGAAGCCGTCCTCGTCGACGGACAGGCCGGCCTCGGCGGCCATCTCGAGGGTCAGGTCGATCGGGAAGCCGTAGGTGTCGTGCAGGACAAACGCCTCGCTGCCGCCGAAGACCTTCTTGCCCGCGGCCTTGACCTCGTCCGCCTCGGACTCGAACATCTTCGATCCGGACGCGAGGGTACGCAGGAACGCGGTCTCCTCGCCGACCGCGACGCCGAGGATCCGGTCGAAGTCGGTGTCGAGGACCGGGTAGGACGGCGACATGGTGTCGCGGACGACGGTGACGAACTCGCTCATGCTCGGCTTGTCGGCGCCGAGCAGCTTCGCGGAGCGCACGATGCGGCGCAGCAGCCGGCGCAGCACGTAGCCGCGGCCCTCGTTGCCGGGGTTGACGCCGTCCGCGATGAGCATCACGGCGGTGCGGGCGTGGTCGGCGATGACGCGGAACCGGACGTCGGACTCGTGGTCGGTGCCGTAGGCGCGGCCGGTCAGCTCCTCGGCCTTCGTGATCACGGGGCGCACCAGGTCGGTCTCGTACACGTTGTCGACGTCCTGCAGCAGGAACGCGACGCGCTCGACACCCATGCCGGTGTCGATGTTCTGCTTGGGCAGCGGGCCGAGGATCTCGAAGCTGTCCTTGCCGGTACCGTCGCCGCGCTCGTTCTGCATGAACACGAGGTTCCAGATCTCGAGGTAGCGGTCCTCGTCGGCCTCCGGGCCGCCCTCGACTCCGTACTCGGGGCCGCGGTCGTAGTAGATCTCAGAGCAGGGGCCGCACGGGCCGGGCACACCCATCGACCAGTAGTTGTCGGCCATGCCGCGGCGCTGGATGCGCTCGTCCGGAATGCCGGCCTCTTCCTTCCAGATGTCGCGGGCCTCGTCGTCGTCGAGGTAGACGGTGACCCACAGGCGCTCGGGATCGAAGCCGTAGCCGCCGTCCTCGACGCTGTTCGTCAGCAGCGCCCACGCGTGCTTGATCGCACCGCGCTTGAAGTAGTCGCCGAAGCTGAAGTTGCCCGCCATCTGGAAGAAGGTGTTGTGCCGGGTGGTGACGCCCACGTTCTCGATATCGCCGGTGCGCACGCACTTCTGCACGCTGGTCGCGGTGTCGTACGGCGGGGTCTGCTGGCCGAGGAAGAACGGCTTGAACTGCACCATGCCCGCGTTGACGAACAGCAGGTTCGGGTCGTCGAAGATCAGCGAGGCACTGGCCACCTCGGTGTGACCCGCCTTGACGAAGTGGTCGAGGAATCGCCTGCGGATCTCGTGGGTCTGCACTAACCGGTCCTTACTTCATGGGCGTCGCGGATGAATATCCAGCTTAACGTGCCGAGGATGCCGGGGTGCGCAGCGCTCGGGGGCCGCGTCAGCCCCGCACGATCCGCCGCAACTTGCCCACCCGCGCGGCGATCTCACGCTCGGCGCCATGCCCGGTCGGCTGGTAGTAGTCGACGCCGATCAGCTCGTCCGGCGGGTACTGCTGCGGCAACACGCCGTCGGCCGCGTTGTGGGGGTAGCGATACCCGACCGCGTTGCCCAGTTTCTCGGCGCCCGCGTAGTGCCCGTCCCTCAGGTGCGGCGGCACCAGCCCCGACTTCCCCGCGGACACATCGGCCATGGCCGCGCCGAGGGCGGCGATCACCGCTCCCGACTTCGGCGCGGTCGCCAGGTGGATCGTGGCCTGTGCCAATGCGAGCCGGGCCTCCGGCATACCGATGAGCTGGACGGCCTGCGCGGCCGCGGTCGCGGTCTGCAGCGCGGTCGGATCGGCCATGCCGATGTCCTCGCTCGCGTGCACCACCAACCGGCGGGCGATGAAGCGGGGGTCCTCGCCCGCGGTGATCATCCGGGCCAGGTAGTGCAGCGCGGCGTCCACGTCCGAGCCGCGGATCGACTTGATGAAGGCGCTGATCACGTCGTAGTGCTGGTCGCCGTCGCGGTCGTAGCGGACGGCCGCCTTGTCTACGCTCGCCTCGACGGTCTCGAGGTCGACCACGGCCGAGCCGTCCTCGGCGGGCGAATCGAGCGCCGCGCCCGCGGCCGCCTCCAGCGCGGTCAGGGCTCGCCGGGCGTCACCCGCCGCCAGCCGCACGAGATGATCACGCGCCTCGTCCGTGAGACTGACCGAACCGCCCAGCCCGCGCGGATCCGCAACGGCCCGATCGAGCAGCGCGCGGATGTCTGCCTCGGTGAGCGAGTGCAACTGCAGGACCAGCGACCGGGACAGCAGCGGCGAGACCACCGAGAACGAGGGGTTCTCGGTGGTGGCCGCGACCAACAGCACGATCCGGTTCTCCACCGCGGCGAGGAGCGCGTCCTGCTGCGTCTTGGAGAATCGGTGCACCTCGTCGATGAAGAGCACCGTCTGCTCCCCCGCGGTGAGTCGCCTGCGGGCCAGGTCGATCACCGCGCGGACGTCCTTCACCCCCGCTGACAGCGCGGACAACGCCTCGAACCTGCGGCCGGTCGCACGAGAGATCAGCGAGGCGAGGGTGGTCTTTCCGGTGCCGGGCGGACCGTAGAGCATCACCGACGCCGCGCCCGAGCCGTCCACGAGCCTGCGCAGCGGCGCGCCCGGTCCCAGCAGATGTCCCTGCCCGACCACCTCGTCGAGGTTCACCGGGCGCATCCGAACCGCGAGCGGCGCGTCCGGGCGCACCGGCGGCAGGCCCGCGGTCAGCGGCCCGGCCTGATCCGCGGTTTCCCCAGGGGCGGCGAACAGCCCCGCGTCCGCGCCGCCGTCGGAAGTTCCCAGCCAATCGCTCACGCGTCGACGCTACTAAAGCGCACCGACGTGGGCGCCCCCGACCGCGCCAGGACGACATGGCAGCGAACGTCAGATGAACACTGTGCGATCGACCCCGCTGCGAATTGAACACCCGTCCAAGTTCGGTTGTGATCCTCGGGTGTCTGACAACTGGCTTCCCGACCGCACCACTCTGCCGAGCCTGAGCAGGCGGACCCTGCTGAAGAGCTCAGCCGCGCTCGCAGGCGCGGGCCTGACCGTCGCGGCCGCGGGCACTGCCGCGGCCGCGGCCGCACCCGCCGTCGGCTTCGCGCACGGCGTCGCCTCGGGCGACCCGCTCCCCGACCGCGTCATCATCTGGACCCGCGTCACGCCATCCGCCGACGCGCTGCCCGGCTCCGGTGTCGGAGAGACGATCTCGTTGAAATGGCAGATGGCCCGCGATCCCGCCTTCGCCGCCGTCGTCCGCAGTGGCACCGTGACCGTGGATGCCGATACCGATCACACCGCGAAGGTCGACGTGACGGGCCTCGAACCCGCCACCGCCTACCACTACCGCTTCACCGCCCACAGCGGCGCCGTCGCAGGCCAGGTGTCCCCCGTCGGGCGCACCCTCACCGCACCCGCGAACGACGCGGACATCCAGCGGCTGCGGTTCGGCGTGGTGTCCTGCTCGAACTGGGAGGCCGGCTACTTCTCCGCGTACCGCCACCTCGCGCAGCGCGAGGACCTCGACGCGATCCTGCACCTCGGCGACTACATCTACGAATACGGCCGCGGCGAGTACGGAGCGCGCAACGGATCCGTCCGTCCGCACGAGCCTGCCCACGAGATCGTCTCCCTCGCCGACTATCGAATCCGGCACGCGCAGTACAAGACCGACCCTGACCTGATGGCACTGCACGCCCGGATCCCGTTCATCGCGACCTGGGACGACCACGAGTCCGCTGACAACGCCTACAAGAGTGGCGCCGAGAACCACAACCCGGCGACCGAGGGCGACTGGGCCACCCGCAAGGCCAACTCGACGCGGGCGTACTTCGAGTGGATGCCGGTGCGGCCCACCGGCGGCGGCACCGAGGTGACGACCTACCGGCGCTTCCGGTTCGGCAACCTCGCCGAGATCTCCATGCTCGACCTGCGCACCTACCGCGACGAGCAGACCACCGCCACCGCCGGGCGCGAGGTGGACTCCCCCGACCGGACCATCACCGGCCGCGCCCAGATGGACTGGCTCACCAAGGGCATCGTGTCCTCGCCGACCCGGTGGAAGGTGGTTGGCAACCCAGTGATGATCGCACCCACCCTGATCCCGCCACTGGACCCCAGGACCACCAAGGCACTCACCGACTTGATCGGACTGCCCCAGTCGGGCATTCCCTACGGCACCGACTCGTGGGACGGCTACGCCGCCGACCGCCGTCGACTGTACGACGCCATCGCCACGGCGGGCGTCGACAACACGGTCTTCCTGACGGGCGATGTCCATACCTCCTGGGCCTGCGACCTACCGGTCGACGCCGCGAACTACCCGGGCGGCGCCACGATCGGCACCGAACTGGTGGTGCCGTCGGTGACCTCCCCGAACATGGACGACTCGCTTGGCGTGCCGCCGCGGACCGCCAGCCTCGCGGCCGAGGAGGCGTACAAGGCGGTGAACCGGCACATCCGGTACCTCGACTTCGACTCGCACGGGTACGGGGTGTTCGAGATCGCCACCGCCGGTTCACAAATGGACTGGTACTACATCAGCGATCCGATCGACCCCCGCGCGACCGTGCGCCACGGGGCGAGCTTCCGGGTCGCGGACGGCGCCCAGCGCACGCTCCCGGTCGGCACACCGCTCGACCCCGCCGCTCACCGACCGGGCGCATGAACTCCCGTCCGCCCGTACCCGGACGACCTGACGGCAAACGTCAGGTGAACACTGTGCGATCGGGCCCGGTATCGATTGAACACGCGTCCATGTTCGGCTGGAATCCTCGGGTGTCTGACAACTGCCTTCCCGATCACCCCACCCTGCCGAGCGTGAGCAGGCGGACCCTGCTGAAGAGTTCCGCCGCGCTCGCAGGTGCGGGCATCACCGTCGCGGCCGCGGGTGCTGCCGCCGCGGCACCCGCCGCACCCGCCGTCGGCTTCGCGCACGGCGTCGCCTCCGGCGACCCGCTCCCCGACCGCGTCATCATCTGGACCCGCGTCACCCCGTCCGCCGACGCGCTGCCCGGCTCCGGTGCGGGAGAAGCGATCTCGTTGGATTGGCAGGTCGCGACCGATCCCGGCTTCGCCGCCGTGGTGCGCAGCGGCACGGTGTCCGCCGACGCCGGTACCGACCACACCGTCAAGGTCGACGTCACCGGGCTGAAGCCCGCGACCGCCTACCACTACCGCTTCACCGCCCGCGGCGGCGCGGTCGCAGGCCAGGTGTCCCCCATCGGGCGCACTCGGACGGCACCGGCAACCGACGCGGACCTGGCGCGACTGCGGTTCGGCGTGGTGTCCTGTTCCAACTGGGAGGCCGGCTATTTCGGCGCGTACCGCCACCTCGCGCAGCGCGAGGACCTCGACGCGATCCTGCACCTCGGCGACTACATCTACGAGTACGGCCGGGGCGAATACGGAGGACGCAACGGATCCGTCCGTCCGCACGAGCCCGCCCACGAGATCGTCTCCCTCGCCGACTACCGGATCCGGCACGCCCAGTACAAGACCGACCCGGACCTGATGGCCCTGCACGCCCGACTGCCGTTCATCGCGACCTGGGACGACCACGAGTCCGCGGACAACTCCTTCGACGGCGGCGCGGAGAACCACGACCCCGCCACCGAGGGCAACTGGGCCACCCGCAAGGCCAACTCCGCGCGCGCCTACTTCGAATGGATGCCGGTGCGGGTCACCGGGTCCGGTACCGAGGTGACGCTGTACCGGCGTTTCCGCTTCGGCAACCTGGCGGAGATCTCGATGCTCGACCTGCGCACCTACCGCGACGAGCCGGCCTCGTCCGGGGCCGGTTGGCGCAAGGTGGACTCCCCCGACCGGACGATCACCGGCCGCGCCCAGATGGACTGGCTCACCAAGGGCATCGTGTCGTCGCCGACCCGGTGGAAGGTGGTCGGCAACCCCGTGATGATCGCGCCCTGCCTGTTCCCGCCGCTGGACACCAAGACCACCGCGGCGCTGACCGATATGGTCGGGCTGCCCGACGCCGGTGTTCCGTACAACACCGACCAGTGGGACGGCTACTCCGCCGACCGTCGCCGACTGTTCGACGCGATCACGACCGCGGGTGTCGACAACACGGTCTTCCTGACCGGTGACATCCACACCTCCTGGGCCTGCGACCTGCCGGTCGACGCCGCGAACTACCCCGGCGGTCCCACGGTGGGCACCGAGTTCGTGGTGCCGTCGGTGACCTCCCCGAACATCGACGAAACGCTCGGCGTGCCGCCGAGGACCGTCAGCGTCGCGGCGGAGGAGGGATTCAAGGCGGTCAACCGGCACGTCCGGTACGTCGAACTCGACTCACACGGATACGGGGTCTTCGAGATCGCGACCGCGGGTTCGCAGATGGACTGGTACTACATCAGCGACCCGATCGACCCGCGCGCAACCGTGCGCCATGCGGCGAGCTACCGGGTCGCGGACGGCGCCCAGCGGGCGATCCCGGTCGGCGCACCGCTCGACGCCGCCTCCTACCGGCCCGGCGCCTGAGCGCACCGGTCCGCCCCGCGCGATGACGCGGGGCGGACCGGGCCTCGTCGTGCTTACATCCAGTACGTCGCGAGCCGGTCCGCGACCTCACGGGCGTGCGCGGCAACGTCGGGAGACCCGGCGTGGTCGGCACAGGCCGCGAGCGTGTTCCACCGCGCGATCAGCGCCTTCGATCGCGGCAACGACAGGTGATGCTCCCTGGCAGCGGCGATCCGCTCGTGATCGTCGGGCAGGAACCAGTAGGTCGAGAGCCAGACCCAGATCAGCTGGGCCTCGAGCATCCTGGCGCAGAGCACCTCGTCGTCCGCGAGCTGCGGCCACATGCCGACGACCTCGGCGCGCCAGGCCTCGGCCATCGCCGCCGAGCGTTCCGGCGACAGCTCGACCCCGCACAGGCAGCCGGGAAACGACACGAGGGCGTAGGCGATGTCGAGCGTCGCGTCGCGGAACCCGCCCCACTCGTAGTCCAGGAAGCGGACCCCTGCATCGTTGACGATGATGTTGTCCGGGCACAGGTCCGACGGACTGAAGGCGCGGTAGCGGCCGCCGTCGAACAGTCGCGCTGCCCGCCCGACGAGATCGACGATGTCCTGGCCGACCTCGATGCCGAGCTCGCGCCGCAGCAACGCGGGCACCTTCGGCGCGGAGGCGACCACCTGCTCGGAGATGCTGTTGCCGAAGTGCGGCACGTCGGCGCGGCGCAGCAGCGCGGTGAAGTCCTCCTCGCGTCCCACGGTGGCGGCGTGCATCCGGCCGATCGCCTGGGCCAACGCCATCAGCGAGTTGGTGACCGCCGCCTCGTCGGCCTGCTGGAGCAGTTCGGCGATCGGGGTGGCGTCACCGAGGTCGGTGAGCACCAGCAGTCGGGCATCGAGGTCGTAGGCGATCAGCTCAGGGCCAGGCCTGCTGTCGGTCGCCAGCGCGGTCGCGAACTGGTACGAGACGGCCTCGCGGAGGAAGGCGGTGTCCACAACGCGCGGCTCTTCGTCGGGCTGCGCCGCGTAGGCGGCGATGCGCCTGGCCTCGGCTTCCGGGGACAGCTCACGGACCTGCTTGATCACCAACGTGCGCGGCAGCGAGAAGGGATTCTCGGCGCAGCGGACGCGCAACACGACCGTGCGGCCGCTGCCGCCGAGGTCGATGGGGTCAACGAGGGTGACCGGAGCTCCGGTACGTCGCTCCAGCAGCTGCTCGGCTGCTGCGACTACCTCTGAAACGGGGTCGGCCAATAGTGCGGTCATCGCCGTCCAACCTACCCGCCCGGGACCCGACGCGGGTCCCCTCGGTCGCCCGTCCGGTCCGCTACCGAGGGGCCCGCGGTGCGGACCTGCAGAAACAGACCGATCTGTATGGAATATTCATCGGGACTTCGTCCGCGGTGCCCGGCCCCGCCGGGACGGGACCCGACCGGACCGGGCACCCACAGGTGCGGCCGGTCGGGTTCCCTGGCCCGTTCAGGAGGCCGCGGTGTCTGCCTGCGACTCCTCCGGCTTGCCCTTTGGCTCGGGCTTGGCGTCGATGCCCGACTCCTTGCGCTGCAGCGGGGTGATCGGCGCGGGCGCGTCGGTGAGCGGGTCGACTCCGCCGCCCGACTTGGGGAACGCGATGACCTCGCGGATCGAGTCCATCCCGGCGAGCAGCGCGGTGATGCGGTCCCAGCCGAACGCGATGCCGCCGTGCGGGGGCGCGCCGTACGAGAAGGCGTCGATGAGGAAGCCGAACTTGTCCTCCGCCTCCTCGTGGTCGATCCCCATCACCTTGAAGACGCGTTCCTGAATGTCCTTGCGGTGGATACGAATACTGCCGCCACCGATCTCGTTGCCGTTGCAGACGATGTCGTATGCGTAGGCCAGCGCGTTGGCGGGATCGGTGTCGAAGGTGTCCATCGACTCGGGCTTGGGCGAGGTGAAGGCGTGGTGCACGGCGGTCCATGCGCTGTAGCCGAGGGCGACGTCGCCGCTGGCGGTGGCGTCGGCTGTCGGCTCGAACATCGGCGCGTCGACGACCCACACGAAGGCCCACGCGTTCGGGTCGATGAGGTCCTGCTTGCGCGCGATCTCGCCGCGGGCGGCACCCAGCAGGGCGCGCATCTGCTTCGTCGGGCCCGCCGCGAAGAAGATGCAGTCGCCCGGCTTGGCACCGACGTGGGCGGCGAGGCCCTCGCGTTCGGCATCGGTCAGGTTCTTGGCGACCGGCCCGGTCAGCTCCCCGTCCTCACCGATGAGGACATACGCCAGTCCCTTGGCGCCGCGCTGCTTGGCCCATTCCTGCCAGCCGTCGAGCTGACGCCTCGGCTGACTCGCCCCTCCCGGCATCACAACGGCGCCGACGTACTCGGCCTGGAAGACCCGGAAGGTGGTGTCCTTGAAGAACTCCATGCACTCCACGAGCTCGAGCCCGAAACGCAGGTCCGGCTTGTCGGAACCGAAGCGACGCATCGCCTCCGCGTAGGTCATCCTCTTGATCGGGGTGCTGATCTGGTGACCGATCAGCTTCCACACGTTGGCGAGGATCTCCTCGGCGAGGTGGATGACGTCGTCCTGCTCGACGAAGCTCATCTCGATGTCGAGCTGGGTGAACTCCGGCTGCCGATCGGCGCGGAAGTCCTCGTCCCGGTAGCAACGCGCGATCTGGTAGTAGCGCTCGATGCCACCGACCATCAGCAGCTGCTTGAACAGCTGCGGGCTCTGCGGCAGCGCGTAGAAACTACCCGGCTGCAGGCGCGCGGGAACCAGGAAGTCGCGGGCGCCCTCGGGGGTGGAACGGGTCAGGGTGGGGGTCTCGACCTCGATGAACTCGTGGTGTGCCAGCACCTCGCGGGCGGCCGCGTTGACCTTGGAGCGGAGCCGGATCGCGTGGCCGGGACCCTCGCGACGCAGGTCGAGGTAGCGGTGCTTGAGGCGCGCCTCCTCGCCGACCTGGTCGTCGAGCTGGAACGGCAGCGGGGCGCTCTCGTTGAGCACCTCGAGCGTGGTCGCGTTGACCTCGATCGCACCGGTCGGGATCTCGAAGTTCTGGTTGCCCTGCGGCCGGACCTCGACGCTGCCGGTGATCTTGACGCAGTACTCGGCGCGCAGGCGATGGGCCTGCTCGGCGACCTCGCCCTCACGGAAGACCACCTGGGACACCCCGGAGGCGTCGCGCAGATCGATGAAGATCACTCCGCCGTGATCGCGACGCCTGGCAACCCATCCGGTGAGGGTGACGGTTTGATCGGCGTGCTCGGCTCGCAGCGAGCCGGCGAGGTGGGTGCGCAGCACGGGGTTCCTTCCACAGTTATCCAGCGACTTCTCAGTTGGTGCGATCCTACGGAGAGACATGCAGAAGACATAACCGCGCAGTCGGAACTTTGCGCGCGATCGCGTGTAAAGCTGTATCCGCAGTTCCTCGACTTCGAACGAAAGCGACGACGATGACCTTCAACGAGGGTGCGCGGATGGACTCGGGGCGCGTGACGGTCGGCGGCGGCCACCGCGGCGGCGGCGGTCGGGGCGGCAAGGCCGCGCTCGGTGGCGGCCTGGGCGGACTGGTGGTGCTCGTGCTCGCACTGCTGCTCGGCGGCAACCCGGGCTCGCTGCTCGGCGGGCTGACCGGCGCCTCCGACTCCGCCCAGCTGGGGACCGGCTCGATCTCGGAGCTGGAGAACTGCCAGACCGGCGCGGACGCGAACCGCGACGTGAACTGCCGGGTCGCGTTCACCACGGCGAGCCTCGACTCGGTGTGGGGCGAGGAACTCCAGAAGCAGACCGGTGTCCGCTACGCACAGCCCGGCGTCATGCTTTTCTCCGGCGCGGTGAACACCGGCTGCGGCAACGCCACCAGCGACGTCGGCCCGTTCTACTGCCCGGCCGATTCCACCGCCTACTTCGACACCAGCTTCTTCCAGCTGCTGGTGGACCAGTTCGGCTCGAGCGCGGGCCCGCTCGCGCAGGAGTACGTGGTCGCGCACGAGATCGGCCACCACATCCAGAACCAGCTCGGCGACATCGGCCGGGCGCAGGCGGACCCGAAGGGCGCCACGTCCGGAGCGGTGCGGACCGAACTGCAGGCCGACTGCTATGCGGGCGTCTGGGCGCACTACGCGGACACCAAGCCGGCCCCCGACGGCGGTGCACCGTTCCTCAAGAAGCTGAGCGAGAACGACATCCGGGACGCCCTGTCCGCCGCCTCCTCGGTGGGTGACGACAGGATCCAGCAGGCCACGAGCGGCCGGGTGAACCCGGAGGGCTGGACCCACGGCTCCTCCGATCAGCGAATGAAGTGGTTCGCCACCGGCTACCAGACCGGCCAGGTCAGCGCCTGCAACACCTACGCGGCCCGCGACCTCAACAACCCGACCGCGCTCAACCGCTGACCGGCCCCGACGCGTCCACCCGCTGCTACTCGGCTGGCGGGACGGGTTCGGTCTGGAGATCGTGGATGAGTTCGTAACGGCGACCGTAGGTTTCGACCAGCGACTGGATCACCGCGACGACCGGGACGGACACCAGCGCGCCGATCGCCCCGAACAGCGACGCCCCGACGATCACCGAGCCGAAGGCGACCGCGGGGTGGATCGACACGGTCTTGGAGGTGATCCGAGGATGCAGCAGGTAGTTCTCGACCTGCTGGTACGCCGTCCCGAAGGCCACCACCCACACCCCGTCGATCGGCTGCGCCGCGGCGGCGATGATCGCGGGCAACGCGATTGCCAGGTAGGTGCCGAGGGTCGGGATGAACTGCGAGACCACACCGGTCCAGATGGCCAGCGGGAGCCAGTACGGCACCCCGATCACCATCAGGAAGATGCCGGTGCCCACGGTGCTCACCGCCGCCAGGATCAATCGGGACACCACATAGCCGCCTGCCTTCTCCACGGAGATCTCCCAGACGGTGGAGATGACCTGCTGCTGCCGGGCCGGGAACCAGCTCGAGATCGTCCGGCGCAGAGCCGGGCCCTGCGCCGACATGTAGAACACGAACAGCAGCAGGGTCATCGCCTGGAACACGACCCCGAGCAGGGACGAGACCACCCCGAGCACACCCGGCGTGAAGCGTTGCGCGAGTTCGCGAATGGTGTCCGGGGTGAGCTTGAGGAGGTCCTCTCCGGTCGAGAAGTTGGTGTCGAAGGTCCGGTTGGCCCACTCCGTCAGCCGCGTGACGGCCCCCGGCAGCGCGGTGAGCAGCTGGGCGAGCTGCTCCGCCAGCAGCGCGCCGAACACCGCCAGGAACCCGATAGCGAACAGCAGCAGCGAGACCAGCACCAGCCCGGTGCCCGCGCCGCGGCGCCAGCCACGACGTTCGAACCAGTCGACCACCGGTTCGATGGTGACGCTGAAGAGCCACGCGAGGAAGAGCATGCCGAGGAACCCGCGCAGGTTGTGCAGCAGCCAGCCGAGCACCTGGTAGCCCGCAACGGCGAGCAGGACGTAGATGATCGCGGTCCGCAGCCATCGGCGATAGGTGGACATGCCCTCATCGGCCACCGGTGCGGGCACCCGCTCCGCGTTCGGTTCGCTGTCGTCGGTCATCGCACACTCCGTGGTCGGATGGTCGTGCCGCTACAGCGGAATGTACTCGCCGACCCCGATGGTGCGGGCGCCAAAGCGGCCGTCACGGCGTGCTGACGCAAGCGGCGGTCTCGGCGATCCTCGCGGGCAACGCGGCCTCGACGATCGCGGTGGCCCTGGCACTCGCGCCCGCGTTCGCGATGTCGTCGGCGACGGACGGCGACCCGGGGTCGAGGGCCGCGAGCTCCACCAGGACGTATCGGTGGTCCCGTCCCCCGAACCCCGTCGAGTGCCGGATCGTCCTGTCCCCCGTCGTCATCCAGCCCTGCTTGAGTCCCGGTCCGCCCAACCGCTCCAGCGTCGCCCAGACCCCGAAATCCTGGTCGAATCCGTCTGCGGCCACGGGCGTGGTCGCCTGCAACCCGGCGATCATGATCTGCCGCGCGGGCGCCGAGAGGCCGCCTCGCCCGGAGAGCAGGCCGTCGTAGTAGCGGGCGACGTCGGCGGCCGTGACTGCGGTGTCCCACCATGCGTCGGCCGCCGAGGTCGCGGACAGCGCGTATCGCTCGGCGACGCGCTCGACCACTGCCGGACCGCCGCCGAGCGTCCACAGCAGTTCGGCCCCGCCGTCATCTGAGGTGGCCAGCATGGACACGACACCGGCCAGCATCTCGCGGTCGATCGCCGTCGCCGTCGCCGCTCTGCGATGGAGATAGTCGTCGGCGATGAACAGCTTCGTCAGGGACGCCGCCGGGAAGCTCACCTCGGTGTCGCCCGCGCCGAGGTAGACGTCCGCCTCTCGGTCCACGAAGGCGATCCCGACGATGTCACCGTCCGCCGCCGCCCGCTCGACCGCGGTCGCCAACGCATCCGGGAACGGCCCGCAGGGGCCGTCATCCTCGGCTTTGAACGCCGAGTGCGCGGGTGCGGCCGACCAGCCGGGAGCTGCCGTCTCACCGGGGGTGAGGCCCGCGCAGATCGCTGCCGCGAGCACGCCACCCACCGCCCCGCGAACCAACCCCGAGCGGGAGCACCCGGACATCTTGCCGACCTTTGAAGAAAACTATTTCCCTACTACCACTATAGGTTTCGGCGCCGCGTCAGAACAGCGTCAGCGCGGGCGCGGCGCCTGCCCCGACAAGCTCGCGAGCGCGCGCGGGCGCGGACTCCTGTCGGTGCTCCGAGCGACCGCCGAGCCCGTACTTCTCGACGATGGGTCGCACCCGCTCGCGCAGCCACGTTTGATACTCCGGGGTCACGTACGCGCCTCGGCCGTAGAGCTGCCGGTACCTGCGGATCAGCGCGGGGTGTTCCTCGGCCAGCCAGTTCAGGAACCAGCCCCTGGTACTGCCCCGAAGGTGCATCGGGAACACCGTCACCCCCGTCGCGCCCGCCTCCGCGATCGCGCCGAGCAGCGCATCGAGATGTCGAGTCGTGTCGGTGAGATACGGGATCACCGGTGCCACCATCACGTTGCAGTCGAATCCCGCATCGGTGATCGCCCTGATCAGCTCCAGCCGGGCCTTCGGCGACGGCGTGCCCGGTTCGATTGCCTTCTGCAGGTCCGGGTCCCCGATCGCGAGCGAGACCCCGATCCCCACCGGAACCTGGCGCGCCGCCAGCGTGAGCAGGGGCAGGTCCCTACGCAGGAGGGTGCCCTTGGTGAGGATCGAGAACGGCGTCCCCGACTCCGCGAGCGCCCCGATGATCCCGGGCATCAGCCGGTAACGCCCCTCGGCCCGCTGGTAGGGATCCGTGTTGGTCCCGAGCGCGACATGCTCTCGCTTCCACGACCGACGGGCCAGCTCGCGCCTGAGCACGGCGGCGATATTGGTCTTCACCACGACCTGACTGTCGAAATCACGGCCCGCGTCCAGGTCGAGGTACTCATGGGTCGGCCTGGCGAAGCAGTAACGGCACGCGTGGGAGCAGCCGCGAAACGCATTGACCGTGAAACGAAATGGCAGCGTGGACTCGTCGGGCATCTTGTTCAGCGCGGACTTGCAGAGCACTTCGTGGAAGGTGATGCCCTCGAACTCGGGCGTCTGTACAGTGCGGACGAGCCCGGCCCGGGCGAGTCCGGGAAGGGCGCCGTCGTCGGCGTCGAGAGCCTGCCCCTGCCATCGCATACAGAGAGTCGAACACGTGTTCTAGGCGCTGTCAAGTGCGCTCCCGGACAACCGGCGCCGCCGCACCACGGTCGTTACACTCCGGCGATGAGCCTGCGCCGGACCACCGCCCGCACGTCCGTCTCCCGCCTCGCCGCCCTCTCCTCGATCACGCTCCTCGCCTCGATCGCCCTCGCCCAGCCCGCGGCAGCCGATCCCCTGCCTGCCTCGGCCTGCGGCACCCCGCTGTCCGCCGCCGAGGCGGGCACCGTCGCCGCACTGTCCGACACGTCCACGATCACCGCGACCGCATCGATGGACCGACTCGAGGAGGAGGTGGTCCGCCAGCAACGGATCTCCGACATCCTCGTCTCGCATGGCGACCGGCGCGGACTGTTCGGCATCGGACTCGACGCCGTCGTACAGCGGGCCGTCATGCCGCTGCAACGCGACAGCGCCGCCTTCGTCACCCCCGAGTGGGCCCACGCGATCAGCACCGATCTGCTGCGCCGCTACCTCGACAACGTGCATGCCGAGTTCACCGGCGCCCCAACCGAACCCGCCTGGGGGCGCTATTTCGCACTGAGTCGGGACTGCACCATGTCCCCCGCCCGGGTCGCCATGATCGGCTACAACGCGCACCTGACGGTCGACCTCGCCCGGGCCGTCGCCACGACCGGCACCACCGAGCGGAACGTGGCCGACTACTACAAGATCGTCGACTCCATCGCCACCGACGGGGACACGATCGTCACCAGGACGAATGCCGCCTACGGCGCCGACCTCGGCCCCCTGTGGCGGTTCTACTTCCTCGGTGAGGGTCTCGATCGGCTCGCGGGCGAGGGCGTCGCCTCCGAGCTGCTGCTGCGCGCCGCCGACAGCGGGTACAACACCCTCACCCTCGCCAACGGATTCGCCCTGCAGAATCCGCAGACAGCGCCCGCCGCGACCGCGGAGATGGAGGCGCTCTGGGCCACCGCCGACGGTGCGATCGAATTGCTCACCCGACTCGGCGGGCTCTGACAGAATCCGAGGATGACCTCGGCAGTCGAACCGCAGGTGGCACCCGTGACGGCCGATGTGCTGATCGTCGGGGCCGGCCCGGTCGGATTGACCCTCGCGGTGGAGCTGCGCTGGCGCGGGGTCGACGTCATCGTCGTCGACCGTCTCACCGAGCGCGCTCCCTACGCGAAGGCCGTCGGCATCCAACCCCGCACCGTCGAGGTCTGGGACGCGATGGGAGTGGCCCGCCCCGCGCTCGACGCGGCGACCACGATGCGCGGTCAGCTCGTGTACGTCAACGGCGCCAATGTCGCCCAGCTCGACCTCACCCTGCCCCCCGAGGTCCCGTACGGATTCCTCGCGCTCCCGCAGTACGAGACCGAACGGGTCCTCGGCGAGGCGCTGGACGGCCTCGGCGGCCAGGTCACCAGGGGCACCGAACTCACCGGGTTCGAACAGGATCCGTCCGGGGTTCGCGCCACGGTCAGGGACGGGTTCGGGGAGTTCACCGTCGAGTCGCAGTACCTCGTCGGCTGCGACGGCGCGCACAGCCTGGTTCGCAAGGGGTTGGGCATCTCGTTCGAGGGCGGCGCCTTCGCCGAGGAGTACATGCTCGCGGACGTCGAGGTGGACTGGACCATGCCAACCGGGTACGGCGTCCGTGCCATGCATCAGACCGACGGCGTCACGGACGACCTGCTGGTCTGCATCCCGCTGCCCGGCCACAGGCGCTACCGGGTCTCGATGCTGGTTCCCGACGAACTCGCCAGTGCCCCGGCGGGTTCCGGTGAGATAGCGCACGGCCTCGAGGGCGGGCGACGGCCCGAGCTGCGACACGTGCAGGCCGTGCTCGACCGGCTCTCACCCCAGCCGACGACCGCGAGCAGCCTGCGGTGGTCCTCCGTCTTCCGGATCAGCCATCGGCTGGCGGGCCGGTACGGCGTCGGTCGGGTGTTCCTGGCAGGCGACGCCGCGCACATCCACCCGCCCACCGGCGCGCAGGGCATGAACACCGGCGTCCAGGACGCATACAACCTCGGCTGGAAGCTGGCGCTGGCGGTGACCGGATCGGCGGCGCCTGCTCTGCTCGACAGCTATCACGAGGAACGGCACCCCGTCGGCGAGGAGGTGGTCGGGCGCACCGTCAAGAGCGCGCGGGAGGGCATCGGCGCGGACATGGCCGACCCCGCCGAGGCGATCGTGCGGGAGGCACAGCTGCTCGTCGGTTATCCCTCGAGCCCGTTGGTCGGCATCGGGTCCGGGCCTGCCGACGCGGTCCCCCGCCCGGGCGATCGCGCGCCCGATGCCGCGGGCCTGCGACAGGACAGCGTGGCGTTCCCGATCCGCCTGCACGAACTCTTCCGTCACCCCGGCCACACGCTGCTGCTGTGGGCCTCCGACGCGCAGGGCGCCGAGACGCAGCTCGCGCTCGCCGCCGAGGTGACCGACCGTTTCGGGCCTGCCGTGCGCAGCCGCCTCATCGTCGCAAGGGAGGCCGACCTGCCCGGCGTATCGGGGATCACCATGCGCGACGCCGACGGCAGGTTCGCCGCCGGCTACGGCGCAGGCGACCGAACCGGGTACCTCGTGCGCCCGGACGGCTACGTCGGGTTCCGATCGGACGAGATCACCTTCGCCGCTCTCGCCGACAATCTGGGCAGCACCCTGCGCTGATCGCGGCCTGCCTCAGCTGAAGAGATTCGACGGCTGCTTGGTGACCTCCTCGATATCGGCCGCGGTGGCCTCGATCAGTTGGTGGGACAGGTCCGCCAGTGCACGCGCGGACGCCAGCTCGTCGCCTATCGCCGGTACATCGGCGTCCTCCGGGTTCAGCCTGGCCAGCCCGACGCCGACCATCTCAGGTTTGTCGCCTGCGCTCAGCCGGGCCTTGGCCCGTGTTCGGCCTTCGTGCTCGTCGATGACGACGCTCACCGACCACTGCTTCACGTCCATCCTGCTCGCCTCCTCGAGTCACACCTCAACAATTGCAGGCGCGCGGCCACCCGTCGAGGGTGCGAGAACACCAGTCTTCAGCCGAGCGCCCCCGCCGCCAGCGCCGCCTTCCAACCGCCGTACTCGCTGATGTCGCGACCACCGGCCGCCGCGGCGTGATCGCACCCGAATCCGGTCCCCCAGCTGCCGTCGTCGAACTCGACCGAGCCGAGCTGCATCGGCGTCGGCAGCTCGGCGAGGAAGCGCCCGAGGGCGGCTGGGGAGAGCCGCCACTTCTCCCCCGCGATCGACACCCCACCGTCCGCCACCCGGATCAGTCCGGGCTTGCGGGGCACGGTGTCCAAGGCCGTGAGCCGGTAGTTCGGCGCGGTCCACACCGGCCCGAGCCAGCGGGCGCCGAGCGCGGTGAGCTGATGCTCGAGCGGCTGGCCGAGCAGGTGGGCGCCGAACACCGCCAGTTCGACCGACGGCGCCGCCGCGGCGGACCACCCCTCGCCCACCGAACCGCTCACCATCCCCGCGATGTCCGCCGCGACCGCATCCTCGAAGGCGCGGGCGAGCACGGTCACCCCGAAATGCGCCGGTCCCGCGGTCCCGGCGGGCACCGCCACCGCGCAGAGGTCGAAAAGGTTGCAGAAGTTGGTGTAGGTCCCCATCCGTGAGTTCACCCCGATCGGGTCGGCCGCGACCTCGGCGATGGTCGGATGCTCCGGTGCGGTGGGGATCATCAGGGCGTCGATGCCCGCCAACCGCACCATCGCCTCTGCCCGCAACCGGTGCAGGCGATTCCGGTCGGCGATCAGCCGATGCGCCTCGATTTCGCCCGCAGGCGCGACGATCGCCCGCACGGTGGGGTCGACGGCGTCGGGCCGCGAACGCACGAACTCCCCGACTGCCGCGTATCGCTCTGCCACCAACGCCCCGTCGTAGAGGAGCCTGGCGGCCTCGAGGAACGGGCCGAGATCGATCTCCACGATCTCGGCGCCGGATTCGGCGAGCGCGTCGACCGCCGCGCCGAACGCCGCCGACCAATCGTCATCGAGGCCGGGCAGCTCGCGCGGCACGGCCACCCGCGGACGCGACGGCGCGGCCAGCCGGACGTCCGCGGGCCATGCCCGGCCCGGCGCGCCCGCGGCGAGCACGGCCATCGCCCGCGTCGCCGAGTGCAGGTCGGGCGCGAAGATCGTCACGCAGTCGTAGGACGCGCACGCGGGCACCACACCCTCGGCGGAGACGACCCCATAGGTCGGTTTGATCCCGACGATCCCCTGCAGGGCGGCGGGCACCCGGCCCGATCCGGCGGTGTCGGTGCCGACCGCGAGGTCAACCAGCCCGAGCGCGACCGCCACGGCGGAGCCCGAGCTGGAGCCGCCCGAGATGTACTCGGGGCGACGCGAATCGCGCACCGCGCCGTATGGACTCCTGGTGCCGACGAGACCGGTCGCGAACTGGTCGAGATTCGTCTTCCCGATCACCACCGCGCCCGCCTGCCGCAGCGCGGCAACCGACTCGGCGTCCGACTCCGGCACGAAGGCGAATTCCGGGCAGGCGGCGGTGGTCGGCATCCCCGCCACGTCGACGTTGTCCTTGACCGCCAGCACCGTGCCACGCAACGTCGGTGCGTCGGCGCGCCGGTCAACCGCCTCCGCCTCCGCCAGCGCCTCCGACTCAGGGCGCAGGTGGATCCAGATCTCCGGCCGGTCGGCCGCCTCGATCGCGCGATACGCCGCCCTGACCCGTTCCACCGCCGTCACGCGGCCACCTCCTTTGCCTCGGTCTTGGCGAACTCCCCCGCCGCGGACCATGCCTCGCGTTCGGCCCCGAACGCCCGGGCCTGGGTGGCCCGGAACCCGGCGATCGACTCGGCGTTCTCCGCGAGGAACCGGTCGTGCTCGGCGAGCGAGAAGCTGCCGTCGACGATCTGGACCCCGCCCGCTCCGCCCGCGGCCGTCTCGGCCCGCAGCTCCAGCAGCTCGTCGGGTTCGACGGGGTACCAACTGATCCGGTCGAAGAATCGCAGCAGCCACGGGGTGCCGTCCTCGAACGGTCCCGACCGCTGCGGGTGCCGGTGATTCCACACCTGGGTGGTGCGGCCGACGAACTGGTAACCGCCGGGGCCCTCCATCCCGTAGATGCAGAGGTAGGCGCCGCCGATCCCGACCGCGTTCTCCGGCGTCCAGGTCCTGGCCGGGTTGTACTTGGTGGTGACCAGCCGGTGCCTCGGGTCGAGCGGGGTCGCCACCGGCGCTCCGAGGTAGACGTCGCCGAGCCCGAGGACCAGATACTGTGCGCCGAAGACGGTCTCGAAGACGTCGTCGACCGATTCCAGACCGTTCATCCGCCGGATGAACTCGATGTTCCAGGGGCACCAGGGCGCGTCGGCCCTGACGCCGTGCATGTACCGCTTGATCGCCTCGCGGGTGGAAGGGTCGTCCCAGGACAACGGCATCCTGACCTCTCGGCTCGGCACCACCAGTTCCGAGGCCTCGGGGAGCTGGTCCTCGGCCTCGGCGAGCAGGCCCATCAGCTTCCGGACCGGAAGCACGTCGGGGTCGACCCGGACCTGCAGCGACCGGATACCGGGGGTCAGGTCGAGCAGACCGGCCGGCTTCTCCGCCTCGAGCCGCTGATGCAGGGCGTGCGCCCGCGCCCGCAACGCCAGGTCGAGGCTCATGTCGCCGTACTCGACGAGCACGTTGTCGTCGCCGGAGCGCCGGTAGGTGACCTGGGTCGATCCGTCCCGCCTTGCGATCACTCCGTCGTCGCCGTCGCCGCCCCGACCGAAGACCGTCGACAGGCTGGCCCGGCGCCCAAGTCCCAGTTCGCTTCTCGACGCAGCGTGGGCCGTGCGGATGGGAACGAATCGAATGGTGTCCCCCGGGCTGAGCTGCCCGAGCTTCCATCGTTCCGCCGCCACCACGGTGACCGGGCAGACGAAACCGCCGAGGCTGGGGCCGTCGGGCCCGAGCAGGATGGGGGTGTCGCCGGTGAAATCGAGCGCCCCGACCGAATAGGCGTTGTCGTGGATGTTGGACGGATGCAGCCCCGCCTCGCCGCCGTCGGCGCGCGCCCAGTCCGGCTTCGGCCCGATCAACCGGACGCCGGTGCGGTCCGAGTTGAAGTGCACCTCGTAGTCGGTGGCCAGCAGGGTGTCGATGTCCTCCCTGGTGAAGAACTCCGGCGCCCCGTGCGGCCCCTCGGTGACCGCGATCTCCCAGTGACCCCCGATCACCGGCCGGTGCTCCATCGGAACGGGTTGGGCGGCGGCCGGGTTCGATGCCCCGCCGCCCGCGACGAGCACGTCGCCCTCGCGCAGGGTCCGGCCCTCGTGACCGCCGAACCGACCGAGGGTGAACGTCGCGGCGCTGCCCAGGTAGTCCGGCACGCTCAATCCGCCCCGGACCAGGACGTAGATCCGCAGGCCGGGACCGCTGACCGCGCCGACATCGAGGACGCCGCCGGCGGGCACGGCGACCGCCTGCCAGGACGGGACGGGCCGCCCGTCGACAGTGACGGCGGTTGGCGCCCCGGTGACACAGACGGTGGTCGATTCGGCGAACCGCAGGGCCGGGCCCGCCATCGTGCACTCGAGCCCCGGAGCGCCCTCGTCGTTGCCGAGCGCGACGTTCCCGAGCCGGAAGGACAGGTCGTCCATCGGTCCGGACGGCGGCACCCCGATCTGCCAGTACCCCACCCGACCGGGCCAGTCCTGCACGGCCGTCAGCATTCCAGGCCGCTCCACGGTGACCGCGTTCACCGGTTCACCCCGGTCGGCCGGGTGACGATCATCCGGACCTCGGTCGGATCGAAGCCGTTGCAGGGGTTGTTGATCTGCGGGCAGTTCGAGACCAGGACCAGGGCGTCCACCTCGGCCCGCAGGGCCAGCCGCTTGCCGGGCGCGGACAGCCCGTCGACGATCCCGAGGGTGCCGTCGGCGTCGACCGGCACGTTCATGAAGAAGTTGATGTTGGAGACCAGATCACGTTTCCCCAGTCCCCATTTCGCGCCCTCGGCCAGGAAGTTCTCCACGCAGGCATGCTGGTGCTTGGTGTGGTGGCCGTAGCGCAGCGTGTTCGACTCCTGCGAGCAGGCGCCGCCGACGGTGTCGTGGTTGCCCACCTCGTCCGCGACGATCGTCATGAGCGCGCTCGAATCGTCGGCCCGCAACACGCTTCCCGTGGAGAGGAAGAGATTGCGCTGCGCGGCGACGGTGGCCGCGGCCGAGTACCGCACTGCGTGGTCGTCGGCGGCATAGAAGAGGGTGTCGACGGCCTGGTTTCCGTGCAGGTCGACGATGGTCAGCACGTCGCCGGCGCGAACGATCGCCGACCACGGTCCGCGTGCGCCGACGGTCTCGTCGAGGACGACGGCGCCGGGGACGAGGGCGGGGATGTCGAGCGTGGAGGTCATTTCGCGTCCTTTCCGAACTGTGCTGCGGCCCAGGCGTCCTCGCTGTTGAGGACAGCCCGCCGGTACTCGGGGTCCTCGTTGGTCAGGGCGCCGAGATCGGCAACCGCCTCCCATGCGAGCACCTCGAGGGAGGTGGTCGGGTACGTCGGCGCGGGGTCGAGCGGGTGCGCGGTGTTCGCGATGAGCACGATCACCGGCAGGTGGATCAGCAGCTCGAGTTCCGCTCCGGCCCCGGCATTCCCGATGCTGGTCAGGGCGCCGTCCGCCTCGACCCGGACGCCGTGGAAGAAGCTCAGCGCGGGTGGCAGGTCGCGCTGGGTCAGGCCGTGCTTCGCGGCGGCGAGCGTCAGCAGCTCTCGGCCGGCCGGGGCGCCCGAATGCGCGGCACCCTCTCCGTACCGTGCGAGGTTGTCGGCCAGGCTGCTGGTGCCGCAGAAGGCGTCGTGGCGGCCCGAGGTGTCGGCGACGATCGTGGCAAGGACCCGCCCCTGATCGGAGAGCAGTGGATGCCCGGTACCGAGGTAGGCCTGCCATGGCACCTTCACCGTGTCGGCCGCGTTGAGCCGTTCCCACGGCGCGTCGGCGCGGTAGAGCAGCAGGTTCGCGCAGGCGGACCCGGCGAGGTCGCGCAGCCGCAGCCTGGTGCCCCTGGCCAGCACCTTCGAGGTGTAGCGGCCGCCCGCTACGGTCTCCGCCCAGGTCAGGCTTTCGGCTGGCACACCATCGGGTGGGCCGGGCCACCGGGAGGCCGGCAGCACCGGCATCGAATCGGTGATCTCGCCCGCCTGTGCGCGGGCGTGCGCACGGGCAGCGGTCGTGGTGTTCGTTGTGGTCACTGTCAGGCTCCGATCGTGACGGGGTTCGGTACGGTCTTGCCGCGCGGGTAGCAGAGGGCTCCGACGAGCACCACCGCCGCGACGGTGAGCGGCGCGGCCCATTGCAGGAGGGGGAATTCGCCTGTCGGGTTGAAGATCTCCGCGCGTGGCCAGGACAGGTTGACGACCATGAGCGCGCCGTAGAGGACCGCCGCGACGTTGACGGGGATCCCGAACTTCCCGAGCGAGAACAGCGGACGGCCCTCCGCGTCCACCTGCGGCCCGCCGCTCGGCCAGCCACCGAGCCTGCGCACCAGCAACGGCACGGTCACCATGAGGTAGGCCAGGTAGATCAGCACGATGCACACGCTCGAGAGGGTGGTGAAGATCGCGGAGTTGCCGACGTTGACGGCCAGCACCGCGACGCACAGCACGCCGATCAGGACGGAGGGCGCGATCGGGGTCCCCGTGCGGGGATTGACCCGGGCCAGCACCGGCGAGGCGGGCAGTCGGCCGTCGCGGGCCATCGAGAACATCAGCCGCGAGGCCGCGGTCTGGATGGCGAGGGTGCACACGAACACCGCGATGGCGACGTCGATCAGCAGCAACGTTCCCCACGGCGAGGACAGGATCGAGGTCAGCACGTACGGCAGGCCCTCGGTTGCGAGGCGGCCGTCGGTCAGGCTCGGCGCCGCCATCAACGCGCCGACGATCATCAGGCCGCCGCCGATGGCGGAGACCGAGAGTGCGAGCCGGATGGTGCGGGGAGCGACCCGGCGTGGGTTGCGGGTCTCCTCCGCGAGTTCACCCGCCGATCCGAACCCGACCATCACGTAGGCGGCCATCAGCCCGGAGACGATCCAGGCCCAGATGTACCCCGGCTGGGTGCCGGCCTCGCCCGTGTCGAACACGACGTCGGGCCCGCGCTGGGCGTGGGTGAAGAACATCCCGACAACCGCGATGACGCCGATGATCTCGCAGGTGACACCGATGTTGTTGATCCGCGACATCCAGTTGACGCCGATGCAGTTGATGGTGGTCGTCAGCACCAGCAGCACGGAGCCGAGCAGGACCGCGTTCGCGGCGCCGCTCGGGGAGGTCAGGGCGCTGTCCTCGCCGACGATCTGGAATCCGCTCCACACCGTCGGCAGCACGACCTGCAGCGCGATGGCCGCGGCGGAGGCCGTGACGATCTGGGCCAGGATCATGAACCAGCCGGCGAACCACCCGACGAGCTCGCCGCCCATTCGCCGCGACCACTGGTAGATCGCGCCCGAGATCGGGTATCGGGCGGCGAGTTCGGCGAAGCAGAGGGCAACCATGAACTGGCCGATGAACACGCACGGCCAGGCCCAGAAGAACGCTGGTCCTGCGAAGCTGAAACCGAGACCGAACAGCTGAAAGATGGTGGTCAGGATCGAGACGAAGGAGAAGCCGGCCGCGAAGGAGGCGAATTTGCCCAGCGACCGATGCAGCTGTTGTTCGTACCCGAATTCCGCCAGGTCGTCGTGGTCCTTGGACTGAGAAGCGACGGTCGTCATGGGCTCTCCTGCGAGGCGGGCGGCGGAGTATCTGTCAGTTGACAGTTTTCCGTCCGGCCGGTGCGCATGGGTGTCCCGCACGTTTCGAGGTTCGAGCTTTCCGTTGCGTCTCAATGTCATTCGTTACGCCGGTATTGCGGACTGCTCACCGTCGCCGCCTGCGGCACCGGAGGATCGAGTCCTGAGAGGATGTGCCCATGAGAGCCGTGCAGGGGAAGGACGGTGGCGGGGCATCCGTCGCCCCGCTGGTCGTCCGCGACCCGGCGATGCGCCGGGCAGGCGAGCTGCTGCGCGGACCAGCGCTGACCTGTGCCCCCGACAGCACCGCGCGCGAGGCGGCCGAGCTGATGACCCGCGAGGGTCGCCGCTACGTCCTCGTCCCGCTCGGCGGCGGCTCGCACGGGATCTTCACCGATGGCGACCTGCGCAGGCGGGTGGTGGCCGCCGGGCTCGGCACCCACACGCCGGTGTCGGCCGTGATGACGGCGCCCGCCCGCACCGTGTCCGCGGACCGGCTCGGCGCGGACGTCCTGATGGACATGCTCGAGCGGGGGGTGCGGCACATGCCGGTGCTGTCCGAGACGGGTGCGCTGCTCGGCGTCCTCGAGGACGGCGACCTGCTGGCCACCGCGACCCGCAGCGGGTTCTTGCTCCGCGCCGCCGTGTCCAGGTCCGACACCCCGGACGCGCTGGTCTCGGCGACCGCCCAGGTGCCCGAGCTGGTGCTCGGTCTCTGGCGGGCCAGGGTCGCACCGCTCGACGTCTCCGCGATCCTCTCGGTGATCGTCGACGCCGCAGCCGCGCAGGCCCTGCACCTCGAGACCGGGTCCGCCCGGTCCGGCCGCACACCGTTCACGTGGCTCTCGCTCGGCAGCGTCGCCCGCCGCGAGGCGATGCCCGGCTCCGACGTCGACAGCGCCCTGGTGTGGGCGGACGAGGACGAGCGGCCGGACACCGACACGGAACTGATGGCCGCGGCCGCACGGGTGCACCGCCTCCTCGACCGGTGCGGCTTCCCGTCCGACGAGAAGGGTGCCACCGCCGCGCGACCGCGTTTCGCGCGGTCCGCAGGGGCATGGTCGCAGGCCGCGGAGCGGTGGATCGCGGATCCGTACGAGGACAAGGGGGTCCTGATGATCTCCCTGCTCACCGACAGCCGGGTCACCTGGGGAGACGACGACCTCGACCTGTCCGCTCCGGTCTCCGCGCGAACCCGCGCCACCCCCGCGGCGATGAAGCTCCTGCTCCGCGAGGCGGTCGAGGACAAGGTCCGCATCCACTCGCTGCGCCAGATCCTCACCCGGCGGACCGATTCGGTGAACCTGAAATCGCAGGGTGTGATGCCGATCGTCAACATCGCACGCTGGGCGGGCCTGGCCGCCGGGCTCGGCGGCGGTTCGACCCCCGCGCGCCTGCAGGCCGCGGCCGGCACCGGATTCCTACCGGACGACGACGCCCGGATCCTGGCGGAATCCTTCGACGTCCTGCAACAGATCCGGCTGCGCCACCAGTGCGAGCAACTCGAACAGGGGTTACCGATCACCGACGAGCTCACCATCGCCTCGCTCACCCCGCTCTACCGCAGCCTGCTCGCGAACGCCGTCCGCGAGATAGCGGGAGTGCAGCGCAAGCTCGCCTACGCAGGCCCCGGCGCATGAACACCTCGGAGCGCTGGCCTGCCCTGTTCACCCGGCTCGACGAACGACAGACGCGCGCGGTGGACCAGACCGTCGCGGCCGAGTGCCTCGAGGGCTGGGAACCGCGCCCGGACCAGATCGCTGATCTCGTCGCCGTGTTGCTCAGCGAGCTCACCGTCGGCAGCTACCTGATGAACTGCCGCGCCGAGGCCGACACCTTCCGCGTCGCCGTGCCGCCACGTCGGCGCCTGATCCTGCGGCGTCACCCGTACCTGGTCCCGGGA
The DNA here is from genome assembly GCF_001894865.1 of Rhodococcus maanshanensis NBRC 100610. GTDB lineage: Bacteria > Actinomycetota > Actinomycetes > Mycobacteriales > Mycobacteriaceae > Rhodococcus_G > Rhodococcus_G maanshanensis. The sequence continues at coordinate 84,407 of NZ_BCXA01000020.1, read as the reverse complement.
ACCCGGGTGCTGCGGAACAACTTCGACTACCGAGACGGCGCCGCACTGCGTTCGATCGAGTTCACCGCGACCGCCGTTCGCATCCTCCAGGTGCACGACGGCCGGCCGGAGGTCGGTTCCGGCTTCGACGGTACCCACCTGCGCGAACTGCACCAGCACGTGTTCGGCGACGTGTTCGCGTGGGCCGGGCAGACGCGGTTCGTCGACATCACCAAGCGCGGCAACGAGTTCGCCCCGGTCCCCGCGATCGACGACTACCTCGGCCTCGTCGCCGGGTACATCGCCGACGCCGACTGGACGACACCCGACCGGGGCGCGCTCGCCTTCACGCTCGCGCGGATCTACGCCACCCTCAACCACGCCCACCCGTTCCGCGAGGGCAACGGCCGGACCGCGACGCTGTTCCTGCACCAGTTGGCGGCGCTGACCCCGTTCCGGCTCGATCTGTCCGCGGTGAGCGCCCGCGACTGGACTGATGCCTCGAGGGACTCGGCGCCGTTCCGTCGCTCCGGTGAACCCTCACCCCGACCGCTGATCCCGATCTTCAGCCGCGCACTCGCCCCACGTACTGACAGGATGGAAGCGTGACCAACGCCGGCCCGGGACGACCCCGCCTGACGAAACAGCGCAGGCCCGGCCCCACCGCACAGGCCGAGATCCTCGACGCCGCCGCGGAATTGTTCACCACCAAGGGATTCTCGTCGACCTCGACCCGGCAGATCGCCGAGACGGTCGGGATGCGGCAGGCGTCGCTGTACCACCACTTCGCCACCAAGGACGACATCCTGGCGGCCCTGCTCGAGCAGACCGTGACCGCCCCGCTTGAGCTGGCCAACCGACTCGCGGCGACAACGGAGCCCGCGGCGGTGCGGTTGTACGCGTTGCTCCTTTTCGACAGCGGCCAGCTGATGGCGGGGCGGTGGAACCTCGGCGCCCTATACCTGCTGCCCGAGCTGCGCACCGAGCGCTTCTCCCGGTTCCGGGCGGAACGCCAGCAGCTGCGCCGCCGGTACCGTGAGCTCGCGGCCGGGGTGCTCACGGAACTCGGTTCCGACGACGAGTCCCGTGCGGGCCTGCCGTTCCGGATCGTGGAAACGGTGATCAACGAGCGCAGCGACGCCGAGGGCGGCGGCACCGGCACCGTCGAGCAGTCCCCTGTTCAGCTTGCCGAGGCCGGTCTCCGGGTGCTGGGCCGGCACGACGCCGAATCCCTTCGGGCCCAAGCGCAGCGGTTGCTGGACACTGTCCGGTCGACTGCGCCGGGGCAAATCCCCTAATCGCGGCGTTCCCCTAGTCGTTCCCCCATTTCGAAGGGAAACGCTTTCGATCGGCGCGGCGCTGCAGTACCAATGACGTGTGGCGCCGCCCCGACCCCCGACCGTGGCGGCTCCACACCCAAGACATGCGTGGCGACGGGAGCCGGTCAGGAAGCGAGCCGGCCGAACCCGACCACTGCGGAGTCGCTCGACCAGTCGAGCGTGTGCACCCGGATCCGGCCGAACTCGTTGCCTCCGACCGTCGTTGCGGTGTCGCCGTCGACCGCCACGATGATGTTGGTGTGCTGGCCGACCCAGCTGCGGTTGTTGTAGAGCACGACGTCGCCGACCGTCGGGCGGTAGCCGCCGTCGACCGGCTCGAACCGGCCCTGCGATTCGTAGTACGCCTGCAGCGTGTACACCCCTGGAATCCGCCAGTGACCGGAGTTCGGATTCGACAGCGGCTGCTGCGCCTCCCGCATGATCCAGCTCACGAAGTCCGCGCACCAGGGTTCCTCGACCCCTTCGGCGTAGAACGTGCCCGGGCGTTGGCTCCGGTGCTCGTCCTCGAGGAGGGTGACGACCCGCGCCTGGGCCGGCGTCAACGCCGCCAGGTCGACCGCCGGGAAATCGGTGGTGTCCCAGGGCAGATAGCGGGTCGGTGCCGCCCACAGCACCCCGACCACGACGACGGCGAGCGCGGCGAGGCCGGCCACGATCCAGACGGTGAGACGACGGCGGCGGGAGGACTCTGGCACGGTCATGGCCGGATCAGTCCGCCAACCCGGCGACCTCGTGGTCGCTGAGAACGGTCTGCGGCACCCGGCCCGCCTCGCGCGCGGTCAGCACCGCCCGGTAGAGCGGCCGCTCCTCCAGCCCGGCCCCGCGAGCCTCGGCGCGCAGCTGCCCGATCAGGACCGAGGCGATGGCCACCGCCGGGGCCAGTTCGCCCGCGTTCAGCGCATCGGCCAGCGCCCGCAGCCCGAGCAGGTCGAGTTCGCGCCCACCGTCGTCGGTGTACAGGGCCAACGGGATCGAGACGAGAGCGTTGCCGTCGCCGATCCGGACACCGACCTGGCTGACCCGTGCGGCACGCACCACAACCTCGGCACTCACCGTCCGGCTCGCATCCACCGACCTGGTGCGCAGTCCGTGCCGGGCATGGATCGTGGTGCCCGTCAGCCAGATTCGCCGACGCATGGTCAGCAGCGCCGACAACGCCGTCGGCACCGCGATGATCGCACCGACCAGCACGGCCACTCCGGCCGAGGCGAAGAAGCCGACGACCACCGCGACCACGACGCCGAGCAGGACGGCGAACAGCGCGAGCTTGCGCAGCCGGGGCGCGATCAGCGACGACGGGATGAGATCGAGGGGCACCGCCCCGGCGGGGTCACCCGTCGGCAAGGATCGCCCCGACCTCGGTGACCACCTCGCCGAGCTGGACCTGCCGCTGGTCACCCGTCGCGAGGTCCTTGACGCCGATCACGCCGTCCACGATGTCCCGCTCGCCGAGCACGAGGGCGATCTTCGCCCCCGAGCGATCGGCTGCCTTCATCGCACCCTTGACGCCGCGGCCGCCGTAGGCCATGTCGACCCGGATCCCGGCCGCGCGCAGTTGCGCCGCGATCACGACCATCTGTGCCTTCGCCTCGTCGCCGAGGGGAACCCCGAACACCTCGCAGCGCGCCGGGCTACCGGCGGTCTTGCCCTCGGCCGCCAGCGCCAGCACGGTGCGGTCGACGCCGAGCCCGAAACCGATGCCCGACAACGGCTGCCCACCGAGCTGCTCCATCAGGCCGTCGTAGCGACCACCACCGCCGATGCCCGACTGGGCGCCGAGGCCGTCGTGCACGAACTCGAAGGTGGTCTTCGTGTAGTAGTCCAGGCCACGCACCATCCGCGGGTTCACGACGTACGGGACACCGAGCGCGTCCAGGTGTGCGAGCACCTCCTCGAAGTGCGCCTTGGCCTCCTGCGAGAGGTGGTCGAGCATCAGCGGCGCGTCCGCGGTCATCTCCTTGATGTGCGGCCGCTTGTCGTCGAGCACCCGCAGCGGGTTGATCTCTGCACGCCTGCGGGTGTCCTCGTCGAGGTCGAGGCCGAACAGGAACTCCTGCAACAGCTCCCGGTATTGGGGGCGGCAGGTGTCGTCGCCGAGCGAGGTGATCTCCAACCGGAAGCCCTCGAGGCCGAGGCTGCGGAAGCCTGCGTCCGCGATGGCGATCACCTCGGCGTCCAGCGCCGGGTCGTCGACACCGATCGCTTCGACGCCCACCTGCTGCAGCTGTCGGTAGCGGCCCGCCTGCGGTCGCTCGTACCGGAAGAACGGTCCCGAGTAGCTGAGCTTGACCGGGAGCTGTCCGCGGTCGAGAGCGTGCTCGATCACCGCGCGCATCACGCCCGCGGTGCCCTCCGGCCGCAGCGTCACCGAGCGGTCGCCACGATCGGCGAAGGTGTACATCTCCTTGCTGACCACATCGGTCGACTCACCGACGCCGCGAGCGAACAGCCCGGTGTCCTCGAAGATGGGCAGCTCGATGTGGCCGTAGCCCGCGAGACGCGCGGCGCGGGTCAGACCGTCGCGGACAGCGACGAACTCCGCGGACGCAGGCGGCACGTAGTCGGGAACGCCCTTGGGGGCGGAGAATGCGCTGTTGCTGGGCTTGCTCACGGTTTCTACTTTCCCCTACTTCGATCCGGCCAGTCCAACCAGGAACGGGTTGGACGCCCGTTCCTGTCCGATCGAGGTCGACCCGCCGTGACCCGGCAGCACCGCGGTGTCGTCGGCGAGGACCAGCAGCTTCGCCGCGATCGACCGGAGCAGCTGCTCGTGATCGCCACCCGGCAGGTCACTGCGGCCGATGGACCCGCTGAACAGGGTGTCGCCGGTCAGCGCGATCTGCACCGGCCCGTCATCGGTCTCGGCCACCGTCCGGAGCACCACCGACCCCTGGGTGTGGCCAGGGGTGTGATCGACGGTGATCGACATCCCTGCCAGCTCGAGGACGTCGCCGTCGGCCAGCTCGATCACCTCCCGCGGCTCGTGGAACTCCGCGTCGCCCAGCATCGCGGCCAGCGCGGGCCCGGTCCCCCGCAGCGGGTCGCTGAGCATGTAGCGGTCCTCCGGGTGGATGTAGGCGGGAATGCCGAACTTCTCGCAGACCGGTTCCACCGACCAGGTGTGGTCGAGGTGGCCGTGGGTGAGCAGGACGGCCGTCGGCGTCAGCGACGACTGCGCGAGGAACTCGAAGAGCGGCTCGGCCGCGTTCTGACCGGGGTCGACGACGATGCACTCGCTCGCGCCGTCCTTGGCGAGGATGTAGCAGTTCGTCTGAAAGGCTCCGGCCGGGAATCCGGTGACGAGCACGGCGATCGCTCCTAATGACGTGGGTGTCGGTCCGGGCTGTAGGACCGGATACAGCCTATGCGGCTTCTTCTCAGGATCAGATGGCAGACTCACTCAGCGACCAGACGCAGCCATACTGCGAGCCCGAGGCTTCGCCCGAGACCGCGACAATGCCCGAGGCTTCGCCCGAGGAGAAGAGGTATGCAGCAGTGCCGACCAATGAGCAGCGCCGCCAGGCCGCCAAGCGGAAGCTGGAGCGGCAACTCGAGCACCGAGCCGAGCGGGCCCGCAAGCGCAAGCAGATGACCATCGGGGCATCCGCCCTCGGGGTCGTACTCGTGGTCGCCGCAGGCGCCTTCATCTACTCCCTGACCAATGGCGACGATGCATCCGAGGGCTCGGACACCTCGACCGCCGCCGCGGAGACGCAGACTCCGGGCGTCATGCCTGCCGGCCGGTCCCAGGCACTGCCCGCGACGGTCGACTGCGCCTACACGCCGGACGGCACACCGCCCGCCAAGCCCGCGAACCTCCCCGCAGGAACCGGCGTGTCCGCCGAGGGCACCGTCACGGTGAACCTCGAGAGCGACCAGGGCCCGATCGGGCTCACACTCGACCGCGCGAAGTCGCCCTGCACCGTCAACAGCATGGTCAGCCTCGTGCAGCAGGGCTACCTCAACGACACCCCGTGCCACCGCCTGAGCACCTCCGGGCTGAAGATCCTGCAGTGCGGCGACCCCACCGGAATGGGTACCGGCGGCCCGGGCTACGGCTACGAGAACGAGTTCCCGACCGATCAGTACAACCCCGACGACCCGAACCTCGGGGAGCCCGTCACCTACCCGCGCGGCACCATCGCGATGGCGAACACCGGCCAGCCCGGCAGCAACGGCAGCCAGTTCTTCCTGGTCTACGACGACTCGCCGCTGCCCCCGATGTACACGGTGTTCGGCACCATCTCCGACGAGGGCCTGGCGACGATCGAGAAGGTCGCGGCGGCAGGCGACGACGGTTCGATGTCCGCCGGCGGCGGCAAGCCGAACCTCCCGATCAAGATCACGACCGCGAGCGTGGCGGCATGAGGGCCCCGGTGAGCGTCCGAAGGGGCGTGCTTGCCGCGGCGGGCATCTGCCTGCTGCTGGCGTCGAGCGCCTGCTCGAGCGACGACAGCTCCTCCACCCCGCCGACGACGCGGACGCTGGCAAGCCAGCCGAGCCAGGCGCCGGACCTGTCCGCGTACCCGCCGCTGCCTGCCCCCGCCGCGCCTGCCTCGGCGACCGTGTCCTGCGCGTACCCGCCGTCGAGCAAGTCGTCCAAGCCGGTCGAGGCGCCGAGCACGGACGGCGTCTCCACCGCAGGCACCGTCGGCGTCGCGATGGCGACCTCGCAGGGCCCGATCGGGCTCACCCTCGACCGCACCGAGGCGCCGTGCACGGTCAACAGCTTCGTCAGCCTGGCCCAGCAGGGCTACTTCGACGACACCCCGTGCCACCGGCTGGTGACCAGCCCGGGGCTGCAGGTGCTGCAGTGCGGCGATCCCTCGGGCGCCGGAAACGGCGGCCCCGGCTACCGCTTCGCGAACGAGTACCCGACCACAGCCTTCGCCGAGGGCGACCCGGCCGCCCAGCAGGGCATGCTGTACCCGCGCGGGACGATCGCGATGGCCAACTCGGGCCCCGGCGGCACCAACGGGAGCCAGTTCTTCCTCGTGTACGAGGACTCGGTGCTGCCCCCGCAGTACACTCTGTTCGGCACCATCTCCGACGAGGGCCTGGCCACCATCGAGAAGATTGCCGCCGAGGGCGACGACGGCTCCATGTCCGCGGGCGGCGGCAAGCCGAACACCCCGGTGCAGATCGAGACCGTCAAGGTCAGCTAGGCGCTCCGCGCCCGTGCGCGGTTGACGAGTCTCAGGACTCGTCAACCGCGCACGGGCGGCGCAGCCGCCTAGGCCGCACTCGTCACCCGGTAGACGTCGTAGACGCCCTCGACGTTGCGCACCACGTTGAGCACGTGCCCGAGGTGCTTGGGGTCGCCCATCTCGAAGGTGAAACGGCTGATCGCGACGCGGTCGCCCGAGGTCGTCACCGATGCCGAGAGGATGTTCACCTTCTCGTCCGCCAGCGCCTTGGTCACATCGGAGAGCAGCCGGTGCCGGTCGAGGGCCTCGATCTGGATCGCGACCAGGAACACCGAGGACGGCGACGGCGCCCACTGCACCTCGATGATCCGCTCGGACTGCTCGCGCAGCGAGCCGGCGTTGGTGCAATCGGTACGGTGCACGCTCACCGCGCCGCCGCGGGTCACGAAGCCCATGATCTCGTCGCCCGGCACCGGGGTGCAGCACTTCGCGAGCTTGGCCACCGTGCCTTCAGCACCGGGCACCAGCACACCGGCGTCGGTCGTGCGGCGCTGCCGCATCGGGATGGTCGACGGCGTCGACCGCTCGGCCAGCTCCTCCTCGGCGGACTCGACGCCGCCGAGATTCGCGACCAACCGCTGCACCACGTGCTGCGCCGACACGTTGTGCTCGCCGACCGCCGTGTACAGCGCGGACACGTCGACATAGCGCAGTTCGTGCGCGATGGCCGACATCGACTCGGCGCTGAGCAGGCGCTGCAACGGCAGCCCGCCGCGGCGGACCTCCTTGGCGATCGCGTCCTTGCCCGCCTCGAGGGCCTCCTCGCGGCGCTCCTTGGCGAACCACTGGCGGATCTTGGTCTTCGCCCGGGGCGAGACGACGAAGCCCTGCCAGTCGCGGCTCGGGCCGGCGTTGGCGGCCTTGGAGGTGAACACCTCCACCACCTCACCGTTCTCGAGCGTGCGCTCGAGCGCGACGAGCCGACCGTTCACCCTGGCACCGATGCACCGGTGCCCGACCTCGGTGTGCACCGCGTACGCGAAGTCCACCGGCGTCGAACCTGCGGGCAGCGTCACGACGTCGCCCTTCGGCGTGAAGACGAAGATCTCCTTGACCGCAAGGTCGTAGCGCAGCGATTCGAGGAACTCCCCCGGATCGGCCGCCTCACGCTGCCAGTCGAGCAGCTGCCGCATCCACGCCATGTCGTCGACCTCGGCGGCGTCACCGGAGTGCCTGCCCTTGGTCTCCTTGTAGCGCCAGTGCGCGGCGATGCCGAACTCCGCGGTGCGGTGCATGTCCCTGGTGCGGATCTGCACCTCCAGCGGCTTGCCCTCCGGGCCGACCACGGTCGTGTGCAGCGACTGGTACACCCCGTACCGGGGTTGCGCGATGTAGTCCTTGAACCGGCCCGCCATCGGCTGCCAGAGCGAGTGCACGACGCCGACCGCGGCATAACAGTCCCGGATCTCGTCGCACAGGATCCGCACCCCGACCAGATCGTGGATGTCGTCGAAGTCGCGGCCCTTGACGATCATCTTCTGATAGATCGACCAGTAGTGCTTGGGCCTGCCCTCGACGACGGCGTTGATCCGTGACGCGGCGAGGGTGGCGTTGATCTCCGCCCGTACCTTCGCCAGGTAGGTGTCGCGAGACGGCGCCCGGTCCGCGACGAGGCGCACGATCTCCTCATACTTCTTCGGGTGCAGGATCGCGAACGAGAGGTCCTCGAGTTCCCACTTGACCGTGGCCATGCCGAGCCGATGCGCAAGCGGCGCAATGACTTCCAGGGTCTCCTTGGCCTTGCGCGCCTGCTTCTCGGGAGGCAGGAAGCGCATGGTGCGCATGTTGTGCAGCCGGTCGGCGACCTTGATCACCAGCACCCGCGGGTCGCGGGCCATCGCGATGATCATCTTGCGGATGGTCTCGCCCTCCGCGGCGCTGCCGAGCACCACCTTGTCGAGCTTGGTGACGCCGTCGACCAGGTGCGCTACCTCTTCACCGAACTCCTCGGTGAGCTGATCGAGCGAGTACCCGGTGTCCTCCACCGTGTCGTGCAGCAACGCCGCGACGAGCGTCGTGGTGTCCATGCCGAGCTCGGCGAGGATGTTCGCCACCGCCAGCGGGTGCGTGATGTAGGGATCGCCGGACTTGCGCTTCTGACTGGAGTGGCGCTCCTCCGCGACGTCATAGGCGCGCTGCAGCGGCGCCAGGTTCGCCTTCGGGTACAGCTCCTTGTGCACGCCGACCAGCGGCTCGAGCACCGGTTTGATGGTGGCGTTGCGCTGCCCGGTCATGCGGCGCGCCAGCCGGGCCCGCACCCGCCTGGAAGCCGAGGTGGGCACCGCGGGCGCGGCACCCTCCTGCGGGGCCGCAGGGGCCCCGGTCCCGGACTGCGACCGGTCGAGGTTCTGGGTCATTGCGTCACCTCCCGCGCTGTCGGTCGCCTCACCGGAAACTTTAGTCCTCAGACCCGCAGCAGCGACGTGACCGGGTGGCCCGCGAGCCGCGACCGACCGCCGAGCGACTCGATCTCGAGCACCACCGCGATCCCGACCACCTCGGCGCCCGCGGTGGTGAGCAGGTCCGCCGCCGCGGCCAGGGTGCCGCCGGTGGCCAGGACGTCGTCGATCACCAGCACCCGGCGACCGGCGAGCTCGATCCCGTCGGCCGGGATCTCCAGGGACGCTGTGCCGTACTCGAGCTGGTACTCCCGGGTGAGCACCGGCGGCGGCAGCTTCCCCGCCTTGCGGACCGCGAGCACGCCCGCGTCCAGCGCGAGGGCCGCACCGGCACCGAGGAGGAATCCCCTTGCATCGATGCCTGCGACCAGGTCGGCGCCGTCACCGACCTCGACAAGCGCATCGATGACATCACGAAAGGCCTTGGCGTCGGCGAACACCGGGGTCAGATCGGCGAACCTCACGCCCGGCTCCGGGAAGTCGTCGGCCCAACGGGTCAGTCGTGCGACATCCTCGGACGCCGTCGTCAATGCGGTCACCGGAGAAGTATCCACCTGTCCATGTTCCAACCCACACCGGACACCGTCGGGTTCGGCACCGCGGCGTGCAGGCCGTCCGCGAAGACCGTGGTCCTCGGCTCGTTGAACAACGGGATCGACGGCAGGTCGTTCCACAGGATGCCCTCGGCCTCCGTCGACAGGTTCAGCCTGCTGCCCTCCGCCGTGTCAACGGCCAATTGCTCCGCGATCGCGGTGATGCGGCCGTTGCGGTAGCCACCGAAGTTCGTGCCGTTGCCCCCGACCAGCGAGTACACCGGCGGCACCTCCGAGTCCGTTCCCGCGGCGCCCTGCGCGGACGCGGTTCCGCCGAGGATGGCGTCGAGGCCGCCCGCACCGAGCGCCGTCGGGGTGAACTCGGGCGAACCGGCGTCCACGACGGTGATGTCGGCGGGTGCGCACGCCTCGGCGATCGCCTTGACGGTGTCGGCACGGCGGGTGTCCGGGCCCAGATAGCCGATCCTGACCGTGATCGGGCCCTGGCCAGACGCATTTCGCGCGGCGACGGCGGCAGGCACGTCGGGGTGCAGATAGCGACCGCCCTCCGTCGCTGCGACCGAGGGGTAGATCAGCATGTCCGGCTGCACGATCCGCGAACTCAGCACGCCCGATCCGAGGCCCGACTGCTTGTCGAAGTCCGGATGCCCGAGCCGATCGAAGAGCTGCTGACGGGGCACGCACAGGGCGAGCGCCCGGCGCGCATCGGCGGATTCGAAGACCCCGGACGTCGCGAGCACCAGCTGCTCACTGCTCCTGGACGGCGCCGTCACCGAGGAGAAGCCGTCGCCAGGGGACAGCCCCGGCATCGACCCCGCGCCCGCGTCGATCACGTCGATCTCACCGGAGGCGGTCTTGGACTCGAGGTCGGTTCCCTTCGGCCACACCACGATCTGCGGGGTTGCCGGCTTGTTGCCCCACCACCGATCGTTCGCGACCAGCACGAGTCCGCCGTCCGTCGTGAAGGACTCGACCCGATACGGCCCCGAGGAGGGAAAGAGCGTGAGATCGAGCTGGTCCGGGACCAGCTTCCAGCCGTTGTTCCAGAACTCGGCGACCCGCTCGAGCGCGGGCACGTCGTTCGAGTGGACAGCACCCACCAGGTCCGGCACCCCCGCGGCCCTTGCCGCCACGTGCGCAGGCATCAACGCGGTGGCCCCGAACAGCGCCCGCCAATCGGCGAACGCCCGGCCGGGCCGGAACACGACGGTCGCATCCTTGGACCCGGACTGGCAGTCGACCCGGTCGATGTCCGCGTAGCCGGCGTTGTTCGCCGCCCGGAACATCGGGAAGCGACCGCTGCCCGCCGCCCAGGCCAGCACCAGATCGTCGCAGGACGTCGGCACGCCGTCCGAGTACACGGCCTGCGGGTTCAGCTTGACCGCGATGGTGAGTGCGTCGCCGGGCGCCGGGGCCGCGGTGCCGACGTCGCCGTCGGACAGGGCGCTGCCCTCCGGCCCGATGTAGCTCAGGCCGGTGAGTACCCGCGAGAACGCTTGCCGCGCACCCGATGCCGCACCGTCGACCGTGTTCGCGTTGTAGGTGGTCAACACGTTGTCGACGGCGTACCCGATGGACTGGACCTGATCCTCGGCGCTCCCGCAGCCGACGGCCGCCGCCGCGATCATCGCGATCACGCCTGCGGCGCCGACCCTCACACCGCGGGCCTTGCCTGCCCGTCGTACGCCGGTACCCATGTCAGCGCCTCTTCTTGTCGCGCTTCCCCGTCGGTCGGGCACCGGGCTGCGGGCCCGACGCGGTGACACGGGACGCGACGGCGGAGGCCTCCGCGGCCGGGGCGGGTGCGGATGCGCCCTCGGTCCGGGCCTCCCGACGGGCGAGCACCTTCTTGGTGTGCGCTGCCACGGGTCCCCAACGCTCCTTGATCGAGACCAACAACGGCGTCGCGAAGAAGATCGAGGAGAAGGCGCCGACGATGATGCCGACCAGCTGGACGACGGCGAGGTCCTTGAGCGTGCCGACGCCGAGCAGCCCGACCGCAACGACGAGCAGTCCGATCACCGGCAACACGCTGATCACGGTGGTGTTGATCGAGCGCATCAGCGTCTGGTTGACGGCCAGGTTGGCCTGCTCGGCATAGGTCCGCCTGGTCAGGTGCAGCACCCCGCGGGTGTTCTCCTCCACCTTGTCGAACACCACAACGGTGTCGTACAGCGAGAAGCCGAGAATCGTGAGCAAGCCGATGACCGTGGCAGGCGTGACCTCGAGGCCGACCAGCGCGTAGACGCCCGCCGTCACGATCATGTCGAAGAAGAGCGCCACGATGGCGGCGATCGCCATGTCGCGTTCGAACCGGATGCCGATGTAGATGCTGACGATGACCAGGAACACCACAAGCGCGATGAGCGCCTTCTGGGTGATCTGGCTGCCCCAGGTCTCGCTCACGTCGGCGACGCTGATCGCGTTCTTGCTGGGAGTGCCGTTCTTGTCCTCCGGCTGGAAGGCGTCGTACAGCGCGTCCTGCACGACCACGACCTCGCGTGCGTCGAGCGCTTCCGAGCGGATCTGGATGGTGGCGCTGGAGCCGGATCCGACGGTTTGCACGGAGACCGGCGGCTCGCCCATGCTCTCCGTGTAGACCTGCTCGACCTGCTCGGTCGTGACGTTGTCGGCGGCCGGGAACTGGATCCGGGTGCCGCCCTCGAAGTCGATGCCGAGGGTGAACCCGCGAATCAGGATGCTGGCGATCGAGATCAGCAGGATGACGCCGACCAGTCCGTAGTAGAACTTGCGCCTGCCGACGACCTCGAAGGCACCGGTGCCCGTGTAGAGCCGCGAGAGCAGGCTGTGCCTGGGCAGCTTCGCCTGGTCGGCCGAGGAATCGGACAACGACAGATCTTCAGATGTGGTCACAGTCAGGCCTCCTTCGCCTGCGCGCCGACGCTGGTGCGCGCGGACGCGGCGGTCTTGCGTTCACGGGCAACCTGCTGCACCGCTCCGAGACCGTTGATGCTCGGCTTCGACCAGAAGTCGGACTTCGATGCCAGGTGGACCAGCGGATGCGTCACCAGGAACACGACGATGACGTCGAGGATGGTCGTCAGGCCGAGGGTGAACGCGAAGCCACGCACCTGGCCGACCGCGAGGACGTACAGCACGGCGGCCGCAATGAAGCTCACCGCGTTGCCGGACAGGATGGTCCGCTTGGCGCGGGCCCAACCGCGCGGCACCGCCGAGCGGAAGCTGCGGCCCTCCCTGATCTCGTCCTTGATGCGTTCGAAGTACACGACGAACGAGTCGGCTGTCATGCCGATACCGATGATCAGACCCGCGATGCCGGCGAGATCGAGGGTGAAGCCGATGTACCGCCCGAGCAGCACCATGATCGCGTACACCATCACGCCGGACAGCACCAGCGAGAGCGCGGTGAGCACGCCGAGCATCCGGTAGTAGATGAGGCAGTAGAGCAGCACCAGCACGAGGCCGATCGCGCCCGCGATCAGGCCCGCCTCGAGGGAGGCGAGACCAAGCGTCGCGGAGACGGTCTCGGCCTCGGAAGCCTGGAAGGAGAGCGGCAGCGAGCCGTACTTCAGGGTGTTCGCGAGTTCCTTCGCCGACGCCGACGTGAAGTCACCGGTGATCGAGGTAGCGCTGCCCGCAGGGGTGGCGCCCTGGACGACCGGCGCGCTGACGACCTTGGAGTCGAGCGTGAACGCGGCCTGCTTGCCGATGTTGGCGGCGGTGAACTGCGCCCAGGTGGTGCTGCCGCTCGACTTGAAGGTCAGCGACACCTCGTTACGGGACTGCTGCGAGTTGAAGGCAGAGGTCGCGTCCGCTATCTCCTGGCCGTCGATGATGCTCGGTCCGAGGAGATAGACCGTGGTGCCGTCCGTCGAGCAGGCCACCAGCGGCAGCGCCGGATCGTCGTTGCCCTGCAGCGGGTCGCTGGCATTGCAGTCGAGCGTCGCCATCGCCTGCTGCTGCACCGCCGGGTCCGTGCTCTGCCGGGTCTTCTTCGCCTCGGCGATCTCGGCGGCCGCCTGATCCTCGGTCGACGCCGCGCCCTGGTCCGCGGGGGGCGCGGGGGTCTCGCTCGGCGGAGCCGGGGTTCCCGGTTCCTGGGCCGGGAAGGGCCGGTTCTGCGGCGCGGGCGCCGGGGCCGGCGTCTCGGCCTGCGGGGCCTGTGCCTTCGCGTTCGAGGACACGGCGGAGCTCTGCACGGGGCGGATGTACAGCCGAGCCGTCTGGCCGAGCGTGCGGGCCTGCGAGCTGTCGTCGCCGGGGACCGTGATCACCAGGTTGTCGCCGTCGATGACGACCTCGGAGCCGGAGACACCGAGTCCGTTCACTCGGGTCTCGATGATCTCCTGCGCGCGACGCAGACTGTCCTGGCTGGGCTTGCTGCCGTCGGGGGTGCGCGCGGTCAGGGTGACACGGGTGCCACCCTGCAGGTCGATGCCGAGCTTCGGCGTCGGGGACTTGTCCCCGGTGAAGAAGACGAGCGCGTACAGCGCAGCGACGATCAGCCCGAAGATCACGAGCGAGCGTGCTGGTCGTACGGCTCCAGTCGAAGGTGCCACGATCCGTAGTTCTCCTAGTACGTGTGTCGTGCGATGGTCGGGTTCGAGGCCCTGCACGCGAACGCTGCCGAGCGGGGATCACTCGGCAGCGGTCCGGAAGTCAACTCATTCGTTGTCCAAGCGACGCTTGGTCTCCTCGGGAGTCTCCTCGACGGGGGCCTCGGTGTCAGGAATTTCGTCGACGATCTCGTCGACATCGTCCTCCTCGAACTCCTCGTCGTCCTCGACGAGGAGTTCACGGATCACCATCCGCGACCAGGTGGTGGTGATTCCGGGCGCGACCTCGAGGTCGACGGTGCCGTCACCGAGGGCGACCACGGTCGCATGCAACCCGGAGGTGGTGAGCACGCGGTCACCGACGGTGAGCGAGTCCTGCAGCTCGGCAGTCTTCGCCATCTCCTTCTTCTGGCGGCGGATGCCCAGGAACATGGGCACGAGCAGGGCGAGAATCAGGAGCGGAAAGAGCAGTTCCATCGTTGAGTTCAGTCCTCAAGGGTCGTCGACGCGCGCGATCCGGAACAGACCGGCGCAGTACTCCAGTGTGCCACTAGTCAAACAGACCTTGCGGCGGTTCGTTGACACGCACGTCGATGCCGCCCGCCGCGGCCTCCGGCGGCGGCGTCAGGCCTAGCTGTTCCCACGCCGCCGCGGTCGCCACCCGGCCCCGCGGTGTCCTGGCGATCATCCCCGCACGCACGAGAAACGGCTCGCAGACCTCCTCCACGGTGCCCGGCTCCTCGCCGACCGCGACGGCGAGGGTCGACACGCCGACGGGTCCACCGCCGAAGCTTCGGACCAGCGCGCTGAGCACCGACCGGTCGAGGCGGTCGAGGCCGAGTTGGTCGACGTCGTACACCGCCAGCGCCGCCCTGGCGACATCGCGGGTGATCACGCCGTCGGCCCGCACGTCCGCGTAGTCCCGAACCCGGCGCAGCAGCCGGTTCGCGATTCGGGGCGTGCCACGGGATCGGCCTGCGATCTCGGCGCTGGCCTCCTCCCCCAGGTCGACGCCGAGGATCCCCGCCGACCGCAGCAGGATCCGCTGCAACTCCGGCGGATCGTAGAAATCCATGTGGGCGGTGAATCCGAACCGGTCCCGCAGCGGCCCGGTCAGCGCTCCTGACCGCGTGGTCGCGCCGACCAGGGTGAACGGTGCGACCTCCAGCGGGATCGAGGTCGCGCCCGGCCCCTTGCCCACGACGACGTCCACCCGGAAGTCCTCCATGGCCAGGTAGAGCATCTCCTCGGCAGGCCGCGCGATCCGGTGGATCTCGTCGATGAACAGTACGTCGCCCTCGACGAGGTTGCTCAGCATGGCGGCGAGGTCGCCCGCTCGCTCGAGCGCAGGACCTGAGGTGAGCCGAAGCGAGGTACCCAGCTCCGAGGCGATGATCATCGCCATGCTGGTCTTGCCGAGACCGGGAGGCCCGGACATCAGGATGTGGTCGGGCGTCCCGCCGCGCAGCTTGGCGCCCGTGAGCACGAGCTGGAGCTGCTCACGCACCCGCGGCTGGCCGATGAAATCGGTCAGGCTGGTGGGCCGGAGACTGGCCTCGATGTCGCTGTCGGCCGCGACGAAGTTCGCGGTGACGGACGATTCCAGCCCGGCCGAGTCCCCCATCTCCTCGGTCACCGGGTCTTACCCAGCAGGGACAACGCCGAGCGCAGCGCCGCCGAGGTGCCGGCCTCCGGATCCGCGGCCAACACGGTGTCAGTCGCCTGTTCGGCGGACTTCGCCGGGAAGCCGAGGCCGACCAGGGCCTCGACGATCTGCTCGCGGACGAGGCCCGGCACCACCGCGGGCGCGCCGGGGTCGGACGAGACGGCGACGGCCTCCACCTTGTCCCGGAGCTCCACGACCATCCGCTCGGCACCACGCTTGCCGATGCCCGGCACCCGGGTCAGGGCGGTGACGTTGCCCTCGGCGAGCGCCTTGCGCAGCGCCTCCGGCTCGAGGACGGCCAGCGTCGCCATCGCCAGCCGCGGCCCGACCCCGGACACCGTCTGCAGCAGGCCGAACAGATCCCGCGATTCGACGTCGTGGAACCCGTACAGGGTCATCGAGTCCTCGCGGACGATCATCGCGGTGACGAGCCGGACCTCGGTTCCGCGCTGGAGGGTGCCGATCGTGGCCGGGGTGGCGTTGAGCCGGTAGCCGACCCCCGCCGCCTCGAGCACCACGTGATCGAGCGCGATCTCGAGCACCTCGCCGCGAATGGAGGCGATCATGGGGTACCTGCCTTCTTGAGCCGGGTCTTGTTCAGTTCCGCGAGTCTGGCCTCGTAGCGCCGCTTCTGCTCGGCGGCGGCCTGCTCCGCCTGTGCCATCCGCGACAGCATCGGGGCACGCCAGCAATGACAGATCGCGATCGCGAGCGCGTCGGCGGCGTCGGCGGGCTTCGGCGCGACGGCCAGCCCGAGGATCTTCGTCACCATCGCGGTGACCTGCTTCTTGTCCGCGGCGCCGTTGCCCGCGACCGCCGATTTCACCTGGCTGGGCGTGTGGAAGCAGACGTCGATCCCGCGACGCGCCGCGGCGAGCGCGACGACGCCGCCCGCCTGGGCCGTGCCCATCGCGGTGCGGACGTTGTGCTGCGAGAAGACCCGCTCGACGGCGAGGACCGTCGGCTTGTACAGGTCCAGCCATTCCTCGGCCGCGTTCGAGATCCGCAGCAGCCGCTGCGACAGTTCCATCTCCGGCGGCGTACGGATGACATCGACGGCCACCGGGGCAACCGTCCGGCCGCGACCGGAGTCGACCACCCCGAACCCGCATCGGGTCAGGCCTGGATCCACCCCGAACACGCGCACGCGATCACCTCTCGTCCCAGCACTACGAACAGCTGTTCGAGAGTCTAGCCGCTGTGGGCCGGCCGGTCGGGTGGCGACACGGCCGGCCGGCGATCACCTGTTCGCGCGGATCGCGGCGATGCCGCGACCTTCCCGCAGTTGGGCGCCGATGGCATCGATTCGGGCCTCCGACGCCCGCCACCCGCGGATCTGCTCCTCGTGCACGACCTTGCCGTCGCGACGGACCACGACGGTCCACGGCAGGCCGAACAGCACCCGGACCCCCACCCACACCGGCACCAGCAGGAGCAGCAGCAGGAACTCGAGGCCGACGAGCAACGCCAGCAGCAGGACCGGCAGCATCAGCACCGCGAGGACGATGGCGATGATCGCGCTGATCAGGTCGTCACCCAGCCCGTTGCTGTCGAGGCTGCTTCCCCATTCGGGGACCTTCGTCCGCCGTCGCCACGGCAGCCAACGCCTGCCGACCCGCCACTTCACGTCGCGGTCGTCGCGAAACCGCACGATCAGGCGTCGAGCTCGGCGAGGACCTCGTCGGAGACGTCGACGTTGGTGTAGACGTTCTGCACGTCGTCGGAGTCCTCGAGCGCATCGACGAGCTTGAACACCTTGCGAGCGCCGTCGGCGTCGACCTCCACCTCGACCGAGGCACGGAAGTCGGGGTCGGCCGACTCGTAGTCGATGCCCGCGTCGACGAGGGCGGTCCGGACGGCGATCAGGTCGGCGGCCTCGGAGACGATCTCGAAGGAGTCGCCGAGGTCGTTGATCTCCTCGGCTCCGGCCTCGAGGACCACCTCGAGGATCTCGTCCTCGGTGCGGCCGTTCTTCTCGAGCACCACGACGCCCTTGCGGGTGAACAGGTACGCCACCGAACCCGGGTCGGCGAGGTTGCCGCCGTTGCGCGTCATCGCGGTACGAACCTCGCCCGCCGCGCGGTTCCGGTTGTCGGTCAGACACTCGACGAGCAGCGCCACACCGTTGGGCCCGTAGCCCTCGTACATGATGGTCTGCCAGTCCGCGCCGCCGGCCTCTTCGCCCGCGCCGCGCTTGCGGGCACGCTCGATGTTGTCGTTGGGGACGGACGTCTTCTTCGCCTTCTGGATGGCGTCGTACAGGGTCGGGTTACCCGCGGGGTCACCACCACCGGTCCGCGCCGCCACCTCGATGTTCTTGATCAGCTTCGCGAAGGATTTGCCGCGCTTGGCGTCGATCGCAGCCTTCTTGTGCTTGGTGGTGGCCCATTTGGAGTGGCCGCTCATGCGTAGTTCCCTCTTCCCGTTCGTAGATGCGCACGCGACAGCGGAGCACGCTGCAGCGGGGAGCACACAGTAGCGCCAGTTTACGCGCGGGCCACCGCGACTTCCCGCACCATGTCGACAAAAAGCTGATGGACGCGCCTGTCGCCGGTCACCTCGGGGTGAAATGAGGTCGCGAGAACGTTGCCCTCGCGGACCGCGACGACCCGTCCCGCGGCCGGGCCCTCTGGCACCGTGGCCAGCACCTCGACGCCGGGGCCGACCCGTTCCACCCAGGGCGCACGGATGAACACCGCCCGCATCGGGGCGCCCTCGATGCCTGCGAAGTCGAGGTCCTCCTCGAAGGAGTCGACCTGACGACCGAAGGCGTTGCGTCGCACCGTGATGTCGATTCCGCTCAGGCACTGGGCATCCGGGCGGGTGTCGAGCACCTCGCCCGCCAACAGGATCATGCCCGCGCAGGACCCGTATGCGGGCATGCCGTCGCGCAGCCGGGCGCGCAGCGGTTCGAGCAACTCGAACACCGTGAGCAGACGGCTCATGGTGGTGGACTCACCGCCGGGGATGACGAGACCGTCCACCGCGTCGAGCTCCGAGACCCTGCGCACGCCGATGCCGCGGGCACCCGACGCCTCCAGCGCGGCAAGGTGTTCGCGCACATCTCCCTGCAGCGCCAGCACGCCGATGGTGGGTGTCATGGTGGCCGAGGTCCGTTCGATCATGTCGACGCTCACTGCGGGACCGCCACGAGGATGAGCTCCTGCGCGGGGACGACACCCTCGACCGGGATCGGGTGGACCGTGTCGGTGGTCCAGCGCAGCGCGCCGTCGACCTCGATCTGCGCGCGGACGGCCAGGCGCGCCCTCGGGTCGATGGCACCGCGGTAGGCGGCGAGCTCGAACGGCACCGGCACGCCGGTTGCGTCCTCGATGCGCTGCTCGGCGAGCAGGGTCGACGGTGCGTCTGCCAGGGAGATGTCCTCGAGGCGCACGGTCACGACGGCGTTCTCAGGGAAGGCGATCCGCTCGCGGTACGAGACGTTCCCGGAGACGGTGAGCGTGTCGTCCACGCTCTCGGCATGCGCGATCTCCGGCGTCGACCCGATCGACACCACCACCGCCGCGACGACCGCGATCAGTGCCGCAGCACCGAGGGTCAGTTCCAGAATTCGTCTCGTCTGCACAGGTCGAGGATACGGATGGTCAGAACGGTGGGGGCTGGTGGCGGTGGCGTTCGCCCAGGATCGCCTGGTGTTCGGCGTGGTGGGTGCGGAGTTGGTTGCACAGGGCGAGGTGGTCGGGGTCGGTGATGCCGGCGAGGTCGGCGAGCGTCGGGGGTAGGTCCACGGGCCTCATGTGGGTTTCCCACCAGGTCGGTTCGTAGATCCCGAGGTCGGGAGGTTCGGTCGACGGCGGTGCCGGACTCGAGGTTGGTGGGGCCGGTCGGGCCGCGGCCTTCTCGGCACGGGCGCTCGGGCGCTGTTCGGCCGGGAGCGGCAGGGTGACGCCGATGGTGCCGTGCGCGCCCATCCAGACGGTGGCATCGCCGTCGAGGCGGACGACGCGGAAGAGTCGGTCGGTCTTGGCCTGGTGGTGACGGGTGCAGGCGGGTTGGCCGTTGCTCTCGACGGTCCAGCCGCCTGCGTGGGGGTTGTCGGGGTCGAACTCGACGATGTGGTCGAACTGGCAGTCGCGGGCTTTGACGGTGCAGCCGGGGAAGGTGCAGGTGTCGTACTTGTCGAAGACGGCGGCGCGGACGGCGTTGCTGGGTCGGTAGGTCAGCGCGCCGCGGGGCGGGTGGTCGTAGCCGCCGTGCCCGTCGGGGTACTGGCCGTCGAGGAGCGCGGGTTTGGCGGCGATCGCGTCGAGGATGTCGGCGACCCGCGGACCACGAGTGCCACCACCAGGCGATTGCGAACGATGCGTCGGTGGGTCGTGTCGTGGAGGCAGTTGCCCCGCCTGTCGGCGTCGGAGTCGATAGCGGGCCGGGGCTCCAGGAGGTGAGGTCCAGGCAGAGCTGTCCCCTGAACCATTGCCACTCTTCGGTTCTCGGGGCGGATCGCCGTTCGCCTGCTCCTGTGGATCAACGTCCGCAGGGCCACCGTGCCTATACCGAGCACTCCGCGCATCACGGGGACGCTCGTCGCCCTCCGGCTCGAACACCCCCTCTGCACGATGGCCGTCAGAGTCGATGCCGCAGTCGCCGTTGCCACGATCGGTGCCTCCAACCCTGTCGGAGTCGCCTTGGCCGCCGGTAACACTCTCATCGCCCACAGCGTGGTTTCGATCGGCGTGGATACGCCTGGCGTCGGCGATCACCGCCTGCCAGGTCGCATCACCCGCCAGCAACCTCGCCAACTCCGGATCGATCGGCCCGTGGCCCTCGAGGTGACTGGGATTGTCGGCCAACCGCAACAGCGTGTCGAGGTCGATATGGATATGAACCTCAGACTTCGGCCGCTCCGGACGCGGCAAATGCGCCGTCGGGCAAACATCACGCCCACACCGGCAGTGCAGATAGCTCTCGCCATGCACCAACGCCATGAACGCATCCGTCCGCAGATTGTCGACCGTCCGCGGGTCCTCCCGGCACACGGTGCCCGCCATCTCCCGGATCAGACTGTCGAGGGTTCGGCCCTCCGCTGCGGTGAGTGTGGCGTACACCTGGGCCATGCCGTGCAGGTCCGCGGTCACCGACACCCGCCGAGAATGCCGTTCGCGCTGCCTGCGCAGTTCCTCCGCCTCGGCCGGGTTGATGCGGATCAACTCCCGCATCACCTCCGCCACCAACTTCCGCGGCGTCAGATACAAAGCCGCATCCGCGAGATGCGGCTCCATCCGGGCAAGGGTCGCATCGGAAATCTCCGCGACAGCGTCAACGATCGCGAACACCCGCGGAAAATCCACCCGACCCGACACGAACACCGCACGGATCAACGGAAGCCGCAGATCCAGTGCATTGCCCACCGCCACATACCGTTCCGCCGTGCACGCGCTCACCCCCAATGCGAGGGCGGTCTCCATCTCCGCGGACCGCCCGGCACGGTAGGCGAACTCCTCCCCGAACAGATCCACCTCGCAGGCGAACTGCCGCCGCGCAAACGCCGCCGCCGTCAACACCTTGTGCGCCGCAGCGACGTTCTCCGCCCGCGCAAACCCCTGCAACGCAGCCAGTGCGTCGGTCCCGTTCTCGAAGTCCACGACAGGTTCGCCGCAGGCACCCTCACCCGCACTACCTCGAAACCCCTCGGGATCGAACATGTGTACTAGCCTACGCGCGGCCACCGACACGAATCAGGAGGAGTTACAGCTCCAATCCGGGAGTAGTCGCAAGGGATTCGAGCTGGTCGAGCGTCAGCTGAACGGCCGGTGGTTGAGCGGACGACGACACCGAAACCTGTGTGCCGGAGGGCCGAATCACGGTCACCGACCGAACCTCGTCAAGACTGGGCAGGTCGCCCGGATCTGTCGGCTCAGGTGTGGGGAACTTCTCCACTCGCTGGACCACCGATCCATCCGGTAGGACTCTGGTTGACCTCCGTAGCCCATCGACGATTGGGTCGGGAGCGTCGACCTCGGTCGGCAACGCCACCCCACCCGTAATCGAAATGTTCATGCGGCTCGTGGATCCTGCAACATCCGCCGTCAGCTCTTCGCACGCACCCAGGTTGTCGAAGTCCGATAGTTGCAACGAGCCAAGGGGGCGATCGAGAGTGGCGATTCCCGCGAGTTCGGTTCGCCATCGATCATCGAGCGAGCGGTTGAGTCGATCGATGATCTCCCGGTCGATCTCCGGGCCGTCCCCACTTGCACCCGCTGAGCAGGCCTCCGGAGGTGCTGGCATCCCGTCCGGGACTGGTGCCGTCACACGCAAACCCGGTGCCGTCACAAGCGCGGTGAGCTCGTCAACGGCTAACGATTCCCTTCCGCTGTAGGCCTTCTCGGCGTCTCCATCCCTCATCACAAATCCGGACAGTGCTTGAATTGTCGTGCCATCGGTGAGGTATGCCGTGACAGTTCTGGCCGGGTTGCCGATACCGCCGAATTCAACCCACTGTTCCCGGACGTCGATGATCGTTCCGTCAGAGCGTTTCACCCGGCGGTCGAGATGTCCGGCGATACAAGGCGGCGCCTGCGCGTCGGAAAGACGAACCTCAACCGAGAGCGAACTGGATGTCGCACCCCGGATCAACGTGCCCTCCGCCTTGGTCCAACCGCTGAGTCCGTCCACTGCGCCAGCTGAGTCCGGCCGGTGCCAGTCCAGAATCGGCTCAAAGAGAAGCGAGTCCGCCGGAGTACCGAATTCGACATCCACGCCTGGTGGCAGCGCGGCCTTCAGCGCATCCGACATCGCACTGGCCTTGGGGCCAGAGAACCACGGATAGTCCGGGTTGTCATAGCCAACCGACATGCCGACAGCGGAAAAGTTGATGCGCCGGATCTCCGACGGCGGTACGACGACGTCGCAACCGGGGATCTGCGCCGAATAGTCCACACGGCCAATGTCGTTCACGAGCCCGGCCACCACCACCCCGACGGCGACCACCGCACCGATCACCACGACGTCGACGCCGACTCCCCCGCCCCGCCTGCCCACGGACACTCCCCCCCAGCGCGAGTACGTCTCGCGATGTCCATTTCGTCGCAATCGCCGCCGACGTTACCCAGGGCGGGCGTTGAGCCGGGCGGCCTGGCGCGTCAGATGGTCACGCTCGGCGAGATTGGTTGCCTTCCCAGCCGCCTCGACGTAGAGCCGTGCCGCCGTCGCCAGGTCGCCGTCGCGCTCGTGGAAGTACGCGGCCACCGCGGCATGCCGGGGCAGAGTGTCGTCCAGCACCGCGAGCGCCGCCAGGCCGGCACGCGGCCCGTCGGCCTCGCCGACTGCCACCGCGCGGTTGAGCCGGACGACCGGACTGTCGGTCAGGCGCACGAGCTCGTCGTACCACTCGACGATCTGCACCCAGTCGGTCTCCTCGGCGGTGGGCGCGTCGGCGTGCAGTGCCGCGATGGCGGCCTGGGCCTGGTACTCCCCCAACCGGTCACGGGCGAGGGCCGCCTGCAGGATGCCGATGCCCTCGGCGATCGACGCGGTGTCCCACCGGCCGCGGTCCTGCTCGGCCAGCGGCACCAGACTGCCGTCGGGCGCGGTCCTGGCTGCGCGCCTGGCGTGGTGGAGCAGCATGAGCGCGAGCAGCCCGGCCACCTCGGGGTGATCGATCGCGGCGGCGAGCTGCCGGGTGAGCCGGATGGCCTCGGCGGCGAGATCGACATCGCCGGAGTAGCCCTCGTTGAAGACCAGGTAGAGGACGCGCAGGACGGTCGCGACGTCGCCGGGCTGGTCGAACCGCACGCCGGAGACGGTGCGCTTGGCCCGGCTGATGCGCTGCGCCATGGTCGCCTCGGGCACCAGGTAGGCCTGGGTGATCTGCCGCGTGGTCAGCCCGCCGACGGCACGCAGCGTGAGCGCTACCGCCGACGACGGCGTCAACGACGGGTGGGCACACAGGAAGTAGAGCTGGAGCGTGTCGTCCACCGCGGGCGCGGACCCGGGCGCCGCCTCCGCCTCCACGACGTCCTCGCGTCGGCGGCGGGCGGCGTCCGCCCGGGTCGCATCGAGGAACTTGCGCCAGGCCACCGTGACCAGCCAGCCCTTCGGGTCCCGCGGAGGGTTAGCCGGCCAGACACGGACCGCCTCGAGCAACGCGTCCTGCACGGCATCCTCGGCCGCCGCGAAGTCGGCTCCGCGGTGGACGAGGATCCCGAGGACGTGTGGCGTGAGGCTCCGGAGCAGGACCTCGTCCACAGGACCGGTCACTCCGTGATGGTGGGCGGCGCGGTCAGGAACGGGCGCACCTCGAGCCACTCGTGGATCGGCCTGCCGCCCGCCCCGGGTGCGGCCGACAGCTCCCCGGCCAGTTCGACGGCGCGCTCGTGACTGTCGACGTCGATCACCATCCAGCCGGCGATGAGGTCCTTGGTCTCGGCGAACGGGCCGTCGGTGACGGGCGGACGACCCTCGCCGTCGTACCGGACCCACGTCCCCTCGGGGGCGAGCGCCTGACCGTCGACGAACTCGCCGGTCCCCTCGAGCCGATCCGCGAAGTCCTGCATGTACTGCACGTGGTCCGAGATCTCGTCGGGCGTCCACCGGTCCATCGGCACGTCGTTGACCGAAGCCGGGGCGCCGCGGTAGTGCTTGAGCAACAGGTACTTGGCCATGGTGGTTCTCCTCTGTGCTGGTGCGACCCATTGTGGTCGCATTCACCACTGGGACGGAGCCGCTCGCGGGTTCTCGACATCGCGGCGCGGGACAACGGCCGGACGGACTTTTGCGGGCGACCGAATCGGAATTGAATGCACGACCGAATTCCGAATTCAGCCGATACCACGAATTTGCCTTCCGAAAGAACCCCGCTAGCATTCGAAAACGAAGGGGAGTAGTTCACTCTGAACATCCCGACAGGGTCGGGCAGAGGCGGATGGTCGACATGCTGGCGCCACGACGCGCCCGGTCATCCACCGAACAGCACACGCGAAAGCTGTTCGGCGAGCGAGACCTTCGGACCGACTCCACCGTTGGCCGAAGACTCTCTTTCACGATCGGGCGAGTCCGCGGCCGTTGACCCGAAGGCCTGAGAACCATTTCACCGAATTCGACGAGAACAGAGACACCCGATATTCCGACCCGCCGCGCCGTGTTGCCGCGATCACTGGGAATCACTGCGGTGTTCATTCTTCCCGCACTCGCACTCCGGCTCTGGGGCATGCACCCGAATCCGATAGCGGCCCTGCTGATCTACGGGGCCGCCGTGGTCGCGGCGAGCTTCCTGCTCGCCTGGGCCGCCGAGGCCGCCCAGATCGACGTCTCAGGCGGCCTTGCGATCGCCGTCCTCGCCCTGGTCGTGGTGCTCCCCGAGTACGCGGTCGATCTCTACTTCGCCTATACCGCCGGGCACGACCCCGCCTACGTGCAGTACGCGGCGGCCAACATGACCGGCTCGAACCGGCTGCTGATGGGCATCGGCTGGCCCCTGGTCGTACTGATCTCGATCGCGGCCGCAAAGCGGGTCACCGGCAAACCGGTCACGGCTCTGGCCCTCGAGTCCGACAATCGTGTGGAGCTCGGGTTCCTGCTCGTCGCGGGCGTCGCGGCGTTCGTCATCCCGGCGACCGGTCAGATCCACCTCGTGTTCGGTGCCGCCCTCCTGGCCTGGTTCGGCTTCTACCTCTACAGACTGACCCGCGGGGACGTCGAGGAACCCGACCTGATCGGGACCGCCGCCGCGATCGGCACATTGCCGGACCGGACGCGCCGCACGACGGTGATCTCGATGTTCGCCGTCGCGGCCGCGGTAATCGTCGCCTGCGCGGAACCCTTCGCGAACAGCCTCGTCCATGCCGGTACCGAACTCGGCGTTGATCAGTTCCTGCTCGTGCAGTGGGTCGCCCCACTCGCCACCGAGGCGCCCGAGTTCACCATCGCGATCATCTTCGCGGCACGCGGCAAGGGAACGGCCGCGATCGCGATGCTGATCTCGTCGAAGGTCAACCAGTGGACCCTGCTGGTGGGATCACTACCGCTGGCTTATCTCGCGGGCGGTGGCGGCCCCGCCCTGATGCTCGACGGGCGTCAGATCGAAGAGATGTTGCTGACCGCCACGCAGACGATGATGGGGGTCGCCCTGATCCTTGCCCTGCGGTTCCACCGCCGGTCCGCCTGGACACTGTTGGCGCTGTTCATCATCCAGTTCGCGATCACCTCGACCCACGGGCGAATGATCCTGTGCGGTGTCTATGCGGTCGTCGCGGCGGTCGCGTTGGCGGTCAACCACCGGCAGCTCGTTCCCACCTTGACCGCGCCGTTCACCCGAAACGGCAACGGTCACCGTTGACCCTTCGGCGTCCACGCCGCATCAAGAGCCCGGCCGAGGGCATAAGGGAAACATCAAGACCGCTGGTACACATCCGATCCGGGACCACACTCGCTCGGTGACCAACGCACTGCTCATCCGGGCACCCCGCACCGGACGCCCCAAGCGAAAGACCGATCGACACAAGCTCTCGGTCTCCACCGGACTGGCCGGGCTCTCCCTGGACGCCATGGCGTCGGTGTCCTATGGACCGGAGGCGATCGTGCTCGTCCTCGCGGTCGCAGGCGGCGCCGGGCTCGGCTTCACGCTGCCCGTCACCCTCGCCATCGCGGCGCTGCTCGCGGTGCTCGTCGCGTCCTACCGTCAGCTCATCGCCGCCTTCCCGAACGGTGGCGGCGCGTACGCCGTGGCCCGGGCCCGACTGGGCCACCGCACCGGGCTCGTCGCGGCTGCCTCCCTGGTGATCGACTACATCCTCAACGTCGCGGTCTCCATCGCCGCGGGCGTCGCAGCCCTGACCTCCGCGTTTCCCGCCCTGCTCCCCCACACCGTCTGGATCTGCCTGGCCGTCCTGGCCGGGATCACGGCGCTGAACCTGCGCGGGATCGCGGACAGCGCAAGGGCATTCATGATCCCCACCGCGATCTTCGTCGTCAGCATCTTCACCGTGATCGTCGCCGGCCTCCTCCGCTCGGAACCACTGAGCGTCACCGAGGGCACCGCTGTCGCCGCCAACGTCCAGACCGTCGGGGTCTTGTTGCTGCTCAAGGCATTCTCCAGCGGATGCGCCGCCCTCACCGGCGTGGAGGCCATCGCGAACGCGGTACCCAGCTTCCGTGAACCCCGCGTCAAGAACGCGCAGCGCGCCGAGGTCGCACTCGGCATCCTGCTCGGCACCATGCTGATCGGACTCGCGATCCTCATCGGCAAGTTCGCCCTGCACCCGGTCGAGGGGACCACGGTGCTCTCGCAGCTCACCGAAGCGTCCCTCGGACACGGGATCGGCTACTACGTGGTGCAATTCGCGACCGTGGTGCTGCTCGCCCTCGCCGCGAACACCTCCTACGGCGGCTTGCCGACGCTGATGCGCCTGCTCGCCGACGACAACTGTCTGCCGCATCGTTTCGCGCTGCGCTCCGCCCGCGAGGTCTACCGGTACGGCGTGGTCGCACTCGGGGTGTTCGCCGCCGTGCTGCTGATCGGTTCGCGGGGCAGCATGAACGCCCTTGTCCCGCTGTTCGCCATCGGAGTCTTCGTCGGGTTCACCATCGCCCAGGTCGGTTTGGTCCGGCACTGGATGCTGACCCGGGCCCCCGGCTGGCGGTGGCGCGCCTTCCTGAACGGATTCGGTGCCACGCTGACCGCCGTCGCGGCACTCATCACCACCGCGATGAAGTTCACCGAGGGCGCGTGGCTCATCGTGGTGGCCCTGCCCATCATCGTGTTCCTGATGGAGCGGGTGCGGGCGGCCTACGCGGCCATCGGCGACCGCTTGCACCTCGGCGAGGTGCCCGCCGCGCCCGCCGCACAGGGCACCGTCGTGGTCGTTCCGGTCGCCGAGGTCTCCGAGCTGAGCCGCGAGGCGATCTGCGCCGGGCTGTCGATGGGCAGTGACGTCGTCGCGGTCCGGGTGTGTCCGACCGGAGAGTCGCCGCGCGCCTTCACCAAGGCGTGGGAGGCGTGGCACCCGGGAGTCCGCCTGGTCCTGCTCGACGGGGCCGACGACGGACTCGCGCCGACCGTGGTCCGGTACATCAACGACAAACTCGCCGACCGACGGGTGGTCGTGGTGATCGGCGAGGTGGAGCCTGGCTCCGCGTGGCAGCGGATCCTGCCGAACCACAGGGGCGACGAGCTGGATCGCGCGCTGCGCCGCGACACCGACGCCCTCGTCTGCCGCATCCGACTGCGGGTGGGCCGATCAGTCCCGCAGCAAGCGGGTCAGACCCTCCTGGACGACCGCCGCGACCAGGTTCCCGCTGCGGTCGAAGATCCGGCCCTGGGTCAGCGCCCGGCCGAACCCCGCGGACGGTGACGACTGGTCGTAGAGCAGCCACTCGTCGGCACGGAAGGGCCGCATGAACCACAGTGCGTGGTCGAGCGAGGCCTGCTGGATGTCCTCGTCCGGATGCGGCACCTTCGCCGAGCCGAGCAGCGTCATGTCGCTCATGTAGGCGAGGGTGCAGACGTGGAAGACGGGGTCCTCGGGGAGCGTGCGGCGGTACCGGAACCAGACCTGCTGCTGGGCGGGAACGCCCCTGCGCCGGGTCACCTTGTCCTCCGGCACGAATCGCAGATCCCAGTCCGCCCACTCGCGGAACTCCCAGGACAGTTCCTCGCTCATCATCTCCGAGGTGTCGGGCAGGTCCTCCGGGTTCGGCACCGGGGGCATCTCGTCCTCGTGCTCGATCCCGATGTCGCCGACGTGGAACGAGGCGGACATGGTGAAGATCGCCTGACCGTCCTGTACCCCTGTCACCCGGCGGGTGCAGAACGAACGCCCGTCCCTGATCCGGTCGACGAGGAAGACGGTGGGGATGGTCGGGTTCCCCGGCCGCAGGAAGTAGCCGTGCAGCGAGTGCACCCGGTACCGATCCTCGACGGTGCGGACCGCGGAGACCAGCGCCTGGCCCGCGACCTGCCCACCGAACGTCCGGGTCAGCATCGTGTCCGCGACGATGCCGCGGAAGATGTCCTTCTCCAGCCGTTCGAGTTCCAGGATCTCTTCGATGGACGACATGCGTACCCCTTTCGACCGGTGCTCACGCTAGCAACGGCGCGGCCCCGCATCAGGGATGCGGGGCCGCGCCCTGGTATTCAGGCGATCGAAGCGCCGCCGATCACCAGCCGCGCTCGGCGAGACGGTGCGAGACCGGCAGATCGTCGACGTTGATGCCGACCATCGCCTCACCGAGACCGCGGGAGACCTTCGCCAGCACGTCCGGGTCGTCGAAGAAGGTGGTGGCCTTGACGATCGCCGCCGCACGCTCGGCCGGGTTGCCGGACTTGAAGATGCCCGAACCGACGAACACACCCTCCGCGCCGAGCTGCATCATCATCGCCGCATCGGCCGGGGTGGCGATGCCGCCGGCGGTGAACATGGTGACGGGGAGCTTGCCCTCCTTGGCCACCTCGACCACCAGGTCGTACGGCGCCTGCAGCTCCTTGGCCGCCACGTAGAGCTCGTCCTCGCTCAGCGAACCGAGACGACGGATCTCACCGAGGATGGTCCGCATGTGCGTGGTGGCGTTGGAGACATCGCCCGTGCCTGCCTCGCCCTTCGAGCGGATCATGGCCGCGCCCTCGGTGATCCGGCGCAGCGCCTCACCCAGGTTGGTGGCACCGCACACGAACGGCACGGTGAACTTCCACTTGTCGATGTGGTTGGCGTAGTCGGCGGGGGTCAGCACCTCGGACTCGTCGATGTAGTCGACGCCGAGGGACTGCAGGATCTGGGCCTCCACGAAGTGGCCGATCCGGGCCTTGGCCATCACCGGGATGGACACGGCGGAGATGATGCCGTCGATCATGTCCGGGTCGCTCATCCGGGACACGCCGCCCTGTGCGCGGATGTCCGCGGGCACACGCTCGAGGGCCATGACCGCCACGGCACCCGCGTCCTCGGCGATCTTGGCCTGGTCGGGGGTGACGACGTCCATGATGACCCCGCCCTTGAGCATCTCGGCCATGCCGCGCTTGACGCGGGCCGTGCCGGTGGTCGGGGCGGTATCAGGGGTGCTCACGGCATACTCCATCGGTAGTGACCTGTCAGGGGAACTCGTTCAATTCTAGGACGATGCGGCTTTCCGCCGATCGCCCGGTCAGCGAATCGATCGGACCTCGGGTTCGACCAGCCTTGCGACCACGACCTTCGCCTCCTCCAGGAGGTCCGGCAGCTCCTCCGGGTAGACCACCTCGCCGGTCGCGGCGATCTCCCTGATGTCGCTCGGGCTGCACCAACGATGACCGGTGATCGCGCGCCGTTCGAGGTCGGTGAAGCCGCTGCGCGTCGGGGTGAACTCGGTGGTCTGCAACGCGAAGAACAGCTCCTCGGACCGGATCAGCTCGCCGTCGTAGGGGAACACCGCGACCCGGCGCCACATCGGCCCGCGCAATGCCGACTCGCCGACCGACAGCCCGGTCTCCTCGCTGATCTCCCGGATGGCGGCCGCCCGCAGGGTCTCCCCCATCTCGACGGCGCCGCCGATGGTGAACCAGAAGTAGACGTCGGGCACCTGCGGATCGTGCCCGCGCAGCAACAGCACCCGGCCCTTCTCGTCGAGCAGCACCACGCGGGAGGAGGTCCGCGTCTCGTCGACGTTCAGGCCGGCGCCCACCACAGGGGCGGTGCGCTCCGCGATCTCGAAGTAGGTGGGCAACGGGGCGGTACCGCCGAGGTGCAGCCAGCGCACCGGTCGCCGGGTCCGCAGCGCGAGGGTGTCGCGCACCGCGTCGTTGTGGAAGCGACGGGCGATCAGCACCCGGGCCTCCGCATCGGCCAGCTCAGCCACGAGCTGGGGCGGCAGGGCCTCCGCGGGCACCGACGCCAGCGCGACCGACAGCGCGTTCTCCTCGGTCTCCCGGTGTCCGCGATCCGCCCGCTCGGCCTTGATCGCCAAGGCCGCCAGCGCTTTTCCGTCCGGCACCGGAGCCGCTCCGCCAGGCGCGAGTGCCGCGGCCACCGCACGGGCCACCACCGACCGGCGCGCGAGCGAGGCGTCCAGGGCCTGCCAGGACAGGTCCGAGCGCACATGCAGCCGGTCGAGCCGGTTCGCGGTGCCGTAGGCCCACACGCCGATCGCGATGATCACCGCGGCGATCAGTGCGAGGAGGAGGATCGAGGACGCGGAGAAGGTCACGAGCGGACCTCGACTCCGACGCCGCTGCCGCCGACCGTCACCGTCTCGTAGACGCGCAGGATCTGTTCGGCGACCACCGGCCAGTCGTACTCGGCCACCACCTCGGTGGCCGTGCCGACCAGCGCCCGACGGCGGTCCGGGTCGCTGAGCACCGAGTCGATCGCCGTTGCCAGCGCGCCCGAGTCGCCGACCGGCACCAGCATCCCTGCGGTGCCGTCCCGCAGCACCCGACGGAAAGCGTCCAGCTCGCTGGCCACCACCGCGGTGCCGGCCGCCATCGCCTCCACGAGCACGATGCCGAAGCTCTCGCCGCCGAGGTTCGGTGCGCAGTAGACGTCAGCGCTGCGCAGGGCCGAGGCCTTCTCCGCATCGGTGACCTGGCCCAGCAGGCGCAGGTGCCCGGCGTAGCGGCCCGCGTCCTTGCGCAGCCGGTCCTCGTCTCCGCGGCCGACGACCAGGATCTCCAGGTCGGGATGTTTCGCGACGAGCTCCGGCAGCGCCTCGAGCAGCACCGCCATGCCCTTGCGCGACTCGTCGTAGCGACCGAGGAACAGCACGGTTCCACCCTCGCGTGGGTATCCGGGCAGCGGGTCAGCAGTCGCGAATGCAGGCACGTCGACACCGTTGGGGATCTCGACGGCATCCGAGCCAAGCGACTCCATCTGCCACCGCCTCGCCAGTTCGGAGACGGCGATGCGGCCGCTGATCTTCTCGAGATACGGCGCGAGCACGCCCTGGAAGGTGCTCAGCACCAACGACTTCGTGGTCGAGGTGTGAAAGGTCGCGACGATCGGGCCCTCGGCGATCTTCATCGCCAGCATCGACAGGCTCGGCGCGTTCGGCTCGTGGATGTGCAACACGTCGAAATCGTTGTCGACGATCCACCGTCGGACCCGCGCATAGGAGACGGGACCGAAACTCAACCGGGCAACCGAGCCGTTGTACGGGATCGCGACGGCCCGGCCTGCCGAGACCACGAAGTCAGGGAGCTCGGTGCCGTCCGAGGCGGGCGCGAGCACGCTGACCTTGTGTCCCCGTTCGATGAGCACCGACGCCAACTCGACGACGTGGGCCTGCACGCCACCCGGCACGTCGAACGAATAGGGACAGACCATCCCGATCCTCATGGCGCTTCCATCCGCGACAGCCTGCCCTCGGAGAGGTCGGCGAGCCAGAGCGGCTGGAGCATGTGCCAGTCGGCCGGGTGGGCCGCGATGTTGGCGGCGAACCGGTCGGCGAGGGCCTGGGTGGCCGCGGCCACCCCACCGGAGGTGTCCACCGGCGGATCGACCTGGAAGCCCCAGCCGTCGCCCTCGAAGTAGCAGTGCACCGAGAGCAGCGCGGCACCGGTGTCGATCGCGAGCTTGGCAGGGCCTGCGGGCATCCTGGTGGGTTCGCCGAAGAAGGTCACCGGCACACCGTGTTTGGCGAGGTCGCGCTCCCCCAGCAGGCACACCACCCGGTTCTGACGGAGTCGCTCGGCCAGCTGCTCGAAGGGCGGACGCTCCCCACCGCTGAGCGGGAAGATCTCGAACCCCAGTCCCTCCCGGTAGGCGAGGAAACGCTGGTAAAGCGACTCCGGCTTGAGCCGCTCGGCGACGGTCGTCACCGAGCCAAAGCGGTGCACGGCCCACACGCCCGCCATGTCCCAGTTCCCGCTGTGCGGCAATGCGAGCATCACTCCGCGGCCGTCCGCGAGGGCCTTGTCCAGGTGCTCCTGGCCGTACACGTGCGCGTTGAGCCGCTTGGCGAGCTCGGCATGATCCATCGACGGCAGCCGGAAGGCCTCACGCCAGTAGCGGGCATAGGAGCGCATCGAGTCCCGGATCAGCTCGTCCGGCACCTCTGCGGCGGGCACGCCGAGCACCCGTGCCAGGTTGCGGCGCAGTTGATCCGGGCCACCGCCACGGCGGGCAGCATGATCCGCGCCCCGGTTGAACAGCGACCGCGCCACCCCTTCCGGCAGCGCGCGGACCAGCCGCCACCCGGCGGCGTAGCCGAGGTCGCTTGCCCGTTCGGTCCAGCTCACGTCGTCGGCGCCTCTCCACTCTCCGCGATGCCGCTCTTCTTCGGCAGCGGATCCCGTGCCCCCTCGGCGTTGCGCACCTGCAGCAGCCGCTGGAACACGGTGATGACGCTCGCCACGGCCAGGAGCCACATCGCCACGTAGACAGCCCATTCGAGCCAGTCGATGCCGAAGTGTCCCGCGAGGCCGGTCAGACCGGAGCCGAGGAGGACGATCACCAGGCGATCCGATCGCTCGATGAGTCCGCCCTCCGCGGACAGTCCGCTCGCCTCGGCCCGAGCCTTGGCGTAGGAGATGACCTGCGAGGTGACCAGGCAGATCAGGGTGGCCACCAGCAGCGACCGGCTGTTCTCGTGGTACACCGCCCACCAGGCCAGACCGGCGAAGATGGCACCGTCCGCGATCCGGTCACAGGTCGCGTCCAGCACCGCCCCGTACCGGGTGCCGCCGCCGCGTTCCCGCGCCATCGCGCCGTCGACCAGGTCGAACAGGACGAACGCGGCGATCACGATCGCGCCCCAGAACAGGTGCCCCGAGGGGAACAAGGTGACCGCCGCCGCCACACTGGCCGTCGTGCCGAACACGGTCACGACGTCCGGGGACAGCCCGGCCGCGACCAAGGCCCTTCCCACCGGCGCGATCACCTTCGACACCGCGGCGCGCCCGAGAACGCTCAGCACCTGTCGACCCCCGTTCCTGAGCTGGAAGTGACCCGATTTCGAGTTGATCTCGTCAACGATCCTGCCATGACGCAGGCGATACGGCTCACGCGTTCCAGGCTGCCGAGAGCAGCGCCCTGGTCTCGCGCAGGAGCTGGGGCATCACCTTCGCACCGCCGACGACGGTGATGAAGTTCGCGTCGCCGCCCCAGCGCGGAACGATGTGCTGGTGCAGGTGCTCGGCCAGCGAACCGCCCGCAGCGGCGCCCAGGTTCAGCCCCACATTGAAGCCGTCCGGACGCGAGACCCGCTTGATCACGCGGATCGCCTGCTGCGTGAACGCCATCAGCTCGGCCGACTCCTCGGGCGTGAGGTCCTCGAGCGCGGCAACCCGGCGGTACGGAACCACCATCATGTGGCCGGGGTTGTACGGGTACAGGTTGAGCACCGCATAGACGTGCTCGCCGCGGGCGACGATCAACCCTTCCTCGTCGCTCATCTTCGGGATGTCGGTGAACGGTCCCTCGCCCGGGGTGGTGACCTTCGGTGCCTCGGCGATGTACGACATCCGGTGCGGCGACCACAGTCGCTGCAGCCGGTCCGGGTCACCGGGTCCGGTGTCGACGACCGAGCCCTCGTCGCTCATCCGAGGCCTCCGAGCAGTTCGGCTGTGGGCGAGGCGTTCTCGCGCCTCGCGATCCAGCCGGTGATCGCCTCGACGGCGTCCGCGACCGCGATGCCGTTGATCTGGGTGCCGTCGCGGAAGCGGAAGCTGACTGCGCCCGCCTCCACGTCCCGCTCGCCCGCGAGCAGCATGAACGGCACCTTCTGCGTGGTGTGGTTGCGGATCTTCTTCTGCATCCGGTCGTCGCTGACATCCACCTCGGCCCGGACACCGGCAGCCTTGAGCTTGGCCACCACGTCGAACAGGTGATCCTCGAAGGCCTCGGCGACGGGGATGCCGACGACCTGCACCGGAGCCAGCCACGCCGGGAACGCGCCCGCGTAGTGCTCGGTCAGCACGCCGAAGAACCGCTCGATCGACCCGAACAGGGCGCGGTGGATCATCACCGGCTGGTGCTTGGCACCGTCGGATCCGGTGTATTCGAGGTCGAAACGCTGCGGCAGGTTGAAGTCGAGCTGGATGGTCGACATCTGCCAGGTGCGTCCGAGCGCGTCCTGAACCTGAACGGAGATCTTGGGGCCGTAGAACGCGGCGCCGCCCGGATCCGGCACCAGGGTCAGCCCGGAGGCCTCCCCGACCTCCGCCAGGGTCCGGGTCGCCTCCTCCCAGACGTCGTCGTCACCGACGAACTTGTCCGGGTTCTTGGTCGACAGTTCGAGGTAGAAGTCGTCGAGTCCGTAGTCCTTGAGCAGGCCGAGCACGAAGTTCAGCGTGGTGGTGAGCTCGTCGCGCATCTGCTCGCGGGTGCAGTAGATGTGCGCGTCGTCCTGCGTCATGCCGCGCACCCGGGTCAGGCCGTGCACGACGCCGGACTTCTCGTAGCGGTAGACGGAGCCGAACTCGAACAGCCGCAACGGGAGTTCGCGGTAGGACCGGCCGCGGGAACGGAACACCAGGTTGTGCATCGGGCAGTTCATCGGCTTGAGGTAGTAGTCCTGGCCCGGCTTGCGGACCGTGCCGTCCTCGTTCAGTTCCGCATCGATGTGCATCGCCGGGAACATGCCGTCCTTGTACCAGTCCAGGTGGCCGGAGACCTGATACAGATCGCCCTTGGTGATGTGCGGCGAGTAGACGAACTCGTAGCCCTCCTCGACGTGCCTGGCACGCGAGTAGTTCTCCATCTCCTGGCGGATGATGCCGCCCTTGGGGTGGAAGACGGGCAGGCCGGAACCCAGCTCGTCGGGGAAACTGAACAGGTCCAGCTCCGCGCCGACCTTGCGGTGGTCGCGACGCTCGGCCTCCGCGATCAGCTCCATGTGCTTGTCGAGCGCCTCGGTCGACTCCCATGCGGTGCCGTAGATGCGCTGGAGGTCCTCGCGGTTCTGGTCGCCGCGCCAGTACGCGGCCGAGCTGCGGGTCAGCTTGAAGGCGGGGATGTGCTTGGTGGTGGGAATGTGCGGGCCCCGGCACAGGTCGCCCCACACCTTCTCGCCGGTCCTCGGGTCGAGGTTGTCGTAGATGGTCAGCTCGTTGCCGCCGACCTCCATCACCTCGGGGTCGTCGATGCCCGACTTGTCGTCGATCAGTTCGAGCTTGAACGGCTCGTTCGCCAGCTCGACGCGGGCGTCCTCGATGTTCTCGACCACGCGGCGCGAAAAGCGTTGCGAGCCCTTGATGATCTGCTTCATCTTCTTCTCGAGGCGGGCCAGGTCCTCGGGGGTGAACGGCTCGTCGACCCGGAAGTCGTAGTAGAAGCCGTCCTTGATCGGCGGGCCGATGCCGAGCTTGGCGTTCGGGAACTCCGACTGCACGGCCTGGGCGAGCACGTGCGCGGCGGAGTGCCGGATCACGGTGCGGCCGTCCTCCGAGTCGGCCGCGACGGGCTCGACCAGTGCATCCTGCTCGGGGATCCAGGACAGGTCCTTGAGCTGGCCCTCGGCGTCGCGGACCACGACGATGGCGTCCGCGCCCTTGCCGGTGAGCCCCGCCTCCCGAACCGCCGTACCGGCGGTAGTCCCCGCTGGCACCCGGACGTGGGCGGCTGAGACTGCGGATGCGGGCGTGGTCACGGCTATGTGCTCCTCGGTGTTCGGCGCCGACTCGAAGACGGCAGCTCGGTGAGTCCTCATGCTATCGGCACGCGGATCGGACGGGCCTGTCACCCGAGCAGCGCGCCGAGCCGCGCCGCACGAACCGACGGCTGCTGCCGGGGACAGCTGGTGCACTTGACCCCCTCGGCGGCCACCGGATCGGGCTCCGTTTCGTAGATCAGGCAGCAGGACGACCTGCGGACCACCCGCCGGGAACCCGATGCGGGCGCGGCACGCGGGTCCGCGTCCGCCGGTCCCCCGCGGCCGACGTCGACGAACCGGGGCCGCGGCAGGTCCGGCCCGATCAGGTCGGCCAGCCGCACCGCCA
Source organism: Rhodococcus maanshanensis NBRC 100610 (assembly GCF_001894865.1). Taxonomy (GTDB): domain Bacteria; phylum Actinomycetota; class Actinomycetes; order Mycobacteriales; family Mycobacteriaceae; genus Rhodococcus_G; species Rhodococcus_G maanshanensis. Next base: position 47,864 of record NZ_BCXA01000020.1, on the reverse strand, counting down.
GCGCACTGCCGAGCGCCGGACTGCCGAGCGCGGTGCCCGCGTCCAGCGCGCGGTTGCCGAGCGAGTCGGTCGCGATCGCCCACAGTGAGCGCACGCCCGCACCGCTGAGATCGCTCAGTGCCGCGATGATCGGGTCGAGCGCGGCCCTGAGCCGATCGGCCAGCACCTCGTCGTCGCGGATGCCGGCAACGGAGCGAACGGTCCCCAGGTATCCATCGGTCCGCAACGTACAGGTCAGCCCGGCCAGAGACGGGTCGGGCGCGAGGCCCGTCGCCAGCAGCATCGAGGCCGGCACCGACAGCAGCGTCGAACTCGCCGAGTACCACCACAGCGTGGCCGAGACGCGGGCGTCGTCGCAGGCCCATCGCCGCGCGGTGTCGACGATCCGTGCCGACAGCCAGTCTCGGTCCACCAGGACGCTGCCCGGGTGTTCGGCCGCGGTCGGCGTGGGGACGGTCGCGTCTCGCAGATACGGGATCGCCGCGATCGCTCGCTCGTAGGCCTCGCCGAGTTCCTGATCGATCCCCACGACTAGAGCGGGCTCTCCAAGATCGGGTGCTCTACGCCCACCCAACCGGCGATGAGCCCGAGAGTTCCCAGCACCCACAGGGTTCCGATCACGATTGCACACGTCAGCAACGCGGACAGCGCCTTCACCACGACTGACTGTCGGCCGAACCATGCCATGAACCGGTCGTAGCGCTCCCTCGCGAACCGGAGCAGGCGGTGCGCCCACGCGAATTCCGAGGCGAGGATGCCGAGCCCGGCGAACACGATCAACCAGCCGGGACCTGGGTACGGAATGGCGATGATGCCTGCGACGAGGACCAGTCCGCCGACCACGCCGACACAGATGCGGTAGGCCAGGTTCATTGCGGTGTTGCCTGCGATATCTCGCCGCAGGCGCATCCATCGGTTCTCGGTCGTCACCACCCGGACAACAGTACCGACGGGGCGGCAGCCGCGGGAGTCGGCCGAGCTACCTGGCGACCGCCCGCCAGGCCGCCAGCTTGTCCGCGACCGGGGTGCCCGCGTTCGCCGGACTCGTCGACGGCAACCGGGCCATGGCGACCGCCTCCGGGTGCAGGCCACGCGCGACGACGGCGCGCCGGTACGCCTGTTCGGCCTTGGCCCCGTTGAAGAAGACGCGGCCGATCCGCGGGTGACGCTCGAACAGGTCCGCGAAGTCGTTGGCCACCTCGGAATCGGGGTCGATGCTCGAGTCGAGGCTGCCCTCCCGCCTGCACAGCTTCAGCACGTCCCACAGCGCGATGCCCTCGTCCTGGAGCCGCCGCAGCCGGTGCGCATAGGTCTGCCTTGGGCCCGCGTCGAACAGCTCACCCATGATCGGCCAGAAACTGTTGCGCGGATTCGCGTAGTACATGCCCGCGGCCAGCGACGGGATACCCGGCATCGACCCGAGGATCAGGGTGTCGGCGCGGTCGTCGAGTACGGCGGGAAAGCTGTGGACGACGGTCATGGGCGTCCATTACACCCGAACATCTCGGTTCACAGGCCGCGATCGATCAGGTCCAGGATCTCCTCGCTGGTCGCCGCGTGAATCTTGTCGACAGCATCGGCGCGTGCATCGTCGCCCGCGCCGACCTCGGCCAACAGGTGCGCCAGACGCTGCGCGAGGGCCGACCTGGCCTCGCTGTCCGCACCGAGTTCGGCGATGGTCGCGCGAAGCCGGTCGACGTCGGCGAAGGCCACCGACACCGGATCCGGTACGAGTTCCGCGCGCAGGAACTCGGCGACGGCGCGCGAGCTGGGGTGGTCGAACACCATGGTGGGCGGCAACCGCAGCCCGGTGGCCGCACCGAGCTGGTTGCGGAGGGCAACGGCGGCGAGCGAGTCGAAGCCGAGTTCCTTGAAGGCCTGGTCCGGGTCGACGGAGTCCGCGGCGTCGTGGCCGAGGACCGCGGCGGCCCCGGCCCGGACCAGGTCGAGCATCAGGTGTCGCTGCTCGGGAATCGACAGGTCGGCCAGGCGCTGCGCCCAATCCGACGGCCCGGACCCGCTCGATCCGGCCCCCGCCGAGCCCGACCCCGCTGCACGCCTGCGCGGCTCCCGGATGAGTCCGCGCAGCGGGGCGGCGACGTACGGCGCGGCCGACCCGGACAGGTCGAACCGGGCGGCCGCCACGGCCGGGACCCCGGCGGCCAACGCGCCGTCGAAGAGGGCCAGGCCGTCGGAAGCGGCCATCGGCACCATTCCACTGCGGCGCGCCCTGGCGAGATCGATCGCGCCGAGGTTGTCGGTCATGGTGCTCGGCGGCGCCCACATGCCCCACGCGATCGACACCGCGGGAAGACCGAGGGTGTGGCGGTGCCTGGCAAGTGCATCGAGGAACATGTTCGCGGCCGCGTAGTTCGCCTGCCCTGGTGCACCGAGGACACCGGCTAGCGAGGAGAACAGCACGAAGGCCCGCACCTCCGATGTCGCGGTCAGCCGGTGCAGGTGCCAAGCAGCGTCGACCTTCGGCCGCAGCACCGTGTCGAGCCGCTCGGGGGTCAGCGAGCCGAGGGTGGCGTCGTCGATGACGCCCGCCGCGTGGATCACCGCCGTCAGCGGGTGATCCTGCGATATCCCGGCCAGCAGCGCCGCGAGGGCCGGCTCGTCGGAGGCGTCGCAGGCGACGATGCTCACCTCGGCCCCCAGCTCGGTCAGCTCGCGGCGCAGCTGGTCGCAACCCTCGGCATCGGGTCCGCGCCTGCTGGTCAGTACGAGATGCCGCGCCCCGTGCGCGGCGATCAGGTGGCGGGCCACCAGCGACCCGACGGTGCCGGTGCCGCCGGTGACGAGAACCGTGCCGCCGGGATCGAAGGGCGGGCCCTCGGGCTCGGCGGCGCGGGCCCGCCGTAGCCGGGGGGCGAGCAGGGTGCCGTTCCTGACGGCCACCTGCGGTTCGCCGCTCGCCGATGCAGCCGTGAGCACCGAGTCGGCATCGGATGCGTCGTCGAGGTCGACGAGGACGAACCGGTCCGGGTTCTCGTTCTGTGCGGAGCCGACCAGTCCCCACACCGCCGCGGCCGCGAGGTCGGCGCCCGCATCAGGGTCCTGACCGTCGTCGGTGGCCATCGCGTTGCGGGTCACGATCACCAGTCGACTGTCGGCGACGATGTCGTCGTCCAGCCAGTCCTGCAGCAGTCGCAGCACCCGGGCGCCCAGTTCGTGGGTCACCTCCGGACCGTGCTCGCCGCCGGTGCCGCATCCGACCAGCACCGTCCACGGGACCGCGTCGCCGTCGTCGGACGCGGACTCCATCGCGGTTCGCAGCGCCGCCAGGTCGGGATGTGTCGGGAAGGTCGACCCGTCACCCCGCTCGCCCGGCCACTCGGCGCCGAGGACGACCATCGGTCCCGGTGTCGGCTCCGACGCGGGGCTCTCGACCGGAACCCAGGTCAGCCTGTGCAGCGGCGGGGCCGCCGAGCCGCCGGCGCCTGCCCCCTCGAGCGCCCTCGGCACGACCCGCAGCGCGTCGACGGTCAGGACCGGCTCGCCTCCGGGGTCGGTGAGGACGACGTGATGGCGCCCGTCCTCGTGCGCCGCGGACCGCACCGAGACCGCCTCCGCTCCGACGGTGTGCAGACGGATTCCCGACCAGGTCACCGGCCAGCCGTCCCACCCGAGGATCGGCTCGAGTGCGGCCTCCAACAGCTCCGGATGGATGCCGAAGCCGGTCGCGTCGGCGCCTTCTTCGAGGCTCACCTCGGCCTCGACATCGCCCGGGACCTGGTGCGGCACAGCGGCGGCGGGGCCGACGACGTCGTCGATCGTCGCGGACGCGTTCCTGACCCAGGCGTCGGCGACGTCGGACTCGGTCGCGTTCGACGAGATGGTGACCGTGCGGCGACCATCCGCGGGGTCGGTCGGCGACACGAGCACCCGGATCGAGGCCTGCCCCGACGACGAGAGGGTCACCGGGTGGTGCAGCGTGAGTTCGTCGACGTGGTCGAGACCGACGTGATGGGCCGCGTGCAACGTGAGTTCGACCAGCACCGCGGGCGAGACCGCCCGCGGACCGTCCTGCGCCTGCTCACCGTCGTCGACCGGCGGTACGAGCCACGAATCGCGCTGCAGCGAGAGCTGCCCTGTGAACATCAGCGCGTCGTCCTCGAGGGTGACCGCCGCGCCGAGCAGCGGGTGATCCGCCGGGCCGAGCCCGAGCTCCGTCGGATCGCCGGTGCTCCGCGTCGATGTCGACGGCCAGAAGGAACGACGCTGGAAGGCATAGGTGGGCAGGTCGACCCGGCGACGCCCGGGCAGCACCCGGTCCCAGTCGATCGGGACGCCCTGTACGTAAGCCGCCGCCACCGCCGCGATGATCCCGTGCGCCTCGTCCCCGCGTCCTGGCAGGGTCGCGATCGCGTTCGGGACGACCTCCGCGGCGAGCGCGGTCAGGGCCGCGCCGGGACCGACTTCGACGAGTCGGGTGACACCGAGCTCGTCGAGGGCGCGGATGCCGTCGTGAAAGCGCACCGATTGCCGGATGTGCCGCGTCCAGTAGTCCGGCGAGGTGAGTTCATCGGCGGTGGCGACGCGCCCGGTGACGTTGGAGACGACAGGGACACCCGGTGGCTGCGCCGCCAGCCTGGACACCACGGCGGTGAACTCGTCGAGGATCGGGTCCATCAGGGTCGAATGGAAGGCCCGCTCGACCCGCAGGCTCGTGGTCTTCATGCCTGCGGCGGACAACTCGGAGGCGATGGCGTCCAGATCGCGTTCGCCGCCCGCGAGCACCACCGATTCGGCACCGTTGACAGCGGCCAGATCGACCCGGTCGTCGATCCGTGCCAGCACGTCCTCCGCCCGCGCCCGGACGGCGATCATCGCGCCCGGCTTCGTCGACTGCATCAACCGTCCGCGCTCGCCGACCAGGGCCGCGGCATCGGGCAGGCTGAACACCCCCGCGACGTGGGCCGCCGTGATCTCTCCGATCGAATGGCCGATCAGGTAGTCCGGGGTGATGCCCCAGTCCCGCAGCAGGCGATAGAGCGCGACCTCGACGGCGAACAGGGCCGGCTGGGTGTACTCGGTGCTGTCGAGCTTCGCGGCGCCGCCCTCGGCGTCGTCCCAGATCACCTCGCGCACCGGGATTTCCACATGCTCGTCGAGTGCGGCACAGACCTCGTCCAGTGCCTCAGCGAACACCGGGTTGGCCTCGTAGAGGCCACGACCCATCCCTATCCGTTGGGCGCCCTGGCCGGTGAACATGAAGGCCGTCTTGCCGCGGACGCTGGTCCCGGTGACGACATTGCCGCCCGGTCGCCCCTCGGCGATGCGGACCAGTCCGTCACGCAGGTCCTCGAACGTCTCGCCGATCACCGCGGCACGATGGGCGAAACCGGATCTGGTGGTGGCAAGGGAGTACGCGATGTCGGCCGGATCGGGGAGCTCGTCCGCCCCCTCGAGGAACTCCGCCAACCGTGTTGCCTGCGCGCGCAACGCATCGCCGGTCTTTCCGGAGATCACCCAGACCAACGGTGAGGCCTGCGGGGGCGAGGGGACGGGTGTCGGCTCGCCAGGCGGCTGTTCGAGGATCAGGTGCGCGTTGGTGCCGCTGATGCCGAACGACGAGACGGCCGCGCGCCTTGGCCGCCCGGTCTCCGGCCAGGCGACGGGTTCGGCGAGCAGCGAGACCTCTCCCGCCGTCCAGTCGACGTGCCGGGTCGGCGCGTCGCCGTGCAGGCTCGGCGGCAGCACCCCGTGACGCATCGCCATCACCATCTTGATCACGCCCGCGACCCCCGCCGCGGCCTGGGCGTGACCGATGTTCGACTTGACCGAACCCAGCCACAGCGGCCTGCCCTCGCGGTCCTGCCCGTAGGCGGCCAACAGCGCCTGCGCCTCGATCGGGTCGCCGAGCGTCGTGCCGGTGCCGTGTGCCTCCACGGCGTCGATGTCGGTCGGCGCGAGCGCGGCGTCGGCCAGCGCCTGGCGGATCACCCGCTCCTGGGAGGGTCCGTTGGGTGCGGTCAGTCCGTTGGAGGCCCCGTCCTGGTTGACCGCCGATCCACGGACGACCGCCAGCACCCGGTGGCCGTTGCGCTCCGCGTCGCTCAGCCGCTCCAGCACCACCATGCCCGCGCCCTCGCTGAGCCCGGTGCCGTCCGCCCGGTCGGAGAACGGCTTGCACCGACCGTCCGCGGCGAGCCCGCGCTGGCGGCTGAACTCGATCAGCACGCCCGGGGTGGACATCACCGTCGCCCCGCCTGCCAACGCGAGCGCGCATTCACCGTCGCGCAGGGCCCGTGCCGCGAGATGCATTGCCACCAGCGACGACGAGCAGGCGGTGTCCACGGTGACCGCGGGCCCGGTGAAGCCGAGAGAGTACGAGATCCGGCCGGAGGCAACACTGTTGCTGGTGCCGGTCATCAGATAGCCCTCGGCATCGACGTTCCGCCTGCTCATCAGATGGAAGCCGTAGTCGCCCCCCATCAGCCCCACGTACACGCCGGTGTCGGTGAGGCCGGGCCCGTTCGGTTGGATCCCCGCCCGTTCCAACGCCTCCCATGCACTCTCGAGGAGCAGTCGGTGCTGCGGATCCATCGCGATCGCCTCGCGCGGGCTGATGCCGAAGAAGGCGGCGTCGAACTCGTCTGCGTCGTAGAGGAATCCCCCCTGGCTCATGTAGGTGGTGCCCGCTCGCTCCGGGTCGGGGTGGTAGACCTCGGCGAGATCCCAGCCCCGGTTGTCGGGATACGCGCCCACGGTGTCGTGGCCCTCGCGCACGAGTCGCCACAGGTCCTCCGGGCAGTACACCCGGCCCGGATACCTACAGGCCATCCCGACGATCGCGATCGGGTCCTCGCCCCTGCGGGTGCGGGCCGGGCGGGTCGACTGCGGTGCCGCTTCGCCGCCGAGCAGGCGAGCCACGAGCTCCTGGGCGAGCGCGTCGGCAGTGGGATGGTCGAACACCACCGTCGCGGCGAGTGCGACACCGGTGGCGGTGGCCAGCTGGTTGCGCAGTTGCACGGCGGTCAACGAGTCGAAGCCGAGCTGCTTGAAGGCACGTTCCGGGTCTATCGCTTCCTTGCTGTCGTGACCGAGGACGGCAGCGACATGGGTGGTCACGAGGTCGAGGACCCGGCTGTGCCGCTCGCCGGGGTCGAGCGCGCGCAGCTCGTCGGCCAGGCCGGTGGGCGACTCGGCGGCAGCGACCCTGCGACGGATCCCGAGGACCCTGCGCAGGATCGGCGGCAGCGACTCGGCGTCGGAGCGCGAGGGGCGCGTCGACAGACGTATCGGCACGATCAGCGCACGGTTCACCGCCAGCGCCGCATCGAACAGGGCCAGCCCCGACTCCGGACTGATGGTGTCGATGCCGGAGCGCTGCAACCGGTCGAGGTCGGCCGCGTTCAGGTGGGAGGTCATCCCGCTCGGCCGGTCCCACAACCCCCAGGCCATGGAGATCGCCTGCAGCCCGCGGGCGCGGCGGTGCTGCGCGAGTGCGTCGAGGAAGACGTTCGCGGCCGCATAGTTCGCCTGGCCTGCGCCGCCGAGCACGCCAGCCGCGGAGGAGAACAGCACGAACGCCGACAAGTCCTTGTCGCGGGTCAGTTCGTGCAGATGCCAGGCACCGTCCACCTTCGGGCGCATGACGTCGTGCAGCTGGTCCCGCGTCACGGTGACGGCGGTGGCGTCCTCGAGCACCCCGGCCGCGTGGATCACCCCGGACAGGTCTGGGATGTCGGCGAGCAGGGCGGCCACCGCCGCGCGGTCGGCCACGTCGCAGGCCGCCACGCGGACCTCGGCGCCCGACTCGGCGACATCGGCCCGCAGTTCAGCCGCACTGTCGGCGCCGAGCGGGTGCCTGCCGGTCAACACCAGCCTGCGCACCCCGTACCGCGTCACGAGGTGACGGGCGATCAGCCTGCCGATGGTTCCGGTGCCACCCGTGATCAGGACCGTGCCATCCGGGCCGAAGGTGGCCGGATCCGCCTCGGGTGCGGCCGCGCCGGGCGTCTGCGCGGCCAGCATGGGCGCCAGCAGCACGCCGTCCCGGATCGCCAGCTGGGGTTCGTTGCAGGCCAACGCCATCGCCAGCAGCGCGGGGTCGGCGGGTTCACCCGCGGCCAGGTCCAGGTCCACCAGGCTGATGCGGTCCGGATACTCGTGCTGCACCGCGCCGATCAGCCCCCACGCGGGTGCGGCGGACAGGTCGTCGATCGGTTCGCCGTCGCGCACGACCACCCCGAGCCGGGTCGTGACGAGCAGGCGGGTCTCGGCCAGGCGATCCTCGCGGAGCCAGGCCTGCACCGCATCCAACGCTGCCTCCGCCGCGGCCTGCGCCCGCGCCGGCAGGTCCGGCTCCCCGCCCGGCTCGCAGTCCAGCCACAGCACGCGACCGGAGTGGTCGCCTCCCGCCAGTGCCTCCGCGAGCGGCATCAGTTCCGCCGCGGCCTCCGCCGCTGCGGCGCCAACCGGCATCCACTCCACGCGGTAGAGGTTCTCGCCGACACCGGCGGCAGGAAGCTGGGTGTCCCCTAGCGGCCGCAGCGCCAACGAATCCACGGTCAAGACCGGTTTGCCGGTCACGTCGTAGGCGGACACCCGGTAGCGCTCGGGACCGATCGTCGTGACGTGCACACGCAGAGCAGTGGCGCCGACGGCGTACAACTGCACTGCACCCCATGCAAAGGGCAGACGGACGCCGCTCGCGCCCGACGCCGCACTACCGAGCGCGATCAGGTGCAGCGCCGCGTCGAGCACGGCCGGGTGGATCCCGTATCCCGCGACCGCCTCGGCCGGGTCCTCGCCGCCGAGACTCACCTCGCCGAACAGCTCGTCGCCGCGGCGCCACGCCGCCCGCAGGCCACGGAAGCTCGGGCCGTACCCGTAGCCGGCCTCGTCCAGCACTCCGTACAGACCCCTGACGTCGATCGGCGTGACATCGGCTGGCGGCCACTGCTGTTCGCCGGAGTCGGCGGTGTCCACGGCCGCAGTGAGCGTGCCGGTAGCGTGTCTGGTCCACGGCGCCTCCGCCGCGGCGTCCGCGGGCCGGGAGTGCACCGACACCGAGGAGCGGCCGCCGTCGCCGTCGGCGAGAACGCTCACCTGCACCGCGACCTCGCCCTCGGCCGGGATCAGCAGGGGCGCTTCGATGGCGAGGTCCTCGAGTCCGCCGTGTGCGATGCGGTTGCCCGCGTGGAGGGCGAGCTCCACGAATGCCGTGCCCGGCAGGATGACGGTTCCGTTCACCGCGTGGTCGCGCAGCCACGGAAGGCGTTGCGGGGAGAGCAGGCCCGTGAACACCACGCCCCGGTCGTCACCGAGCTCGACCGATGCGGCGAGCATCGGGTGTCCACCGGAGTCCATGCCCGCCGACGCGACGTCACCGTGCGGCGCGGGACTGTCGAGCCAGTAGCGGCGGTGCTGGAAGGCATACGTGGGCAGCTCAACCCACCGCTGCCGATCGTCGCGTCGGGCCCAGCCGACCCGATCCCAGTCGATGTGCACCCCGGACACCTGGGCCTCGGCGAGCGCCGTGGTGAACTGGCGCAGGCCCGCGCGCTCGCGCCGCAGGGTGCCGATGGCCCGGCCCGCGACACCAGCCGCGTCGAGGGTCTCCTGCAACGGCACGGTCAGGACGGGATGGCTGCACGACTCGACGAACAACCGATAGCCGTCCGCGGCCAGCGATCTCGTCGCCTGCTCGAACCGGACGGGGCGGCGCAGGTTCCGGTACCAGTAGTCCGCGTCGAGCGCGGTGCCGTCCAGCGCGCCACCGGTCACCGTCGAATAGAACGGAATCCGCGACCGGCGGGGCGTGATCGAGGCGAGGGCGTCGAGGATCGGTTCCCGCAGGACCGACACATCCGAGCAGTGCGAGGCGTACTCCACGGCGATCCGCCTGGCCTGGACACCCTCGCCCTGCAACTGCCCCACCAGGAGGTCGAGTGCCTCGACGGGTCCGGACACCACGGTCGCGGACGGACCGTTCATCGCCGCCACCTCGACGGCGCCCGCCCACGGCTGGATCCTTGCCCGCACCGCGTCCGCGGGTAGCGCCACCGAGGCCATCCCACCGCCGCGACGCGCCGAGGCGGCGATCACACTGCTCCGTGCCGCGACGACCAGCGCGGCGTCGGAAAGGCTCAGCGCGCCCGCGACGCACGCGGCGGCGATCTCACCCTGCGAATGTCCGACCACGGCCGCCGGTTCCACGCCGTGCGCCCGCCACAGTTGGGTGAGTCCGACCATCACCGCGAACAGGGCAGGCTGCACGACATCGACCCGGTCAAGGGAGGACGGATCGCGATCGCGCAGCACATCGAGCAGGGAGAACTTCGTGTACGGGGCCATCGCCTCGGCGCACTCGCGCACGCTGTCGGCGAACAGTGGCGACGATTCGAGCAGCTCAGCCGCCATGCCAACCCACTGCGCACCCTGGCCGGGGAAGACGAACACCGGCCGGTCGCCGGCTTCGAGGGCAAGCCCGGTGACCACATCGGGGCCGGGCGCGCCGCGGCCGAGGGCGTCGAGGCCTGCCAGCAGGCCCGAGGGCTCCGATCCGATCACGGCGGCGCGCTGGTCGAAGGCGGCGCGCGATCCCAGCAGCGCACCGGCCACCTGGGCGGGCGTCAGGTCGGGATGGTCGGCGACGTACTCGCGCAACCGCTCGGCCTGGGCGCGCAGCGCCGGCTCGGTGTGGCCCGAGACGAACCAGGCCACGACCTCGCCATCGGGGGCTGTCGATTCGTCAGTCAACGGTGTGACGGGCGGGGGCTGCTCCAGCACGACGTGCGCGTTGGTGCCGCTGATGCCGAACGAGGACACCGCCGCCCGGCGGGGCCGATCGGCCACCGGCCAGTCGCGATTCTCGGTGAGCAGCGACACCGAGCCGGCGGACCAGTCGACGTGCGGGGTCGGCCGGTCTATGTGCAGCGTCTTCGGCAGGACCCCGTGGCGCATCGCCATGATCATCTTGATCACGCCCGCCACGCCCGCGGCCGCCTGGGTGTGCCCGAGATTCGACTTCACCGAGCCGAGCCACAGGGGGCGGTCGGCGGGGCGATCGCGGCCGTATCCGGCCAGCAGGGCGGACGCCTCGATCGGATCGCCCAGTGTGGTCCCCGTGCCGTGCGCCTCGACGGCGTCGACATCAGCGGGTCCGAGCCCGGCGCTGGCCAGCGCCTGCCGGATCACCCGTTCCTGGGCTTGCTTGTTCGGAGCGGTCAGGCCGTTGCTCGCGCCGTCCTGGTTCACCGCGCTGCCACGGATGACGGCCAGTATCCGGCGACCGTTGCGCTCCGCGTCGGACAGCCGTTCCAGCGCGACCATTCCCGAACCCTCGCCCCACGCCGTACCGTCCGCCGCGGCGGAGAAGGCCTTGCACCGCCCGTCTCGCGCCAGTCCGCGCTGGCGACTGAACTCCACGAACACAGCGGGGGTTGCCATCACGGTCGCCCCGCCCGCGAGTGCCAGCTCGCACTCCCCGCTTCGCAGCGCCTGCATGGCGAGATGGATGGACACCAGGGACGAGGAGCACGCGGTGTCGACGGTGATCGCGGGTCCACACAGTCCGAAGCTGTACGCCACGCGTCCTGAGGCGACGCTCATGGCGTTGCCGGTGATGAAGTAGCCCTCGAGGTCCTCGGGCGGCGCCCCGCCCGCCCGCGCCGCATAGTCGATTCCGGAGAGCCCGGTGAACACGCCGACCTGGCCACCATGCACCGACCGTGGATCGATGCCCGCGTGCTCGAGGGTCTCCCAGCTCGTTTCCAGGAGCAGGCGCTGCTGCGGGTCCATGGCCAGCGCCTCGCGTGGCGAGATACCGAAGACCCCCGGATCGAACCCCGCCGGGTCGTCGAGGAAGCTGCCCTGCACGGTGTAGGTCTTGCCGGACTGCTCGGCCTTCGGGTCGTAGAGGTCCGCGAGCAGCCAGCCCCTGTCCTCGGGGAACCCGGTGACGGTTTCCGAACCCGATTCCACCAGGCGCCACAGGTCCTCGGGCGACCGCACGCCGCCCGGATACCTGCAGCCCATCCCGATCACGGCGATGGGCTCGCGGCTGACTCCCTCGGCCTCGCGAAGCTTCTCCCGCGTCTGATAGAGCTCCGCGGTCACTCGCTTCAGATAGTCGAGGAGCGTCGCCTGATCGGCCATCAGAGATCAGCTCCAATCTGAGAGGCCCCGACCTCCAGCGCGGAACATCGATTGTATCCGCCACCACCTCCCGGAGGCAGCGGTCTGCCGGTCACGAACGTCCCCCGACACCAAGAGGGCACAAAAAAGCCCCCCTCGTACGAGGGGGGCTTTTCGTTGTGGTCCCGGCTGGGATCGAACCAGCGACCTTCCGCGTGTGAAGCGGACGCTCTCCCACTGAGCCACGGGACCGAGCCGCGCGTTGAACTCTCGCGGCCGGACGGGATGGAACATTAACACGACTTCCGCGGAAGTGAAAAACCGCAGTACGGCCCTCTCGGAATCCCCGTCCGCATCCCATCGAACCCCACTCCCGCGCCCAACCCCTCCGACCCGGCAGTTGCCGGGAACGGGCGTCCTGATCCCCGTGAATGCGCGTTCTATGCGCCTTCCATGCGCGGCCATTGCACTCCACCCGATCCCCGTTTCGGCCACTGAACTGGCGATTTGTGACTACACACCCCGTGGGCTAATGTTTCATCTCGCACCACGGAGGCAGCAACGCCGCCCCCGGAAGTGCAATGCGGATGTAGCGCAGTGGTAGCGCATCACCTTGCCAAGGTGAGGGTCGCGGGTTCGAATCCCGTCATCCGCTCTCGAGGTTGGACTCGACCTTGACGGTGGAGTGGCCGAGTGGTGAGGCAACGGCCTGCAAAGCCGTGCACACGGGTTCGATTCCCGTCTCCACCTCGCGCGATTAGCTCAGCGGGAGAGCGCTTCCCTGACACGGAAGAGGTCACTGGTTCAATCCCAGTATCGCGCACGAAGGAATAGGCACCCGGTCGGGTGCCTTTTCTATTCGCACTTTCGGACCTACACAATGGGTCCGGTAGTGCACAATGCGGATGTAGCGCAGTGGTAGCGCATCACCTTGCCAAGGTGAGGGTCGCGGGTTCGAATCCCGTCATCCGCTCGTTTGGTCCGGACTGGTTCCGGCGTTCCGCGCGATTAGCTCAGCGGGAGAGCGCTTCCCTGACACGGAAGAGGTCACTGGTTCAATCCCAGTATCGCGCACCATCATCGAAAGCCCCGGCCAGTGGCCGGGGCTTTCGTCGTATCCGGGCGACTTCAGGTGTACGCCGACTGAACGACGAGTGAACACCGACGTCGGCCTGGCGTATCGAGTTGAACGGTCGTTCACATTAAGGTTTGCTCGTCCGGATACCGAACCGATGCGACCCGAGGACTGTGATGGAGTTCAACCAGATCGACCGCCGCCGATTCCTGGCAGGCGCCGCAGCGGCTGGCGCGGTCCTGCCGCTGGCCACCATGGTGCCCGGGACCGCGGCCGCGGCCGACGCCAAGCCCTCCGCGGGCACCGGCAAGTTCCCCTTCCCCACCGGCACCAACCTCCGGGTGCTGATCACCGGGGACGCGGGCACCGGCACCAAGGCCCAGTGGGCGGTGGCCGACGCGATTCGCGACCTGCACAGCCGCGAGCCCATGTCGATGGCGCTCGGTCTCGGCGACAACATCTACGAAATGGGGCCGACCAACGAGAACGACACCCAGTTCGCCGCGAAGTTCGAGGACCCCAACCACGGCCTCGACTTCCCCTGGGTGATGGCCCTCGGCAACCACGACAACAGCGCGATCTTCCCCGGCGACGGCGGCTGGCTGTTGCGCGGCGACGAGGAGGTCGACTACCACCGGCTCTCCCGGCGGTGGTGGATGCCCAGCCGCTACTACTCGGTCCGGGTGCCCGAGAAGAACCCGGTCGTCGAGTTCTTCGTCCTCGACATGAACCCGGTCGCCGCCATGCTGCCCCCGATCCTGGCGCCCTACTGGGCCGCGGACGGGCAGTTCATGAACGAGCAGCGCGCGTGGCTGGACGCGGCGATCGCCGCGTCACCGGCGAAGTGGAAGATCGCGTGCGCCCACCACCCCTACCTGAGCAACGGATCCCACGGCAACGCGGGCGTGTACGACGGGATGCCGGTCCCGCCCATGAACGGCGCCGACGCGAAGAAGTTCTACGAGGAGCATGTCCTCGGACGTTGCCAGTTCCTCCTTGCGGGACACGATCACTCGCTGCAGGTCCTCGAGCCGACCATCGAGTCCAAGGGCACCCGTCAGATCGTCTCCGGTGCCGCAGGCAAGACCAGCAGCGGCAAGGCCGGCTCCGGCGGGGTGAACAAGAACCTCTTCCAGAACTTCGCCGACGTCGGATTCATGGTGATGGACCTCTCGCCGACGGCCGCCACGCTCCGCGTGTACACGGTCGACATCACCACCTCGAAGGCGAAGGAAGTGTTCAACCGCCGCCTGTAACAACCGATGTGTACCCCTCCGGTTCGACCCGGAGGGACAATGTCCACATGGTCTTTCGGGTGCTCGCCGAGGCGACGATGACCGTGCACTTCGCGTTCCTGGTGTACGTCGTCGCCGGCGGGTTCCTGGCCTGGCGGTGGCCGTGGGCGATCTGGCCGCATCTCGTGCTCGCCGGCTGGGGTTTCTCGACCATCGTGTTCGGGTTCGACTGCCCGCTGACCCATCTGGAGAACTGGGCCAGGCACGAGGCGGGCGAGCAGGGACTGCGCACCGGCTTCATCGACACCTATTTGACCGGTGTCGTCTATCCGGAGCGGTACACCACGCTGCTGCAGATGCTCGCCGGGCTCGTGGTCCTCGTGTCCTGGGCCGGCTTCCTCGTCCGTCGCAGGCGCCCGGCACCGGCCCGGGTCACAGCGCCGAACTGATCGCTCCCCTCGGGTCGAGGACGCCGCGCAGCGTCCTGCGCGCCACCCTGCCCTCCGGCGTCGGCAGCAGCGGGTAGTCGTGTAGCAGGCCCGGCTCCTCGTGGTACTCGAACTCGGTGTTGCTGAACGCGATTCGCTCACGCAGCCGCCGCGCATCCGCGTTGAGGATGTCGCGGGTGCCGGTGAACACCGTGATGTGTCCCAGGCCGTCGAGGTCGGCGTTGATCGGGCTGACGCGGACGTCCTCAGGCGCGAGGGCGCCGCGGTAGGCCTCGCCTGCCACCCGCAGCCCGTCCGGACTCAGCCACGGGTCGTGCGCCGCGAGCTCCGCGACGGCCGGGTCGTCGGCGGTGATGTCGAGCCACGGCGAGATCAGCACCGTCCGCCGCGGCGGCGTGAGGGTGCGTTCCCGCAATGCCACCGCGACGGCCAGCGCCATGCCCCCTCCCGCGGAGTCGCCGAGCAGGGTGAACCGCTCGGCGCCCCGCTCCCCCATCAGGCATTCGGCGAGGTCGGCGGCGGCGGGCACCACGACGTCCGCCGTCGCCACCGGCGCCAGCGGGTAGATCGGGACCACCACCTCCACCGGCAACGACCGGGCCAGGCCCGCGACCAGCTGCCAGTGCTGACGGTTGATCTCGCGGAAGTACGAGCCACCGTGCAGGTAAAGCGCGCTCTCCAGATCCCGCCGCGATGCGCCGTGCGCGGCCAGCGAGTACACCGGCCAGCCCGCCGCGGTGCGCTCCAAGCGGATGTCGACCCGCCGATCGAGCCCACGCGGCGGGCTGAACGAACGGGGTCGCAACGCCCGGCCCGCGATCTCCCGGCGGGTGGCCTCGGCGCCCACCCGCCTGCTGCCCCGCAGCGCGAGCGCCGCGGGCATCAATCGGTTCGCCAGGCTGGTCATCAGTTCGCGCTCGCGTGTCCGGCGATCAGGTCGCGGTACCAGAAGTAGGAGTCCTTCGGCGTGCGGACCAGCGTCTCGTAGTCGACGTGGACGAGGCCGAACCGCTCCTTGTACCCGGCCGCCCACTCGAAGTTGTCGAAGATCGACCAGGCGAAGTAGCCCCGGACGTCGACGCCGTCCTCGATCGCCTCCCGCACCGCGTGCAGGTGTTCGCGGTGGTAGTCGATCCGCCGACGGTCGTCGACCCGGCCGTTCTCGTCGGGGTCGTCGTCGTGGAACGACGCCCCGCTCTCGGTGATGTAGATCGGCGGCAGCGCGTCGCCGTACCGGTCCGCGAAGATCCCGAGGATCTCGCGCAGGCCCGCGGGGACGATCGGCCAGCCGAAGTCCGTCCGCTCGTAGCCCTCCAGCGCCACCGGCTGGAACGGCATCCCCGGCGGCAGGTCCACCTCGAGGACCCCGCTGCTGCCCTCGTCGGAGGTGGGCGCGGCGATCAGTGTCGGCTCGTAGTAGTTGATGCCGAACCAGTCGATCGGCTGCGAGATCACCTCGAGGTCCTCGGCGACCGGCCCCTGCAGCACTGCGGCCAACTCCTCCGCCGGGTAGCTGCCCCGCAGGATCGGGTCGGCGAACGTCCAGTTCACGATGTGGTCGTAGATCTCGGCAGCGGCGACGTCGGCCTCCGATTCGCTGGCCGCGTGCACGGGCGCGTGGTTGGAGGCGATGCCGATGTTGTCGCACCCGGCCGCGCGCAGCGCCTGCACCGACAGCCCGTGGCCGAGCAGCTGGTGGTGAGCGGCCTGCAGCGCACCGAAGCCCAGTTCCTGGCCGGGGGCATGCACACCGAGCGCGTGCCCGTAGAGGGTGTGCACGACCGGCTCGTTCAGCGGCATCCACATGCGCACGCGATCACCCAGCCTGCGACCGACGATGTCGGCGTACTCGGCGAGCCGATAGGATGTCTCGCGGTTGAGCCAACCGCCCGCCTCCTGCAGCTCGACCGGCAGGTCCCAGTGGAACAGGGTGACGGCCGGATCGATCCCGGCCGCGACGAGCTCGTCGACGAGGCGGTCGTAGAAGTCCAGACCCTCCTCGTTGACCGGACCGCTACCGGTGGGCTGCACCCGGGACCAGGACACGGACAGCCGGTAGGCGTCGACGCCCAGCTCGCGCATCAGCCCGACGTCCTCGCGGTAGCGGTGGTAGTGGTCGATGGCGACCACGCCCGTCTCGCCCCCGACGATCACCCCGGGCCGCTCGCAGTACTCGTCCCAGATGGAGCGGCCTCGGCCACCCTCATCCACCGCTCCCTCGATCTGGTACGCGGCCGTGGCCACGCCCCACAAAAAGCCCTGAGGGAACATAGGATTGGTTTCAGTCGCAGTCATGAGCCGAGTTTGCCGAAATGTTGGACGCGCGTCCAGTGCGATGCTTGAATTCATCAACACACCGCCCGAACGGGCCCGGCGAAAGCACACTGGCCTCATGACGCTCCCCACCCCCGCGCTGCGGGCCGCTCGCGTGTCGACCGCCGTTGGCTTCGGCCTGCAGGGCATGTTCCTCGCCGCACTCCTGACCCAGCTCCCCCAGTTCAAGGACCGGTACGGCTTCGACGACTCCACCATCGTCATCGCCGTCGTGTTGGTCTCGCTGGTGGCGGCCCTCGGGAGCGTGCTCGCCGAATACGTGGCGACCAGGACCTCCAGCAAGACCACCCTGCGCGCGGGACTCTTCGTCATCGCGGGCGCAGGCACCGGGATCGCCTTCGCGCCCTCGCCTGCCGCGTTCTTCACCGGGTTCGCCGTGTACGGCATCGGCCTCGGCATGGTCGATGCGGCCACCAACATGCAGGCAGTGGCGATCCAGCACCGCTACGGCCGGTCGATCCTCTCCTCGTTCCACGGCGCGTGGAGCGTCGGCGCGATCGTGGGTGCGCTTTACGTCTCGGCGTGCTCTGCGCTCGAGGTGAGCCTGCCGGTGTCGATCTTCGGTGCCGCGGTCGCGGTCGCCGCGGGAACCTTGCTCATGGGGCCGAGGCTGCTCGAGGCCGGGCCGGAGGCCGAGGCGACCACCTCCGCCGCGCCGCTGGCGATCCCGATGCGCCCCTTCCTGGCCCTCGGCGCCGCGATGGCACTGTTCTTCGCCATCGACTTCAGCGTCGGCAACTGGTCCGCGCTGTACCTCAAGGAGCTGTTGCTCGCCAGCGCGAGTACGGCGGCGCTCGCGGTCGCCGCCTATCAGGCCGCCGGCCTCGTCTCCCGTCTGACCGGCGACTTCTGGGTGCGGCGCCACGGCGAGGTTGCTGTCGTCCGGGTCGGCGCGGCGATCGCCGCGCTCGGGCTGGTCGTCGTGATCGCTGCGCAGAGCCCGACCGTCGCGATCATCGGCTTCCTCATCGTCGGACTCGGCGCCCCCGTCATCGCGCCGCTGTGCTTCAGTGCCGCGGGCAGGCTCGCCCCGCCGGACCAGACGGACGCCGTGATCGCCCGACTCAACCTGTTCAACTACGCGGGCACATTGGTCGGCGGTGCCATCGTCGGCGCGGTCGCGGCGGTCTCCGATCTGCGGATCGGCTTCGTCCTGCCGCTGCTGTTCGCGGTTGCGCTGTTCCTGCTCGCCCCCGCGTTCCGGCCGAACCGTGTCGTCGCGGGGGCGGATTCCGCCGACCTGAGCCGTGTGGTCGACTAGACCGATGTCGACTGAGTTCGCCGTCATCCGCGCGACCGCATCCGATGCGGCCGAGCTCGCCGCCGTTGCCGCCGAGACCTTCCCGCTGGCCTGCCCACCGTCCGTGACGGAGGCCGACGTCGCGGACTTCGTCACCACCGTCCTGTCGGAGGCCCGCTTCACCGAGTACCTGGCCGCGCCGGACCGGACGGTGTTCAAGGCCGTCGGCGCGGACGGGATCATCGGCTACGCGATGCTCGTCGACGGCACCCCCGACGATCCCGATGTGCGCGCGGCGGTTTCGCTGTTGCCGACGCTGGAGATCAGCAAGCTGTACGTGCTGCCGGACCGGCACGGGGACGGGGTGTCGGTTGCGCTGATGACCGCGGCCCTCGACCACGCGCGAGCCCTCGGCGCGGCGGGCGTCTGGCTCGGGGTCAACCAGGAGAACACCCGGGCTCAGCGTTTCTACGCCAAGCACGGCTTCGAGCGGGTCGGCACGAAGACATTCCTGGTCGGCGAGCAGCTACATCACGATTTCGTCATGCAGCGAGCGGTCTAGGCGGCGACCTCGAAGCGGGACAGCGCGAGCAACCGCGAGGTCGCGCGCAGGTACTTCTTCCGGTAGCCGCCCGCGAGCATCTCCGGGGTGAAGATCTCGTCCAGCTTGGCGCCGGACACGGTGACCGGGATGCTCGCGTCGTACAGGCGGTCGGCGAGCACGACCAGTCGCAGCGCCACGGACTGATCCTGGGCCGGGTGCACGCCCCGCAGGAACACCGCGGGCACATCCGCGATCAGCTTGTTGTAGCGCGAGGGGTGCAGGGTGCTCAGGTGCGCGCACAGGGCGTCGAAGTCGTCGAGTGTGGCGCCGGGGATACCGTCGGCGCGGTCGGCGAGCTCGGCGTCCGAGATCGGCTCAGGCGCGGGCGGCAGGTCGCGGTGACGGTAGTCGGGGCCGTCGACCCGGATCGTCTCGAAGATCGACCCGAGCTTCTTGATCTCGCGCAGGAAGTCCTGGGCGGCGAACCGGCCCTCGCCCAGCTGACCGGGCAGGGTGTTCGAGGTGGCCACGATCGAGACGCCACGCGCGGACAGCTCGGTGAGCAGGCGCGAGACGAGCATGGTGTCGCCCGGATCGTCGAGCTCGAACTCGTCGATGCAGAGCACGCTGTGGCCGGAGAGCTGCTCGACCGCGTTGTTGAAGCCGAGCGCGCCGACCACGTGGGTCAGCTCGACGAACGTCCCGAACGCCTTCGGCGAGGGCACGCTGTGGAAGATCGATGCCAGCAGGTGGGTCTTGCCGACGCCGAATCCGCCGTCGAGGTACAGGCCCGCACCGCTGGCCTGGGCCTTCTTGCCGAACAACCCGCGCCGTCCGCCGGAGCGGATCTTCGTCACCTTGCCGGCGAACTCCTCGGCCGTGCGCACGGCAGCGGCCTGGCTCGGCTCGTTCGGGTCGGGGATGTACGAGGCGAAACTGACCTCGTCGAACATCGCCGGCGGGACCATTTGCGCGATCAGCTGGTCCGCCTGAACCACCGGACTGCGATCAACAAGACGCTCGTGCATGCAAGGAGGTTATCTACGTGCTGTTATCTCACATATGCACCGCCTCGATATTGCGACCCACCTCACACCGCTCGACGACGATGAGTTGCGCGACCTGCACGTCTATCCGGACGCGACGTCCGCGCCATGGGTCCGGGTCAACTTCGTCTCCAGCATCGACGGCGCGGTGAGCGCGGACGGGACCTCCGCGGGACTTGGCACCCCCGCCGACAAACGCCTGTTCGGTGTCCTGCGCGAACTGGCCGACGTGATCCTGGTCGGCGCGGGAACCGTGCGGGCGGAGAACTACGGCGGCGCCCGGGTCACGGCGGAGCGCAGCGCACGCAGGCGCGAGCGCGGCCAGGCGGACGCGCCGCCCGTCGCGGTGGTCACCGCGAGCGCCGACATCGACCCGACGTCCCGGTTGCTCACCGACACCACCGTGGCACCCCTGGTCCTCACCACCGCCGCCGCACCCGACGACAGGAAGGCCGGGCTCGAGGCGGCGGGCGCGCGGGTCCTCGAACTCGGCGAGTCCACAGTGCCGCCGTCGGCGATCCTCGACACCCTCCACGGGCTCGGCCTCGCGCGGGTGCTCTGCGAGGGCGGCCCCGCGCTGTTCGGCCAGTTGCTGGCGGCCGACGCGGTCGACGAGCTGTGCCTGACCACGGCCCCGCTGCTGGTGGCCGGTCGAGCACCGCGGATCGCGTCCTCCCCCGACGCCGCGCCGAAGGCGATGCGTCGGGCGCACCTGCTCGGGGACGAGGACGGCACGCTGCTCACACGCTGGGTACGCGAGCGGAACGGCTGAGCGACCTGGCAGGCTGTGCAGCGTGACATCCCCACTGCGCAGGACGTGGCCGCTCGCCGTGGTGCTCGCCCTCTGCTGCGCCTGCAGCGCCGGGCCGAGCGTGCGCCCCGACGTCGCCGTCGCGCAGCGACCGGGAGAGACGACGAGCCCGGCCGCCGACGCCGAGCAGGAGCCGCCCCCGGTCGAGGTGCCCCGCACGGACCTCGACTGGAGCGACTGCACCCGCACCACCCTCGACACGCTCGGCCTCGGACCAGGACCGGCCGGGCTGATCATCGAGTGCGCCCAACTCGCGGCGCCGATCGACCCGTCCTCCTCGATCCCAGGCACCTTCAGCCTCGGGGTGTCCCGGGCCAGGCTCCCGCAGACCCCGGCCGACGCGGGCCCGCTCGTGCTCACCTCCGGTGCGGACCGGGCCTCGACCGCAACCCTCGCGGCACTGGCCGCGGGCCCCATCACCGACCTGCTGGCGGCCCGCCCGGTGGTGGCAGTGGACCGTCGCGGCATCGGTACCTCGACCACCATCGAGTGCATCGACACCCCCGGCCTGCGCCGGGCCATGCTCGACCTCGGACAGTTCTCCCCTCCCGACCCCGACGGCGGCGACGCCGCGGACAAGGTGATGACACTCAGCCGCGACGCCACGGTCGGCTGCACCGACTTCCTGCAGCCGCAGGAGCTGGCCTTCGACGCCGCGCACGCCGCCGACGACCTCGAGCAGTTGCGGATGGCGTGGGGCGTGGACCGGTTGGGCCTGCTCACCACAGGAAACGGCGCGGCGGTCGGGCTCTCGTACGCGGCGCAGCATCCCGATCGGCTCTCCCGGCTCGTCCTCGACGCCCCCGGCTCGGTCCGCGCCGACGCCGTGACGGCCGCCGAGTCCCGCGTCGCGGGTCAGGAGGCGGCGCTGGCCGCCTTCGCCCGCCAGTGCGCCGCGCTCGCCTGCTCACTCGGCCCCGATCCCCGCTCGGCCGTTGCCGACCTGGTGCGCCGCGCCTCGGCGGGTGAGCTGGCCCCGGTCTCCTCCAACGGATTGCTGACGGCCCTCACCGGATTCCTCGGCGCCCCCCGTGGCGATCAGCAGGCGCGCGTCCGCGAGTTCTCCGACGTGCTGGCCGCGGCAGGCCGTGGCGACATCGGCCCGCTCGACTCCCTCATCGGGCACACCGCCGCCGCCACCGACTCGGACGGACAATTCATCGCGCGCTGCTCCGACGGGAATCAGTGGCCGACGCCCGGCCGTGCCCGCGAGCTGCGCACCGCATGGGCCGAGCAGTACCCGGTGTTCGGGCCCGACGCCGCGCTGTCGCTGCTGCTGTGCACGGCGTGGCCCACCACACCGCCTCCCGAGCTGCCCTCTCGACTCGACGCCACGGTGCTCACCCTCAGCGGGGCCGCCGACCCGATCGTCGGCAGCGCGGGGGCGGGGTCCGTCACCGGCGCGGTCGCCGCCGCGGGCGCCGCCAACGCGACCGTCGCCTGGCTCGGCAGCGGGCATCCGGTGTCGACGCATTCCGGCTGCGGACAGCTCGCGATCGCCGAGTACGCCCGCACCGGTGCGCTGCCCCCGGACGGCGGCGCCTGCCCGGGCTGAGGCGGCCGCGCGGAGTGTCAACCGAACGCCCGGGTGCCCGCTCGGTGTACCGTTCCACGGTGTTCCTTCGACATCTCGAACCACGCACCGGCCGGACGACCGCAGAGGTGGTCAAGTTCGCGCTGTGGCCGCTCGCCATCATGACGGTGCTGCATCGAGTGCTCGTCAAGGCGGTGAACGGGTTCAGGACGGACGACTTCGCACCGGTCTACCGGGCGGCACTGGCCTTCCTCAACCACAAGCCCGTGTACACCGCGAACTTCAACTGGGTGGACCCGCACTACCTGTACCCGCCCAGCGGAACCCTGCTGATCGCCCCGATCGCGCTCATCGACCCGGAGCGCTCGCGCTGGCTGTTCATCCTGGCCAACGCGGCGGCCGTCATCATCGCCGGCTACCTGATGCTGAAGATGTTCAACCTGGCGCTCGACTCCATCGCGGCGCCGATCCTGCTGTTCGCGATGTTCGCGTCCGAGACGGTCACCAACACCCTGGTCTTCACCAACATCAACGGCCTCGTCCTGCTGGGCGAGGTGGCGTTCATGTACCTGCTGCTGCGCAAGAAGGACGCGTGGTCGGGCGTCGCCCTCGGATTGACGTTCGCGGTCAAACCCGTCCTATGGCCACTCCTGCTGCTGCCGCTGGTGAGCAAGCAGTGGAAGGTCTTCGTGACCGCGGTCGGCATCCCGCTGATCCTCACCGCGATCGCCTGGCCGCTGTCGGCCGACCCGATGGACTTCGTGCGCCGCACCGCGCCGTACCTGATGGAGTCCCGCGACTACTTCAACAGCGCGATCGTCGGCAACGGCGCCTACTACGGACTGCCCGACCTGCTGATCCTGGCGCTGCGGGCCCTGTTCGGCGTGATGGTCCTGGTGTCGCTGTGGCTGCTGTACCGCTACTACCGCGACGATCAGCTCTTCTTCGTCACCACCGCCTCCGGCGTGCTGCTGACCGCGTCGTTCCTGCTGGGCTCGCTCGGCCAGATGTACTACTCGATGATGCTGTTCCCGCTGCTGATGAGCGTGGTGCTGCGGAACTCGGTGATGCGGAACTGGCCGGCCTGGCTGGCCGTCTACGGGTTCATGAGCTACGACAGCTGGCTGTCGGTACGGTTCCCGGCCGCGGGCCGAGCCGCCGAGTACATGAAGACCACCCTCGGCTGGAGCCTGCTCCTCATCGTGATCTTCGCGGTCCTGCTCGGCCGATATCTCGTCGCGAAGCGCGAGGACAGGCTGGACGGCGGCATCGACCCGGCATTCCTGCTCGAGGAGCGGCCGAAGGTGGCCGTCGGTGAGCCGACAAATGCGGCCGTCGGCTGAGCCGACAAATGTGGACCGCCTGAGTACCGTGGTGCCATGAGTTCCGCGGCAGATCCGGCACCCGTCCAGTTCACCGAGGCGCAGTGGCGCGAGCGCCTGAGCCCCGAGGAGTACGCGGTACTCCGCGAGGCGGGCACCGAGCGCCCGTTCGTCGGCGAGTACACCGACACGAAGACCGTCGGCGAGTACCACTGCCGGGCCTGCGACGCGCTGCTGTTCACCAGCACGGAGAAGTTCGAATCGCATTGCGGGTGGCCGTCGTTCTTCGATCCGGCCGACTCCGACGCGGTGATCCTGCGTGCGGACACCACCCTCGGCATGCGCCGGGTCGAGGTGCTGTGCGCGAACTGCCACAGCCACCTCGGCCACGTCTTCGAGGGCGAGGGCTACCCGACACCCACCGATCAGCGGTACTGCATCAACTCGATCTCGCTCCGCCTGGCGCCGAAGGACTGAGACCCGCTCTGGCCCAGCGCCAGCACGCTCAGGCCGAACATCAGGACGCCAAGGGGAACATGGAGCGTCGGCACATGCGCGATCCCCAGCACCACCTGCACCGAAGCGAGTACGAGGAAGCCCGACGCGTACAGGATCGGGCGGGGCGAGCCACCGCCCGGTCGCCACGCCAGGATCGCGGCGAGCACGTACAGCATCGACGCGCCGTACATCACGCGCGCTCCGACGCCGTGCAGTACCTCGCCGGGCGACGAGGACAGCAGCATTCCGGCGGTGACCGCCTGGAAGAAGATGGTCAAGGTCTGCAGGGCTGTCGCTAACCGCAGGAACGTGAGTCTGCCCCGTACTGCCGTCGTCTGTGTCGCCATGGTGCGGTCCCCTCTTCTGCCTCGCGGCGGTGGATCGGTAGTGTCTCGATACTCCGACGACACGGGCCCGCGAAATGTGAGGCGAGGCGAAGCGGACGAGAAGAATCAGGGAGCGGTCGCGACCATTGAGCACCCCATCCGAGGCAGGGCATGACCGGTCCGAACCGGGCCCGAGTGCGATCTTCGCCGAGCGGCGCCATCTGACCAATCTCGCCTACCGGCTACTGGGTTCGCTATCCGAAGCGGAGGACGCGGTGCAGGAGACCTACGCCCGCTGGTATGCGATGTCGCGGCAACGGCAGGAGGCTGTCGAGTCGCCCGGTGCCTGGCTGACGACCGTGGCCGGTCGCATCTGCCTGGACGTGCTCGGCTCGGCGCGGGTCCGGCGTGAGTGCTACGTCGGCGCATGGATACCGGAGCCGCTCCCCGACCGTACGGAGTGGTTCAGCGGGAGAACGGGCAGCGGCGGGGCGGAGCCGACCGACCCCGCCGACCGGGTCACCCTGGACGAGTCGGTGAACATGGCCTTCCTCGTCGTGCTGGAGTCGATGATGCCTGCCGAACGCGTGGCGTTCATCCTGCACGACGTCTTCCGGTACCCCTTCGCCGAGATCGCGGAGATCGCCGGCCGGACGCCCGCGGCCTGCAGGCAGCTGGCGTCCTCGGCCCGTCGGAGGATTCGCGCCGCGCAGGTTCCCGCGGTTCCGACAGCCGGACAGGCTGGTCTGGTGCGGCATTTCAAGGAGGCATGGGAAGCCAGGGACATCGAGGCCCTCGTCGACCTCCTCGACCCCGACGCCACCATGGTCGCCGACGGCGGCGGCCTGGTCGGCACGGTCCTTCGCCCGGTCGAGGGCGGCAAGCACATCGCCCGGTACCTGATCCACATCGCCGACAAGGCCCCTGGGCTGGCGCTCCTGGAGCGCACCGTCAACGGCAGGCCCGGCCTGGTTGCCCAGCACGCCGGCGTCACCATGACCGTGGCAGCGTTCGACCTCGCAGGCGGCCGCATCACTCGCATATGGGCGGTCCGCAACCCGGAGAAACTCCGTCCGTGGAATGAGAACGGACAGAGCTGATCTCACTTGGGGGCGAACATCTTCTCGATGATCGTCTTGGCGATGGTGCTGGCCGGGTCCTGACCGTTGGCACCGGGAGCGAGGTTGGCCCAGACGACCAGCGTCACACCGCTCTCGGCGTCGGAGCCCATGAACGAGTTGTAGCCGGGCAGCTCGCCGGTGTGGCCGTAGAGCGGACCCAGCTTGGCGATCGCCCAGCCGTAGCCGGGGCCGTCGGGCTTGCTCGGGTCGACCGGCTGCACGCTCGCGAGGCGGCGTGCCTGCATGTCGGCGTCGAGGGCCTTGCCGTCGGCCAGCGCATCCACCCACGTCGCGAGGTCATGGGCGGTGGAGATGCCCGACCCGGCGGACCACGCCCATGACGGGTTGCCGTCGGTGACGTCGTTCGGCGCGAGGGTGCCCGCGGTCGCCGCGGCCTGCATGTCCGGCGGGATCGCGGGGTCGGTCATGGTCATGACGTTGTCCCCGAACATGTAGCCGCGCGAGTACGGGGCGGGGATCGCATTCGAGGTCAGGGCGGGAAACTCGGTGTGCTCCAGGCCGACCGGGGTGAACAGCCTGTCCCGGAAGATGTCCTGGAGCGGCTTGCCGTCGAGCTGCTCGGCGATCAGACCCAGCAGGACGAAATTGGTGTTCGAGTAGTGGTAGCCCTGCCCTGGCGGGAAGTACGGCGGATGCGCGAAGGCCAACGCGAGCAGTTCTTCCGGGGTCCACACCTTCTGCGGATCCCGATCGAGCGCCTCGTTCAGCTCGAGCGTCTCGCTGTAGTTGAACAGCCCGCTGCGCATGTTCAGCAGCTGCTCGATCGTGATGCCATCACCGCCGGGGACCTCGGGGCGATACCGCGACACCGGGTCCTCGAGGGCGAGCTTGCCCTCCTGCACCAGCTGCAGGATCACCGTCCCCGTCCAGGTCTTGGTGTTCGAGCCGACCCGGACGTGGTCGTCGAGGGTCACCGGCGCACCGCCGCCGCGTTCGGTCGTGCCATAGGTGACGGTCTGCTCACCCTCCGGGGTGCGCAGCAGCACCACGGCGCCGGGCAGTAGGAACTCCTTGGCGGCCTCCTGCACGGTCGACTGCAGGGTCGCGTCGTCGATCGAGGGGGCTGGCGCGCCGACCGTTGTGGTTTCGGTGGCGGTGCCCGAGTCCGATCCGGTGTCCGACGAACAGGCACCGAGCAGCAGGGTCAGGGCAAATGCGGCGCCGGCCGCTCGGAGATGGCGTGGTCGACAGGTCACCGCACGACGGTCCATGCCTGACGACCGTACGCCGCCGCGGTGCCACACACCGGCGAATGCGGCGACGTGTCCTTGCCGCAGTCGCATTCCCGCGGCTCCGAGCGCAGGGCGGGAAGCTCATTAAGATCGTCGGTTGAGGTCAGACAATCACACACGGAGAGAGTCGTTACGTGACAGAGGAACCCGGCCGCGAGGATCTACTGCTCAGCGATGACGAGCGCATGCACGCCCTGAACGTCGTCAGCGAGCACTATGCCGCAGGACGGTTGGACACCACCGAGTTCTATGACCGCTCGGAGGTGATCGCCTCGGCACGCACGCTCGACGTGATGCGCGGCGCCTTCCGGGGGCTTCCCGGCGGAGTGCCGCTCGAGCAGGTCGACGGGCGCCTTCGGAAGATCCCGGTCGGCGAGGACAACCCGGCCGCCATCGCTTCCCGAACCACGTCCACCGGAGCCGACGCGGAGCTGTCGTCCCTCCGCCGACGCGGCGGATTGATCGATTCGCTCGACGGGGTGATCTTCGGCGTCACCCTCGTGACCTTCCTCGTCCTGCAGGTGGTCGTCGACTGGGACTACGCCTGGGTGGTCTGGCCGTCACTGCTCATCACTCTCAGCCTCCCTCGAATGATCCTCAGGTTCAGCGACGCCGACGAGGAGATCTACGGGGAGCTGAAGGACGCGGAAGCCAAGTCACGAAAGAAGCGTCTCCAGGAGGCCACCGAACGGATCCTCGAGCTGGAATCCAAGAACGACCCCGGCAAGATCTGACCGTTCATCGCGGCCGGACCGTGGGCGGGTCGTAGGCACGGATCGGCGGCAGCTCGCCGTCGAACCGCTCGACCTGCACGAGGACATGTTGGCCGGTGCACCCTCGCGACAGGCTCGACGTGCCGACGTCGGCGGTGAGGACGTTCGGATTGCCGTGCACGCACATCGAACTCGGGTCGGCGGGGTCCAACGGGTCGAACCAGGCGCCCGTCGCGAGCTGGACGACGCGCTCGCGCACGCCCTCGTCGAGCACCGCCCCCGCCAGGCAGGCGCCTCGGTCGTTGAACACCCGGACCACGTCCCCGTCCGCGATACCGCGGGCGGCCGCGTCGTCGGGGTGCAACCGGATCGGTTCGCGCCCCTGCACTTTCGATCCCTGGCTGGTTGCTCCGTGGTCGAGCTGGCTGTGCAGCCGGGTCTTCGGCTGATTCGCGATCAGATGCAGCGGGAAGGCCTCGGCCCGGCGCCCACCGAGCCATTCCTCCGGCTCGTACCACCTCGGATGGCCTGCGCAGTCGTCGTAGCCGAAGCCGTCGATGTCGGCGGAGAAGATCTCGATCTTGCCGCTCGGGGTCCGCAACGCATTCGCCTCGGGATCGGCGCGGAACTCCTCGAAGAGCGTCAACTCGTCCTCGGTGCGCATCCGAACGTGCCCGCGAAGCCAGAACTCGTCGAACTCCGGCGCCTCCCCTCCGTCCGCGAGGACGTACCCGCGCCACTGTCCGTACAGGTGCTCGATCCATTGCCCCGCGGTGCGGCCCTCGGTGAACCGCTCCCCGAACCCGAGCCGGCGCGCGAGCGCGGCGAAGGTGTCGTAGTCGTCGCGGGCGTCGGCGAATCGCGGTGTGGCCGCGTGCATCGCGACCATCAGCGGATCGTTGCGCGTGCAGGACAGGTCCTCGCGTTCGAGGGAGGTCGTGGACGGGACGACGATGTCGGCATGCTTGGCCATCTGCGTCCAGTACGGGTCGTGCACGACGATCGTGTCCGGCCGGGCCAACGCGCGGCGCAACCGGCCGAGGTCCTGGTGGTGATGGAAGGGGTTGCCCCCGGCCCAGTACACCAGCCGGATATCGGGAAAGGTGCGGCGCTGACCGTCGAAGTCGTACTCCTGCCCCGGGTTCAGGAGCAGGTCCGAGATCGCCGCCACCGGGATGGAGTCCGACACCGGGTTCTGCCCCTGGAACAGGGTCGGCAGCGGGTACGGCACCGGCGCCAGCCCCGGCTCGTTCATCGAGCCGTATCCGTGCCCGAAACCGCCGCCCGGCAAACCGATCTGGCCGAGCATCGCCGCCAGGGTGATGCCCGCCCACGGCGCCTGCTCACCGTGCCGCACCCGTTGCAGCGACCAGGTGACCGAGATCATGGTGCGGCCCTTCGCCATTCGGCGGGCCAGATCCGCGATGGTGTCCGCGGGCAGGCCCGACAGGGCGGCCGCCCACTCGGGAGTCTTCGCGACGCCGTCCGCCTTGCCCAGCAGGTACTGCTCGAACACCTCGTAGCCGGTGCAGTAGCGATCGAGGAAGGCCAGATCCGCGAGCCCCTCGTCGGCGAGCACATAGGCGCAGGCGAGCATGATCGCCACGTCGGTGCCCGGACGCGGCGCGAGCCACTCCGCCTCGCCGTGCAGGTCGTCGCGCAACGGGCTGAGGGACACGATCCGGCCGCCCCGCGCCCGCATCGCATCGAGTGCGCCGCGGGTCGGGTGGTGGCTGGTGCCGCCGTCGTTGACGGCGGTGTTCTTGAGCGGCACTCCCCCGAAGCACACCATCAGGTCGGTCTCGCGGGCGATGACCTCCCAGTTCGTGGAGCGGGCGAACATCTTCCAGTGCGTTCCGACCACGCGCGGCATGATCACGCCGGTCGCGCCGAGGGAGTAACTGTGCTCGGAGCGGGTGTAGCCGCCGAGCATCTTGAGGAATCGGTGGACCTGGCTCTGCGCGTGGTGGAAGCGGCCCGGCGAGGACCAACCGTAGGAGCCGCCGAAGATCGCGCGATTGCCGTGGGTGTCCACCACGCGACGCAGCTCACCGGCGAGCAGGTCGGCCAGTTCGTCCCAGGACACCGCGACGAACTCGTCGCTGCCGCGCCGATCCGATGGCCCTGGACCGTTCTCGAGCCAGCCGCGCCGGACCGCCGGACCGGCGATCCGCGAGCGGTGCCGCACCGAACCGACCGCGTTGGCCAGGATCGGAGAGGGGTCGCCGTCGCCGGGGTACGGGTGCACGGCGGTCACCTCGGCGCCGTCGGATTCCGCCTCGAACATGCCCCAATGCGCCATGTGCTGGCGGCGCGTGGTTCCCGAACTCATGGCGGCCAGTCTGCCACCAGGGCAAGCACCGCCCGGAACGCCCTCGGGCGCCCGGAATTGGGTGTATGCCTGATTCATGAGTCCCGGCGACGGACCGGCATCACATGTCCTGGAGCTTCGCATCCACGGCGTGAGCAACACTCCGCCGCACGCCATGCTCGACGTGCAGGCGGACCAGGTGCATCGGGTGATCGGCGACGAGCTCGCCGGCTTCTGGACGGTCGACGGTGCCGCCGCGGCCGCGCTCACGCCCGGGCAGCGCGGCCACATCCCGCCGGGGGTGCGGCGTGAGGCCTACTCGTGGGGCGCGCTGGCGCGCACGACACCGAGCGGCACACCGCCCATCGGGCAGACGGTGCTCGCCGCGGTCATCAGGGCGGCCTGGTGCCTGGTGCTGCCGTACGGGCTGACGAACCTGGCCTACTGGGCGCGGAATCTCTGCACGATCGAACCGCAGGTGCGCCGGACCGCGACCCTGGTCCGATTGTTCGGGCTCGGCCTCACCCTGCTGTTCGTCAGCACTGTGGTTTCGGTCTCGTCGGACCTGATCGCGCTGCAGTATCTGAACTTCGGAAACGGGACCCTGCCCGCACAGTTCCAGGCCGTGGCCGCGCTGTCCCCGCAACGGCGACTGGCGGTGTCCCTGCTCGTACCCGTGGCCGCACTGGCGGTGCTGTGGTTCGTCGCGTCGAGGTCGCGCACCCGCTACGACGTGGACAACTCGAAGCAGACCGAGGAATCCGCAGGCGTCACACCGATTCTGCGTCGACACGGATTCTGGAACAACAGCGGCCATGCCGCCGAGACGACAGCAATCCACCTCGCCGCGGGCGTGGCGGGCACGGTGGCCATGACCGCACTGTTCGCCCCTCCCCACGACAAGCCGTTCGGCTGGATCTTCTCGATGATCGCGATCGTCGCGGTGCTGGCGATGGTCGCGGGCGCGGTTCGGCTGGTCCTCACGAGCGAGCGCGGCGCGGACGTGCCCGCCCTGCGCACGGAGCAGACGATGCCCGTGGCGACGTGGGCGGTCGTCGCGGTCAGCGCGGCCACCTTCGTGTCGCAGTCCCTGCTGCTCGCCTTCGGCCCAGGAGCCACGGATCGTCCCGCCGAGGGGGTGGTGCCGCGGCTGGACGGCCTGATCGCGGTTCCCGGCGTCCTCGTCCTCATGTTGCTGGCGCTGGCGCTGGCCGGACTGTCGATTCGGCGGATGTCGCCGTGGTGGGCGGTCGTACTGGCGACGGCACTGGGCGCGGCGGCGGTGGCGTACCTGTGCGGGCAACGGGTTCCTGCGGTCATCGCGGGTGTGTCCGTCTACCTCGTGTTGCTCGCTCTCGCGCTGCCGCGGAGCGATTTTCAGGCCTGGTCGGGACGAGCGGTCGGTGTTTTCCTGCTGTTGGCGCTCGGCGGCGCCATGCTGCTGTCGAACCTCGTGGTGGTCGGTGTCGGCAACTGGCTCAACCGCTCGAAGGGGGCCGCCGAGCTGGTATCGGACGAGCCCGTCTACTGCCAGACCGCGATCCGTATCCCGGCGATCTTCGCCTGGTTCGGCGTCGGACTGGTCGCGTCCGCCGCCGCACTGGTGGTCGTGGTCGTGGTGGCGGGGTGCTGCGCAATTCGGTGGACGGCCTTCGTCCGGGCCCGCAGCCGAGATGCCTCGACATCCGAGGAGTCGATCGTGCTCGCGGAACCGGACACCGTCCCAGCCGAGCGGCTCGCCAACGCCGCCCACCGCGCCGAACCAGCGATCGGCGTCCTCGCCACGCTCGCCTTCCTCGCCCTGCTCCCCTGCGTGATCCTGCCGCTGCGGCCCCGACAGGACCCCGAGGCAACCACGCATCTGCACGTCGTCACCGCGTTGGGCACGCTGTCAGCCGCTGCGCTCGCGGCGGCGCTGGTTGGCGCTCTGGTCCTGCGACCGCACAGCGCCAGGCCGCTCGGCATGGTGTGGGATCTGCTGTGTATGGTCCCGCGCGCCGCTCACCCGTTCGGTCCGCCGAGCTACTCGGAGCGGGCGGTTCCGGAACTCGTCGCGCGGTGCGATGCCTGGCTCGGTGAGGACAGCCGGAACCGGGTGGTGCTCTCGGCCCACTCGTTGGGGTCCGTGCTGGCCGTCGCGGTGCTCCTCGACCCGCGGTCCGAGGAACTGGCCGCGCGCGGTGCGCTCCTCACCTACGGGTCCCAACTGCGTGCCTATTTCGGCCGCATCTTTCCGGAACTGTTCGGCCCCGATGCCATCGCGAACGCGCCGGCGTCAGGCGCGCGTCCGTTTGCGCCCGACGAGTTCCTGCGCGACGACTGCGGCCCTGCGCCACGGCCGCGCCCGGGAACAGTGACCGGCCTGCTCGGCGGTGCGGACGGGCGGCCACGGTGGATCAACCTGTGGCGCGAGACCGATCACCTGGGTTTCCCGGCGTACTCACGACTGACGAACCGGATCGACGTGCGGGCCGACGAGGTCGACAGGTCCGGGTACCTGCCGACCGTCGCCGGTCACAGCGGCTACGTCCGCACCCCGCAGTACCGGACCGCGCTCGAGGAGTTGCGGCGGTTGCTCGGGGCGTGAGCCCGCGTCAGGGCAGCGACGCGATGAGCTTCTCGACGTCCACCCGCGGGCCGGTGAAGAACGGGACCTCTTCGCGCACGTGCATCCGCGCCTCGGTGGCACGCAGGTCACGCATGAGGTCGACGATGCGATCGAGCTCGGGTGCCTCGAACGCCAGGATCCACTCGTAGTCACCGAGCGCGAAGGCGGGGATGGTGTTCGCGCGCACGTCCGGGTAACCGCGACCGGCCTTGCCGTGATCGGCGAGCATCTTGCGACGCTCGTCGTCCGGCAGCAGGTACCACTCGTAGGACCGCACGAACGGGTACACGCAGATGTAGGCGCCCGGCTCCTCACCCGCGACGAAGGCGGGCAGGTGGCTCTTGTTGAACTCCGCGGGACGGTGCAACGCGACGTTGCTCCACACCGGGTCGCTCGCGCGACCGAGGATCGTGGTGCGCCGGAAATCGGCGTAGAGCTTCTGCAGATCCTCCAGCCGCTCCGCGTGCGTCCAGATCAGGAAGTCCGCGTCGGCGCGCATCCCGGCGATGTCGTAGACGCCGCGGACGGTCGCGTCGGTGTCCTCGTAGGAACCGAAGAACGCCTTCGCGTCGTCGATCGCCTTGGTGCGGTCCTCTTCGAGGACTCCCGGCTGCACCTGGAACACCGAGAACATCGCGTAGCGGAGCGTGGAGTTGAGCTTGTCGTAATCGAGGCGTGCCATGGCTCTATCGTGCCATCTGCTCCGCGACCGTGGTCGCCGCCGTGGTCGCGGCCGCCATGCACGCCGGCACACCGACGCCGTGCAGCAGCGCCCCCGCGACGGCGAGCCCCGGCAGCGCGCCGATCGCGTCCTCGATGACCTGCACCCGCTCGAGGTGGCCGGGCCCGTACTGGGGCAGCCCACCGTGCCAACGCTGCACGACCGCGTCGACCGGATCGACCCGCAGGCCGGTGACCGTCTCGAGGTCCGCGCGGGCGGCCGCGACGAGTTCGGCGTCGGGGGCGTCGACGATGTCCGCGTCCCCGAACCGCCCGAACGAGGCCCGCACCAGGGCCCCGCCGCGCTCGGCCAGGTGCGGCCATTTGCGGCTGGACAGCGTGAAGGCCTTGGCGCGCACGGCTTCACCTGTGGCCACCAGGATGCCCGAGTTCTGCGGCAGCGGCGTCCCCTCGGCCAGTGCGAGCGCGACGACGACCGACGAGGCCAGCGGGATCTGGGCGGCGGCCGAACTCGCAACGGGCGCGACGCCGGACAGCAGCGCGGCCAGCGACGGTGCCGGCACGGCCAGGACAACGCCGTCGACCCGGCCGACCGGATCGATCCACCAGCCCCGCCCGTCGGGCGAGCGTGAGAGACCCGACGCGTCCGCACGCACCACGGTCGCCGCCGCCCGCTCCGTCAGCGCGTCGAGCAGCACGCCGTAGCCGTCGCGAAGTCCGCCGAACACCGGGCCGGGGCTCGGCTCGGGCAGGGCCTCGGCGACCGCAGCGGACAGGCTGGCCGCGCCGCGGTCCAGCGCCGCGGCCAGGGTCGGGAGTGCGGCGCGCACACCGATCGAATCCGACAGTCCCGAGTACACACCGCCGAGCAGCGGGTCCACCGAGCGGCGCACCACCTGCTCGCCGAAGCGGGATCCGACCAGCGTCGCGACATCGGTGTCCGAGCCGGGCCGCCACTCCAGCGGCACGCCCGGCTCCGCGTCGATCCGGGCCAGCGTCGCGTCGTCGACGAGGCCGGCGACCGAGGCCGAGTTCGCCGGGATGCCCATCAGCGTGCCCCCGGGCAGCGGGTGCAGCGCGCCCTCGGACCAGATCAGCGGACGCACCCCGGCTGGGGCGACGATCTGCTCGGACAGGCCGAGTTCGGCGAGCAGCGCGGGCACCTCGGGGCGTCGGGCGATGAAGGCCTCCGCGCCGACGTCGACGCCGTCGCCCGCCAGCTCCGTGGTGCGCAGCTTGCCGCCGAGGCGCCCGGACGGCTCGACCATCGTGATGACGGCGTCGGGCCCGAGCCCTTGCCGCAGTCGATACGCGGCGACCAGACCGGAGATGCCCCCACCGATGACGGCGACCGATGTCACAGCGAGTGCACCAGCTCCACCGCCGCGGTCAGCACGCCCGGATCGGTGTCGGGGAGCACCCCGTGTCCGAGGTTGAAGATGTGGCCGATCGCACCCGCAGCGACGGCCCGATCCGCCTCGCCCGCCACCCGGCGGACCTCGCGTTCGACGGCGTCCCAGCCGGCGAAGAGCACCGCCGGGTCGAGGTTGCCCTGCAGCGCCTTGCCTGGACCGACGCGGCGGGCGGCCTCGTCGAGCGGGATCCGCCAGTCGACGCCGACCACGTCGGCGCCCGCCTCGCCCATGGCGCCGAGCAGTTCGCCGGTGCCGACACCGAAGTGGATCCGCGGCACACCGGCCTCGGCCACCTCCGCGAACACCCGCTCCGAATGCGGCAGCACGAACTTGCGGTACTCGGCGAGCGAGAGCGCGCCCGCCCAGGAATCGAACAGCTGCACGGCGTCGACGCCTGCGTGCAGCTGCGCCTTGAGGAAGGTGATGGTGGTGTCCGCGAGCGACCCGAGCAGCGCGTGCCAGGTGTGCGGATCCGAGTGCATCAGCGCCTTGGTGCGTTCGTGGTTGCGGCTGGGGCCACCCTCGACCAGGTAGGAGGCCAGCGTGAACGGCGCCCCCGCGAAACCGATCAGTGGGGTGTCGCCCAGTTCCCTGGTGAGCAGCGAGATCGCCGCGGTCACCGCGCCGACCTCCTCGGTGCGCAGCCGCGGCAGCACCGCGACGTCGGCAGCCGAGCGGATGGGCGAGGCGACGACGGGTCCGGTGCCTGCCACGATGTCGAGGTCGATGCCCGCGGCCTTGAGCGGGACGACGATGTCGGAGAACAGGATCGCCGCGTCCACCCCGTGCCTGCGCACCGGTTGCATGGTGATCTCGCAGACCAGTTCGGGGTTGAAGCAGGATTCGAGCATCCCGATGCCGGCCCGGATCTCGCGGTACTCGGGCAGCGACCGGCCGGCCTGCCGCATGAACCACACCGGCCGGTGTGCCGGCGTGCGTCCGGTCGCGGCCGCCAGCAGCGGCGCCTGGGGCAGCAGCCGCCGGTACGGGTACTGCGCGCCGGTCGTCATGGCCGCATTCGTGTCTTCCAGGTCGCTCATATGTCCCAACGCTCGTCGCCAGCCAAGTTCCTTCCCCGGCCATGCTGCCAGATCCGCGACCGGGAACCCGACTCCCGATGCGGCCTCCGGCGACTCACGCGCCGATCTGGCCGGCGATCCGGTGCTCGAGCTGTGCTCGGGCACCGGCCGGGAGCACGATCAGCCCCTCGAGGTCCTTACGCGCCTTCACGTACGCGCTCTGCCGCTCCTCCGGCGTGGCCGCCTCGTCCATGGCCAGCCGCAGGAGACTCTGGGCGCGCACCAGGCGCTCTTGCTCGCGGGCGGTGAATCCGGTGCGACGCCGTCGCTTCGCCTCCGATTCGCAGACATCGAAGGCAATCGCGTAGGCATGCACGGCGGCGCGGTACTCGACCTGCGCCTCGTGGTTACCCACCATCGACTCCTGGTCCTCCGGCCGCAGCAGGTCCGCCTGCCGCTTCGCCTTGTGGAACTCGACCGTCAGGGGTTCGCGCATGTCGGTCATCATCGGGAAGTCGAGCAACGTCACGAGACTCATCTCGTATCCGAACCAGCGAGCATCGGTCTGGTCGTGCTCGTCGACGATCTTGGCGATCTCGCGTCGCTGGGTCTGCTCGTCGGTCTGGTTCTGCGCCTTGGCCCGAGCGATCTCGATCTTGGTCTGCTGCTTCAGGCGGTAGCGCTCCTGCCGCCGCTCGGCGCGTCGCTGATTGGCCGCGCCGACCGCCTTAACCGCCCCGCCGATACTCCCGCCGAAGACGAAGAGCAGCCACCAGGAGTGCGACAGAAACCCGAGGACCTGATCCACACTCTTCATGATGCCCGCAGCGAGGCCGACGCACGAAGCGGGGCGCCGGGAGCCGATGCCGCTAGAACCGGCGCGCCTCCACCGGCGACGATCGGGGCAGGTCTAACGTCCGCGGTGTGACCACGTCGGGATCCCCTGCCGAGCCTGCTCAGTTTCGCAGCGCGATAGCCGCGATGCAGAAGGCCTCGGTTCACCCGCAGATCGAGGTCGGTCCGATCCGGCCGCCTCAGCGGTTGGCGCCGTACAGCTACGCGCTCGGCGCCGAGGTCCGGCATCCCGAATCCGACATCGTGGCCGAACAGTCCGAGGGCGACGCCTTCGGACGGCTGATCCTGCTGTACGACCCCGAGGGCGACGAGGCCTGGAACGGCACCATGCGACTGGTCGCCTACATCCAGGCCGACCTCGACGCCGACCTCGCCGCGGACCCGCTGCTGCCGGAGGTCGCCTGGAGCTGGCTGGTCGACGCGCTCGAGTCCCGCGGCGAACCGATGACCGCGCTCGGCGGCACCGTGACCGCGACCAGCTCGGTGCGGTACGGCGACATCGCCGGCCCCCCGCACGCCCACCAGCTCGAGCTGCGCGCCTCCTGGACTCCGACGTCCCTCGAACTCGGGGCCCACGTGGAGGCCTTCTGCGAGGTCCTGGCC
Organism: Rhodococcus maanshanensis NBRC 100610; assembly: GCF_001894865.1. Lineage (GTDB taxonomy): Bacteria > Actinomycetota > Actinomycetes > Mycobacteriales > Mycobacteriaceae > Rhodococcus_G > Rhodococcus_G maanshanensis. Next base: position 10,781 of record NZ_BCXA01000020.1, on the reverse strand, counting down.
TATGCGGCAGGCCTTCCGCCGGTCGGCATCACCCAGCTCGGGAGTCCGAAGCAGGGTTGAGCTCGGTGTGCGGGCGCTCCGCGGGCTCCTCGCCGGAGGACTTACCCGCCCGGACCGACTCGAGGAACGCCGCGATCGCGCGGATCACCTGATCGCTCCGAATCGAGTGGAAGATGTCGAAGGCGTGCTGCGCGCCGCGCAGTTCCGCGTAGGCGACCGGGCTCGTCGAGATCGCCCGCAGCCTCGACACGAACTCCCTTGCCTCGGTCACCGGCAGGAGGGAGTCGTGCGTGCCGTGTACCACGAGGAACGGCGGTGCATCGGCGCGCAGCTTCGCCAGCGGCGACGCGGCCAGGTAGTCCTCGGGGAACCGTGCACCCTTGCCGAGCACCATCTCGCTGATCCTGGACTCGACCCGGGCGCGAACCTGCTTGATCCCCGTCTCCGCGGCGAAGTCGTACGCCCCGTACATCGGCACGCAGGCCGACACCGAGGTGTCGACGTCCTCGAAACCGGGCTGGAGCCCGGGGTCGTTGGCGGTCAGCGCGACCATCGCGGCCAGGTGCCCACCCGCCGAGCCGCCGGTGACGGCGAGGAAGTCGGGGTCACCGCCGTATTGTTCGCCGTTCGTCCGCAACCAGGCGACGGCCTGCTTGAGCGCGATGAGGTGGGCGGGCCAGCTGGCGCGCGGCGAGAGCGGATAGTTCACCGCCGCGCACACCCACCCACGCGAGGCCAGCTCCACCATCAGGGGCAGGCCCTGATGGTCCTTGCTGCCGATCACCCAGCCGCCGCCGTGGATCTGCAGCAGCATCGGCGCATTCGGCGGCAGGTCGCGGTGGTGATAGACGTCGACGCGGAACCGGGCGCCGCCCGGCGCGTACTCGAGGTTGCTGACCCTGGCGACATCGTCGCGGCGCATCCGGAACGGCCTGCTGCTCGAGCGCCAGTCGATGGGACTGCCCGCACCGGGATCGTCGACGCCGATCTCGCGCAGTGCATCCGCCATCTCCTGGCCCGCGCGGCGGGACGAGACCATCGCCGCCGTCAGGCCAGCTGCAGACGCCGCCGCGAGCGCCAGACCCAGCCGATCGCTGCGCGTTGACGCGCCGTGGCGAGCCAGGTGGACACCCGCGTCGAGGACCGTCGCCCCGAGTTGCTGCGGTGCCAGTTCCGATGTCAGCCAGCCGGCAAAGAAGGCGGGTACGGATGCCCACATGCCGGGGACGGGCCGCAGCGCGTTGGCCGTCAGCGCCGCATTGACCGCCTGCCGGATCAGGAAACCTCGTGTCATGTGACCTCTTTCACCCCTGTGCCCGGAGCGGGCTTCTCCGTTCACCCGATTCAATATTAGAAGCGCTCTAAAGTTGGGACATGGAGAGACTGAGCGGTCTGGATTCAACGTTCCTCTATCTCGAAACCCCCACCCAACTCCTGCACGTCTGCGGACTGATCGTCCTCGACGTCTCGACGGTCCCGGGCGGATACGACTTCGGAACCTTCAAGACGGAGCTGGCTGCGCGCGTCGCGGGCATACCCTCCTTCCGCAGAAAGCTGCACGACTCCGTGCTGAACCTCGACCACCCGGTCTGGGTCGACGACCCCGGATTCGACATCGACCGGCACGTGCACCGGATCGCGGTACCCGGCCCCGGCGGCCGCGAGGAGATCGCCGAGCTGTGCGGCCACCTCGCGGGCCAGCAGATGGACCGCACCATCCCGCTGTGGGAGATGTGGGTCATCGAGGGCTCTGCGGACGGCACCGTCGCGATCATGTCGAAGATGCATCACGCGAACGTGGACGGGGTCACAGGGGCGAGCATGATGGCGCAGCTGTGCGGGCTGACCCCCGACGCGCCACGACCGGAGGTCGACCCAGACCAGCGCTCAGCGGGCGACGCGGACACCCTCGATCTCGCGGTCAGCGGCCTGCTCGGTTTCGTCAGCCGTCCGCTCCAGCTGGCCAAGGCCCTGCCGAGCGGGATCGCGCTGCTGCCGAAGTGGATCACCCGCGCCAGGCGCGGCGAGGCGATGCCTGCCCCCTTCACCGCGCCGAGGACCTCCCTCAACGGGTCGCTGACGGGCCATCGCAATATCGCCTACGCGCAGCTCGACCTCGCGAAGGTCAAGCTGGTCAAGGACGCCTTCGACGTCAAGGTCAACGACGTGGTGCTCGCGATGGTCGGCGGCGCGCTGCGCCGCTACCTGTCCGACCGCGACGAGCTGCCCGAGACCTCGCTGGTCGCGATGGTCCCGGTGTCGGTGCACGAGACCTCCGATCGACCGGGGACCAACCAGATCTCGGGAATGTTCACCCAGCTGGGCACCCAGATCGGCGACCCGGTCACCCGGCTCACCGAGGCCAACGCGCACAACACGATGGTGAAGTCGCACAACGCCTCGCTCGGCGCCAGCCTGCTCCAGGACTGGTCCCAGTTCGCGGCGCCCGCGGCCTTCGGCCCGGCAATGCGGGTCTACTCCTCGCTCAAGCTGGCCGAACGCCATCCGGTGGTGCACAACCTGGTGTGCTCCAACGTCCCCGGCCCGCCGGTCACCCTGTACTTCCTCGGCGCGCGCATCGCGGCGATGTTCCCGCTCGGCCCGATCTTCCACGGCGCCGGACTCAACGCCACGGTGATGTCGCTCGACGGCAAGTTAAACGTCGGCCTGGTGTCCTGCCCGGAGCTCGCCCCCGAGCTGTGGGACCTTGCCGACGCCTTCGCGCCCGCCCTCGAGGAGATGGTCAAGGCCGCCCGCGCCAAGACCCGCAAGCGCAAGGCCACGCCTGCCAGGACGTGACGCGCACCGGCATCTGCGGAACCGCCGGGTACGCGCCGTAAGGTCATTGTTCATGTCCGATGCCAGCGACCAGGCCCCCGAGCGCACCGCAGTGCCGCTCCTGACCCCCGCAGGCGGGCTCCCCGAGCTCGTCGACTCGACCCGGTTGCTGGCGGCGGCCGTCGACCGGCTCGCCGGGGGCACCGGCCCGCTCGCGGTCGACGCCGAGCGCGCCTCCGGCTTCCGGTACTCGAACCGCGCCTACCTGCTGCAGTTCCGGCGGGCGGGGGCGGGCACCGTCCTGGTCGACCCCATCCCGATCGCGGGCGAACTGGCCCCGCTCGCCGAGGTGATCAACCCGCTCGAGTGGGTGCTGCACTCGGCCGATCAGGATCTTCCCGGCCTCGACGAGCTCGGCATGCGACCAGCCGCCCTCTACGACACCGAGCTGGCGGGCCGGCTGGCCGGATACGAGCGGGTCGGCCTTGCCGCGATCGTCGAGCGCAAGCTCGGCTTCGAGCTGAAGAAGGGGCACGGCGCCGACGACTGGTCCAACCGCCCGCTGCCCGAAACCTGGCTGAACTACGCGGCCCTCGACGTCGAGGTGCTCCTCGAACTGCGCGACGCCGTCGCCGAGGACCTCGAGTCCCAGGGCAAGACCGATTGGGCCGCGCAGGAATTCGAGCACGTGCGGCTCGCAGGCCCGCCGAAGCCCAAGCCCGACCGCTGGCGGCGCACGTCGCAGATCCACTCCCTCAAGTCCCCGCGCCAGCTGGCCGCGGTCCGCGAACTGTGGACCGCGCGGGACGAGTTGGCCCGCAAGCGTGACGTCGCGCCAGGGCGGGTGCTGCCCGACTCGGCGATCGTCGCTGCGGCGTCCGCCGACCCCAGGTCCGTCGACGCGTTGCGGTCGCTGCCGGTGTTCGGCGGACCGCGTCAACGCCGGTCCTCGGCACTGTGGATGCAGGCACTCGAACGGGCGAGGGCACTCTCGCCCGAGGAACTGCCCCCTGTGACGCAGCCGTTCACCGGTCCGCCGCCGATCAACCGCTGGTCCCGCCGCAACCCCGAGGCCGCCGAGCGGCTGGCGGCGGCCCGCACGGCCATCACCGGACTCTCGGAGCGGGTGAAGGTCCCGGTGGAGAACTTGCTCACCCCCGAGCTCGTCCGGCGCCTGTGCTGGGACTTCGATCCCGCCGGTCACCCAGGGGACCCAGCGCAGGTGACCGCCGAGATCGACCAGACCCTGACGGCAGGCGGCGCAAGGCAGTGGCAGCGCGAGCTGACGGCCCCCCTGCTCGCGGAGGCGCTGCGCACGGCACCCACCCATGTTACCGGTGAGTAATACGCGCTAGAGTGGACGGGCCGGACGTCGTGTCCGGCCGTTCGTCCACTCCAGCCAGGAGGAATCCAGCGTGGCTGCTCCCGCATCACAGCGCAGCGTCGTCTTCGTCGACGGCATCCGTACCCCGTTCGGCAAGGCCGGACCGAAGGGCATGTACGCGGAGACCCGTGCCGACGACCTCGTCGTCAAGGCCATCCGCGAACTGCTCCGCCGCAACCCGCAGCTCGACCCCGCCCGTATCGACGAGGTCGCCATCGCCGCGACCACGCAGACCGGCGATCAGGGCCTGACCATCGGCCGCACCGCCGGAATCCTCGCCGGCCTGCCGGAGACCGTCCCCGGCTTCGCCATCGACCGCATGTGCGCGGGCGCGATGACCGCCGTGACCACCACCGCGTCCGGCATCGGCTTCGGCCAGTACGACGTCGTCATCGCGGGCGGCGTCGAGCACATGGGCCGTCACCCGATGGGCGAGGGTGCCGACCCCAACCCGCGCTTCCTGGCCGACCGCCTGGTCGATCAGAGCGCGCTGGTGATGGGCAACACCGCCGAGAACCTGCACGACCGGTTCCCGACCATCACCAAGGAGCGCACCGACGCCTACGCCGTCGCGTCGCAGGCCAAGTACCAGGCGGCAAAGGAGGCCGGCCACATCGCCGACACCCTGGTGCCCGTCGCCACCCGCTCGGCCGCAGGCTGGGGCCTCGCCACCGAGGACGAGCCGCCGCGCCCCGGCACCACCGTCGAGGACCTCGCGGGCCTCAAGACCCCGTTCCGTCCCGCGGGCCGGATCACCGCGGGCAACGCGGCCGGCCTGAACGACGGCGCCACTGCCGCGATCCTCGCGGGCGAGGACACCGCCATCGAGCTCGGCCTGCCGATCGGCATGCGCATGGTCGGCTTCGCGTACCAGGGCGTCGACCCGGCCGTGATGGGCTACGGACCGGTCCCGGCCACCGAGAAGCTGCTGGCCCGTACCGGATTGAAGATCGAGGACATCGGCCTCTTCGAGCTCAACGAGGCATTCGCGGTCCAGGTCATCGCCTTCCTCGAGCACTACGGCATCGCCGACGACGACCCGCGCGTCAACCCGTGGGGCGGCGCCATCGCCTGCGGCCACCCCCTCGCCTCCTCGGGAGTGCGTCTGATGACGCAGCTCTCCCGCCAGTTCGCCCAGCGTCCCGACGTCCGCTACGGCCTGACCAGCATGTGCATCGGTCTCGGCATGGGCGGAACCGTGATCTGGGAGAACCCGAACTTCGACGGAGCCAAGTAACCATGTCTGAAATCGCAACCGCATTCGCCGACGAGGTCGTGACGAACGCGTACACCAAGCTCGTGTCCGTGCCCGGGATCGACGGTCAGGTCGCCCTGATCACCCTCGACAACGGCTTCGACCACACCAAGCCGTCGTCCTTCGGCCCCGGCGGACTCACCGCGCTCGACGCCGCGCTCGACGAGGCCTTCGCCGCGAACCCCGCGGCGATCGCCATCACCGGCAAGCCGTTCATCTTCGCCGCGGGCGCGGACCTCAAGGGCGTGCCGTCCATCACCAGCCGCGAGCAGGGCATCGAGCTGGGCCGCCTGGGCCACAAGGTGTTCCGTCGCCTGCGTGAGTCCACCGTCCCGACCTTCGCCTTCGTCAACGGCGTCGCGCTCGGCGGCGGCCTCGAGGTCGCGCTGCACAGCCACTACCGCACCGCATCCGAGAGCGCGGGCGCGCTCGGCCTGCCCGAGACCATGCTCGGCCTGGTCCCCGGTTGGGGCGGCACGCAGCTGCTGCCGAACCTGATCGGCGCCGACAAGGCGGTCACCCTCGTCCTCGAGAACCCGCTCAACAACGGCCGGGTCATCAACCCGAAGAAGGCCCTCGAGCTCGGCGTCGTCGACGCGGTGTTCGGTTCCGCCGACTTCATCGAGCAGTCCCTCGCCTGGGCCGCGCAGGTCCTCGCGGGCGAGATCACCCCGGCCCGCCCGGAGATCGACCGCGGCCAGGGCTGGGACGACGCCATCGCAAGGGCGAAGGCCCTCGTCGCGGGCAAGACGAAGAACAACGCGCCTGGCGCGGTCCGGGCCATCGAGCTGCTCGAACTGGCCCGCACCACCGACCTCACCGATCCGGCCTCGCTCGACGCCGGCTTCGCCGCCGAGGACGAGGCGCTCGCCGACCTACTGATGGCCGACGAGCTGCGCGCGGGCCTGTACGCCTTCGACCTGGTGAACAAGCGGGCCAAGCGTCCCGCGGGCGCGCCGGACAAGTCGTTGGCGCGCAAGGTGACCGGCGTCGGCATCATCGGCGCAGGCCTGATGGCCAGCCAGCTCGCGCTGCTGTTCGTGCGTCAGCTCAAGGTCCCGGTGATCCTCACCGACATCGACCAGGAGCGCATCGACAAGGGTGTCGGCTACGTCCACACCGAGATCGACAAGCTGCAGGGCAAGGGCCGGCTGTCCGCCGACGCGGCCAACCGCCTCAAGGCGCTCGTCTCCGGCTCGCTGGACAAGTCCGCGTTCGCCAAGACCGACTTCGTCATCGAGGCCGTCTTCGAGAACCTCGACCTGAAGAAGAAGATCTTCGCCGAGCTCGAGGAGTTCATCGCCCCCGAGACGATCCTCGCGACCAACACCTCGTCGCTGTCGATCACCGACATGGCGTCCGAGCTCAAGCACCCCGAGCGGGTCGTCGGATTCCACTTCTTCAACCCCGTCGCGGTGCTGCCGCTGCTCGAGATCATCAAGGGTGACAAGACCGACGACGCAACGCTGGCAACGGCTTTCGCGACCGCCAAGTCGCTGAAGAAGTCGGCAGTGCTGTGCGGTGACAAGGCCGGGTTCGTCTTCAACCGCCTGGTCACCCGCACCCTCGGTGAGGTCATGACCGCCGTGGACGAGGGCACCCCGTTCGACGTCGCGGACAACGCGGTCGGCGAGCTGGGCATGCCGATGAGCCCCTTCACGCTGCTGGCGCTCGTCGGCCCCGCGGTCGCGCTGCACACCGGCGAGACCCTGCAGGCCGCGTACCCGGCGCGCTTCAAGAGCTCGCCCGGGCTCGAGGCGCTGGTGGAGGCCCGCAAGCCCGGCGTGTGGACCTACGGCCCCGAGGGCCAGGTCGTCGATCCCGAGGTCGCCGCGCTGTGGCCCCAGGGCGACAAGGCGTCCACCGCCGAAGAGGTCCTCGAGCGCACGCGTCGCGCGTTCGCCGAGGAGATCGCGATCATGCTCGACGAGGGTGTCGTCGCGGCGGCCGAGGACATCGACCTCTGCCTGATCCTCGGTGGCGGCTTCGGCTTCTGGAACGGCGGCATCACGCCGTACCTGGACCGGACCGGCACCTCGGAGGCAGTCAACGGCAAGCGCTTCCTCGCGCCGGGCGTCGCGAGCGTCTAGCCAGAGAAACACCACGTCACGAGGCGGGCGCGGCACGGGAATCCCCCGTGTCGCGCCCATTTCGCGTGGACACGTGCCTCCCCCGGCGACGTTTTGGGCGCCTCCTGCACCGATACAGCGTTATGGTGTCAGATGCCCGTGAACGGCGGCCATCCTCGGCCGCACCGACGAAAGGCAATAACAGAATGCGAGTCAGACGTCTCAGGGGTGGGAGGGCCGTCTCGAGGCTCAAACGCTCGATGCTGGTGTCGTTGGCGATGCTGCTACCGCTCGGGGTGTCGGTAGCAGGTCCGGTTGGCACAGCCAACGCGGCGTTCGACCCGAACTTCGGGTACGACTTCTGGGTCGAGTCCGACATGGGCGGGATCAAGTCGCGCATCTTCCGTGCCGCGGACGGCAACAGGAACCGTGTGGTGTACGCGCTCGACGGGATGCGCGCCCGCAACGATCTCAACGGCTGGGAGATCGAGACCAACGTCGCGCGCGCGCTGACCGCCGCCAACATCAACGTCGTGATGCCGGTCGGCGGGGAGTCCAGCTTCTACGCGGACTGGAACGCGCCGAGCACCTGGGGTCCTGGCGATCTCGGGTCATCCACCGGCAGCTCCAACGGGTCTTCGGGGCTGGGCAGCTCGGATGCCGCGGCCGACGTCGACGGCAAGGCCAACACCTATAGGTGGGAGACCTTCCTGACCCAACAGCTGCCGCGCGCGCTTGCCGAGCGGGAGGGGTTCAGATCCACCCGCAACGGTGTGTTCGGCCTGTCGATGGGTGGCAGCGCCGCACTGACGCTCGCCGCCTACTACCCGCGGCAGTTCAGCTTCGCCGGGTCGTACTCCGGCTTCCTCAACAACTCGGCGCCCGGCATGCGCGAGGCACTTCGCGTCGCGATGGTCTCGGCAGGCGGCTTCAACATCGACGCGATGGCGCCGCCGTGGGGGCCGCAGTGGCTGCGGATGGATCCGTTCGTCTTCGCGCCGATGCTGAAGGCGAACAACACCCGGTTGTGGATCGCTTCCGGCAGCGGACTCCCCGGCCCCGGCGACGTCAGCGATGCCCTCGGCGTCGTGCAGGCCGTCCCGTTGGAGGCGTTGGCACTGGCCAACACCCGCGCGTTCGAGGTCCGGATGGGCACCATCGGCGCAGGCAACGCCCACTACGACTACCCAGCAACGGGAGTCCACAACTGGAAGAACTGGGAGGACCAGGTCAACCGCATGATTCCCGACCTGTCGAGGAACATCGGTTGAGTCGTCCATAGTTAGTTCCGAGATCCGCACCCCCGGTACCGGCGGATTCTAGGGATCGTCGCAACGCGTGAACTGAAAACGGACTGCAAGCCCCTTGCCGCAACTCTTGGTCGCGGCAAGGGGCTTGTACTTGGTTGGACCCGGGTACCGCACGCCATCAAGCGTGCGCGGGCCCTCTACTTCATAAACGGCGGCCAGCGCACCGTGCCGACGCCGGCCACGAACGGGCGCGGCCGAGGTGTCTTGGTCGGGTCAGGTGGCGGGTCGGGCGGCTTCGGCGTTGTAGGCGCGGTGCAGGATGGTGCCCACACCGCCGACCGTCATGCCCACCTCGTTCGCGATCTCACGCAGCTTGAGGCCCTCGGCGCGCAGCTCCAGCACCCGGCGGCGGCGCTCGGCGGCACGTGCCTCGAACTCGGCCCGAGGCTCGGCCATGATGTTGCGCACCGTGCGCGGTGAGATGCCGAGCCGCTCAGCGACTTCGCGGGCCGTCTCGGTCCGTCGTGCGGGGGTTACAGCGCCCACCAGGGATTCCTTCCTCACCAGGTCGCGGTCGATGGCACGCCGCTTGTTGGTGGCAGCGATTGTCCCTGCTGGCACTTATCGGTCATCCACCGGCCCCACCGGCTGATATGCGGGCGATCAGGCCCGCTTCGCCGACCGCGACTCGGTCGGCCCAGAACGCTGCGCTCCGACCTGCCGGAACAGCGACTGCGTTCGGCCACCCTCCTCATTGCGGTGACCTCGCGACGGCAGCAAAGGTCTACCCACTACAAGTCGGCGCGGAGCAGAGCTGAACAGCACCAATGGCCCTGGGGATGGCCAGCGCCAGCCCCGCAGGTCCGGGCCGCCGACGCACGCCCGTCGAGCCCAATATTCATCCCATCAATTTTCGGTAGTCAATGGCAATCATTACCAATACCGTCTCTGGCGCTGACCCGGCCCCAGCGCCTGGTCATACCCGCAACGCTCAATCCGAAAGGTCCCCATGCGTAGTACACGCGCCCGCCGTGCCGCGATGATCGGTACTGCGGCACTGCTTCTGGTCGCGCCGTGCGTGGCCCTCGCGCAGGCCGAACCCGCCGCGCCGGCACCCGCGCTGCCCGCGGACATGGTGGCCGCCATCCAGCGCGATCTCGGACTCAGCCCCGACCAGTACCTCGAGAGGGCCCAGACCGGGCAGGAACTGGCGACGTTCGCCGAGACGCTGCGCGGCAAGTTCCCCGCCGCCTTCTCCGGCGCCTGGCTCGACGAGGCCGGCACCCCGCTGGTCGGCCTCACCGACGGACCCGACAAGGCCGCCGCCCGCACCGCCGTCGAGGCCGCCGGCTACCACGTCAAGGACCAGACGCGCAGCGAACGCACCCTGTCCGACCTGCACGACCAGCTCGACACCTGGATCCAGCAGCTCCCCGCACCGCTGGCCGGTCTTGTCAACGGCACCGTGATCGACCCCGCCGCCAACGACATCGCGCTGGAAGTCAAGGACACCGCCGGGGGTCAGGGCCTGCAACTGCCCGACTTCCTCAACTTCGTACGCGTGGCGAAGGGACCGGCACTCGACTCCCCCGAACCACCGGCACTCGGCTCATCCGGCTCATCCGACCCGACTCGCCCCACCGAACCAACCAAGACGACCGAACCAACCACCACCACCACCAAGCCCACCGAACCAACCACCACCAAACCCTCCGAACCGACCTCCACGATCACCCTCGACCCCATCACCGCGGCACCCAACAGCAACGAGTACACGCTGACCGCGAAGATCACTCCCGCAGCAGCGGGCGGCACCGTCGAATTCAAGGACGGCAACGAGATCCTCGGTAGCACAAAGGTCGAGGCCGACGGCACCGCCACCAGGATCTGGTACGCCCAAACCGACGGCAAGCACACCATCACCGCCACCTTCTCCGGCCGGGACGGCGTCACCGGATCCACCACCACCCAAGAGGTCACGGTCGCACCCGCCGACAACAACACCGTCGCCTCCACGATCACCCTCGACCCCATCAAGGCAGCCA
>NZ_BCXA01000019.1 GCF_001894865.1 Rhodococcus maanshanensis NBRC 100610 | reverse complement strand
AACCGTCGACGCCACCTTCTCCGGCCGCGACGGCGTCACCGGATCCACCACCACCCAACAACTCACCATCACAGCGGCCGCCACCACCACCAAGCCCAAGCCGCCGGCCTCCGACGCGATCCTCGGTGGCGACGTCTACAACACCAAGAACGATGACGACAAACCCTTCATCTGCTCGTTCGGTTTCAACGGCACCGATGGCTCCGGCCACGCAGTGAACATCACCGCCGGACACTGCGACCTGGACCCACTCGAGGCGGGCACTCTTTACGCCTCACGTGCATACGAAAGGTACGGCAACGACTTCAATTTCCTCGGCACCTTCGACAAGTCAACCGTCGCTGGCATGGACTACGGTGTGATCAAGATCGACGACAGCGTCGCGAAGCGCTTCGAGAACAACTTCGTTCGCGCCGCCCCCGGGTCGGACCCGGTACCGATCACCGGCACCGCCGACCCCGTGGTCGGGGCCCCGGCGTGCAAGGCCGGCGTCAGGACCGGCTACACATGCGGCACCATCACCGCCATCAACATGCGCCATACGATGAAATCGATCACCTACAAGGACGCCATCTTCTCAAACATCTGTTCAAATACCGGCGACAGTGGTGGCCCCTTGATCACCGGCACCAAAGCGCTGGGCATCACGTCCGGCGGCAGCTTTGCGGGGCAGTGCAACAAGCCCGGGCTCCGCACCGTCTCGACACCAATCAAGTCGATCCTCGCGGACAATCCCGGCCTGAAGGTCCGCACCAACTAGGCACACAGAATTCCCGAAAAGGGGCCTCGGACGCGAACTTTCGCGCCCGAGGCCCCTTTCGCATTCCGAGCGACGGCCCCGACTCACAGGTCCGGGCCACCGCGCGCCGCTGAGCCCAATATTCATCCCATCAATTTTCGGTAGTCAATGGCAATCATTACCAATACAGTCCCTGCGACCGACCGACCGACCGACCGACCCAGCCAACGCCTTGGTCATATCCGCAACGCTCAAACCGAAAGGCTCCCATGCGTAGTACACGCGCCCGCCGTGCCGCGATGATCGGCACCGCGGCACTCCTGCTGGTCGCGCCCTGCGCGACCCTGGCACAGGCCGAACCCACCCCACCGGCGTCCGCGCTGCCCGAGGATCTGGTGGCCGCGATCCAACGCGACCTCCGGCTCAGCCCGGAGCAGTACCTCGACCGGGCCCGGACCGGGCAGGAACTGGCGACGTTCGCCGAGACGCTTCGCGGCAAGTTCCCCACCGCCTACGCCGGCGCCTGGCTCGATAAGGCAGGCACCCCGCTGGTCGGCCTGGCCGACGGACCGGAGAAGGCCGCCGCCCGCACCGCCGTGGAGGCCGCCGGCTTCAAGGTCAAGGACCAGACGCGCAGCGAGAACGCCCTGCGCGATCTGCTCGGCCAGCTCGACACCTGGATCCAGCAACTCCCCGCACCGCTGTCCGGGCACATCAACGGCGCCAAGGTCGACACCGTCAACAACGACATCGTGCTGGGCGTCCACGACATCGCCGGGGGTCAGGGCCTGCAGTTGCCCGACTTCCTCAAATTCGTGCGCGTGGCGCAGGGACCGGCCGGCCCCTCTGAAACGCCCGGGCTCGGCTCACTCGGTTCATTCGGCTCGTCCGACCCGACCAAGCCGACCGAACCCA
>NZ_BCXA01000018.1 GCF_001894865.1 Rhodococcus maanshanensis NBRC 100610 | reverse complement strand
AAAGTACCGCGACGGCAACGGACTGGACTGCCGCAACTACGGTGGCCTCGCCGGGCTGCCGGAGCTGCGCGCGATCTTCGGTGAACTGCTCGGCATCCCGACCGAGAACCTGTTGGCAGGCAACAACGCGAGCCTCGAGATCATGCACGACGTCATCGTGTTCGCGCTGCTGCACGGCACCCCCGACTCGGCGCGGCCGTGGTCGCAGGAGCCGAAGATCAAGTTCCTGTGCCCGAGCCCCGGCTACGACCGGCACTTCGCGATCACGGAGTCGTACGGGATCGAGATGATCCCCGTCCCGATGCGGCACGACGGCCCGGACGTGGCTCTGATCGCCCGGCTGGTCGCCGAGGATCCGCAGATCAAGGGGATGTGGGCGGTGCCCACCTACTCGAACCCGACCGGTGCGGTCTACTCGGAGGAAGTCGTGCGGACGCTGGCCTCGATGCCGACCGCGGCCCCCGACTTCCGGCTCATCTGGGACAACGCCTACGCGGTGCACCCGCTGGTCGAGGAGTTCGAGGCCCCGCTGGACGTGCTCGGCATGGCGGCGGCGGCGGGGCATCCGAACCGGCCGCTCGTGTTCGCGTCGACGTCGAAGATCACCTTCGCGGGCGCGGGCGTCAGCTTCGTCGGCGGGTCGACGCAGAACCTGGCCTGGTACCAGCAGCACCTGGGCAAGAAGAGCATCGGACCGGACAAGATCAACCAGCTGCGGCACCTGATGTTCTTCCAGGACGCCGACGGGGTGCGCGCGCACATGGCCAAGCATCGCGAGATCCTCGCGCCGAAGTTCGCGCTGGTCCTGCAGATCCTCGAGGACCGGCTCGGGGCGTCGAAGGTGGCGTCCTGGACCGAACCCAAGGGCGGCTACTTCATCAGCCTCGATGTCGTCGAGGGCACGGCCAAGCGGGTCATCGGCCTGGCGAAGGAGGCCGGCATCGCGTTGACCGCCGCCGGCTCGGCCTTCCCGTACGGCACCGACCCGGAGGACAAGAACATCCGGCTCGCGCCGAGCTTCCCGTCCACCGACGACCTCGCGAAGGCGATGGACGGGGTGGCGACCTGCGTGTTGCTGGCCGCCACCGAGAAGTCGCTCGAGCAGGCGTAACCGGGGCGGGCCTGCCCCGGTCCGCCCGCCCGTCGTCACGGCAGCGGCAGCCGGCCGCCCGTCGATGCCGAGCCGAGCCAGGTGTGCGGGTTGCCGTTCCAGCACCAGCCCAGTTTCGGTCGGCGCTTGCTGATCCACAGCGCGGGCACCCGCTTGTCGCCGCAGCGTGACGACAGCAGTGAGAAGCACTTGTTCTTGCGGAGCATGTCGGGGCGGACGGCGATCAGCGCGATGCCCTCCTCGATAGTCAGCCCGGTGCGTCCCTTCGCGGTCAGCGACGCCAGCGCGGCCTCGGGTGTGACGTTCAGGTACGCGCTCCCGGTGTCGATGTCGAGCAGCACGTAGCCGATCCCGTCCGGTACCTCGACGGACTCGATCGGCCGGAACGCGGCGAGCTCGGCGGGCTCGAGGTCCGCGAACCCCTGCTGGGTGCCGAGGGCGGTGCGCGACATCGCCTCGTGCGCGTCGATGGATGCGCCGAGCGCGGTGCGGGCAACGACCAGAACGAACGGGATGTGGTCCTCGCCGTGGTCGGCGGCGCATTCCGGGTGGGCGAGCACGCTCGCGCGGAGCGGTTCCAGTGCGGCCGCGAAGTCGGCATCGGACAGCCCGGTCATGGCGGGGTAACCCGCCGCGGTGAGTGCGCCGATCTGGCGGTCGAACTCGATGTCGGTCGGAGTTGTGGTCAAGATCCCTCGCTTCCGTACGGTGTACCGAACTCAACGGGCCGGGTCGCGGGATTGTTCCCGGACGCGGGGAGGGTCGAAAGTTCGCCGTCGAAAATGGCAGGATCGGGCCATGGCACTCACGCTGCACCTCGCCGGAGACGCTGACGCGGACGCGCTGCTCGCCGCGGATCCACTCGCCCTGCTGATCGGCATGTTGCTCGATCAGCAGATACCCATGGAAGTGGCCTTCGCCGGGCCGAAGAAACTCGACGATCGCCTGTCTGGCCTGGACGTGCACAAGATCGCGGAGATGGATCCGGACGCGTTCCTCGCGCTCTGTGCGACTCCGCCCGCCGTGCACCGGTTCCCCGGGTCGATGGGCAAGCGGATCCAGGACCTGTGCATCTACCTCGTCGAGCATTACGACGGCCGGACCGAGGCGATCTGGACCGAGGGTGATCCCGACAGCCGAGAGGTCCTCAAGCGGCTCAAGGCGCTGCCCGGCTACGGGGATCAGAAGGCCAGGATCTTTCTCGCGTTGCTGGGCAAGCAGATCGGCGTCGAGCCGGAGGGTTGGCGGGAGGCCGCAGGGGCGTACGGCGACGACGGTTCGCGCCGCTCCATCGCCGACGTCGTCGACGACCGCACCCTCGGCGAGGTCCGCGAGTTCAAGAAGTCCGCGAAGGCGGCAGCCAAGGCCGCGAAGGCGAAATGAGTACCCGGCGGACTGTGAACCCGGCGTGACTTGCCGCACCGTACCCAGGGTTTGGTGGCGATAGCGTGAGGCCGTGCCGGTAACCGTTGTTCCGTACTCCGAGGGATGGCCCTCACAGTACGAAGTCGTTTCGGAAGATCTGCGCAATGCGTTGTCGCTGGTGCCTGCCTTCGCCATCGAGCATGTCGGGTCAACGTCTGTCCCAGGGCTTGCGGCCAAACCGATCCTGGATATCGACGTCATCGTCCAGCGTGAACACATGGCGTCCGCAATTCGCGCCCTGTCCGAAGCAGGGTATGTGCACCGCGGCGATCTCGGGGTCCCGGACCGTGAGGCCTTTCGAGCACCCGAGGGTGGGCTGGCCCGGAACGTGTACGTCTGCGTCGAAGGGACGCTGCACCTGCGCAATCATCTTGCCGTCCGGTCGGTGTTGCGTTCGCATCCCGACCTTCGCGACGCATACGGCGCGGTCAAGCTGGAACTCGCCAGCGAACTTGGCATGACCAGTGAGCGCTACGTTGCCGGTAAGTCCGAGATCCTGCAGACGGTCCTCGATCGCTCCGAACTCTCAAAGGACGAGAAGATGACGATTCTTCGTCTGAATGCGAACGGGATGCAGGGTCGGGTCAGCAGCTCCCGTTGATCGCATCCTCGATGCCGCGCCGGAATGCAGCTCGATCGGCCGAGCTGGCCGAATCCCATTCGGATCCGTGTGCGGGCCACTGCATGAACTCGTCTGCTGTGATCGAATCCGGAGACACGCCATTCGCTACTTTCCAACCCACGTATTCGTGTGTCGCTGCGCAGGCGTCGCCGTACGCTGAGTGCTCAAGCGACCCGGCTGCGGGCCCTTGACCGGCGGCGGGGGTCGTGCCGGTTGTTGGCGGGTTATTCGACTGGATCGCTGTCGGTGAATTGACAGCGGCAGCAGCAATAGAGGCCGGTTCCGCCGATGAACAGCCCGTGAGAAGGGCAGCTCCGATGGAAGCGGCCACCAATAACAACTTCTTGTGCATGTTCCGCATCGAACCTGGCAAACTGACCGGTTTGGTCTAAAAATCCCACATGCGCCGAAGGTCACTATCGGATTCGCGTATCGGATCTGTCACAAAGAACTTCACGAAACCGAGTTCCGCGCGGGTGGCCCCGGTGCCTCGTGGACAGGGAGCCGTGCGTCTGCACGCGGCACCTCGGCCGCCGAGCGGGTCTACTGCTGAGTGTCCGAAGCCGGACCACCCATGCCGCTCGGCGGCCGAGCATCACCCCGCGAGCTTGCTGAAGTTCGGGAAGTTGGACAGGTCCCAGCCGCCGTCGACGACCAGGCTCGCGCCGGTGACGTAGCTCGCGTCGTCGCTGGCCAGGTAGAGGCACGGCCCGGCGACCTCGTCGGGTGTCGCGGCTCGAGCCATCGGGATGCGTTCGAGGAACATCGCCTGCGCTGGCTCGTAGGCCAGCACCGGGGCGACCAGCGGGGTGTCGACGAGTCCCGGCAGCACGGAATTGACCCGGATGCCAGACGACGCCAGCTCGAGAGCGGCGTTCTTGCTGAACATCTCGACGCCTGCCTTGCCGGTCGCGTACGGGCTGCCCCCTGGCATCGGCATGCGGGCGTTCAGCGAGGAGACGTTGACGATGGCCCCGCCTGCGCCCATTCGTCGGGCCTCGTGCTTGGTGCAGAGGAAGACACCCTTCTGCACGAGGTCGATGGTGAAGTCCCAGTCGGCTTCGTCGAGATCGACGATCGCACCGACGCGGGACGCGCCCGCCACGTTGAAGGCCAGATCCAGTGCCCCGAACTGCGTGACGGCGGCGTCGAGGGCCGCCGCGATCTCGCCCTCCTTGGTCACGTCGGCGGTGACGGGCAGAAACGCCTTGCCGAACTCGGTGGCCATGGCGCCGAGCGCATCCCCGGCCAGGTCGATCCCGACGACGTTCGCGCCCTCGGCCATCAGGCGGATCGCGATGGCCTCGCCGATGCCGGACGCGGCGCCGGTCACCGCCGCCGTCTTGCCCGCAAATCTGTTCTCACTCATCCGTGTTTCTTCCGTTCATCGATGGGTGGGTCACTTCTGACCAGCTCGCAGGAACCGCCCGGTGCGACGGGTCCCGAGCACGGGCGTCGGTTCCCCGTCCCGGACGACGCATTCGCCGCCGACGAACACCGCGGACACCGCGTCGTCGTTCCGGTTCACCATCCTGGAGAGGCCGTCGTACTCGGGGACCGGGCATTCGGCGTAGGCGTCGAGAGTCGAGTCGAGATGCGCCGGGTCGATCACCACCACGTCGGCCCGGTCACCCTCGCGCAGGTGTCCGGCATCGAGGTCGTACCAGTCGGCGAGCTCGCCGGTGAGCCGGTGCACGGCCTGCTCCACCGACATGAACGGACTCCCCGATCGCTCGGCGTCCTGCACGCGACGCAGCAGGCGGAGCCCGAAGTTGTAGAAGGCCATGTTGCGCAGGTGCGCACCCGCGTCCGAGAAGCCCAGCTGGATACCGGGATCGGCGGCGAACTTGTTGAGCACCTCGGGCCGGTGGTTCGAGATCGTGGTGCGCCACCGAACCTTGGTGCCGTACTCGACCACCAGGTCGAGGAAGGCGTCCACGGGGTGCACCCCGCCCCGGTCGACCCCGACCTGTCCGAAGGTCTTGCCGATCACGGATGCATCTGGGCACTCGACGATCTCGGCGTCGAAGAAGTCGCGGTGCCAGACCCGCGGCCCGTACTTCTTGTCGTAGTCCTTGCGGAACCGGCGGCGGTAGGACTCGTCGGCCAGCAGCGCGCTCCGCGCCTCGAGCTGGTTGGACAGGTCCAGTGCCGCGGCACCGGATCCGAACTCCTCGAAGACCGGCAGGTCGATGCCGTCCGAGTACACCTCGAACGGCACGGGCAGGTGCTGCCACCGGAAGTCGCCGCGCATCCCGTTGACGGCCCGCGCCATCGCCGGGAACACCTGCGCCACAGCCGGTATCGCCTTGACGTCGGCGGCCGAGAGCAGGCTCACCTTCAACGGACGGCGGAAGAGCCCGACGCTGCTCAGCGCCAACGCGACCATGGACTGCGGGCGGCCGACGTCCGGGCCTGCCTGCAATGCCCGGCCCCGGCGTCGCAGGATCCCACTGAGCCTGCGACGTTCCTGCCGTGTCGAGTACGTCGAGGGCAGGGTCCGGGACCGGCAGACCTCGCCGTCGAGCTTGTCGAACAGCAGCTCCTGCGAGGACATGCCGATGAAGCCCGCGTCGAGCGCCTCCTCGAGCTTGGCCGCCATCGCGTCGAGTTCGGCCGGGGTGGGCTTGACGTCCTTGCGGGTCGCCCGGTCCAGGCCCATCTGCGCGGCCCGGATGTCCGAATGGCCGATGAAGGAGGCCACGTTCGGGCCCAGTGGCAGCGCCTCGATCGCCTCGACGTACTCGTGTGCCGAGGTCCACGTCTGGGACTCGGTGAGCGTGTCGACCACGAACTTGCGCGGAATGGCCTCGACCCGGCCGAACAGATCGCCCGCGTCGGAGGGGCCGGCATGGACCGCCGACAGGGAGCACGACCCCAGGAAGATCGAGGTGACGCCGTGCCGCACCGACTCCTTGAGCCCCGGACTCAGGATGACCTCGACGTCGTAGTGGGTGTGGATGTCGACCATGCCCGGGATGACCCACTTCCCGGCGGCGTCGACCACCTGCGGGCAGTCCGACTCGTCGAGCGCATCGACCGACACGGCGGCCACCCGCCCGTCACGGATGCCGAGGTTCCTGGTCTCGGACCGTGCGCCGGTGCCGTCGAACCACCGGCCGTTCTTGATGATCACGTCGTAGCTCATCGCAGATCACTCCAATCTCGAACATCTGTTGCCGACCGGGAGGCCATCAGACGACCACCTGGGTGCGCATCGTCTTGCCGGTCGCGTTGCGCGGCAACGGCGTCGTGGTGATCCGCCACCGAGCCGGGACCTTGAAATAGGCTAGGCGCTCGCCTGCGAAGGCCCGCAGCTCCTCTTCCGTGACGGCGCCCTCCGACCGCGCGACGACGACCGCGGCCACCTCCTGGCCGAGGTCGGGGTGGTCTACGCCGATCACCGCGCACTCGAGGATCTCGGGGTGCTCGTCCAGGCACTGCTCGATCTCCATCGGGTACACGTTCTCGCCGCCTCGCAGGATCAGGTCCGACCGGCGCCCGGTGAGCCGGACCATGCCGTTCTCGATCACACCGAAGTCGCCGGTGCGCAGCCAGCGGTCCTCGGTGATCGCCGCGGCGGTGGCCTCTGGGTTGTCCCAGTAGCCGAGCATCACGTAGGGGCTGCGCGCGCAGATCTCGCCCTCCACCCCGTCGGGGACCTTCTCCCCGAACGGGTCCCGGACCTCAACGGCGACCCCGATGATGGGCCGGCCGAGGGTTCCGGGGAACTGCGCGAGATCGAGGGGCGTGGCGACGGAGATCGCGGTGGCACTCTCGGTCTGGCCGTAGCTGTCGACGAGGGAGTTGCGCGCGAACGGCACCTTCTCACGCAGGCGGTCCTGGAACGCCGCGGACGACGGCGCCGCCGACAGCGCGAACGCCGTGACCGAGGAGAGGTCGTATCGCGACAGATCCTCGTGCTCGAGTAGACGATTCGCCATGGTGGGGACGGCGGCCCAGTTGGTCACGCGCTCGCGTTCGACCAGCCGGAGCATGCGGTCCACGTCGAACGAGCCCTGGTAGATCACCACCGCGCCGCCCGTGGCCAGCCGGGGGACGGCCAGGTTGTGCAGGCTGGCGATGTGGAACAGCGGCGAGGTGAGCAGGTACCGCCGGTCGCTCGGGGCGTCCGAGTTGGGGTCGCCGCCGGTGAACGCGGCGGCGAGCGCATCGCTGAACCGGTGGTAGTCGATGGTCGCCAGCACGTTTCGGTGCGAGTGCACGGCGCCCTTGGGACGGCCGCTGGTCCCGCTGGTGTAGAGGAGCAGCGCCGGGTCGTCCTCGTCCACATCGGTGTTCGGCAGCGCGGAGCCGGCGAACTCGGCGACCAGACGCGGGACGTCCTCCTCCATGGTCAGCACGGGGACGTCGGCACCGAGCTCGCCGAGCAGCGCGGCGCGCCTGGCGTCGGCCACGACGACCGTTGGCTTGGTGTGGTCGATGCCGTACTCGACCTCACGCGGCGCCCACCAGGCATTGAAGCCGACCGCGATCGCGCCGAGCGACTGCGCCGCCCAGAAGGCGACGAGCCATTCGGGGGTGTTGGCGGCCAGGATGCCGATTCGGTCGCCCTTGCCGACGCCGTACCGCTCGCGCAGCGCGGTCGCGAACGCGGCGGCGGCGGCCCCGTGTTCCGCGTAGCTCATCCGGCGATCCTCGGTGACCAGGTAGTCCCGGTCGCCATAGGAGAGCGAGGCCCTCAGGACGTCGCCGAGCGCCCGGTCACGGTTCTTCATGACCGGGATCTCGGCCCCGAGCACGCTCTCGACGCCGAGCTCGAAGCGGCCGCCCGGGCCCGTCAGTCCGGCCATCACGGAGGCGATGTAGGCCTGGGGGTCAACAGACTTCGTCACTGCATTTCCTTTCGGATCGTGTCGTACCCGGTCACGGAACCAGCACCGCTCGTCCGCGGATCTTGCCGGCCTCGAGGCGGTCGAACGCCGCTCGGGCGTCGGCGAGGTCGAATCGGTCGACCTCGACGGTGAGTCGGCCGGACTGGGCGAGCGCGATGGAGTCGACGAGGTCACTTCTGGTGCCGCCGTAGGACTTCCGGACCGAGGCGCCCCACGGCCAGCCGGGTCCACCCGCCGGGTCGGCCGTCACGCCGGGGACGCCGCCGCCGAGCCCGACCATCCGGTACGCGCCGTTGGGTGCCACGGACTCGACCGCCATCTGGGCGGTCGGGTCGACGCCGACGAAGTCGAAGACCGCTTCCGCGCCGCGCCCGCCGGTCAGCTCGAGGATCTGGCGGGCGGTGTCGGGACCGGATTCGAGGGTGACGTCGGCGCCGCAGCGCTTGGCCAGGTCCAGCTGGTCCTGGCCGAGGTCAACCGCGACGATCCGGGTCGCGCTGAGCGCGCGCAGGATCTGCACGGCGACGTGCCCGAGGCCGCCGACGCCGATCACCACGGCGGTCGAGCCGGGACGGAGGTGCTCCTTGGCGCCCCTGATGGCGTGGTAGCTGGTCAGTGCGGCGTCGGCCATCGGAGCCGCCTGGAGGAAGTCCAGGTCGCCGATGGGGACGAACGACCGGGCCGGGATCCGGACGTACTCGGCCATGCCGCCGTCGGGGCCGAGCCCCGGGCACGGCGGCATGGCGGTCCGGCCCGCGGCCAGGCAGACGTTCTCGTTGCCGCTGATGCACTCCCGGCAGACGCCGCACGACCAGCACAGGTAGACGATCCCGCGCTCGCCGACCTGGCGCCCGTCGACCTCGCTGCCGACGGCCTCGATGGTGCCCGCGATCTCGTGCCCGATGGTGAGCGGTTCCTCCCGCATCTTCACCGGGAAATGCAGCAGGTGCAGGTCGGAGTGGCAGATGCCTGCCGCGCCGACGCGGATCAACAGGTCGGACGGTCCGATCTCCGGTACGGGGACGTCCCGGATCTCGATGACACCCGGATCCGTGAGCTGTAGTGCCCTCACAGGGAAACCTCGCTTCGTGCCGATCGAACGGCCTCGTTGGTGGCGTGCAGGTAGGCGTCGCTGCGATCGGAGCCGATCAGTCCGGGCGCCATCTTGTTCATCGTGTAGGCGAAGGTGACCCGGTTGTCGAGGTCGTTGACGAGCATCGAGCCGCCGAACCCGGCCCACCAGCACACCCGGCCGTCGCGCACCAGCGGGGCGGTGTCCGGGTGGGGGAGACCGTAACCGATGCCGAACCGCAGCGGGGTGAGGATGCCCAGGTCGATGCCGTCGGCCTGCTGCTCGAAGGTCAGGTCGATCGTGGCCTGGGAGAGCAGGCGCGTGCCGTCCACCTCGCCGCCGCAGGAGATCAGCGACTGCAGGCGGGCGACCGAGCGCGCGTTGCCGTGACCGTTCATGGCGCCGAGCTCCGCCTGCCGCCAGTCGGCGGTGTTGACCTTCGCCATGTCGAGCCACGGGCAGGTCACCGTCTTGACCAGGATGCTGTCCTGATCGAGCGTGGACATGTCGAAGTTGATGTCCGGCGCGGGGACCATCGGAGCGATCCGGCCGAAATGCTCGGGGCCGGTACCGATGTGGAAGTCGGCACCCAGCGGTCCCGCCAGCTCCTCGGCGAAGAAGCGGCCCAGGCTGCGGCCGTCCACTCGCCGGATCACCTCGCCGACGAGGTGCCCGTAGTTCAGTGCCTGGTAGCCCGACGCGGTGCCCGGCTCCCACCAGGGCGCCTGCGTGGCCAGCCGGGCGCTGGCGGCCTCGGTGTCGTAGATGTCTTCGAGTTCGATCGGCCGCTCCCAGCCGGACACCCCTGAGGTGTGTGAGAGCAGATGCCGAACCTCGATGTCCGCCTTGCCGTTCGCCGCGAACTCGGGCCAGTAGTGCGAGACCTTCTGGTACACATCGAGTTCGCCGCGATCGACGAGGAGCAGCGCGCTGAGTGCCGTCATCGTCTTGGTGATGGAGAAGACGTTGACGATGGTGTCCTCGGCCCATGGCGTGGTCCGCTCCTGGTCGGCATAGCCGCCCCAGACGTCGACGACGGGCGCACCGTCGACGGTCACGCAGATGGATGCGCCGAGTTCCTCGCCCGATGCGAGCTGCTGCTCGAGTGCATCGCGGACCGGCTCGAAGCCGTCCGCGCAGAATCCCTGTGTCAGTGCCATGTCGATCTCCTCCCTCACGCGTTCTGCATGGCGCGGGCAGGCACGGGCAACGTGTTGCCCGCGGCCTGGGCGCGCTTGCCGCCGTTGACGATTTCCTTCTTCAGGTTGCGTACGTAGGGATCGAACTCGCACTGGATGGTGTGCCGGGGCGACTTGTAGTACGGCTTGAGGTAGTACTCCTCGTCGGCGGCGAGGACGGCGCCCATCTCGCTTGGAGCAGGCGGCAGGTACTTGCCCGCGAGGTAAGCGGCGACGAGCTTGCTCTGCTGCTCGGCGAAGTTGACCAGGGTCGGCATCGGCTGGGCGAGGCCCATGAAGAACAGGTTGTCGATGTCGGGCTTCATCATTCGCTTGAACAGCGGGAAGCGGTTCTCGCTGTCGGGCAACAGGTTCGGATCGGTGAAGAACGGGAAGCTGATGTGGTAGCCGGTGGCGCAGACGATCACGTCGACGTCAAGGGTGCTGCCGTCGGTGAAGCGCACCTGCTTGCCCTCCAGCGCGGCGATGGCCGGCTTGAACGCGATGTCTCCCGAGCCCGCCTTGCCGAGGAACTCGCCGCTCGCGGACGGGTGCGCCTCGAAGGGCAGGTGGTCGGGCTTGGGCAGACCGTAGCCCTCCATGGAGCCGAGGTTCTTGTTCAGAAAGCGCCGCTTGAGCGCCAGGGAGATCGGGCGCGGTATCCAGGCGGGCATCGACATCTTGTCGCCAGCCGTGCCCTTGAGGTACTTCGGTAGCACCCAGACCCCGCGACGGGCGGAGACGGTCAGCGTCTTGGCCAGGAAGCGCTGCGAGAGCTCGGAGGCGATGTCGAGGCCGGAGTTGCCCATCCCGACCACCACGACGTTCTTGCCGCGCATGTCGATCGGGTCGAACGGGTCGTTGTATGCGTGGCTGTGGATGAGCGTGCCGTCGAACTCGCCGGGGTAGTCCGGGGTGTTCGGGTCCCAGTGGTGGCCGTTGCACACGATCAGCGCGTCGTATGTGCGCGCCTCGCCGTTGGACAGCGTGGCGGTCCACAGCCCGTCGCCGTCGCGCTCCGCGTGCTCGACGGAGGTGTTGAACGTGATCGTCTCCCGCAGACCGAAGTGGTCGACGTAGTCCTTGAAGTACTGGAACAGCTGCGAGTGGTGCGGGAAGTCGGGCCACTCGGCGGGAACCGGGAAGTCCTCGAACGCCAGCCGCCACTTGGAGGTGTCGATGTGCAGGCTCTGGTAGCAGGCCGACATCCCATTGGGGTTCTTGTAGTACCAGTTGCCGCCGACCTCGTCGGAGGCCTCGAAGCAGTCGTACGGGATGCCGTGGTCCTTCAGGCGCTTGGCGGTGGTGATTCCTGACGGACCGGCGCCGATGACGCAGACGCGAGGCAAGTTCGGGGAGTGCATGGCGATCTCTTTCTGCCGGGGAGTCGATGGGCCGCGGTCTCGTCCTTCCTGGCCGGCGCGGGTGCGGCGCCGGTCTAAACACGACTGTGACGACTGCGGTAAGTACGACTCGATGTGACCTGCGACATAGACTAGCGTTGGCTGACGGTCTGTCAAGTGAATGACGTAAAGTTGTCTTGCTGGCGATGTGGCGACTGACTGGGCCGCGAGTAAACTCCGATTGGTGGTGGATGCAGTGGGCAATGCGACGAGCGCGGGCAGCAGGCGCGGCACGCTTCGGGCCGAGCAGAAGCGGGCGACCCGCGCCCGGCTGTTGGAATCGGCTTGGGGGCTCTTCGCCGTCAAGGGCTACGCGGCCGTGACGGTCGATGACATCGCCGCCGAGGTCGGCTGCAGCCGGGCTACCTTCTATCTGCACTTCCCCGGCAAGGTGGACATCCTGATGGCACTGGCCCAGGAAGGCATGGCCCCCAGCGCTCTTTCCGTCTATCAAGACCTGGACCGTGTGCTCGACACCGGATCGCGGACCGAGTTCACGGATTGGCTCACCCGGGCCTTCGAGTGGTTCCAGCTGTACAAGGAGATGCTCCCGGCCTGGGACGAGGCGACGGCCCTCGAGCCCGACTTCCGGGCCATCGCCCGGGATGGGATCCTCGCCCTCCCGAACTCGATGACGAGCTACCTCGCGCGCTGGCCGGAAGACCAGCGCGACGGGGCCCGGCTCCGCGTCGAGCTTCTCATGACGCAGCTCGAACGGTTCTTCACCCGGTGGGCGACGCTGGGAACGATCGACGTCTCTGCCGAGGCGGCCACCGAGGTCCTGACGGACATCTGGTTCCCTGCGCTGACGGCTCCTGCCGCGTCGTAGCGCCTGCGGAGTCCCCCGATCGGGGGACACGCGATTCATCCCCTGTGGGGCCCGCCCGGTGGACAGAGCTGGCGGTGTGGCCGGGTGATAGTTGTCTCAGCGCCGGAACGATCCGGCTCGAGATGTCAAACATCTACCCGGACAGGATCATTCACCATGAGCATCGCCACAACCCGCAGCCGTCGCCTCGCCCGCATCGCCATCCTGCCCCCGCTTGTCCTGGCCTTCGGCGCCACCCTCAGCTTCACCGGCGCCGCGGCGTCCGCCGGAACGCTGCCAACGACCGGTCCGACGATCGCGATGACGATCACGAACAACACCGGTCAGCCGATGGTGCTGCGGGGCTCGGACAATCCGTACGGCGAGTGGATCCAGGGGCCGCGGGCGGTGCTCGCGCCGTGGAGCTCGCAGATCGTCACTGCGACGAACAACGATCCGCGGGGGATCGGTGTCGATGTCACCTACGGGTTGCCTGGTGACGCCCAGGCCGTGTTCATGGCGAACAACTACCAGGGTGACTCCAGCCTGGACGGGACGAGGATGACCGGTCACGACGGCGTGTACTACGGCATCGCGAGCACCATGGACACCGGCTTCCCCAACCTGAACGCCGGCTACACCGTCACCATGCACCCCTGAGGCGGCTGCGCCCTGTGAGTGATTCGCACCCCTACTGGGGTACGAATCACTCACAGTCGGCGAAGCCGCCTATTCGGCCATCGCGGCCCGCACCTTCTCGGTGTCCGCGGCAGTCCAGCCGTCGGGCGCGAGGATGGCCGCCCAGATGTTCGCGGCGTCCGCCTGGAAGGTGTGCCCGTGGCCGTCCGGCACGTCCGCCGAGAAGACCATGTCCAGGGTCACCTGCCAGAAGGTGACGAACGGGATCCAGCGCATGTCCGGATTGACGTCCGGGCCGAGCGGCTCGCGCAGCCAGTCCGGCCGGTTCAGCAACAGGTCGAACGACCACCAGGTGATCGGATCGCTCGCGTGCTGCCAGTAGACGATCCGGGGCATGCCCCAGGG
This sequence comes from Rhodococcus maanshanensis NBRC 100610, assembly GCF_001894865.1. Classification (GTDB taxonomy): domain Bacteria; phylum Actinomycetota; class Actinomycetes; order Mycobacteriales; family Mycobacteriaceae; genus Rhodococcus_G; species Rhodococcus_G maanshanensis. The sequence continues at coordinate 138,023 of NZ_BCXA01000018.1, read as the reverse complement.
GCCCTCGAGTTCGAGATCCTGTGCGGACGAGGCGAACCGGACGTTGGCGCCGCCGTCGATCACCGGAAGTCGTTCGGGCGAACCGGGATCGCGCCCCTCGGTCACGCCCGACCACTGCGGGGAGAAGTTCGGGGTACCAACCCACAGTGCGCCGTCGGTTCGGGCGAGCATGTCCTGGGCGCCCGCGAACGCGGACTGGCCGCCGAAGGAGCCGAGGCTCTCGCCGAACGCCAGCAGCTTCGGGCGGCTCTCGGCGGGCCGGGACTCCCATTCCCGGTAGACGGCCTCGAACAGCGCCCGGCCCGCCTCCTTGGGCGATTCCCGGTCCGCGATGAACGACAACGCGCTGGGCAGGAAGGAGTACTGCATGGACGCGATCGCGGAATCGCCGTTGGCCGTGTACTCGAGAGCGCCAGCGACCGAGGCGTTGACCCAGCCGCGGCCGGTGCCGGTGGCGACGGCCAGCACCGCGCGGTCGAATGCCCCGGTCCGCACCAGTTCCGCGACCACCTGATCCGCCGCGTCCGAAATCGACTCCGCGGACTCGCGTCCCACGTACACCCGGATCGGGGTCAGCGTGGGCCTGCCGGTGGCCGCGGTGATCTGGTCTGCGGTCGGACCGCCCGCGACAAAGGTGCGGCCCTCGCGCCCGAGGCTCTCCCACGGCTCGGCGGACGCAGGAGAACCCGAGCGTTCGGGCATCTCGGGTCGGGTCACGTTGTCGGCGGTGCCGTGATCGGACGCGGCGGCCGACCGGTTCGCGAGGCCGATGAGTCCTTGGTAGACGATGCCGTTGACGATCATCAGGCCGACGGCGACCACGACGACCAAGCTCGCGACCCTGGCCACCGGTGCGGGCACATAGCGGCGGCCGAATGCCGCCATTCGGTTGGTGGCCGTCCGGGTGGCGCGGGCGATCCACAGGAGCAACGCGGCGATACCGAGTGAGGTCAACAGCACCAGAAGGTAGTTCGCCTCGTGCTCCTTCTCGACGCCGACGAGATCGCGCACCACCTGCTGGGACACCGCGCCGAGGATCGCGAAGGTCGGGACGAGGACCACCGTGAACCCGAGCAGGGTCCATCGGCCGATCCGCTTGGTCCGATCGGACCATCGAGGCGAGACACCGCATTTGCGCACCGCCCAGGCCGCGAGGCAGCCGATCCCGTAGCCGGTCGCGATGCTGATACCGGTGGCGACGCCCTGCAGGTACCACACGCGCGGCAGCAGGGAGGGCGTCAGCGACCAGCAGAAGAAGAGCAGCGCGACGGCGAGGCCGACGGGATGGAGCGACCGGCCGTAGCGGCGCGCGCGATCGGCGAACCCGTCGGTGTCCGGGGCGTCGGCCGGGTGCGGTCCTGCCGGGGGGAGCGTCGTCGTCATCGTCATCGTCGTTCCTGGTCCGGTCGCGGCGCCTCCTGGCGGGAGGGTCGACTGCTGACGGTCCTACCTATCCGGACCGGGGCGGAGCGTATCGAATCGAACCGGACGAGGAGGGCATCTCGGTCAGTCGGTGACGTCGTCCTGGTCGGGCTCGGCCGGGCGGTGACGCTGCTCGTCGTGCTCGCGGGAGAAGATCCCCGGCGGCGGACCGGCAGGCCCGCCGTGCGCGAGGACCGCGTGCTCGTACGCGGACTCGGCGTGCAACGCCAGGTCGACGCCAGCGATTTCGTCCTCGCGGCTGACCCGGAAACCCATCCAGCGGTCGATCGCCTTGCCGAGCGCGTAGGTGACCCCGAAGGCGTAGAGACCGACAACGACGACCGCAAGGGTCTGCTTGCCGAGCTGGGCGAGTCCGCCGCCGTACAGCAGGCCCTCGACCCCACCGGTCATCACCTCGGCGGCGAGCAGGCCGATCAGGAGCGTGCCGACGATGCCACCGATGAGGTGCACGCCGACCACGTCGAGCGAGTCGTCGTAGCCGAAGCGGAACTTCAGGCCCACCGCGAAGGAGCAGACGACGCCCGCCAGGGTGCCGACCACCGCGGCGCCGAGGACCGTCACCCAGCCGCAGGACGGGGTGATCGCGACCAGGCCGGCCACCACGCCGGAGGCCGCGCCGAAGGTGGTGGGGTGTCCGTCGCGCTTCTGCTCGACCAGCAGCCAGCCGAGCATGCCCGCGCAGCCCGCGACCAGGGTGTTGAGGAAGACCGCGGCCGCGGTGCCGTTCGCGGCGAGCGCGGAACCGGCGTTGAAGCCGAACCAGCCGAACCACAGCAGCCCGACACCGAGCAGCACCAGGGGCAGGTTGTGCGGTCGCATGGGCTCGGAACGGAAGCCGATGCGCGGGCCGAGGACCAGCGCCAGCGCCAGCCCTGAGGCGCCGGAGACGATCTCGACCACCAGGCCGCCCGCGTAGTCGAGCGCGCCCAGCTGCGCGATCCAGCCGTCCGGACCCCACACCCAGTGCGCGACCGGGGCGTACACGGCCAGCGTCCACACCGGGACGAACACCATCCACGCCGAGAACTTGGTGCGGTCCGCGATCGCACCGCTGATCAACGCGGCTGTGAGGATCGCGAAGGTCAGCTGGAAGGTGGCGAACAGGAACTCCGGGACGCCGCTGTGCACGGTCGCCGGGGTGATGTCGGCCATGCCGAGGTGCTCGAGCCCGCCGAGCAGACCGCCGCCGATGTCCTCGCCGAAGGCCAGGCTGTAACCGATCACCAGCCAGACCACGCTCACCAGGGCGATCGCGACGAAACTCATCATGATCATGTTGAGCACGCCCTTGGAGCGGACCATACCGCCGTAGAACAGGGCGAGCCCCGGCGTCATCAGAAGGACCAGGGCGGTGCTCACCAGCAGCCATGCGGTGGCTCCGGCGTCAATGGTCTCGGGCACGTCGGTTTCTCCTCACGCGCGCGGGCCTCGGCCGCACGCGAGTGGTGACGATGGTCTGTCGCGGTTTCGCCTGCGCTGCGAATGTGTTGCGGCTGTGTTTCGGAATCCGCTCACCCGGGCTGTCGCATGGGTGCGGGTTCCGGCGCGGGAGGCCCGGGGACGGCGGTCCGCCGACGCGCTGTCGCCCCTCGCCGGTACCCTCACCGCGTGGCCCTCTACCGGAAATATCGACCGGCAACCTTCGCCGAGGTGGTGGGGCAGGAGCACGTCACCGACCCCCTGAGCACCGCCCTCGACGCCGGACGCATCAACCACGCGTACCTGTTCTCGGGCCCGCGCGGCTGCGGTAAGACGTCGTCGGCCCGGATCCTGGCCCGGTCACTGAACTGTGTGGAGGGTCCGACCTCCACCCCGTGCGGTGTGTGCGCGTCGTGCGTGGCGCTCGCCCCGGGCGGTCCCGGCAACCTCGACGTGATCGAGCTGGACGCGGCCAGCCACGGCGGTGTCGACGACACCCGCGAGCTGCGTGACCGGGCGTTCTATGCGCCCGCGGAGTCCCGGTACCGCATCTTCATCGTGGACGAGGCCCACATGGTCACCACCGCGGGCTTCAACGCGCTGCTCAAGATCGTCGAGGAGCCGCCGGAGCACCTGATCTTCGTCTTCGCGACCACCGAGCCGGAGAAGGTGCTGCCGACGATCCGGTCGCGCACCCACCACTACCCGTTCCGGTTGCTGGCGCCCTCGACGATGCGCGGACTGCTGGAGAAGATCTGCGCGCAGGAGAACGTCGCCGTCGAGGCCCCTGTCTATCCGCTGGTGATCCGCGCGGGCGGCGGGTCGCCGCGCGATTCGCTCAGTGTGCTCGACCAGCTGCTGGCAGGCGCGGGCGACGAGGGCGTCACCTATCAGCGCGCGCTGTCCCTGCTCGGGGTCACCGACGTCGCGCTCATCGACGACGCGGTCGATGCGCTCGCCGCCGGTGACGGCGCCGCGCTCTTCGGCACCGTGGACAAGGTGATGGACGCGGGCCACGATCCGCGGCGGTTCGCCGTCGACCTGCTCGAGCGGATCCGCGACCTGATCCTGATGCGGGCGGTCCCCGACGCGGGGGAGCGCGGCCTGGTCGACGCCCCCGGTGACGTGCTCGAGCGGATCCGCGAGGAGGCGGAACGGATCGGTCCCGCGACCCTGGCCCGTTACGCCGAGGTCCTGCACGCCGGCCTGGGGGAGATGCGTGGGGCCACGGCACCCCGGCTGCTGCTCGAGGTGATGTGCGCCCGGATGCTGCTGCCTGCCGCGTCGGACGCGGAATCGGCTGTGCTGCAACGGCTGGAGCGGCTCGAACGGCGGGCCGAGGGTGGGCTGCCGGTGGCGGAGCAGGCCGCAGGGACACGATCGAGCGCGCCCGCGGAGCCCGCGGCGCGGCCGAGTGCCCCTGAGCCCGAGCCGATCTACCAGCGCCCGTCGCAGCGCGCGGCGGCGCAGCAGCGGCACCCCGAACCGGTCCAGCAGGCACCGGCACCGGCACCGGCCGTTCGGCCCGAGCCGGTCGCGCCTGAGGTCGTCGCCCCCGTGGCGGCCGAACCTGGTGCACCGGAACGGGATGCGTCGCCCGCCGCGGAGGTCGCTGTTCCGGCCGAGACGCCCTCCGCAACGCCGGAACCGGTGCCCGCCCCGCAGCCGCCCGAGCCCGCCCCCGTGGCCGAGGAACCCGCTGCCCCTGTGCCTTCCGCGCCGGCCCCCGTTGTCCAGGAAGCGGTTGTGCCCGAACCCGTTGCGCCCCCCGTCGAGTCGGTGCCTGCGCCCGAACCGGAACCGCTGGCCGTCGCCGAGCCCGAGCCGTCGCCGTCCGAGCCGGTGGCCCCGCCGGTGCCCGCGCCAGCGGCCGCCGGTCAACCCGACGCCACCGCGGTCCGCGCGGTGTGGTCGGAGGTCAGGGCGAAGGTGCGCGACCGGAGCCGCACCGTCGAGGTGATGCTCTCGGGCGCCACGGTCCGGGCGGTGGACAACGACCGCCTGATCCTCATCCATGCCTCCGCGCCACTGGCCAAGCGTCTGGTGGAGCCGCGCAACGCCGACGTGATCCGCGATGCGCTGCGAGAGGTGTTCGGCGTGGACTGGGCAATCGACTGCGAGGTCGGCACCGCCGCGCCTGCAGAGACTCAGCGCGCCCAGCCCGCCCGCCAGCAGCAGGCGAAACCGGCAGGCGCGCCGAGATTCTCGCGTCCGAGCCAGGAGCAGGCGGCATCCGTGCCCGCCCCGCGGGCCGCGTCCGCGCCGGGTACGGGTGCCGACGACATCCCGCCGCCCGAGGAACCCGACTATCCGGACGATCCGGGCCCGCCGCCCGCCACGCCCGAGTCGGTCACCCCGGAGGACGAGGAAGAGATGATGGCGCAGGCCGCCGAGCCGGCCGACCCGTCCGTCCGCCGTGATCCCGAGGAGATCGCGCTCCAGTTGCTGGAGACCCACCTCGGGGCCAAGCGCATCGACGGCTAGCAGGCCCGTCCCGTTCGCTCGCCCCCGCCCGCCCGCACCGCCGAGTGTGCAGTTCTCGTCGCCTGTCCTGGGCCGATGCCCCGGCAGGTGCACACTCGGCGGAAGCGCCGGGCCGGGCTAGGCCGAGCGACGCTCGCGCGAGGCCACGTTCCGCCTGGCGAAGTCGATGCTGAGCGCGATCAGGGTCTTGCTCTCCTCGAACATGACGCCGAACACCGGGAAGGCGTGGATCTGCCCGCTCCACAGGTGGGTCTCGACGGGCCTGCCCGCCCGCTCGAGCCGCTCGGTCATGGCCTCGACGTCCGGCCGCATCAGCTCGTACTCGGCGGCGGAGAGGAACACCGGCGGGAACAGTGCCGGGTCTGCCTGCACCGGGGACTGCGCCCCGACGATCAGGTCGGGACCCGCGAGCCAGCGGTCCTTGAGGTTGCGCACCTGACGCATGGGCAGGTAGGCGTCGCGCTTCATGTACTCCGGGTCGTGTGACTCGAGATCGACATTGAGCAGCGGCGAGAACCCGAGCACCGCGGCGGGCGTGGTCAGCCCCTGCAGCGCGGTGATCTCGGCGACCTTCATCGCGAGGTAGCCGCCCGCGGAATCGCCCGCGACGATGATCCGGGTCGGGTCGTCGCAGGTCTCCAGCAGCGCGGTGTAGGCCGCCATCGCATCGGCGATCGAGGTGCCGATGCCGCCGTGCGGCAGCTGCCGGTACTCCACCGAGATCACCGGGACACCCGAGCGGGCCGCGAGCGCCCCGCAGGCGCCGCGGTGGGTGGCCAGCCCGCAGAAGACGAATCCGCCGCCGTGGAAGTACAGGATGGTCGCCCCCTGCAGCGCGTCGGTGGCGCGTCTCGGATGGGTGACCTTCTCGCATCGCACACCGCCCAGGGTGATCGGCTCGATGCTCACCCCCTTGGGGGCGGGTGTGCGGTCGGACCATTCATCGAGCTTCCCGAGTGCGCGGATGCCGCGGTCGGACATCGGCCACACCGTGAACAGCGGCTTGATGAAGATTCTCGCGAACCAGAACACCAGCCGTGCCCGAAGGCTGACGTTCCAGTGCCATACGGTGGATCCCTGCATCGGCTTGCTGTCCCCTCGTTGGTGCCGGTTTCGGTGCCACCACGATATGGCGGCGTGGTGCCGGCGACCAGAGTCCCAGCCGCCCGGCCGGTGTGTGGCGGCTATTCCGCGCGCGCGGCCTCGCGGGCGAGCATTCGGTCCCGCGCTTCCTCGAACCGCTCGGCGGAGTGGCGGAGGTCGTCGAGGTGGGTCGCCAGGTGGTCCCGCGCCCGCTCGCCCGCATCGGTGAAGTCGTTGCGCTCGAACACGTTCCAGATGCGGAGCACCGGCATGACGACGTCGTCGAGGTGCTGCCGGAGATCGTAGATGCCGTGTTTGGCGAGGAGCACCGCGTTCCGCCGGAAGCCGGGCATGGACAGGCCGGGCATCTGGAAATTGATCAGCACATCGGTGATCGCCTCGATCGCTGCGTCGGGGACGAGGTCGAGGGCTGCACCCGCGAGTGTTCGGTAGAAGACCATGTGCAGGTTCTCGTCCGCCGCGATCCGGTCGAGCATCCGCTCCGCGACATCGTCCGCGCAGGCATGCCCGGTGTTGCGGTGCGAGAGCCGGGTCGCGAGCTCCTGGAACGTCACGTAGGCCACCGACGGCAGGAACGCGGCGTTCAGCGGGGAGTCGAGGCCGTTGGTCAGGTGTTCCATCCGGTACTGCTCGAGCTGGACGGGGTCGACGGCGCGGGTGACCACCAGGTAGTCGCGCATGACGATGCCGTGCCGGTTCTCCTCCGCCGTCCACCGGTTGACCCAGGTGCCCCACGCCCCGTCGAGGGAGAAGCTGCCGGCGATCTCACGGTGATACGAGGGCAGGTTGTCCTCGGTCAGCAGGTTCGTGATCATGGCGACCTTCGCCAGCTCGGAGAGCCGCGACTGGTCCGGGTCCCAGTCCGCCCCACCCATTTCCGCGAAGTTCCTGCCCTCGTCCCAGGGCACGTAGTCGTGTGGATTCCAGTTCTTGGTCATCGACAGGTGCCGGTTGAGATTGGCTTCGACCGTCGGCTCGAGCTCCCTGAGCAGGTCGAGCTGGGTGAACGTCATGGTCATGAGAACTCCTTGGGAAGGAAGAACCTCGAGAACCAGTACCTGGCCCGCGGCGATGCCCGCGGTTGTCCAGGCCCTATTGAACACCGCGCGTCGCGACACTTCCAGGAAAGCTGCAGATTCGGCGGCGGGCCACGCGGCGTCGCACGTCAGCCGTGTGGCCCGCCCTCTGCCCGATCGTGTCGCGGGTGGTCGACGGGGTGCTCAGGCGTCGACGGCCTGCGTGACGGCGGCCCATTCGTCGAGTTCGGCGATGCGCGCGTTGAGCGCGGAGCGCATGGCCTCGGCGCCCGCGGCACCCAACGCCAGACGTAGCGGAGGGTTATCGCCTGCCACGGCGGCGCGGATGCCGGCCGCAACGCGGTCCACGCCGGAGAACGCCGACCCCGGCAGTGCCCCGATGGCCTGCTGCACCGCGCGGACCGTCTGGTCGTAGTCGGCATGCGTCACGCTGGCTGCGTCGAGATTGCCCAGGAACGGGGTCGCGGTCAGTGCGGGTTGGACGAGGGTCACCTTGATGCCGAGCGGAGCCACCTCGGCGACAAGCGCGTCGGTGAGCCCCTCAACGGCGTATTTCGTCGCCGCGAGCAGGCCGACTCCTGGGTCCGCGGTCTGGCCGTAGTAGGACGAGCCCTGCAGGATGTGCCCGGACCGCTGGCCCCGCAGCACGGGCAATGTCGCGCGGAGCACGTTCAGCACGCCGAAGACGTTGGTGTCGAAGATCGCCCGGGCCTGAGCGTCGTCCGCTTCCTCGACCGCGCCGAAGAGTCCGTAGCCGGCGTTGTTCGCCACGACATCGATACGTCCGAACCGCGCAACCGTCTGCTCGACCGCTGTCCGCACGGCGGCCTCGTCGCGCACGTCGGCATCGATCCTGAGCAACTGGTCGTGCTCGCCCAGCTCGTCGAGGGCGGCGGTGCGCCGTGCCACCGCAGCGACCGCTTCGCCCGCCTCCAGGGCGTGGCGCACGAGCTCGCGCCCGATACCCGAGGAAGCACCGGTGACAAACCAAACGGGTGACGTGTTCACTGAAGTAGTCATGTTGTGACCGTAACACGTTAGAACGCAACAACAAGGCCGGATTCGTTCTGATGTTGCGGCTATCCTTGGTATGGACATATCGCTGTGTATCGTGTGGGGATGGACGCAGTGCACGGATCGCCGACGCGGAGCCGCCCTGACGCCGCCGATGTGGTTTTGCGGTTCGTGAACACCCGAGCGGACGGCGCGGGGAACATCGAGGTCTTCGGCACGGCCGCGGGCTTCGCCGACTGGGCGGTCGAGCAGGACCTGCTCACCACTGCCACGGTCGTGACCGACTCGGATGCCGCGGCCGCACGAGAGCTTCGCGATGCGTTGGTCACGGTGTTCCTGGCACATGCGGGTGACCCCACGGTCGACGGCGCCAGGATCGGCGACGCGGAGAGGTATCTCCGGCAGGCCGGCACCCGCTATCCCCTGACCACGGTCATCACCGCGGTGTCGGCACGGCTCGGCGCCGGATCCACCGGTGTCCCTGGCGCTTTGGGCACCGTACTCGCCGCGGTGACCGAGGTGGCGCAGAGCGGCGACTGGACGCGGATCAAGGCGTGCTGCAACCCACCGTGCCATTTCGGCTTCGTTGATCGGACCCGCAACCGGGCGGCCCGCTACTGCAGTCCCGGATGCGGCTCCCAGGTCTCCATGCGCGCCTATCGCCAGCGCCAGAAGCAGACCGGTTCCTGAACTGGCCGTTGTCCGTGCGTAATTCCCGACGGTTCGGGTCGGTTGTCCCTGGTGGTCGGGACACCGGGCGCACCATCCTCGTCTGCAGTCGAAACGGTCGGGACAGAACCGGAGGAGCGTGCAGATGAGTACCACCATTCCCGCGGAGGGGCGCCAGGCCGACGTGGCCGACCGGCGTGGACCGTCGTCGTGGTGGGCGGTGACCGGTGCGGTCGCCGGTCTCGCCGGGATCGTCGGCATGCAGGCGAGCACCAGCCTCTCCGCCACCATGGACGAGGGTGTCGTGGGCAACGCGGTCGCCATGATGGACAGGATGGCCGAGGAGCGGGCCCTGATCCTGACCGAGCACGTGGCCATGAACGTGGCGGCGCTGCTGCTGCTGGTCTTCGCCGCCGGGCTGTGTCGCCGGCTCGCGGGCGGCCTCGACCCGCACAGCCTGCTGCCGCAGGTCGCGGCGGGCGGACTGATCCTCACGTCGGCCGCCTGTCTGATCGGCACCGGCCTGACCACCGAGCTCGTGTTCGGGCTCGGCGAGGGTGACCAGTTGCTGCCGGAGTTCGCGGCCTTCGGGGCGCACTGGATGGGCACCATCCCGTGGCTGTGGGCTGGCGCGGGCATCAGTGCGCTCGCGGTCGCGGCGGCCTCGCTGCGACACGGCGCGCTGCCGCGATGGATCGGCTGGACGAGCGCGGTGCTCGGCACGGTCACGGCGCTGTTCGGCATCTCCCCGCTGCAGTACATGGCGGGATTCACCGGGCCGGTCTGGGTGCTGGTGTGCGCGGTCGGGCTGTGGCTCTCGGGGCGTTCCGCGCGGGCGTGACCCAGAATGGGCCCCCGGACTGTGAGTCCTTCTGGCCCGTCAGCGGACCAGAAGGACTCACAGACGCCGGAGGCGCATACGAGGAGGAACGGTTGAGCGAGCGAAGTGGGGGGTCGGCGGGCACCGGCGGATGGCCGGTGCCCGCCGGCGTGCTCGCGTTCACGTCCTGGCTGCTGGGGGTGCTGGCGCTGGTGGCGTTCGTCGCCGCAGAGCCGACCCTCGACGCCGACCAGCTGTTCTTCCTCGTCGACCTGCTCGGCGCGGGCGTCTACGGCACGGTCGCCGGGGTGGTGCTCGCGCGGCGGGTGCATCCGGTGCCGATCATCCTCGGGCTCACCGGGATCGGGGTGGGGCTGGCCGCGTTCAGCTACGGCTACACCCAGCTGGCGCTGGTCCGGCCCGGGCTGCCCGCGGTCGCGGCGATCGAGCCGCTGCAGAACACCGCCTGGATCCCCGGCACCTTGGCGCTGTTCCTGGTGATCCCCTGGCTGATCCGCGACCACCGGCTGGAGCCGGTGGCCCGCGCAGGCCTGCTCCTCGGCACCGCGACCATCGTCTGGTACTTCGTGGCCCGCACCTACACCGACATCGCGCAGATCTGGTTGATCGCACCGGTGGTGACCGTGGGCCTGCTCGCCGCGGCCGACGCCGCGTGGCGGTGGCGGCGGGGACCGGTGGACGAGCGGGTCGGGCTGGGCTGGCTGTGCCTGGGCACCGTGCTGATGGCGCTCTCGTTCGTTCCGCTCGCGCTGCCGCCGACGTGGCCCAGCCTGTGGATGCTCACCCCGCTGATCCACCTGGCGGTGCAGGCGTTCTATCCGGCGGCGATCCTGGTCTCGATTCTGCGGCAACGGATGTGGGGACTCGACCTCGCGGTCAGCCGCGCTGTGCTCGCGGGCACCCTCACCGTCGCTCTCCTCGCGCTGTACGTGGTGGTGGCCACGGCGCTGGCCCGGCTGCTGCCCGCCGCGGACTCGGTGCTCGCACAGGCCGTGGCGGCCGGAGCCGTTGCCGTCGCTGTGCAACCGTCCCGGATGTGGCTGCAGCGCCGCGTGCACGACCTCGTGTACGGGGAAGGCCGCGACCCGGCCAGGGCGGTGCGTCGCCTCGGGGCGCGGTTCGCGGAGGCGGAGACGCCCGAGGACCTCGTCTCCGAGCTCGCCGCAGGTGTGGCGGTCGCGCTGCGCCTGGAATCGGTGTCGGTCTGGCGTTCGGACGACACCGACCCCGTCGCGAGCTTCGGCAACCCGACGGGCCACCCGACCACGGTCGAACTGATCCACCGCGGCGCCCAGGTCGGCCGGTTGACGGTGACCGCCCCGCCGGGGGAGACCCTCGGGTCGCGGAGCCGGAAGTCCTTGGACGAGTTGGCCTCGGTGGTCGCCGCCGGACTGGTGTTGGTGCAGGCGACGCAGGATCTCGACGCCGCGCGGGAGCGGCTGTCCACGGTGCGGCTGGAGGAGCGCCGGGTGATCCGGCGGGAGCTGCACGACGGTCTCGGGCCGTCCCTCGCCGGCATCCGGCTCGGGCTGCAGGGGGTCAGGAACCTGCTGCGCACCGATTCGGACGCGGCGGTGCGGCTGCTGGAGTCGCTGCAGGTCCAGCTCGACCACCAGGTCGACGGCGTCCGGTCGTTGTCCCGCAACCTCTTCCCCCCGATCCTGGACGAGCTGGGCCTGGCCGCCGCGCTGGAGGAACTGGCCGTCCAGCACGCCCGCGGCGGGTTCGCGCTGGACGTGCGCGCGCAGCTGCCCGCGCGGGTGGACCCGTACGCGGGCGCGGCCGCATACGGAATCGTGGTGGAGGCCGTCTCGAACGCGAGGCGGCACAGCGGTGCCGACGGATGCCGGGTCGAGGCGGTCTGTGCCGCAACGGAGTCCGGTGGCCGTCAGCTGACCGTCACGATCCGGGACGGTGGGAGTGGCTTCGACGCGGGCCGGGAGGCGGGCGTCGGGACCCGCTCGATGCGGGAGCGGGCGGGCGAGCTGGGCGGCACGCTGGTCATCGACTCGGTGCACCCGCACGGCACCAGGGTCACCGCGCGGCTACCGTTGACCGCATCATGACCGCCATCCGCGTCGCCGTCGTCGACGACCACCCCGTCTTCCGGCTGGGGATGGTGGCGCTGCTCTCCACGCTCGACGGCATCGAGGTGGTCGCCGAGGCCAGTTCGTCGGCCGAGGCGACGGCGCTGGTGACGGCCGACGTCGATGTGGTGCTGATGGACCTCGAACTCGGCGATCGTTCCGGCGTCGAGACGACGCGGGACCTGGTCTCGCGGTTCCCGGCGTTGCGGGTGCTGATGGTGACGATGCACGAGGACGACGAGTCGATCGTCGCGTCGATGCGTGCGGGGGCAAGGGGCTACCTGGTCAAGGGCGCGGTCCCGGACGAGGTGGAGCGGGCCATCCGGGCGGTCGCGAACGGCGAGCTGCTCCTCGGCGCGGCGGTGGCCGAGCGTGCGCTTGGATTCATGGCGGCCTCCAGGAGCCTCGCGCCGACCGTGTTCCCCGAGCTGACCGACCGGGAGCGTGAGGTGCTCGACCTGGTGGCGGGCGGGCACGACACCGCGACGATCTCCCGGCGCCTGGTGCTGAGCCCGAAGACGGTGCGCAACCACATCTCCAACATCCTGACCAAGCTCGGGGTGCCGGATCGGTCCGCTGCCATCGTGCGGGCGCGCCAGGCCGGGCTGGGTTGAGCCTCGCCGGCGGGCTGGCCCGAGCCTCGCGGGCGGGCCGGGTCGAGCCGTCTCACTAGAACGGGCCCCGACCCCGGCCCGCCGTGACGATCGCAACGGTCACAGAGCCCGCTCGGTTCGGTCCTAGACCCAATTCTGAAACGAGTTCTAGTATGGCTTGCGTCGAGGTGTATGCCTCGGGCCAGGTGCCGCTCGAGTCGGCGCTCGGCGATGACGTTTGAACTGCCATTGCGAACACCACGCACGCGGCGGAGCCGTGCACAGGAAGGAACACCTCACAGTGACCACAGAGGCATTCATTTATGAAGCCATCCGAACCCCACGTGGCCGAGGAAAGAAGACCGGTTCGCTGCACTCGGTCAAGCCGATCTCGCTGGTCACCGGCCTGATCGACGAGCTGCGCGTGCGCTTCCCCGACCTCGACGAGGATCGGATCTCGGACCTGATCCTCGGTGTGGTCTCCCCGCTCGGCGACCAGGGCATGGACATCGCGCGCATCGCCGCCACCGACGCCGGCCTGCCCGACACCGTCGGCGGCGTGCAGATCAACCGCTTCTGCGCCTCCGGCCTCGAGGCCGTGAACATGGCCGCGCAGAAGGTGCGCTCCGGCTGGGACGAGATGGTCATCGCCGGCGGCGTCGAGTCGATGTCGCGCGTCAAGATGGGCAGCGACGGCGGCCCCTGGGTGAACGACCCGGCCACCAACTACGACAACTACGTCGTCCCGCAGGGCATCTCGTCCGACCTGATCGCCACCATCGAGGGCTTCAGCCGCGACGACGTCGACGCGTACGCGGTCCGTTCGCAGGACCTGGCGGCGAAGGCCTGGGCCGGCGGATACTTCGCCAAGTCCGTGGTCCCGGTCAAGGACATCAACGGCATCACCATCCTCGACAACGACGAGCACATGCGCCCCGGCACCACCGTGGAGAGCCTGGCGGGCCTCGCTCCCGCCTTCGCGATGATCGGCGAGATGGGCGGCTTCGACGCCGTCGCCATGCAGAAGTACCACTTCGTGGAGAAGATCAACCACGTCCACCACGGCGGCAACAGCTCCGGCATCGTCGACGGCGCCGCGCTGCTGCTCGTCGGCAGCGAGGAGGCGGGCAAGGCCATGGGCATGACCCCGCGGGCCCGCGTCGTCGCGACCGCCACCTCGGGTGCCGACTCGACCATCATGCTCACCGGCCCGACGCCTGCGGCCAAGAAGGCCCTGGCCGCTGCCGGTCTGACGATCGAGGACATGGACCTCGTCGAGATCAATGAGGCGTTCGCCTCCGTGGTGCTCAAGTTCCAGAAGGACATGAACATCCCGGACGAGAAGCTCAACGTCAACGGCGGCGCGATCGCCATGGGCCACCCGCTCGGCGCCACCGGCGCGATGATCACCGGCACCATGATTGACGAGCTCGAGCGCCGCAATGCCCGCTACGCACTGGTCACCCTGTGCATCGGCGGCGGCATGGGCGTGGCCACCATCATCGAGCGCGTCTGACGCGGCCCGGACTACCAGGAGACTTGAAGCAGTGAGCGAGCAGAACATCATCAACTGGGAGCAGGACGCCGACGGAATCGTCGTGCTCACCATCGACGACCCCAACCAGGGCGCGAACACCATGAACGCGGCCTACATCGCGTCCATGAATGCCACCGTCGACCGGCTGTACGCGGAGAAGGACGCCATCACCGGCGTCGTCCTCACCTCGGGCAAGAAGACCTTCTTCGCCGGTGGCGACCTCAAGAACATGATCAAGGTCGGTCCGGCGGACGCCGAGCAGATCTTCAACCACAGTGTCACCCTCAAGGCCGACCTGCGTCGCCTCGAGACCCTCGGCAAGCCCGTCGTCACCTGCATCAACGGTGCCGCGCTCGGTGGCGGCCTCGAGATCGCGCTGGCCACCCACCACCGCATCGCCGCGGACGTCAAGGGCGTCAAGATCGGTCTGCCCGAGGTCACCCTCGGCCTGCTGCCCGGCGGCGGCGGTGTGGTCCGCACGGTTCGCATGTTCGGCATCATGACGGCGCTGACCCAGCTGCTGCTGCAGGGCCAGCAGCGCGGACCGGTGCAGGCCAAGGAGATCGGCCTCATCGACGAGGTCGTCTCCTCCATCGAGGAGCTCGTTCCCGCCGCGAAGGCGTGGATCAAGGCCAACCCCGAGTCGGGCGTGCAGCCGTGGGACGTCAAGGGCTACAAGATCCCCGGTGGCACCCCCGCCACCCCGGCGTTCGCGGCGAACCTGCCCGCCTTCCCGGCGAACCTGCGCAAGACCCTCAAGGGCTCGCCGATGGAGGCCCCGCGCGCCATCATGGCCGCCGCGGTCGAGGGCAGCCAGGTCGACGTCGACAACGCGCTGACCATCGAGTCCCGCTACTTCACCAAGCTCGTCACCGGGCAGGTCGCGAAGAACATGATCCAGGCGTTCTTCTTCGACATGCAGGCCATCGGCTCGGGTGCCTCGCGCCCGAAGGACATCCCCAAGCGTGAGATCAAGAAGGTCGGTGTCCTCGGCGCAGGCATGATGGGCGCCGGCATCGCGTACGTGTGTGCCAAGGCCGGAATCCCGGTGGTGCTCAAGGACGTCACGATCGAGGCCGCCGAGAAGGGCAAGGCGTACTCCGAGAAGATCGAGGCCAAGGCGCTCTCCCGGGGCAAGACCACCGAGGAGAAGTCGAAGGCTCTGCTGTCGCTGATCACGCCGAGCGCGGACCCGGCCGACTTCGCGGGCGTCGACTTCGTCGTCGAGGCCGTCTTCGAGTCGCCCGACCTGAAGCGGAGCGTGTTCCAGGAGATCGAGGACATCGTCGACGCCGACGCCCTGCTGGGGTCGAACACGTCGACGCTGCCCATCACCGACCTGGCGACCGGCGTCAAGCGTCCCGAGGACTTCATCGGCATCCACTTCTTCTCGCCCGTCGACAAGATGCCGCTGGTGGAGATCATCCGCGGCGAGAAGACCTCGGACGAGGCGCTGGCGCGGGTGTTCGACTTCGTGCAGGCCATCCGCAAGACCCCGATCGTGGTCAACGACTCTCGCGGGTTCTTCACCTCGCGCGTCATCGGCACCTTCGTCAACGAGGCCATCGGCATGGTTGCCGAGGGCATCGAGCCGGCCACCATCGAGCAGGCGGGCATGCAGGCCGGTTACCCGGCGGCGCCGCTGCAGCTGTCGGACGAGCTGAACCTGACGCTGATGCAGAAGATCCGGGCGGAGTCGAAGGCCGCGGCGATCGCCGAGGGCAAGACCCTGCCCGCGGATCCGGCCGGTGACGTCATCAACTACCTCGTCGAGGGCAACGACCGCAAGGGCCGCCTCGGCGGTGCCGGCTTCTACAACTACGAGGACGGCAAGCGTACCGGCCTGTGGCAGGGCCTGCGCGATCACTTCAAGTCGGGTTCGGTGACCCCGCCGATCCAGGACCTGATCGACCGCATGCTGTTCATCGAGGCGATCGAGTCGGTCAAGTGCTTCGACGAGGGCGTGATCACGTCCACCGCCGACGCCAACATCGGCTCGATCATGGGCATCGGCTACCCCGCCTGGACCGGTGGCGTGAGCCAGTTCGTCGCCGGCTACCCCGGCGGCCAGGAGGGCTTCGTCAAGCGTGCGGAGGAGCTCGCCGCGAAGTACGGCGAGCGCTTCACCCCGCCCGCCTCGCTGAAGGCCTAGGCACCGATCTCCTGAAGGTGCCCCTCGCCCGGTCCGACCGGGTGGGGGGCACCTTCAGTCGTTTCCCGGGGCGAGACGCCGTCCGGTTCCTGCGGCCGCGCGGGCGCGACCGGCGGACTCCTCGGCGTCGAGGCCCCATTCGTACACGGCGGTATCGACCTGCATGGTGTGCCGCTTGCTCTTGACGAAGTGCTTGAGGTCCCGTTTCTCGTCCGCGCGGATGATGGCCTCCATCGAGGCGGTGTCCGGCAACGCGTAGTCGCCCGCCAGGTACGCCGCGGCCCACCTGGCCTGCCGCTCGCAGAACGGGAACAGCGTTGGAATCGCCTGGGCGAAACCGATCATGATCAGGTCGTCCACCCCTGGCTTGATCATCCGCTTGAACAGCGGCAGCCGGTTGTCGGGCGCCGAGATGAACTCCTCGTCGAAGAACGGGAAGGTGATCTTGTACCCGGTCGCGTAGATGATGACGTCGACGCGCTCGCGGCTTCCGTCGGTGAACTCGACCTCGGTGCCGTCGAGTCGCCTGATGTCCGGTTTCGCGGCCAGGTCGCCGGAGCCGAGCCGGACGAGCAGCTCGCTCGACACGGTCGGGTGCGCCTCGAGCAGCTTGTGGTCCGGGGTCGGGAGGCCGTAGTTCTCCATCCGTCCCACGGTGATCCGCATGAGGCCTCGGGCGAGGGACTTCTGCAGGCCGAGCGGCACGCGCGGCATCGTGCGCATGATCGTGTCGACCGGTCTGCCGAACACGTACTTCGGGATCACGTACGCGCCCCGCCTCGTGGAGATGAACGCCTTCTCGGCGAGGTCCCTGCGGCTGAGTTCTGACGCGATGTCGACTGCGCTGTTCCCGATGCCGACCACCAGGATTCGTTTGCCCCGCATGTCGATCGGTTCGGTCGGATCGATGTACTCGTGCGAGTGGATCTGACGGCCGGCGAACTCGCCGGGGAAGGCGGGCTCGGGCCAGCGGGGGTCCCAGTGGTGGCCGTTCGCGACGATCAGCGCGTCGCAGCGGCGGCGGTCGCCGCCGGACAGTTCGAGTTCCCAGCCGCCACCCTCGAGGCGTCGGGCGTGACGTACCTCCGTCCGGAACCGGATGCTCTCCGCGAGGCGGAACCGGTCGACATAGGACTCGAAGTACGCGTGCACCTGTTCGTGCGAGGGGAAGTCCGGATAGTCCTCGGGCATGGGGAAATCCGAGAAGCCGAGCCGCTCCTTGGAGGTGTCGATGTGCAGCGAACGGTACGCGGACGAGCGCCGGTTGGGATTCTTGAAGGCCCAGTTGCCGCCGACCCGGTCGCTCATCTCGAACGTCTCGACCGGCAGCCCCCGCTCGCGCAGCGCCTTGGTCGCGACCAGCCCGCTGAGGCCGGCGCCGATGACACAGGTGGACGGCGCTGAGGTGCCCATGGGTCCACAGTAACCGCGGAAACCACCTGGTCGCGGGGGATCCGGCGGTGCACGATCGGCGCGGTGACCTGTGGGTTCCCGCGACAAGGGAAACCGTATGTTCGCCGGTGGGTGCGGCGGCTACGTTCAGCCGGTGTGGCCTGGAGCACATCGACGGCGTCCGGCCACACCCAGCGCGGCCTCCGACGGCAGCGCGGGATTCGGATCGGACACGAACGGAGCACGTGCATGCTGACCTTGAGCTTTCCTGAGGGCGCTGCCCTGGTCTTCGGCGGCAGCGGCGGCATCGGGCGCGGCGTCGCCCGCGAGTTCGCCCGGGCAGGTAGCGCCGTCGCGATCTGCTACAACTCCAAGCGCGAGGTCGCCGAGGAAACGGTGACCGAGCTGCGGGCGCTCGGGGTGAAGGCGAGCGCACACCAGGTCGATGTCCGCGCGGACGAGGACGTCTCCCGGGTGCTCGGGGAGGTCGTCGGCGAACACTCGCGGATCCACACCGTGGTGTGGGGAGCGGGCCCGGTCGTGGAGCAGATCACCGTCGCCGAGACGACGCCCGCGCAGTACCGGCGGTCGATCGAGATCGAGACCCTCGGACTGTTCACCGCCGCGCACGCCGTGCTGCCGCACTTTCGCGAGCACGGTGGGGGTTCGTTCGTCCATCTCGGATCTGCGGGCGACCACTGGTTCCCGGCGCTCGACGGATTGTCGGTGATCCCGAAGGCGGCGAACGAGTCGCTGATCCGCGGTATCGCGAAGGAGGAAGGCGCGCACAACATCCGGGCCAACTCGGTGCTGGTCGGTGTCATCGAGGCGGGCATGTTCCTCGAGCTCAAGGCCCAGGGCGTCTTCGGCGAGGAGTGGGAACGCGAGGTCCACAAGCTGGTGCCGCTCAAGCGCTGGGGCAAGCCGGCCGACATCGGGGCGGCGTGCGTCTTCCTGGCCTCGAACGAGGCCAATTACATCACCGGGCAACAGATCTCGGTGTCCGGCGGTTTCGGCGTCTAGCCGGTTCGGACGCGGAGGAGGTCGTGGCGGTGAACGAGGGTGAGCAGACGCAATCCCTGCAGATGTTCGACAGGATCGAGCTGGTGCTGCAGGCACTCGACGACTGTGGGCATCTCACTCTCAGCGAGACGTCTCGACTGACCGGGATCCCGACATCGTCGGCGCACCGACTGCTCGAGAAGATGGTGCAGAGGCGGTGGCTCACCCGGGTCGGGACCCGGTACGAGATCGGCGTCCGATTGTTCGAGCTGGGATCGAGGGCGGTACGCAACCACTGGTTCCACCGCACCGCACTGCCGATCATGCAGGAGCTGCACCGATCCACGGGGGCCGTGGTCCACCTCGCCTTCCTCGACGGGGCCGACGGCATCTACTGGGAGAAGATCTCCGGCGCATTCGGGGCGAAGATCCCCTCGCGGATCGGCGGCCGGTACCCGGCGCACCGATCCGCGGTGGGGAAGGCCCTGCTGAGCTCGCTCCCGCGGGAGGCCCTCGACCAGCCGGTGTTCGGTCGTCTGAACCGGCGGGACGCGCAGCGGTCGGGCGGCAGGCGCGAGCTGGAGGACGAGCTCGACCGGGTCGCGGTCGAGGGCGTCGCCTTCGACCGCGGTGAGGCATTGCCCGGCCTCGGGTGTGTCGCCTCGCCGATCGCGCACGGTCACCCGACGCCCGCGGCCCTCTCGATCTGCGGGCCGCTCAGCCGCATCACCACCGATCGCAGGATGAGTGTGGCGGTGCAGAGCGCCGCCGCCGAGATCGCCCGCAGCGTCCGGCTGGCCGCCCCCGCAGAGTGAGTCGATCGGCTTCCTGTCACATCACGACGGAGTACCCGCGCCCCTTCACTGCCCTGCCTCCGCCGTGCACCGGTCCCCGGCGAGCTTTGCGATGTCGACGGCGGCCGCCATCGCCTTGTAGCCGCCGGGATTCGGGTGGAGATTGTCGGTGCTGGCGTACCGCCGGTCGAGAATGCTGTGGTTGTCGGGGTCGCGGAGGGCGGCGTCGAAGTCGATGACGCTGTCGGACAGGCGCTGTGACCTGATCCAGGAGTTGATTCGTGCCCGCACCGGCTCGGCAGGCGGGATGCTGAGTGCCCCATGGGTCACGGAATTCGACGCCGGAAGCAGCGTCCCGAGGTGCACGCTCAATCCGGCACCGTGGAATTGATCGATGACGTTCGTGTAGCCGGCGACGACTTCCTCGTAGGTCACCCCGATCGGGGTGCCGATGTCGTTGATTCCCATCAGGACGATGACGTCGCTCACGCCTGCCTGATTGATCACGTCCGCCTGTGCACGCGATACTCCTGACAGGCCGAACTTGGGGAACTCGGACGGTGTGTCGCGGGTGAGGCGGTTCCCTCCGATGCCTGCGTTGGTGACGACGGCGCGGCCGCCCGCCTCGTCGAGCCGACGCTGAAGAAAGTCCGGGTACCGGACGTTCTGGTCGACGACTCCCACGGTCTTCGGGGCTCCGAGTGGGTCGTTGCCGACATGGCCGTCGGTGATCGAATCCCCGAACGCGACAACCGTTGTCACATCTGTCGGGGCGACGACATCCATCCGGGAGACGAAGGACACGCGAGTGATGGTGCGTGCAAAGGCGTCAGCGCCGGTGTCCATCGAGTGGTCCCCGAGGCCGGGCGCCGTGAGGTAGCTCGTGGCGTTTCCCAGGTCGTGCCCGGTGACGTCCGTTGGTGCCCGGTCCACGTAGATGCTGACGGCGAGCGGCTCGAATGCCGAGAACGCAATCGGCACGGGATCCGTCACGACCTCCGAACCGGGTGCGGCCGTGGTGGATTCACTACCGCCATTGAAAAGTACCTGTCGTACGGACTCGGGTTCGACGGCGGCCCCGTCCTTCTGACGAGCGATCGTGACCCGGGTGAAGGTGACGGGTTCGCTGCCGAATCGATTGCTGAGGTGGATGCGGACGCGCTCACCCCCTCGGTGCGGGGTGACCACGACCCGGTGTGTCTGGTTGCTCGTGAGCCCGGTTCCCGCGGGGCTGACCGCCACTCCGGCGGCGACGGCCTCCAAGCCGCCGATCGCGTTGGTCGGGCTCGCGGACCAATTGCTGACCCAGTGGTCGTCGCCGCAGTCTGGCACTCCCGCGTTGGCAACGGCAGATGCGAAAAGGCTTGTCGCCGCCGTCAGGACCGCGCAGGTCACCGAAACAGTTCTGTACTTGAAACCCTTTGTCATATAAGTCCTTTTCATCTTCCGGATGTGTTCCCGGAGGTGCAGTCGTTCCCGGCGAACTCGGTGATGTCCACGGTGTCGGCGATCAGTCGATAGCCCTCGGGAGTCGGGTGGAGCTTGTCCGCACTGGCATACCGGGGATCGATGATGCTGGGATTGTTCGGGTCTCGAACGGCGGCGTCGAAGTCGATCACGCTGTCGGACAGGTGCTGAGATCGGATCCAGGAGTTGACCCGGACCCGGACGGGATCGGCAGGCGGGAAGCTGGTCAGTCCGGCCGCGAGTGCGTTCGAGGCCGGCATCATGGTGCCGAGGTGCACCCGCAGGCCGGCGTCATGGAGACGGTCGATGACCCTGGTGTATCCCGACACGAGTTGTTCGTACGGTGCGCCGATGGGCATTCCGAGGTCGTTCATCCCGATCCAGACGATGACATCGGTGACACCGGACTGGGCGAGCACGTCGGCCTCGATCCGTGCCTCGCCAGCCCGACCGAGGGCAGGGACCATCCCGTCGGAGAGCAGACGATTGCCGCCGATCCCCGCATTCGTGACGACGACCTCGACACCGGCCTCGTCGAGCCGGCGCTGGAGGAAGTCCGGGTAGCGCACGTTCCGGTCGACGACTCCGTCGACCTGTGGGTTGCCAAGGAAGTCCGCGCCCACATGCCCGTCGGTGGCGGAGTCCCCGAAGGCGACGACCGTCGCGACGCCTGCCGGGGCCATCATGTCCACCTGGGTCACGAACGGCACGCGCGTGGTGGTGTGACTGAACGCGTCACCGGCGATGTCCGCGGTGTGGTCCCCGAGCCCGGGCGGCGTGTAGAAGCTCGTCGCGTTCCCGCTGGCGTGTCCGGTGACCCGACCCGGTCGACCGTCGGTGTGGATGCTGATCGACAGCGATTCGAAACTCTCGACGGTGATCGGCACGGGGTCGGTCACTATGTCCGCCCCCGGCGGGACCGTCACCGAGGTATTGCCACCGTCGAAGGTGACAGGATGGACGGAACCCGGATCGATTGCGGCACCATGGGTCTGGCGTCCGACGGTCACCCGAGTGAAGGTGACGGGGTCGCTTCCGAACCGATTGCTGAGCCGGATCCGCACGTCACCCCCGCCGCGGTGTGGGGTGACCACGACGCGGTAGGTCTGGTCGCCGCCCGGCATCCCGGAACCGGTGGCCTCGACGGCATCGGTCGGGCTCGCCGACCACGTGCTGACCCAGTGTGGGTCGGCGCATCCGACTGCCGGCGTACCGGCCCAGGCCGTCGCCGACGCGCTCGTCGCCGCCAGCACGGCTGCGCACATCACCCCGAGCAGTCCTTTGCCAAGACCTTTCGACATGTAATTCCTTTCTAGCCTTCCTGCGGGTGAGCACAAGCTGACCGAGTGATCAGTAAGTTAGCTTGTCGAGACCTTGATGGTCTGCACGGCGGTGAGCCCCGATAGCCCGTTGTTCCTCGCCACTTGTCCGAGCCAGGCGAGACTCGGCTTCGGCGTGCGGGCAAAGGTCGCGCGGTCGACGCCGATCAGGCCGAAGGTCGGTGCCCAACGCCCCCATTCGAAATTGTCGAGGGCGCTCCAGTGCAGGTAGCCGCGGATGTCGATGCCATCGGTGACCGCGTCCTCCAGATGGGTGAGCGCCTCGGTGGTGTAGGCGATTCGCCGGGTGTCGTCGGAGGTGGCAATTCCGTTCTCCGTCACCAGTAGCGGCACGTGGTCGGTGATGTCCCAGGCCCGGCGGAGCGCGATCCCCAGAGCGTCGGGGCGATACGCCCAGCCCATGAGGGTGTTGTCGGGGTGCTCCGGATGAGGGATCGGACCGTCTGCCCCCACGCGTTGACTGGTGTAGGACTGGACCCCGAGGAAGTCGTCGCCTCGCGCACCCGCCAGGTACCGGTCCTCCCAGACCTCGTTCGTCCGCGCGAGAACGTCTTCGTTGCCCGCCGTCTCCTCGAAGGCCTGCTGCCCAACAGTCCAGCCGACGTTGGCCGTGGTGGTGGTCCGGAGAATCTCGACTGCCTCGCGGTGCGCCCGCACCAGGACGTCGCCGATCTCATTGTCGGGTTCCAGCCTGGCGTTCGCCGGCCGGGAGGACGCCGCGCGCGAGTCGAGCGTCATGTCCAAGTATCGAACGCCGAGCGCAACGATATTGGGCTCGTTGATGGTGCAGACCCAGTTGACGCCGCCCAGAACTGACGAGGCGCGATCGACGTAGCGCGAGAAACTCTCGACCGCGGCGGGATGTCGCCAGCCGCCCCGGTTGCTGAACCAGCGCGGCGAGGTGAAGTGGTGCAGTGTCACTACCGGCTCGAGCCCGACTTTCCTTGCCGTCTCGATCATTCGACGGTAATGGTCGAGCTGAGCGCGGGAGAACTGGCCCTCCTCGGGTTCGATCCGCGACCATTCGATGCCGAAGCGGTAGGCGTTGAGGCCGGCGTCGGCGAGCAATGCCATGTCCTCGGGGTAGCGGTGGTAGCTGTCGACCGCGTCGCCGCTCCGCTCGGGGAAGTACGGCCTGGACCGGTTCTCGTACCCCCACCAGTCGGCAGCGTTGTTGTTTCCTTCGGTTTGGTGCGCGGAACTCGCTGCGCCCCACAAAAAGTCGTCTCTGAGATTCATCGATGTCCATTTCTCGAAAGTGGATCGGTTCGGGAGAACCGACCGGGGCCGGTCGTCGTCTGGGTCACCGAACGCCTCGAACGCGGTAGATCGTGAACACGCCCGCAAGGCAGGTGAGCGCGCCGAGGACATACCAGGTCCCGTAGCCGCCCAGTGCCGTCGCGTTGCCGAGGCTGATGACGACCGGCGCGACGGCGGGGCCGACGGATTGCGGCAGGGTGCCGGCGAGGGCGATCAGGCCCAGGTCCTTGGCATTGTCGTCAGGGTTCGGCAGCACCTGCACCGCGAGTGCCTGGTCCACGGACATGAAAGCGCCGAGCCCGAGTCCGATGACGCCCTGCGCCACAACGACAATTCCCAGCGTTGGGGCGAAGGCCAGCAGCAGCAATCCCAGCACCATGATCAGCCCCGCGGCGGCCACGAAGGGGCGCCGCTTCCCGATTCGGTCGGACAGGGCGCCCCCGAGAGGCGCCGACATGGAAAGGCACACGACGGATACCACGTTGACCAGGAGGATCGCCTTCGCGACGTCGGTCTCGCCGAGTTGGAACCGTTGCCCGAGGAAGAACGGGAAGAACGTTCCGATTCCGGCGTAGCCGAACATCACCAGGAAGCGGGAGGCCATCACCCACGAGAAGTTCGGGTGCCTGCGGGGGTTGAATGCGATGGAGCCCAAGAACTCCCGGACACCGTGGCGCGGAGGCGTGTCCTCGAGCTGTGGATCCTCGAGTATCACCAACAGCGGAATGACCAGCACGACGGCGACGAGTCCGGGGACGAGGAACCTGAGCAGATCGCCGGTCAGCACGGTGACAAGAGCGCTTCCGGCGAGAATGCTCAGTGGTGTGGTGACCCCGGTGATCCCGGAGACCACTCCGAGTCGGCGCGCGGGAACCTGATCGGGAATCGTCGCCTGGGCCGCGACGAGTGCCGCGCCGAAGCCGGCCTGCGCTACGCACCATGCGATCAGGACCTGCGGCATGGTGTGTGCGAGGCCCACGCACCCGAGGGCGCCCGCCCCGACGACGGCGCCCCCGAGAATCCACGGTCTCCGCCTTCCGAACGAGGACCGCGTGCGATCGGACAGACGGCCCACGACCGGCTGGGCGATCATCCCGACGATCGCGCCGGTTCCGGCCACCACGCCGAGCGCGTGCGTCGCACTCTCGATCGAGCCCGAGATGTGTTGCAGCTTGAACGCAAGTGCGAACATCACGGGGGTCATCAGGGCGAGGTAGACACCGAAGTAGGACAGGGCGAGACCGGCCAAGAATCCGCTCGGCTCGCGGAGTTCCGGACCGCGCGATGGTGTGTCGGCTCCTGGGCCGCCCTCGTCGACGGCGACGGGGAGCGTGTGGGGTTCTGACATGGGAGTCCTTGGGATGTGATCGGAGGCGGTCGGGAGTCGGGGCTGCCGCCGGGTGTCGAGCTACCGGTCGACCCGGAGCGCCTGTTCCTCGTCGAGGTCGCCCGTGAACCCATCCGTCGAGCCGACGAGGGCGCCGTCGGCCATTCGCCACAGGTCCTTGACCTGCTCCCGGAACTGGGCATGGCTGTGTTCGGGCAGGGCGAAGACGATCGGGGCGTCACGCATGATGCCCTCGACCGCGAGCCACGCGACGTCGGCGGGCTCGATCGCCATCGGGATGACATCGGTGCCGAACGGCTCCGCGGCGCGGCGACCGAACTCGGTGGGCCGGTTGCGCTGCGAGTCGAGAATGCGGGTCGCGGCCTGACCGGGGCAGAGCGCGGTGACGCCGATGTCGTCGGCGGCGAGCTCGGACCGCAGCCCGAGCGTCAACCCGAGGATGGCGTGCTTGGCCGCGGTGTAGAGGGCCGTGAACGCGGGGTCGGGTAGGAAGGCATGAGTCGACGACGTGTTCATCACGTGCCGCCATCCGCTCTGGCGACGCATCCTCGGCAGGAACGCATACAGGCAATTGAGCATGCCCTCGACGTTGACGGAGGACAGCCAGCGCCAGTCGTCCATCGATGAATCCGTGAGGTTTCCGAGCAGCAGCACTCCCGCGTTGTTGCAGAGCAGTTCGACGGAACCGAACTCGTCGTAGCTGGCCTGCGCGAGATTCTCGACCGACTCGGGATCGGCTACATCGACCTGAACACCGAGCGCACGCACACCGAGTGCGCGCACGCTCTCGGCGACCCGCTCGGCGCCGTCGCCATCGACGTCGGCGACGACGACCGACATGCCGCGTGAACCGAGCTCCGTAGCCAGTGCGGCTCCGATCCCGCTTGCCGCTCCGGTGACCAGCGCGGTTCGGCCCGCCAGCCTGTCATCAAATCTGGACATCAGGGTCCTTTCCCGGTCTTGCAGACCACTTGAAAACTAGCCAACCGACCAGGAGGTCAGTCAGTTGTGGAGGTAGCCTACCGATTGGTCAGTCGGCACGTCCCGGATTCGCGGAACTTGCGTCGAGGCGCGTCGGCGACGGGACGTAGGCTGACCGGCTGGACCGGTTGTGCGCGGTCAACCGACGGTGAGGAGATCGGACACGATGGCGACAACACGCGACGCCGAACAGTCAGGAGTTGCCCGGCGCGCCGACATTGTCAGCTCGGCCATAACCCTGTTCGCGGCCAACGGATACCGCGGGACCTCGCTCGCCGCGGTCGCGCGAGAATCAGGGATTACGAAGTCTGGTCTGCTGCATCACTTTCCGAGCAAGGAAGTTCTGCTGACCGCAGTACTCGCGGACCTGGACCGCCAAACGCTTGACTCGGTCGAGATCGACCGAGACTACGAGGGCGCGGCCCTCTTGCGTGCGCTGGACATCGTCGACGAGATCGTGGCCCGAAATCAGCAGAACCGAGAACTGACCCGGCTGGCGCACGTCGGCATGTTCAACTCCGACGACACCCCCGAGCTCGCACGAGAATGGGCGCGGGGACGGATCGAGGCCTTCCGTGCAAACCTGGCCGGTCTCATCGAAGAGGGCGTCGGGGCCGGCGAGGTACGTGCCGATGTCGACCCCGCTGCCATGGCCTCCGTGATCATCGGGGCCATCTCCGGCCTCGAGGAGCAGTGGCTGCAGGACGAGTCGTTCGACATGGTCGGCGCGATGCGAACTCTGACCACCGTGCTGCGCCGCGACCTGCCGCTCATGCGCTGACCGCCAACGCGTCCATTCACCTCGCGACGCGGTCAGTCGCCGAGCCCCGGCGTAGGTAGACCGCCCTCGGATCGAGAGGGCCTTCCCCTCGATGGTGTTCGATCGCCAGCGCGGCGCCGATGACGCCCGCAGCGTTGCCCAACTCGGCTGCGGCAACTGCGATCCGGTTCGTCAGCAAGGGAATCCATCGAGAGCCATGCTGGCTGATCTCGCCGCCGACGACGAACAGCCGAGGGGACAGCAGATCCTCGATTGCCGTCAACACTCGACTGACTTCCCGTGCCCAGCCCTCGAAGGACATGGCCCGGGCCGACTTGGCGGAGGCCGAGGCGCGATGTTCGGCGGTGACCCCGTCAACGAC
This sequence comes from Rhodococcus maanshanensis NBRC 100610, assembly GCF_001894865.1. Lineage (GTDB taxonomy): Bacteria > Actinomycetota > Actinomycetes > Mycobacteriales > Mycobacteriaceae > Rhodococcus_G > Rhodococcus_G maanshanensis. The sequence continues at coordinate 110,917 of NZ_BCXA01000018.1, read as the reverse complement.
GAGATGCCCGAATTCGGTGTTGGGCAACAGCACTCCGTCATGGAGAATTGCAGAACCGATGCCGGTTCCGAAGGTGAGCGCAATGACGACACCTGCTGTGCCGCGCGCAGCGCCAAACCTGTATTCGGCTGTTCCGGCCGCATCGGCGTCATTGGTCACGGCCACGTCGCGGCCCCCGAGAGCGTCGGCGAACAGATCCGTCGCATCAGTACCGATCCACGACCGATCGATGTTCGCGGCAGTCTGGACGAGGCCCCCGGCGACGGCGGCCGGGAGTGCGACCCCGACTGGACCGTCGCACCTGTAGTGCTCCGCGAGATCGGAGATAGCCGTCGCCACCGCGGCAGGCGTGGACGGCCGAGGGGTGGGAACCGTGATCCGCTCCCCGACGAGTCGACCCGCTTCGATGTCCACCAGGCCGGCCTTGATCCCGGTGCCACCGACATCGATTCCCAGTCGTGTGCTCATGTCGATCTCGATTCCTTCCGTGTGAGAACGACGGTCTGTCGCTTGCTCTCGGGCGTGTGGAGTGGTTGTGCAGCCTGATCGGCCGGGCCGACGATGCGCGCCCGCCGCGAATGGTTCGGTGCCCCTAGCTCGACGGCGAGGGGCACCGCGTCTGGAATCGGGCGCCGCGTCAGTTCGCCGGGCTCAGGCAGCTGTCGAGGCCGTCGACCAGTGAGCACGCGGTCGGTGGCCTGCTCGGCTGGTAGTCGGTCGGGACTCCACCCTGTGCGATGAGCGACCGGTAGGCCGCGACCGCCTCCGTCGGCTTCCGCTCGAGCGTCGGATCGTTCTTCACGTCGACGGTGTAGAGACCGAAACGGGGTGTGTAGCTTCCCCATTCGTAGTTGTCGGTGGTGGCCCAGTAGTTGTATCCGACGACATTGATGCCGTCGTCCTTTGCGCGCTGCAGCCAGTAGGCGGCGTCGCGGAGGTGGTCGGCGCGGGCGAAACCGTCCGGGCGGGGCTTGCCGTCCTCGGTGGGCATGCCGTTCTCGACGATGTACAGGGGCTTGCCCGGGAAGCGCTTCGCGTAGTGACGCAGCGCGTAGTAGAGGCCGTCGGGTGCCGCACTGGCCTTCCAGGGCTCCGAGAAGACGTTGGCGTAGCTCAGGTCGGTGGGGGACATCGAGTAGTAGTAGTCCAGGCCGATGAAGTCGAGCTTGTGGGCGACGCGGTCGAGGAAGGTGGTGTCGATCGCGGCCTCGACCGCCTGGAAGTAGGCCACGTTCGAGGACACCTGCGCTCCGGGCTGCACCCGGTGGATGTAGTCGTAGATCCCGTTGTGGACGGCCACCCACCGGTCGAGGGCGGCCGGGGTGTTCACCGGATCGAGGCCACCGTGGCTGATCTCCTGGAACAGGTATGCCGACGGCTCGTTGATGGTGATCCAGGACGGGTCGTACTTCGCGTACCGGTCGACGACCTTGCGTGCGTTGGCCAGCCAGTCGGTGACCATGCCCGCGTTGTTCCATCCGCCACGGTCGAACTCCCACCCGGGGTACACCCAGTGGTCGAGGGTGATCATCGGTTGCATACCCGCGGCCCGGATGCTCGCGACCACGTCGTCGTAGAACGCCCAGGCGGTCTCGTCGTAGCGGCCCTGCTGGGGCTCGAGTCGCGCCCACTCGACGCCCATCCGGTACACCCTGGCCCCGAGGGCCTTGGCGTACTGGATGTCCTCTTTGTAGCGGTGACGGAAGTCGGCCGACGTGCCGACCGGGTCCTTGGTATTACCGGCCGATTCGTAGCGGATCCAGTTGCTGTCAGGCGAATAGCCCTCCGACTGGAACCCCGACGAGGACACCCCCCACAGGAAGTCGGCGGGCAGGCTGGCGACCGGCTCTATGGACCCGGTGCTGCCGGCGCCGCCCGTGCTGCCGGAGCTGCCCGGTGCGGCCGCCGCGGGCCCGCCCGCCAGCAAGGCGAGCCCCGTCAGTGCCGCCAGTAGGGCGCTCGTTCGTCGACGCATCAGTTCTCCTCGCATCCGTGCGCCGTCGGCGCGGTGGTGATGCGGGACACACTAGCTGACCGAGTGATTGGTAGGTCAGCATTGGGTCAGATGCACGTTGGGCAGCGCTTCTTCGAGCAGTGGCGGTCAGCCGACCGCGGCCACCCTCCTCAGGTGGCCGCGATCAGGGCGAGAGCGAGCGGGGGAGTGTCCCCGGGCGATCAGCCCTTCCACCACGGGCGCAGCGGCACCTCCGCCTGGCCCTTCGGGCCGAGCTTGACGGCCAGCACCTGGTGCAGCTGCACCACATTGCGTTCGAACCCGAGCCGTGAACCGGCCATGTAGAGCCCCCACACCCGCGCGGTGCCCTCGCCGACCTCCGCGACGCAGGCGTCCCAGTTGTCCACCAGGTTCTGGCACCAGGCCTTGAGGGTCAGCGCGTAGTGCTCGCGCAGGTTCTCCTCGTGCCGGACCTCGAGGCCGATGTTCTGGATCTCGGTGATGATCCGGCCCGATCCGGTCAGCTCGCCGTCCGGGAACACGTAGCGGTCGATGAACCCGCCCGCGCGGGCCTGGTGCCGGTTGTCCGGGCGAGTGATGCAGTGGTTGAGCAGCCGCCCGCCGTCCCGCAGCTTGGACTGGATGAAACCGAAGTAGGCGGGGTAGTTGTGCACCCCGATGTGCTCGGTCAGCCCGATCGAGGAGACCGCGTCGAAGCCGGTCTCGGCGATGTCCCGGTAGTCGGAGTGCCGGACCTCGGCGAGATCCGACAGGCCCTCGTCGGCAATGGCCTTCTGCGCCCACGCGGCCTGCTCGGCGGACAGCGTCACCCCGATCACCTTGACGCCGCGCCGGGCCGCGAAGCGGACCATCGAGCCCCAGCCGCATCCGATGTCGAGCAGTCGGTCGCCCGCCTTGAGTCCGAGCTTCTCGAACACCAGCCGGTACTTGTTCTCCTGCGCGTCCTCGAGGCTCTGCTTCGGGGACTTGTACGCCGCGCAGGTGTAGGTCATCGACGGACCGAGCACGTGCTCGTAGAAGGTGTTCGACACGTCGTAGTGGTGGTGGATGACCTCGGCATCGCGGGTCTTGGAGTGGCGCAAGCCTTCCGCGAGCCTGCGCCAGCGGGGGAGGGCCTCCTGCGGCGGAGGGGCGATGGGCCGCAGCAGGTCCCAGCCGAGCGAGCGGGTGATGCTCGCGATCGTCAGTGCCGACGGCCGCCGGAAGTGCAGGTCGTCGCCCATCACCCGGAGGACCTCGTACGGGTCTCCCGGGTGGACCCCGGTGGCGTCGAGATCGCCCGCGACGTAGGCGCGTGCCATGCCGAGATCGCCAGGCGCGGTCGCCAGGTAGGTGGTGCCCCGCGGGGACTTGAGCGTCAGGCCGTACTCGGCGTCCTCCGGACCCGCGGCGCTGCCGTCGTAGGCGGTGAAGCGGACCGGGATCTCACCGTCCGCCACGGTCTCGAGGATCTCGGCGATCGAGAGCTTGTGGTGGTTGCGAGTCTGGGTACTGGCGTCTTTGAACGTGGTCACTTGCGTTGCACCGCCTTCGAATACAGGTCCAATAGTCGCGAATCGGGGTCGTACTTCTGCTTCAGGATCGAGTAGTTGTCGCCGCCGTAGAGGCGGGCGAAGTCGTCAGCGTCGTAGTAGGAGTCCGAGTACAGGGACTTGTGGCCGTCGAACCGTGCGACGGTGTCCTCGATCAGCCGGTTCGCCTCGCCGTCGCGGTCGCCGGGCGTGATCGGCACCGACGACCAGAAGCCGACGTTGACATAGGTCCGCTTCGGCTCGAGTGGATACAGCGGCCACGGTCGCACGGCGGACGCGCCCGCGGGCCCGGGCTCGCGCAACCGCAGCGGGCACAGCCACAGCGGCTCGATGGGGATCTCGCGCAGGAACCAGGCCACGAAGTCCGCGGTGTGCTCGATCGGGACCTCGACGTCCTGCACGACCCGCTCGCGCGGAGGGTTGCCCTTGCGGCGTTCGAGCCGGTCGCCGATGTCGTACTTCTGGTCGAGGGCGATCAGCTTCCAATAGAAACTGCTGCGCCGGTAGCGCTTCGGCCACAGTCGCCTGATCCGCGGATTCTGCGCACCGAACGCCCGCGAGCACCAGAACCAGTCGGTGTCCCAGCGCCACAGGTAGTCCGCGATCGTGAGCCGATCCGTGGAACGCTGCTGCAGCGACCGGTAGTAGATCTGCTGGCCCGTGTAGTCGCTGACCGGACCGCCCTCGTCGGTCTGGGTGCCGAGCGTCAGGTAGGACTCGGTCGCCGAGAACACCACACCGTCGAGGTAGTCCACCGCGACGCCCTCGTGGCTGCGATCGGTGCCGATGCGGTCCATCGCCCGTTGCAGTTCGGTGAGGTCGTCGAAGCGAAGGTGCCGCAGCGCGACAAACGGTTTCACCGGCTCCAGCTCGATGCGGAGCCGGGTGGAGTAGCCGAGGGTGCCGTACGAATTGGGGAAACCCCAGAAAAGGTCCGAGTGCTCGCCGTCGGGGGTGGCGGTGATGATCTCCCCGCCGCCGGTCAGCACGTCGATCTCGAGCACCGATTCGTGCGGCAGCCCGTTCCGGAACGAGGTCGACTCGATGCCGAGGCCGGTGACTGCGCCACCGAGGGTGATGGTCTTGAGCTGGGGGACCACCAGCGGTGCCAGGCCGTACGGCAGGGTCGCGGCGACCAGGTCCTCGTAGGTACACATGCCCGCGACATCGGCGGTGCGGGCGGCGGGATCGACCGAGATCACCCCGCCGAGCCCGGACACGTCCAGTCCGGGCGCATTCGTCTTTGCCCGCGCCCGGAACAGGTTTGAGGTCTTCTTCGCCAGGCGCACCGTCGCCGACGGCGGGATCGCGTGATAGCTGGCGAGCAGACGCTCGACACCGGCACGATGGGCCGCCGCGCCGGTGTGACCCGGCGTGGATGTTCGTCGACCCAGTCGTTGCAACGCACTCTGAGAGGCAGCCACCCCCCGACGCTATCGCCTGGGTGCGACACCGGCCACCCAAGTGGAAGGCGGTCCGGCGAAACGTCACGCAAATGTTGCGAACCGGTCGCGGTTCGGGGTTCGCGGCGCCGCTGTGATCCGAGGCACACGCGGTCGAGCGGACTGGCCCGGCTGTTCGCGGAGCGGGCACGATGGCGGGGTCGGCCACCGTCAGGGTCCGGCCAGCAGATGCTAAGGAGATCCACAGTGGGACAGGTCAGCGCCAGCAGTTCGGTCGAGGTCGCGGCGGCTCCGGAGCGGGCGCTCGCCGCGCTCACCGACTACGAGACGGTGCGCCCCCGCATCCTCACCGAGCAGTACCTGGACTACCGGATCCTCGAGGGCGGCCAGGGTGCGGGCACGATCGCGCAGTGGACGCTGAAGGCGACCGAGAAGCGTTCGCGTGACATCAAGGCCACCGTGACCGTCGACGGCAACACGGTGACCGAGAAGGACGCCAACTCCACCCTCGTCACCACCTGGACCGTCGCCCCCTCCGGCGCCGGGTCCACGGTCACCACGACCACCGAGTGGAAGGGCGCTGGCGGCATCGGCGGCTTCTTCGAGCGCACCTTCGCGCCTGCCGGGCTGCGGAGGATCCAGGCGGCCGTGCTGGCGAACCTGGCCCGCGAACTGGCCTGACACCGACCGCCGCGGCCGCTGGCCGATGTGTTCGGTCAGCGGCCGTCGAGATAGCGGACGATGCCGAAAACCACGGCCTGCGCGTACCGGGCCCTGCCCTCCGCGCTGGTCACGGCGCGGGCCTCGTCCGCGTTGCGCATGTTGCCCAGCTCCACCAGGATCGACGGCCGCTCGGACAGGTTGAGCCCGCTCAGGTCCCCGCGCGGCAGCAGTCCGCCCGCCCCGACATAGGTGGACGGGGTGAGACCGGACGTCTCGAGGGCGTCGCGCATGGACTTGGCGAAGGCGACCGAGGCGCCTGCCTGGACCGCGTTCAGCGGCGGCGCCGAGAAGCAGACATGGAATCCGTGCTGGTCCGGTGCGGCGCCGTCGGCGTGGATCGCGACCACCACGTCGGCGCCCGACGCGTTGGCGTCGGCGGCCCGCCGGTCGACGCACGGGGCGACCGACGTGTCGTCGGCGCGGCTCAGCAACACCCGGGCGCCGAGATTCTCGAGCTCGGTGCGCATCTGGGCGACGACCTCCCAGTTGAGGGAGTGCTCGGGGAAGCCGCCGTCGGTGCTCGTGCCGGTGGTCTGACATTCCTTGGTGCCGCCTCGCCCGGTCGGGACCGGCGCGCTCATGCCCGCGTCGTTGGCTCCGTTGTGGCCGGGATCGAGGAACACCGTCTTGCCCTGGAGGGTGGCCGATCGCACCAACTCGCCTGCGGTGGTGGTGGGGGCCGCGGTCACGCCTGCGGCGGTCTCGGTCGGGATGGTGCAGGCCGACAGCGCCAGCGCCGAGGCAGCGACGGCCGTGAGCAGGACGCTCCGGTACCCGGCCGACTTCGCACGCACGGACCCACGCTATCCGGATGGGGCTACGCTGACGGGGCAACACGCAGAAAGGACATCGACGTGCAGCCCGGTGGACAACCCGATATGCAGCAGCTCCTCGCGCAGGCCCAGCAGATGCAGCAGCAGCTGATGGCCGCGCAGGCAGAGATCGCCGAGGCGGAGGTCACCGGCCAGGCCGGCGGTGGACTCGTGACGGCAACGGTCAAGGGGACCGGCGAGGTCGTCGCGCTGACGATCGACCCGAAGGTGGTCGATCCCGAGGACGTCGAGACCCTGCAGGACCTGGTGATCGGCGCGATCGCGGACGCGTCGGGCAAGGCGCAGGAGATCGCGGCGGGCAAGCTCGGCCCCCTCGCGGGCGGCCTGCCCGGGCTCCCCTTCTAGAGGCCCCGGTGTACGAGGGTCCGGTACAGGACCTGATCGACGAGCTCGGCAAACTGCCGGGTATCGGGCCCAAGAGCGCGCAGCGCATCGCCTTCCACCTGCTCAGCGTCGAGCCACCGGACATCGACCGGCTGCAGAACGCGCTGCAGCGGGTCCGCGACGGGGTGCAGTTCTGCGTCGTGTGCGGGACGGTGTCCGACAAGGAGAAGTGCCGGATCTGTGCGGACGCCCGCCGCGACCGCACCGTCATCTGTGTCGTCGAGGAGCCCAAGGACGTCCAGGCGGTGGAGCGGACGCGGGAGTTCCGCGGCCGCTATCACGTGCTCGGCGGCGCGCTCGACCCGCTCAGCGGTGTCGGTCCGGACCAGCTCCGTATTCGGGAGTTGCTGGCGCGCATCGGCAATCAGGAAGACGGCGTCGACGTCTCGGAGGTGATCATCGCGACCGATCCGAACACCGAGGGCGAGGCCACCGCGACGTATCTGGTCCGGATGCTGCGCGACTTCCCCGGCCTGACGGTTTCCCGGCTCGCCTCGGGTCTGCCGATGGGTGGAGACCTGGAGTTCGCCGACGAGCTCACCCTCGGGCGGGCGCTCTCGGGGCGCCGAACCCTCTGACGCGACCGGCGGATCGAGCCACTCCGGCTACGCCGTTGCGGCGGATTCCGGTGTTAGCGTGGGTGTATGCCGGTCCTGCGGGCAGGGGCGCGAACGACAACGGGAGCTCTCGCGAGGCGCACCCGACTCGGGGTCGTCGTGTGCTCCATGGCGATCGCGCTCGCGGTGTCCCCTGCACGTGGGACTGCCTCCGCGCAGACGGCCGTCCCGTCGCCTCCCGGCACCGGCCTGCCTGCCATCGTCGACTCGATCGTGCCGCCACCGGCGCTCGGCCCCCCGCCGCGTGAGGTGCCGTCGATAGCGGCCGCACCGGGGGAGCCCGCCGGAATCCAGGCGCTGCGGATCGCGGTCATGCCCTCGGACGTCGGTGACCCTTTCTTCGACCGGTGGCCGGACTCGCTGGGGGACAGCGCGAACGGTGACGTGTTGGAGATGCGGGACGTGACGGCGGCGGCTGCGCCCCTCGTCGGCGCGCCGGTGCGGGAGGTCCGCCAGCTCAAGGTCCGGACAACCGACGCCGTGGGCGTGCCCTCCTACGCGACCGCGACGCTGATCATCCCCACCAGGCCGTGGACCGGGGCGGGCGGTCGGCCGGTCCTGGTCAACAACCTGCCCATCGATGCGCTCGGGCGGGCCTGCACGCCCGGCTACACGCTGGCGCACGGCCTGAACCTGTCCACCAATGTCGCCGACTTCGTCCCGCCGACCACCGCGTTGGCGGCCCTGCACGGCTACGCGGTCCTGATCCCGGACCACGAGGGGCCGCGGATGGCCTACGCCGAGCCGTATGTGGCGGGGCACGCGGTCCTGGACACCATCCGCGGACTGCGCCGCGCGCTGCCCGACGAATTCGGCGCGAGCAAGTTCGCGATGACGGGCTACTCGGGCGGGGCGATCGCCACCAACGGCGCGGTCAAGCTGATCGACTCCTACGCCCCCGACCTGGCAGGCGACATCGTCGGCGCCGCGCTGGGCGGGGTTCCCGCGAACTTCGAGATGCTCACCAGGAGCATGAACGGCAATCTCGCGACCGGGTTGTTCCACGGCGCGACGCTGGGTATCGCGAGGGAACGCACCGAGATCCTCGCCCTCGCCAACAACCTGGCGCAGCAGCTGGCCACCTCCCCGCTCAAGGACCAGTGCGTCGTCACGCTCGGCGCGGCGGGCGTGACGTTCCTGCCGATCGAGGTGATGGCCGACATCGACAATCCGCTGGCCTCGCCGCAGGCGCGCGAGCTCTATCGCGTCATGAAGATGGCCGGCATGGCGTCGGGCACCCCGCTGTACATCTACAACGGCGCGCAGGAGTTCTGGATCCCGGCTGAGGGGGCACGGGAGCTCTTCCTGGAGCAGTGCGGGCTCGGCGTTCCAGCGGTGTACCGGGAGGTCTTCGGCGAGCATCTGATCGCCGCGGTCACCGGCTATTTGGGGGCGCTGCACTGGCTCGACGATCGGTTGCGCGGAATTCCCGCGCCGGACGAGTGCCCGCCCGCGTGACCGCGCGGATGTCGGTGCGGGAGAGTAGGTTCGGCACCGCACACCGTCAGCAGCCACACCTCGGCCATAGGAGACAGCAGTGCCTGAACCCAAGACCATAGTCGGCGCACCGTGTTGGGTGGACCTGACCAGTTCGGATCCGCAGCGCGTCATCCCCTTCTACTCCGGGCTCTTCGGGTGGGCGGCCGACACCAATGAGGACCCGCAGTACGGCGGCTACTCGATCTTCAGCAAGGACGGCAAGCCGATCGCCGGGCTCGGCCCGCAGCAGGAGGGCAATCCGTACGGCAACATCTGGACCGTCTACCTCGCGTCGGAGGATGCGGCGGCGACCGCGGACAAGGCCGCGGCCGCGGGCGGACAGGTGATGATGCCCGCAATGGTGGTCGGCGACCAGGGCACGATGGCGATCATCGGTGACCCGGCCGGCGCCGTTGTCGGTGTCTGGCAGGCGGATCAGCACCGCGGATTCGGTCTGGTGGACGAGGCGGGCGCCCCGGTCTGGTTCGAGACGTTGTCTCGCGACTACGCGGCGGCGTTGCCGTTCTACGAGAGCGTGTTCGGGTGGAGTTACGACCCGATCGGCGACAGCGACGAGTTCAGGTACTCCCAGGCCAAGATCGGCGACGAGATGGTGGCGGGCGCGATGGACGCATCCGGCTTCCTGCCCGAGGGTGTCCCGTCGTTCTGGCAGTTCTACGTCGGCGTGCAGGACACGGATCTGGCGCTCGAGAAGGTGGTCGAACTCGGGGGCTCGGTCGTCCGCCCCGCGGAGGACACGCCGTTCGGCCGGTTGGCGGCGGTGGCCGATCCGCTCGGCGCGAACTTCCAGATCGCCTCGATTCAGCAGCAGTAGCGGCGTCGGGACGGAGCGCCTGGTCAGATCCGCTCGGTCAGCGTGGCCAGGCCGTCGCCGGACAGATCAGCCAGTCCGGCGGGCCGTCCCGTCATTGCGAGGACGAGGGGGAGCATCGGGCCCGTCACTTCCGGCCCGGACCCCGTCGACCAGTCGGCGTCGGTGGCGCGGAGGGTGAGCCCGGCGATGCGGGTCTTGGTGCCGATCAGCAGGTTCGAGCCCTTGAAGAAGTCCGCGACGCGCACGAGGGCGTCCGGCGGGTACTCGTGTGTGATGCCGAGGGGGCGCCGGATGTCCTCGGCGTGCACGATCGTCTCGCCCAGCCAGGTGTCGACCGGGCCGGGCGGAGCGGTGGACCTGTTCGCGGCGGACCGGAACTGTGCGAGGGCGTCGGCAGGGGTGCCCGCGGTCTCCCGCGCGATCTCTTTCGCGAACATCGGTTCGAAGCGGAATCCGGTCCCCGCCATCTTGCGGAGGAACCGAGCGGGCGTCATCTTCGCGGTCGCGGTCATGTGACCGAGCGTTTCCCACACCGACCACTGCCCGCACAGCGACGGAGCCGACCATTGCTCGTCGGTGAGCGAGGCTAGGTCGTCTGCGAGGGCCGACCGCTCGGCGTGAATCGTGGGCCATGGGCTGGGTAGTGCCATGGTGCCTCCCGGAGCAGTTGCCGACGGACCGCACGGTGGGTGCGACCCTGCCGCCATCGGTACCTCTGACGATCGTCCTCGGCGCCCGTTTCCGCAATCGCGTCCGGTCCCGGCGTCGCGAAATTCACCCCTGATTCGCAGGTCAGAACTATTGCCGAGGGTGCCGCGCCGGGCGTACTCTCAGGGGTGCGGATCAAGAAGAAAGGCCGGTAACGGTCAATAACTTGAGAAGCAGAGATCCGGCCGAGGATGCGATTAATCGCTACATCCCCGGCCGAACCCCTGTCTGGGGCACGTTCGTTTTCTGGCTTCTGGCGAGCGCGGCCAGGACTTCCACACCGGTCAGCAGGCCGCCGATCGGGCGTCTCGTCGTTCAGTAGTCTCCGAGGGAGGGGTCACGCGAGCGCGGCGTCCACGTAGAGCGTCTGCGACTCGGTGTACTCATCGAGGCTCTCCGGCCCGAACTCACGACCGATCCCGCTGGCCTTGAACCCGCCGAAAGGGCTCCCGAAGTCGAGGGTGAAGGTGTTGATGCCGAACATGCCGGTCCGCATGCGATCGGCGACCGCCATCCCTGCCGCGCGGTCGTTCGTCCACACCGAGCCACCCAGACCGTACGGGGAGTCCTGTGCGATCCGCACGGCGTCGTCGATGTCCTCGTACTCGATGACACACACCACGGGGCCGAAGATCTCCTCCTGCGCGATCCGCATTCCGTTGTGCACATCCGCGAAGAGCGTAGGGCGCACGTACCACCCGTGCGTCAATCCCTCCGGCATGCCCGGGCCGCCGACGACGGTGGTCGCGCCCTCGTCGGCGCCGAGCTCGATGTATTCGGCCACCCGCTGCTGCTGGGTGCGGGTCACCATCGGCCCGACGTCGACGGTGGGGTCGGACGGGTCGCCGACGTGCAGCGACTCGACCATGTCCGCTAGGGCATTGATGTGGGCGCTCTTGCGTGCGCGCGGCACGAGAATCCGGGTCTGGCTCACGCACCCCTGCCCGCTGTTGGCGAACGAGGCGAACTCCATCGCGGACGCGGTGGCCACCGGATCGGCGTCGTCGAGGATGATCGCCGCGGACTTGCCGCCCAGTTCGACGGTGCAGCGTCGCATGTCACGTCCGCACACGGAGGCGATCTGTCGGCCGGCTGGCGTCGAGCCGGTGAAGGCGATCTTGTCCACCATTGGGTGCGCCACCAGATGTTCCGATGCGGCCTTGTCCGCGGGCACCACGTTGACCACTCCCGCCGGTAGGCCCGCCTGCTCGACGAGCTCGGCCAGCAGCATTGCGTCCAGTGGGCACTCCGGAGCGGGCTTGACCACCACTGTGCAGCCTGCAGCAAGTGCCGGCGCCAGCTTGGCCATGATCAGCATCTGCGGAAAGTTGAACGGAGCGATCGCGCCGACGACGCCGACCGGAAGTCTGCGCACGATGGCGGGACCGCTCTCGGCGGTGGGACGGGGTTGTTCCCATTCATATTCTTCGGCAACGGAGATGGTCGAGCGCAGGCAGTACAGGCCGCCGGTGGCCTGTCGGGCCCGGGACAGGGTGATCGGCGCACCCATCTCGGCGCTGATGATCTGGGCGAAGTCTTCGAGTCGCGCCTCGTACAGATCGGCCAGCCGGGTCAGGAAGTCGAGGCGCTCAGAAACGGTCATACGCGGCCAGGGGCCTGTGTCGAACGCGCGGCGGGCCGCACCGACGGCCGCGTCGATGTCGGCGGGCGTGCCGTTCGGAACCGATGCGATCACCTGCTCGTCGTGTGGCGAGACGATCGAGATCGTGTCGCCTCCGGTCGACGAAACCCAATGGCCGTCGATGAAGATCGTGTTGTAGCTGTGCATGTTCACCTCTCAGATCGGTGGAATCGGAACCCGTCGGACGCCCGGGTCGGGAGAGCTGTTTCGTACGGCTGAACGGTGTCGTAGACGATGCCGCCTGAATTCCATAGCGTGAGCGCATGTCACGGACATTCAAGTCAGGATTCTTGAGTGCCGTTGTGCCACAGTCGGTTAGAAGGAGAGTGCGATGCTGAACTCGCGGTTGTCGCCGATGGGTCCCGTGCAGAGGTGGGCGACCGAGGCGCTCGAGCATTTCGTCGCCGAGGTCGATCGGGGCATGGTGATCCGCCCCGCCGTCGGCGGGCGCTTCCCGACCCTCTGCGATGTCCATGCCGAGCTGGCTCGCCGTCGGGCCGGCGGCACAAGGTCCACCCCGCAAAGGCCCTAGTGGTGTGTCTCAGATGAACCCGAGACACACCACCAGGTGGCGAAGGCGCCCCCGGCTACGAGGTCAGCTCGCCGCCGAGCGGAACCAGCCCGCGGCTCTGCAGCCCACCGTCGGAGTGGATGACACAGCCGGTCACCGACTGCGTCCGCTCCTTGGAGGCCAGGTAGACGTATGCCCACGCATGGTCGGCGGGTTCGGAGGCCACCTGCAGCGGATTGGTCTGGCGGATCAGGCCGGCCAGGTCGGGCATGTCGACCAGGCGTTGATCGCCGGAGCCCATCGCCTCCATGCCGCGCAGCTGCGTGACCGTCCCGCCCGGCGCTACAGCGTTCACCCGGATGTGTGGAGCGAGTTCGAATGAGAGCTGGGAAAGCAGGCCACGAACAGCGAACTTCGATCCGGTGTAGAGCGGTCCGCCGCCGCCGGGCAGGAAGCCGGCATTGGAGATGGTCAGCACCACGTTGCCATGTGTCTTGGACAGTTCCGGCAGGGCGGCCTTCACCGCAAGCAACGAGCCTTTGACGTTGATGTCGAACATCTCGGCGAAGGCGGCGTCGATCCGGTCGTCCTCGAGGCTCTCGAGCGACACGAAATAGTCGAAGATGCCGGCCACGGTCACCAACACGTCGAGCCTGCCGAACCGCTCGACGGTGTCGGCGACGGCCCGCTTGTGGTCGTCGAGGCTGCGGACGTCGCCCTGGGTCGCGGACACGTTCGCGCCGGGCAGCGCGCGCAGTTCCGCGATGGCCTCCTCAGATCGGTCGAGCACGCCGACCTGCGCACCCTCCTCGACGAAGCGTTCCACCACGGCGCGGCCGATCCCGGTACCACCACCGGTGATCAGCACGACCTTCCCGCTCAGCCAACCTTCATTCATGTCTGTTTCCTTTCCACAACGGTTGCGCCCACTTTCGGGGCAGAACAGGCAGGCGTCACAACGTCGCCGGGCCGATTGATCCCTCCAGCATCCGGGTGAAGACTTCGGTGGTCTGCCAGGTCAGGGCCTCCAGTTCCACCGGATCGAGCCGGATGGTCGAACCCCGCCGGGGCGAGGAGATCTCTAGCCGCTCGCCGTTTCCGGTCGAGATCACCCGCACGATCACGTCGGCGAACTCGTTGCTGAGCCGCATCGAGGTCACAGGAACACCCCGAGGTTCGCGGTCGCCAGCGTGGTGTGCGCCAGGTGTACGGTCCGGGCCGCCAGCTTCCAGCCGTCGGAGGTGTCGTGCAGGACGTCCAGTCGCTCGCCGACAATCAAATCCGATTCAATGCCGTCGCCCTGTGCCCGAAAGCACATGAAATTGCTGCGCACGTCGTACTTGCCGGCGTCGTCGATCGGATCGACGCGGACGTTGGTCACCAACCGCTGGGTACGAGAGGGCGGATCCTCGGCATAGGCATGCTCGGTGTGGAGCCGGGAAACCCGCATCTTCATCGATGCGTAGGTGTCCTTCATGTGAAATCCGACCGGCGAGAATTCCAGGTGTCGCGCCTCCGGTCCTCGCGTGACACGAATCGGCATCACGTACACGAGTTCCTCGGACAGGAGACCGAGCCAGCGGTCGAACTCTCGGTGATCGAGGTACTCGGCCTCGCGGAACAGGAACTGGGTGCATTCTCCGGTGATGTCCCGCGAGGTGTCGGTGGTGACGATCATTCTCCGTTCTCCGTTCGCTCGGGTCGGTCGGGTGTGGATACCTCGCGCAGCCACCGGCGGTAGAAGGCCCGTTGCGGGGCTTCGCCGAGGGCGGAGGTGGTGGCACGGCCGGGGAATCGCCACTCGGGGTCTTCGGCGTAGTCGCTCATGCCGTCGAGGCCGAGCTGAAAATTGAAGCGCATTCCGCTCTTTCGCGCGAAGACCGACTTGCCCGCCACTGGTGCGCCGCCCCAGACCACGGTGTCGTCCTGTTCGAGGATGCCGGCAGGGCCGTGCATGCTCAACGCGGCGACATAGGCCTCCTCGTTGAAACCCTCCGGCGCGCTGTTCCATCCCAGCGTCCAGTTCCAGTTCACGATGGTGTCTGGACCGGAGGGCTGCCACTGGCGCAGGTAGGTGAACACCGTCGGCGGGGCGCCCGGATGCGGGGATGCAGGAACACGCACCAGCCCGAGATTGGGGAAGATGAGAAAGGTTGTTGCCGAATGATTTTCGACGAACAGCTGCTGATCTGAGGTCAGTCGATCGGGCTGGAACGTGTCGGCCACCTCGGGTGGGAAGCCGGACCGATGCCACGGCGGTGGCAGGAAGCCGTCGTTGATGATCATGCCGTGGCCCTCGTCGAAGTACACGTGTCGGGACGACGCCTGCGGCCCGGCCCCGCCGGCCTCGATACCGGGAAACATGCCGACTTCCTCTGCCGAACGATGCAGGGAGGGAACGTGGTAGGCGTCGGCCATGAAGTTCTCGGCACCGGACTTCCAGTTCGCCGGAACCCTCCAGCGTTGGGGTTCGCCGATCGCGCTCATGCCTTGATCGTTGAGGCCGAGCAGCGCGTCCAGATACCACCGCATCTCGCCGAGGTACTCGTCGAGTGTCGGGGCGCCGGGATCCAACGACGCGAAGATCAGGCCGTGGACCGAATCCACATGAGGCGCGGAGGCGAGGCCCCAGAGTTCGGCATCGAGCTTCTTGTAGGCCTTTTTGCGGTACGGCGCGCCGCTCCACTCGCCAGTGTTCTTGAACACCCACGAGTGGTACGGGCAGCGGAAATGTGAACTGTTTCCCTTCTCCACCCGGCAGACCGGGCTGCCGCGGTGCGTGCACTTGTTGAACAAGACCCGCACCTGACCGTCTTCGTCGCGCACGACGATGAACTGATCCTGTCCGATGTACCGCAGCACGTAGTCGCCCGGCATCGGGATCTCGGATTCGTGCGCGACGAAACACCAGCAGCGGGCAAAAATTCGGTCCAGTTCGTGGGCGTAGAGTTCGGAATCGTTGAATATTCGGGGTGAAACAATTCCCTGTTTCAACTCCTCGTCGATTGTTCGGAAGAACTCCTCGGTTTGCTGCGAGGTCTGGATTCGCCGACCGGAGTTTGTTGTGGTCTGTTGATCGATCACGTGACAGCTCCTCGTGGTGTGCGGTGCGAGTTCTCGGTAAACTACGAGCCGCATACTGTGGTGCCAACGGAGCTGGTCCGACTGCCGGAACGTCATCGGACGCCGCCATTTCTGGGCCTCGTGTGGCGACAGTGACTATCGTTGAATGCTGAAGTACCCCCAATTGACGCCCGAGGTGATGTGATGGCCGATGCCCCGCCGCTCCCCGCCGCGCAGGGCCTGCCGGCGGACATGACGAGCCTGGTCGGACGCAGCACGGAATCAGTGGAGATTCGCCGTCTGGTGGGCCTCTCGCGGCTGGTGACGCTGACCGGGATCGGTGGCGTGGGCAAGACCCGGCTCGCGGTCCACGTGGCCCGTAAGGCCCGACGCGGGTTCTCTGACGGTGCGGTGCTGGTCGAATTGGCCGAGGTCGCCGATCCCGCCCTGGTTGCGTTGACGGTGGCGCAGGTGGTGGGCGCTCCCACCCACCAGGCGGACGTGGTGGCGACCATGATCGACTATCTGCGTGGGCGTGAGCTGCTACTGGTGCTCGACAACTGCGAGCACCTGCTCGACGAGAGCGCGGTCCTGGTCCGGAACCTGTTGTCCGCCTGCTCAAATCTACGAATCCTGGTCACCAGCCGTGAGCCACTGCGAGTCGCCGGTGAGCATGTGTTCGCGGTGGAGCCGCTCTCGGTCCAGCGCGCGACGAATGATCGGGCGGGCGCCGAGGGTACGCGGCCCGCGGCTGTGACGCTGTTCGCGGAGCGGGCCGCGGCCGCTGCCCCCGGATTCCGGGTCACCCCGGACAACGCGGAGACGGTCGAGGAACTGTGTCGTCGGCTCGACGGGTTGCCACTGGCGATCGAGCTGGCGGCCGGGCGCATGCGCGCGTTGTCGCCGAGCGAGCTTCTCGATCGCCTCGACGACCACTACCGGCTGCTCAGCGTCGGAGACCGCTCCGCGGCGCCGCGGCACCAGTCGTTGTGGGCGATGCTGGATTGGAGTTACGAACTCTGTTCGGATCGGGAACGACTGCTGTGGGATCGGCTGTCGGTGTTCACCGGATCCGTACACCTGCAGGCCGCCGAGTGCGTCTGCAGCGGCGACGATCTACCCAGGGACGCGGTCGTGGACTGCATCGCGGCGCTGGTGGACAAGTCGATTCTCGTCCGGCATGTCACTGATGGAAGGCCGACCTACCGCATGCTCGAAACGGTCCGGGAGTACGGACTGCGGAAGCTGCGCGAGAACCCTGCCGATGCGGCGATCGTCGAGCGTTATCGGGCGTACTACCGGCGTCTGGCGCGGGAGTTCGACGAGAACTGGTTCGGTCCGGGCCAGGAGCAGATGGTCGAACGGATGCGCGGGGAGCACGCCAACCTGCGCGCGGTCCTCGATGCGCTGCTCTCGGATCCCGACGGTGGACGGGCCGCCCTCGGCATGGCCTCGGCACTGTTCTGGTACTGGTTGGGGTGCGGACAGCAGCGAGAGGGCCGCCACTGGCTGGATCGATCGCTGGCGTCGGACAGCGCCCCGAGCCCCGAGCGCGCGGCCGCGCTGTGGTCGAACGGCTATCTCGCGGTGGCGGAGGGTAAAGCCGTTGTCGCCCTGGACTTGTTGCGCAGCAGCGAGGACCTCGCGCGCGAACTGGGCGATACCGTGAACCTCGCACACGCGACGCACCTTCGCGGAGTCGCCGAACACAACCTCGGCAATACGGCGCTTGGCATGGCGCTGATCGAGGAGGGATCGGCAATGGAGGAGGCGGGCGGTCCCAGCATGCTCCACGTACTCGCGCTCGAACATGTGGGCTGGGCCTACTGTCGTCGGCAGGAGCCGGAGCGGGCACTCGAGGTGCTCGAGCGGTGTCGCGATGCGTGCACGGTGCACGGCGAACGCTGGTTGTTGTCCTGGATCCTCACGTTTCTCGGCCTGGCGAACTGGATGCGCGGCGACATCGCCACGGCCGGTGAGCAGCTGCGGGAGGCGTTGGCGATCAAGCGACCCTTTCAGGACGTGCTCGGCATCGCGGTCGTGATGGAACTGCTGTCCTGGGTCGCCGTGGCGGAGGGTGACGCGCTCCGATCGGCGCGGTTGTCGGGGGCGGTTCGACGGGTGTGGGAACCGCTGGGGCACTACCCCAGTGGGTTCGAACTGCGGACCTGGAGCGAACGGACAGTGCAGGAGAGTCGAACGCTATTGGGGGACAGCTTATTTAAATCCGCCATCGCTGATGGGCGACGGCTCGACACGGAGCAGGCGATCGCCTACGCGCTGGGGGAGGCGCCGCCGGTCGAGGAGGAATCCTCGCCCGACGACGCACTCATCGCCAGCCTCACACCCCGGGAAACACAGGTGGCGCGGTTGCTCGCCGAGGGCCTGACGAACAAACAGATCGCTCAGGCATTGGTCGTCGCGCTGCGCACCGTGGAGAGTCACGTCGAGCACATCTTCACCAAGCTCGAGGTGAACTCCCGGACCCAGGTCGCGGCGCTCCTCGCCCGACAGGGTCGATGAGCCGACGGCGGCGGGACGGTCAGCGTCGGCTCGTGGTTGCCGGAATCCGCTCGGCGGCCATCCGCACGGGGGATTTTCGGTCCGACAACGTCGATGTCCGGAACTCAGAACGTCGCGGGCGCACGGTTGGCCAACACACCCGTCCGCTCCCGAGAGCGGATCGCGGTGGCCGCGTCGACATCGGCGATCAGCAAGTCCGGCTCGGCGCCCAGCCGGCCCGCGACGGCGCCGAACGGGTCGGCGACGAGGGACCGGCCAATGCCAGTCGGTGCGTCCGGATTCACCTGGACACTTGTCGTCCTCGGGTCCGCCTGGTCGCATCCGAGTATCCACGCTCCCGAGTCCAACGCCCGGGCGCGGACGAGCACCTCCCACTGCTGTGCCTTGCCTTCCCCTGCACCCCACGAGGTCGGCAGCAGCACCGCGCTCGCCCCGGCCTCGGCGAGGCGCTGGAACAGGGCAGGGAACCTGATGTCGTAGCAGGTCGCGACCCCGATCACGAGGTCGTCGACCGTGACCGTGACGCAGTCAGTGCCGGGCACCACGGTGTCGGATTCGCGATAGCCGAAGGCGTCGTAGAGGTGGATCTTGTGATACCCGAGGTGCTGACCGAGCCCGGTGAGCAGCACAGTGTTGCGCACCCGGTCACCGTCCGGGGTGAACATACCCGCGGCGATCATCACACCGTGGTCGCTGGCGATCTCGCTGACCGCGGATGCCCACGGGCCGTCGATCGGTTCGGCGACCGCGGCGAGTGGGACGCCGAAATGGGCCATCGTGGCCTCCGGGAACACCACGACCCGCGCGCCGGCCTCGGCGGCGCGCTCCACCCAGCTGCGTACGAGCGACAGGTTGTGGTTTGGGTCGGCGGTGGAGGTCAGCTGGCAGAGCCCGATTCGCACGCTTGTGTCCGCCACCGCTAGGCGTCCTGTCCCGCGCGCGGAATCCACCCGGGCCTGCTCAGCAGGTAGCGCACCATGCGCGGTGGGATGGTCAGCACCGACTCGATATCGGCGGCATCCTCCGGTAGCTGAGTCCGAACCTGAGAGTGTGCGCCGGCCTTCAGCTTGTCGATCCACTCGGGGTCGATGAGCGCCGCACGTCCGACCGCAACCAGATCCGCGCCCGCGCCCAGGGCATCGCGGGCGTCGTTCAGCGTGCGGATGCCGCCGCTCGCGACGACCGCGCTGCGCCCGGCCACCGCCGCGGCGATCGCCTCGATCGGATTGCGCGACTCCACGCGTGCTCGGGTCTTGGTCCAGTCTCGGTCCTCCGGTTGGGGGGAGTTCCGGCGGAAGTTGTCCATCGAGATGTGCACGTAGTCGACGCCGTCGGCGGCCAGGCGGTCGGCCAGGAGTGCCGAATCGTCGAGGGTGTAGCCGCCTGCCTCCGACTCGAACGGCGTGACCCGAAATCCCACGGTGACCTCCGGTCCAACTGCCTCGCGTACGACCTGGGCAACCGCCAGCGGAAAGCGCATTCGTTCGGCGACGTCACCGCCCCATCGGTCCGTGCGCTGGTTGGCCCGTGGGGAGAAGAACTGGTGGATCAGGTAGTGGTTTGCGCCATGGATCTCGATCCCGTCGAATCCCGCCTGCACGCCGAGGGCGGCCGCCCGCCCGAACGCGGTGAGCAGTTCCTGGATCTCGTGGTCGGTCAGTTCTCGCGGTATGCGGGCGCCTGGACGTGCCGAGGGGATGGGCGAGGGTCCGCGAATACCGCTGGGCCCGACCAGTTCCGGTAGCGCGATGCGGCCACCGTCGTAAATCTGCAGAACACCGAGCCCGCCGTCGCCTCGGACCGCCCCGGCCACCGCTCCCAGGCTGTCCAGGTGCGAGTCGTCGGTCGCACCGATGCCCTGCCAGGCCCGCCCGTCGGGGTGCACAAAGGCGCAGGAGGTGATGGCCGCGCCGAACTCGGCGGCACCACGCCGCGCCAGATAGTTCAACTCGGCCTCGGTCGCCGACCCGTTCGGATCGGAGGCGTCGGTCGTCATTGGCGCGAGGACGAACCGATTTCTCAGCGTCGCACCTGAATTGAGGCGTAGTGGGGACCAGGGATCGGAAGGGTCGTGCACAGCAGCTCCTGAAGAGAAGGGAACGTAGGCGGAATCGAGCAACGGAGTCAACGGTCAGTCGACCGGTGGCGGAGTTTGGCGCACCGCGTAGGACAATTCGATCGACCGGCCCGTGCGCGGATCGCCCAGCTCGACGCTCCATCCCGTGCTGAACTGGTCGACCTCGGCACGCATCGGGATCGTTCCGGACATGAGCACGGTGCCGGGGTTCAGCATGCCGCGCGCGCGCAGCTCCTCAGCCCAGTACATCGGGGTCAGCAACTCGGCGAGGGTGCCGTGCTGGATCACCTGCGGTCCGGCCTCGGTCATCACACTCCCGACGAGGGTGAGCTCGTCGATGCGGTCCGCGACGTCGGCCAGCCGCCACGCCTGACGCGCCAGCACGTCGGGTGCGGCCTGCTTGCTCCATGCCACGCCGTGCTGTTCGAGCCGCCGGTCGGTGTGGTCGCAGGCCGCGGTCAGCAGCAGCTCGCTCGGATCGTCGCCGGCGACGACCAGCGCCCACTCTGCCTCACCCGAGGTGCGTTCGTGCTGGACGGGCACCTCGTCGACCTGCATGGCAAGGTACGGCGCGATCGGGTAGATGCAGGGAATCCTGGTGGGTGCGGGTACTCCCAACTCGGCAAGCTCGGCGACGTGCGCGGCGACGTCGGCCTGGCTTCGGCCGGCGTATCCGGCGTTGAGCAGGGTGTGGACCGTAACCGCGACCTGCTCGTTGTCGGGTAGCTCGAAGGTCAGGCGGGTCATCAAGTTTCCTCACTGTCGGCGTGGCGACGCCACGGGTTGAGTCTGCGTGGCTGAGCCACGGGGCTTTCGAATGAAGGGTCAGACGGAGATGTGCTGCTGCCAGCTCATCTCCTGGGCGAGCTTGGCAACCCCGGCAGCCACGGCGCGGATGGCAGGCACCGCGTTCGCCGGCCGGAACCGGTGCACGGGACCGGAGATCGAGACTGCGGCGATCACCGCGCCGGACCAACTCCGCACCGGTGCCGCGATGCAGGTCAGGCCCGGTCGGATCTCCTGCCGGTCGTAGGCGATGCCGGACCGCTGGATCATGGTGAGTTCGCGCGCGAGCTGAGTCGGCGAAGCGATGCTCGACGACGTCGCCGGACGCAGATTGTTTGAGACACGCGCGAGTACGTCGGTGCTGCTGAATGCGAGCAACGCCTTGCCGATCGCCGTGTTGGCGGCCGGTAGCCGCGCGCCGATGCACGCTGGCGAGTTGACGCCGTTGTGACCGTGAATCTTGTCCACGTACAGCGCGTCCTCTCCGGCGAGCACGCAGAGGTTCACCGTCTCGTGGGTCATTTCGTAGAGGTCGAGTAGGTGAGGCAGCGCGACGCGCCGCAGCTCCTGGGTGTCGGGGTGCTTGGTGAGCGCGCCCAGCTCGTTGAGCCGGGCGCCCGGCGAGTACTCCGTGCCGCGCTTGGTGACCATCTCCCAGTCGACCAGGACGGCGAGCAGCCGGTGCGCGGTCGACTTCGGGAGTTGCGCGCGGCGGGCGATCTCGGAAACGCCCATGGTGGGGTGATGCGGAGTGAAGCTGCTCAGCAGCGCCAGCGCCTTGGCCACTGATGTGGACGAGTCGGGGTCGGGATGATCTCGGCCAGTGATCAACTGGATGCTCGTGCCGCTACGGGCGGTGCCGGTGGGCCGGGCCGACGTGGCGGTGCTGGGAATCGTCATGGTTGCCTCTCGGTCGCCAGGGCCGACCGCGGGGTCGGCGGGCTGGGCTGTCACGAAGTCGCGACGTGGGCTGTCGCATTCAGGTCGGGTTCGTCGAGGGCGGCGAGACCTCCCTCGACGGACGTCCACCGAACGTGCGCAGGGTGTCCGTCACCAGGGCTGAAGTGGGCTGACAGCTCGGGCAAGACGGGTATGTCACCTGGGCGGATTGCTGGGTGGTTGACCTGTTCCTCGACGTTATGCCCGCAGTGGTCTCCGTCACATCGGGGGAACTACCGAGGGACTACCCAATTACAGCTCGGTGAAGGCCGGGCAGCCGAGCGGCGAATCAGCTCGGTGCTCAGCACGTCACGCCGATCGACCCGAGATGGGTGAACTGTGCGGTGATCGTCGTTCCACGGGGCACGGGGACGGCGTCGGTCATGCCACCGGTCATCACGATCCAACCCGCCTCGATCGCGTGGCCCCGCTCGGCCAGCGAGTTGGCGGCCATGGCCAGGGCCTCTGCCGGATGCCCCTGCACCGCCGCGCCGACCCCGGTCGCCGCGAGCTGTCCGTCGACCTCGAGAAGGCATGCCTCGAGCGGGAGGTTCAGGACCGCGGGATCCGCGCCGACCGGACCGGTCACGTAGTAGGCGGACGACGCGTTGTCGGCGATCACGTCCGGCAGCGTGAACCGGAAGTCGAGGTAGCGGCTGTCGATGATCTCGAGGCTTGCGTACACCCGGTCGACCGCGGCCAGCGCCGTGGCGGCCGTGACGCCAGGCCCGGCCAAGCGCCGCCCCATGACGAAAGTGATCTCGGGCTCGATTCGCGGATGGATGAGCAGATCCTGGGGAAGCGGGGAACCGGCCGGCAACGTCATCGCGTCGGTGAGCCAGGCGGTCAGCGGTGCGGACACACCCATCTGGCGCTGCTTGGCGGGCGAGGTCAGCCCGAGCTTTACACCGACGATGTTCTCTCCGCGCTCGATCCGCTGACTCAGCGCCTCGTCCTGGATGCGATAGGCCAGGGCGATATCCAGCTCGGGGTAGGCGTCGGTGAGCGGCGCGCGCGCCGTGCGCTCCGCCTCGGCGCGCAACAGCTGACTCGCAATCGAGTCGACCGATCGCAGCGGCTCCAGTGTCTGGACCGTTCCACCGGGTTCTACGTTCATGCCTGATCCTCACATCGTTGTCGTGCATGGTGAACGCTCACCCTGACCTGACCGGCCGAACGTGAGAATCTCCGCGGTCCGTCCCCCGGAACATCACAGGCGAACCGCTGCATCGGTGCATGCGCTTGCCGTCCTGTGGAACGCGGGTGTTGCCGGACGGTGTGCCCGTCACGATCCTGGTGCCTCGACATTCAGAGTTGGAGCGAAAGGAAATTCACCCATGGCCAGATTGGCGGTCGACGGCGTCGAGGTCTACTACGAGGATCAGGGGCAGGGGGAGCCGCTGCTGCTGGTGCACGGCGCAGCCGCCTCCGGACGGTGGTTCGGTGACCTCGTTCCGCAGCTTGCCCGCGAGTACCGGGTGATCGTGCCCGACCTTCGGGGGCTCGGGCGAAGCCAGCGGGTCGCGCCACTGACCCGACCGCAGGTGTGGGTGGAGGACCTCTGGCGGCTGTTGGACGAACTCGGGCTCGACCAGGTCCATGTGGCAGGGGTGTCGCTCGGCTCGCGGATCGCCGGCAGGCTGGTGCTCGACGACGCCGCCCGGGTGCGCACGCTGACGGTCGACGCACCGATCATCGGCCTGAGCAACAGCGGAAATGCTTCGCTCAATACGGTTTTCACCAATGTCGATCCGGACGGCGAGCAGGCCCGCGAATGGCAGAGCCTGCACGGCGATGACTGGCGTGACGCCGTGGACTTCTACGCGAGGACCCGCAGCACCGCCGAGTTCCAGGAGTACTTCACGCTGCGGCCGCATCTCGCCGACCTCACAGTACCCACCCTGGTGTGCCGCGGCGATCTCGACGACCCGATCCACCCGGTGGACGACGCGTTCATCTGGCACAAGCAAGCACCGAACACCCAACTCTTCATCGCGCCCGGTCTGACTCAGTCATCGGTGATGCTCGAGCGCACAGAGCAATTCGTCGTCGAGTTCGCCTCGTTTCAGGCGCGGTGTGCGCTGGCGTCGGCGGCATGAGCCGGGTACTCGTCACGGGATTCGGGGCATACGCCGAGGAGGCAGACAACCCCAGCGGGGTGATCGCGCGCCGGTTCGACGGGCAGCGGATCGCCGGGTGCGACGTCTTCGGTCGCGTTCTGCCGGTGGACACCGAGTCGGTGCGGGGCGCACTGGCCAACGCCATCGAGTGCTCGCGCCCGGACGTCATCGTCATCACCGGGGTGGCACCAGGGCGCACCGCGCCCGCGCTGGAGCGTGTCGCAATCAATGTGCGGGACTTCCCGATTCCGGATACCGATGGACGCACACCGATCGACGAGTTCGTCGAGCCGGGGGCACCCGCCGCCTACCTGAGCACGTTGCCGGTCAAGGCGATCGTGGCGGGTTGGCGTCGCGCGGGCATTCCGGGCTACGTCTCGAACACAGCCGGCACCTACTTGTGCAACCAGACGTTCTATCTCGCCCGGCACCTCTCTCGTGAGACGTCAGCGCGCGTTGGGATGGTGCACATACCTGTCGTTCCCAGCCGCGCGTTCGAGATCGGTAGTCCGCCACCTCCGTCGATGTCGATGGATGCCCTCGAGCATGCTGTGTCGCTTGCCGTTTCGATCGCTGTCCAGCACGACGGAGCGGACCTGCGCATCGGTGGCGGAGCGATCAGTTGACCTGTGACCGCTCAGAGGAGCTGCAATGATCGAAATGTCGGAGCAATCGAGTAGCCGAACCCTGGAGGTCGACGGGAGCGCGGTTCACTACCACGACATCGGCTCGGGCGAACCGCTGGTCATACAACAGGCATTCGGGCCGCTACCCGGCACGACGGCATGGTTGACCTATCACCGGATTCTCGCGGACCTGGCCGCCGATCATCGCTGCATCGTGGTGGACTACCCCAATTTCGGGCGCAGCAGTCCCCGCGAGTTCCATGAGCCCGTACACGACCTGTATGTACGGAACACACTGGCGGTGCTCGACGAGCTCGGGCTCGACACCGTGACGATGCTCGGCGTGTCGACCGGCGGGACGGTCGCGCTCGACATGGCGATGACGGCACCCGAACGCGTCGGCAGACTCATCGTCGGCGGCTGTAGCGCGTCCACCGGCGGCGACCCGTACCTGCTCGCGCCTGCACCCACCGAGGTGGGGCGGCTGTTCGACGAATGTCAGTCGGGTCCGGCCGATCGCGACAGAATCGCGCGGTTGCTTCGCGGCATCGTGTTTGACCCCGATCTGATCGGCGACGACCTCGTCGAGCGGATGTATGCGTGGCGGCTGCGAGAGCCCGAGCATGCCGAGGCATGGACGCGTTCGACGATCGTCGCCCGGAGCAACCTGCAGGCGCTGTCGACGATCAAGGTGCCGACTCTGGTCGTGCACGGACGGTTCGACCGCATGGTTCCCCTGGAGGGGGCGCTGATGCTGCTGGGCTACCTACCGACCGCCGACCTCGTGGTGCTGAACAACTGTGGCCATTGGCCACCGTTCGAGCGTCCGAGCGACTTCGTCGCTGCTGTGCGGGCGTTCCTTGCCGCTTGACCACACTCGACGGCGCCCTGTCGGCGTTCCGACAGGCGGATCGAGGGCGTTGTCGAGACCGGGATCCCTCACCCAAGCTGACCACCCAAGCCGGAACCAACACAACGGATTCCGGCGGACCATCAGGAAGGCGACACGCGATCATGACTGAAGTTGTCGGGCTCGGCTACGTGGGACTCTACGCGACGGATCTGGAGGCCTGGCGCACGTATGGGACAGAAGTTCTTGGCCTGCAGGATGTTTCCGCAGCGGAGAACTCGGACGATCAAACCGTGCTGCTGCGAGCCGACGAACGCGGCTGGCGGTTCGCGATCCATCGTGGCGATGCCGGCGGCGCGGCCTATGTCGGGTGGGAGGTCGCCAACCGGCCGGCCCTCGACGCGCTCGGGGAGCGGCTTGCCGCGGCCGGTGTCGCCGTCGAGGAGGATCCCGACTGCGCCGCCGTGCGCCGGGTCGAGGGCCTGCTGCGGTGCACCGACGCCGATGGGAACCGCCTCGAGTTCTTCTACGGCGCGCGCGTGCCGAAGCGGCCGTTCGTCTCCCCGCGCGGAGTTCGTTTCGTCACCGGTGATCTCGGCCTGGGACACGTCTTCTTCTTCGTCACCGACCTGTCGGCGGCCAAGGAGTTCTACCTCGACACGCTCGGATTCCGGCTCAGCGACACCATCGAGTTCCACGGGCGCAAGGTGCATTTCCTGCACGTCAATCCGCGTCACCACAGCCTTGCCTTCGTACAGAACGACAAACTGGCTCCGGCCCTGGGCCACTTCATGCTGGAGGTGGACCACATCGACGACGTCGGTCGCACCCTCGACGAGGTGAACACTCGCGGCGTGCAGCTCACCGAGACACTGGGCCGACACACCAACGACCTGGCGATCTCGTTCTTCATGAAGAACCCGTCGGGTTCCGAGGTCGAGTACGGCTATGACGGTCGACTCGTCGATGACGCCACCTGGCGGGTGTCGAACTACGACGCGACCAGCCTGTGGGGCCACCACCGCGACTGAGCCGCGGGTGCGTGAGTGCGAGGACCTCACCCATGACACAACACCGGCATTGACCAGAACACCGAGATGACAGAGACATAGAAATGACTGAAACCTACGTCGTGGTCGGCGCGAGCCTGGCCGGCGCGCGCGCGGTCGAGGCGCTTCGTACCGAGGGGTTCGACGGCCGCGTCGTCCTGGTCGGTGCCGAGAACCATCTGCCCTACGATCGCCCGCCGTTGTCCAAGGAGTTGATCCTTGGACACAAGCAGCCCGGCGAGACACTGATCCATCCCGCGGAGTTCTATTCCGACAACGACATCGAGTTGCTGCTTGGTGCCCGGGCGACACGCATCGACGCCCACGGTCGCCGCGTCGAGCTCGACCGCGGACGGTCGATCCCGGCGGACAAGGTGCTGCTGTGCACCGGAACAACACCACGGCGTCCGGACGTCCCCGGCATGGATCTTGACGGCGTGCACCTGCTGCGCACAGTCGACGACTCGATCGCCATCCGCGACCAGCTACGCGCCGGCGGATCCGTCGTCATCGTCGGCGGCGGATTGATCGGAATCGAGCTCGCAGCATCGGCGCTGGCGTTGGGCAACGACGTCACGGTGCTCGAGCGTGATGCCGGACTGATGCGCAGGGTGCTTGGCGCGCAGATCGGAGATCGCCTCTCGAGGCTGCATTCGGACCGTGGCGTGCGCATCCGGACCAACGCGGAGGTGGCGCGGATCGAGGGCGATCGCCGCGCGCGCCGGGTGCACACCACCGACGGGTTCGCGGTCGCCGCCGACCTCGTTGTGATCGGAATCGGTGTCGTACCCGCGATCGACGCTGCCCGCGACTCCGGTATCGACATCGACAACGGAATCGTCGTCGACGAATATTGCGAAACGTCGATGCCGAATGTGTACGCCGCGGGAGACGTCGCCAGCCATCCCAACGAGCTCGCCGGAGAACGTATCCGGCTCGAGCATTGGCAGAACGCACAGAACCAGGGAATCGCGGCGGCACGCTCGATGGTTGGCCGCCGCGAGCCCTACCGGGATGTGCCGTGGTTCTGGTCCGATCAAGGTGACACCAATATTCAGGTCGCAGGCCACCCGCGGGTCTCCGACGATCTGGTGTGGCGCGGCGACCCGGAATCGGTGGAGTTCACCGTGTTCCATCTGCGCGATGGCGTGCTCGCCGGTGTGGTCGGGGTCAACCGACGACGCGACGTTCGAATGGCAATGAACCTGATCGACAAGCGGGTACGCCCGGATCCGGCGTTGCTCGCCGACCCGGCCGTGGACATACGCAAGATCGGCGAGGCCTCGTCGCTGGACAGCGGCACATATCGGTGAAAAGGAGGAAGCAATGACAACTACGGAGAAGTCGGAGAACCTGGTCCGGGTATGTGGGGTAGAGGAACTCACGGCCGGAAATGTGACCCGGGTGAACACCCAGCCCCCCATCGCGGTCTACAACATCGACGGTGAATTCTATGCGACCGCTGACTGGTGTTCGCACGACAAGTCGTCGCTGTCGGACGAGGGATTCATCGAGAACGGTCAGATCGAATGCGGATGGCATTTCGCCAAGTTCTGCATCAAGACCGGCGCGGTCACCGCACCGCCGGCCTCGGCACCGTTGGCGAAGTATGAGGTTCAGGTCGTCGATGGCGCGATATACGTCGTC
This sequence comes from Rhodococcus maanshanensis NBRC 100610, assembly GCF_001894865.1. GTDB lineage: Bacteria > Actinomycetota > Actinomycetes > Mycobacteriales > Mycobacteriaceae > Rhodococcus_G > Rhodococcus_G maanshanensis. Next base: position 82,595 of record NZ_BCXA01000018.1, on the reverse strand, counting down.
GTCGAGAGCTGAAGACTCGTTCCAAAGCCCAGAACAGGTACATCGACTGCGCACGAGGGCGCTGATTAGCTGTGACGCAGACATTGAACGACATCGTCGGAGTGCGACAAGTCTCTCCAAACCGAGACCGCGCAAGAAATGAAAGGGGGATAATCGTGGCCGTTGACGCCGATTATCTGCATTCGTTGGTGAATTGGAATCAGGGCAGCATCGGGCCCGAGATCTTCATCAGCGACGAGATCTACAAGCTAGAGCAGGAACGCATTTTTGGGCGTTCGTGGCTGTTCCTGGCACACGACAGCATGATCCCGAATCCGCACGACTTCTTCGCGACCTATATGGGCGGAGACCCGGTGCTGGTCGTGCGCCAGCCGGACGGCAGCGTCAAGGCGTTCCTCAACGCCTGCCGGCACCGAGGCATGCGCGTGTGTCGCGCGGAAGAGGGCAACACCCGCTCGTTCATGTGCACCTACCACGGCTGGACCTACGACAGCGCGGGCAAGTTGCAGAGCGTCCCCAACCAGGAGGACGCGTACTTCGGCAAGCTGTCGCTCGAGGACAATGGCCTGATCCAGGTAGCCCAGGTCGACAGCTACAAGGGAATGATCTTCGGCAACTTCGACCCCACCGCGCCGCCGCTGCACGACTACCTGGGCGATCTCAAGTACTACATCGACGGCTGGGTCGACCACGCCGAGGGTGGCATCGAAGTCCTTCCGGGCGCGATCAAGTGGACGATCAACGCCAACTGGAAGCTGGCTGCCGAGCAGTTTGCCGGCGACACCTACCACGCTACGACCACCCACCTCTCGTCGTTGCTGTCGTTCGGTCCCGGCTTCGACGCCAAGGACGGTGCGCACGTTTCCCTCCGCGAGGGACATGGCGAGAGTTTCCTGTTCGAACGGCACACCCGATTCGAGGACGATCCACTCGGTCAGTACAACGAGGAGAAGCGCCGGATTGCGCGCGAGCGGGTGGGCGATCGCGCCGACATGGTCGCGAATTTCAACGCGTTTCCGAACTTCTCCGGCCTACCGGGCTCGGCCAATATTCGGGTGTGGCACCCCAAGGGGCCCAACAAGTTCGAGATCTGGTCGTTCACCGTCGTGGAAAAGAACGCGCCGGAGGAAGCAAAGCGCGCCCAACAGATCTCGGCGTCGTTCACCGAGGGTGCTGCCGGCGTCGTGGAGACCGACGACGGCGAGAACTGGGGCATGATCAGCGGCGTCCTCGAACAGGGATATCAGGCGCGGAAGATGGCCTGGAACTATGAAATGGGGCTCGGCACCGAACGCGAGCACCCGGATTTCCCCGGCGAGTACCACGATTCATTCTTCGGCGAGGCCGGGCAGCGCGGCTTCTACCGACGGTGGCTGGAGTTCATGACCACCGAGGCGTGGCCTGTGATCCCACCGGAGGAGCGCAACGGAACCGCCGACGCAGTCACAGCTGGCAGCAACACGGGAGGTGCGCGATGACGGTTGAGGACGTAGTCGTGGAAGCCGGCGCGAACGTGCTGGAGCAGGTCCTGCTCCAGCACCGGGTCGAGCAGTTCCTCTACCGTGAATCGCAGTTGCTTGACCACTGGCAGTGGGGGCAGTGGCTGGAGTTGTTCGCCGACGACATTCTTTACTGGATGCCTGTGCGTAAGAACCGACTTCGTCGCCAGCGTGACGCAGACGAGGTCCCCGAGGGCATCGAGATGGCGCACTTCTACGACAACTTCAGCTCACTCCAGTTGAGGGTGAACCAGATGCACTCAGGAACCCATTGGGCGGAGGATCCACCATCGCGGTGCCGACATCTGATCACGAACGTGCTCGTCACACCGCGCGACGGCGAAGAAGCTGCAGGCATGGAGTCGCCGGAGTACGACGTGTCGTCCAACTTCCTGCTCTACCGCAACCGGCTCGAGTCCGAGACCGACATGTGGGCGGGCGAACGCCGGGACGTGCTGCGCGTGGTTGGGGAGGGCTTCAAGATCGCCAAGAGGACGATCCTGCTGGATCAGAACGTCGTGCAGTCAAAGAACCTGAGCGTCCTTTTCTAGGTCGCTGCTCGGCGTCGAGACTTGCTCCGACGACACTCGGCCGTTCAGGCCGGAATGGAGATGGATGACCATGGTAGTCAAAGAGATTGATGGGTCTGGCGACCTGGCGACCCTGCACGCGACGCTCGTGGAGCGTGCGCGCGCCCTGGCACCGCAGATCCGAGAGCGGGCCGCCAAGACGGAGGCTATGCGTGCGGTCCCGCGCGAGTCGATCGCGGAGATCGTCGCGGCCGGGCTGGGTGGGCGAATTCTCGCCCCGCGCCGGTTCGGTGGCGATGAGCTCTCGCTCGACACAATGTACGAGGTGTCGTTGGAGCTCGGTCGAGCCTGCGCCTCTACGGCCTGGTGCGCGGCATTGCTTCCGCACGACGCGCACATGGTCGGGTTCTTCCCTCAGGCCGCACAGGAGGCCGTCTGGGCTGACGGGCCTGATGCATGCGTTGCAGCATCGCTCGCACCCGCCGCAACTGTGCAAAGGGTCGACGGCGGGTATCGGCTCACCGGCCGGCACGGCTTCGCCAGCGGAGTGGACCACGCGTCCTGGGTGATCGTGAGCGGACTGATCAAGGATGGCGGCCGACCCGCAAATCACCACTTCCTGGTGAAGCCAGGCGACTACACGATCGACGACGACTGGTACGCCGCGGGGATGCGGGGGACCGGCAGCAAGACGATCGTCGTAGACGACGTCTTCGTGCCCGACGGCTTCGTGCTCGCGGCGGCGGCGTTGGTGGCAGGAGACGCTCCCGGTAGGGAGGTCAACCAGGGTGCGCTCTACCGCCAGCCGTTGGCGCTGCACGCTGGGCTGACGTTCCTTGGCCCCATGATGGGTACGGCACTGGACGCCTACGACCACTTCGTCGACTGGGCGCGCGGACGAGCACAGACGGCCGGATCGGAGATCGTCCAGGAGGCGGTCGCGCGGACCGCGGCCGACCTCGACCTGGCACAGCTTGCGGTGCGGAGAATCCTGACCGCGGCACGGACCTCCGGGACCTTCGAGCTGGCCGACCGCGCGGAGATCCTGCGCGACTACAACCGCGTTGCCGAATTGCTCGTCGACTCGGTCGATCGGCTGTTCGCGTTGAGTGGCACCTCCGGGTTCAAGGAGACCAGCCCGATGCAGCAGAAGTGGCGCGACATCCACATGATGGCCAGTCACGTCTCGTTCACCCGCGCCAACTTCCAGCATTACGGCCGGATGGTGCTCGGACTCGAGCGCGATCCGAAGCTCGTCGTCTTCTGAGTCCTCGGCACTCGACCGATTCGCAGTCCTCATTACTCCGCTTGATCCTCGGAAGGAAGTAGACCCATGGCTGCTGTCAGCCAACTCAGTTATGTCGTCGGGACGTCCAGCGACGTCTCGGGGTGGAAGAAGTACGCGACGGAAGTCCTAGGGTTGGAGGTGTCGCGAGACAGCGACGACAGCCTGCTCTACGTCCGTGCCGACGACCGGCACCATCGGATCGGCGTACGGGCAGGCCACGAGGACGACGTCGCCTACGTGGGATGGGACGTGGCGTCGAAGGCGGCTCTCGAAGCCGCCGCTGCGCAGCTCGACGCCGCAGGAGTAGAGGTGACGGCCGGCACGCCGGAGGAGGCGGCCGATCGCCGGGTCATGGAGTTCGTCCACTTCACCTGCCCGTACTCGGGCGTGCGGATGGAACTCGTGCTCGGGCACGAGAAGATCTTCATGCCGAGGTTCCATCCGTCCCGGGACCTGGCCGGCTTCAACACGGGCGAGATGGGCATGGGGCACGTTGTGCTCTACGCCGCTGACATCGCCGGAGCGGCCGACTTCTATTCTCGGGTACTGGGCTTCGGTGTCAGCGACTTCGCCAACATCCCGAAAGTCGGGCCGTTCGCCGTGTTCCTGCACTGCAATACCCGGCATCACTCGCTCGCTTTCATGAACATTCCGGGTGCGCAGCGACGTATTCAGCACGTGATGTTCGAGACGGTCAGCATCGACGATGTCGGCCGCAGCTACGACCTGTGCCTGGACCGGGGAATCACGAGCACTTCGACGGGGCGACACCAGAACGACCACGTTTTCTCCTTCTACTTCCGCAATCCGTCCGGATGGCACTTCGAGTACGGCTGGGGGCCGCGGATGGTCGATCCCGAGACCTGGACGGCCGAAAACTATGACTTGAGTTCGGGTTTCGCGTGGGGACACGACGGCCTGATGAAGATGGTGTGACGAACGTGGACCTCACAGTGCAGCCTTTCATCGTGGGCCTCGGCGGAACGCTGAGAGCGGGTTCGTCGACGGAGTCGGCCCTGCGCATCGCGCTGGATGCAGCTGAGGAAAGCGGTGCGCGCACGGAGTTGTTCGGCGGTAGCGAGCTCGCCCGCCTACCCATGTACGACCCGGACGTTCCGAACGGAGAGGAAGCGCATCGGCTGATCGAGACTCTTCGTGTCGCTGATGGCGTGATCATCGCTTCGCCGGGCTACCACGGATCGGTATCGGGTCTCGTCAAGAACGCTCTCGACTACGTCGAGGACCTGCGCGAGGACGGAAACCCGTACCTGTCCGGCCGGGCGGTCGGCTGTGTCACCACTGCCTACGGTTGGCAGGCGGCCGTCACGACACTGCAGACGCTCCGCAGCATTGTGCACGCGCTACGGGGGTGGCCGACGCCCCTCGGCGCGGCCATCAACTCGGGCATCACACGCATCGACTACGGGCAGCAGCTCGACGAGCGGGTCGAGTTTCAGTTGCGAACGGTCGGCCGCGAGGTCTGTGCGTTGAGCCGTGTAGCACGCTCGACCGCGAACGGCTTCGCGGGCGTGACGTCCGAGTAGCCATTGTCCCGACAGCCCACGGGAATCGCCCCGGCGTTCGATGATTCGAGCGCCGGGGCGATGTGCGTTGGTGTGGTTGTGCTCAAGCATCCTCGAATATAGCGAAATGCTTTCCGGCCGTGAGCCCGCCGTCGACGGCAAGCACCGCACCGGTGATGTAGCTGGCCTCGTCCGACGCGAGGAAGACCGCGGGACGAGCGATCTCTTCCGGCTCGGCGTATCGCTTCATCGGGCACAGGTCGTCGAGCAAGGAATCGTGGCCCGGAACCCGGTCGAGGTAGTCCCGGATCCGTGGGGTCATCGTGCTGCCCGGGCAGACGGCGTTGACGCGAATACCGTCGGCGGCGTAGTCCATCGCCATGTTCTTGGTAAGCAGCAGCACACCGCCCTTGGCGGCACTGTATGCAGAGCAACGGTTTTCGGCCAGGATGCCGGCGGTTGACGAGATGTTGACGATGCTGCCGCCGCCGGCGCGTCGCAGCTCGGGGATGACGTGTTTCGAGCAGCGGTATACCGAGGTGAGGTTGATGTCGATCATTCGATACCAGTCGCTGTCGGCCATTTCGTCGACTCGCTTCGGCAGACTCGCGCCGGCGACGTTGAACAGCGCATCGATTCGGCCATAGCCTTCGAGCGCCGCCGCGACTGCGCCGGACATGGCTTCCGAATCTGTTACATCGACTGTGGCCCAAGTAGATTCACCGCCTGCTCGCTCAATCTCCTCGGCGGTGGAACGGGCTGCATCGGCCTTCAGGTCCGCGACGACGACGGAACCGCCCCGCGAGGACCACTCGATGGCGATGGCTCGCCCGATGCCTGCGCCGGCGGCGGTGACAATGGCGGTGCGCCCCGAAAGGGGTAGTAGTGGAACTGGTGACAACACGGCAAGTCTGCCTTTCCATCATGTGGCACAGTAGGTTTGGAGGAATCTGGGTCTTGACCCGGAGTGAATTGGATCATAGTATTTGCCGCATCGGCAGCAGCTCGTTCTGAGCGCCGGAATCATCAGGGCGGATCGTCTAGGCCGTATCAAACGGCCAGTGCCCGCAAGGAATTCGATGCGGAGGCCACTCCCATGGTGCACACCACCATAACCGAACCAGAAACCGTGACCGACTACGAGCAGGTTCGTGCGTCGATCGCCGCACGCTTCACCAACCCGCTCGACCTTCCCAAAGAGATCTTCTCCGATCCAACGGTCTATCGCGAGGAGCTGGAACGGATCTTCTACGGCCCGTACTGGCATCCGGTCGCGCACCGTGCTGAACTCGGCGAGGTCAACAGTTTCAAGACGACCTGGCTTGGTGAGGTCCCGATCCTCGTCAGCCGCGGGGCCGACGATCGCATTCGTGCGTTCGTCAACACCTGCACGCACCGCGGGACCCTGCTCGAGCAGCGTGAGGTGGGCGTAGCCCGAGAGTTCCAGTGCCCCTACCATCGCTGGCTTTTCAACAGCAGTGGCGAGTTTTGTGGAGCGCCCGGCGAGCGTGAGTTTCGGTCCGACTTCGATCGCAAGGACTACGCCCTGGCCGAGCTGCGGGTGTCGGAAATCGCCGGCCTGATCTTCGTGACACGGCACCCGGAGACTCCGCTGCTCGAGACCTTCCTCGGTGAGTGTGCCGATCCCGTACGCGACTGTCTGATCGACGACGGGGACCTGACGTTGCTCGGCTACCAGAAGGTCGTGTACAAGACGAACTGGAAGACCTATTTCGACAACGACTTCTACCATGCGCCGCTGCTGCACACAGGGTTCCGCATCATGGGTTGGCAGGGCGGCAAGGGCGACGTGCGTATCACCCAGCCAGTGGGACACTTCTCGGTCGGCTACCAGAGCACGCCCTACGTCGACAACGGATATCTGGCCGATCCGAGCGTCGTGCAGTTTCGCGGCACCGATGATCGAGCCAGGGTCGTGGCTCTGCGCCCGGTCACCGTGATGACCAAGCATGTGGACACCATCAACGTGCGGTTTGCGCGGCCACGCGGTGTGGATCGCACGGAGGTCAGCTACGCGTTCTTCGGGCACGCCAGTGACACCGAGGAGTATCGACAGCACCGCGTTCGCCAGGCCTCAAATCTCCTCGGCCCCAGTGGGTTCATCACGATCGAGGATGCCGCGGTGTTCAACCGTCAGCAGATGACGGCTGACGATGGCACGCTTGCCCGTTTCGTCAAGGGAGTCGATGGACGTCCCGAGGATGCCACCCAGAACGACGAGATCGGAAATACCGTCGGCTGGGCCAACTACCGGAAGGTGATGGGCTTTGATCACTGAGACTGCCACCGAGATTCGCGCGGTCGACGATCTGCTCGGCCGTTACTCACAGGTACTCGACGAGCAGGACTGGGCGCTGTGGCCGGACCTGTTCGCACAGGAGTGCTCGTACACTGTGCACACGCTCGACAACATTCAGCGCGGCCTCCCGTTGGCCTACATGTACGACGACAACCGGGCCCGTGTGATCGACCGGATCAAGTTCATCACCGAGGTGTGGGCGGGGACAATCGAGCCCTACCGGACGCGGCATGTCACCCAGCGCACTCAGGCGGCGCCGCTGTCCGAGAACCGGTGGGCCGTCCGCGCCAACTTCCAGGTCAGTTTCACGGAGAACGACTCGCTCTCCGGTCTTTTGGCGACCGGCTACTACGAGGACGTAGTGGAGCTGGGCGAGGACTGTGCCCGGTTCGTCAGTCGCGCTGTGCGCCTGGACAGTATGCCGGCGCGGTACCTGGTGTATCCGCTGTAACAAGGCGGCCTGGCCGCAGGGGACGAACTCGAACCGTCCTCGTTGCACAGAGCAACCCATCCCCATCTCTGACCCACGAAATGGAACCACGATGGACATTTCAACCGCGATCAAGAAATCGCCGATGAGCCGCTTCCAGTATCTCGCGTTGACGGCTTGCCTACTGGTCCTGACGATCGACGGATTCGACGTCTTCGTCATGGGATTCGTCCTTCCACACCTACCCGATGGCTTCTTCGCCAGCAGCGCGGAGAAGGGGTACCTGCTCAGCGCGGGGCTCGCCGGAATGGCGGTCGGTTCATTGCTGCTGTCACCGCTCGGGGACCGGTTCGGCAGGCGCAAGCTTGTGCTCTGGTGCCTGGTGATCAACTTCATCGGCCTGGTGGCATCGGCGATGGCACCGAACGTCGAGGCCCTCACGCTCGCACGCCTCGTCACGGGCCTGGGTATCGGTGGTATGACCGCCAGCCTGACCGTGCTCGTCCAGGAGTACTCGTCGGAGGAGCGCCGCAACGCCGTCATGGGCGTCTACACGATCGGATTCCCCCTCGGCTCGCTCGTCGGTGGATTCATCGGCACGATGCTCATCGGCGCCTTCGGCGGGGCATGGCAGGCGATGTTCGTCTTCGGTGCCGTCATCACGGGTGGCGCCTTCTTCCTGACATGGAGGCTGATCCCCGAGTCGATCGACTTCCTCATCGCCCGTGACACGCCGCGTGACCGCGCCGAGATCGCCTCGGTGGCTGTCAAACTCCGCAATCCCGCCATCGATCCCGAGGCGCGCCCGGCGTTGCCGGTGACGATCGGATCCAACGGCTCGATCCGCGGTCTGTTCGAGAGGGGTATGTACTACCGCACCCTCCTGTCGTGGCTGGCCTACTCCTGCGTGATGGCGATGTTCTACTTCGCCAGCTTCTGGACCCCGGAGTTGATCAAGGTGTCCAGCGGCAGTAAGGACTTGGGCACCACCGCGGGCCTGATCCTCAGCCTCGGTGGAGTCGTCGGGGCCCTCGTATTCGGCGTGTGGACGCTGCGGATCTCCGCGCAGAAGCTGCTATGGATCGCCATGCTTGTCACGGCCGTCGCGATTGTCGCTTTCGCGACGTTCTTCACCCAGTCGGATGTCGCGATAGCGCTGACGGTGGTCATCGGCTTGTTCACCTTCATCTCGATCACCGGACTGATGGCCGTGGTGCCGCAGCTCTACGCGGTGCGTACCCGGTCGACCGCACTCGGGTGGATGATTGGCATCGGCCGACTCTTCTCGATCGCGGCGCCGATCGTGGTCGGGTACGCGCTGATGGTCGCGGCGCCTCGCACGTTGTACTTCTACTCGGCGGTGCCGATGCTGATCGGCGCGGCGGCGACATACGCGCTGTGGCGTCACGTACGGGGCGAGGTGGCCCCGATGGACGCCGGCGCTGCCTCTGCGGTCGCGACACACACGACATCGCGCCCCGAGGTCGGCAATGAAGAGGCTGTGGCCTCGTGATCGCGGCGCCGCTCAAGCCCGGATGGTTTTCCGGCCGCATCTCTTGTCCCCTGACCCGGCACCTCTGCCGGCCCGACAAAATCGAGACGGAACGATCATGAGTATCCGCAAGTTCACGGCCACCGCGATCCTGGCGATCACCGCAACGAGCATCGCCACCGGCACCGCTCACGCTGTACCCAGGACGACCGATGCGCCGCAGACAAGCCAGAACGTCGAGAACGCCGTCGACTGGACCGTCACCGGTGACGGCAAACAGGTCATCGTCCAGACCGCCGCCGGGACGCTGGGCACCGAGAACAACCACCTCGTCGTCCGCGACGGCCGGGGTGCCGTAGTCGAAGCCGTCCCTCTGGCAATCGCATTCGACGGCCTGGCCCATCCGGTCGCCGCCCAGGTCGCCGGCAATACCGCCACCCTGACAGCGAACACCGACGCCGGCGCCGCCACCGTGGTGCCGAAATTCGGCAACGCGCGAGATATCGACCTCCCCGCCGCCATCGGCGGGGTTCAGCCCGCGATCAGCCTTACCTCTGCGGTCGGCGGCTTCCTCGGCGCTGCCACCGGACTGGTCGGCGGCTGCCTGCTGGGGGCGACGGTGGCGGGCGTGGTCTCTGCTCCAGCCGCAATGCTTTTCGGCGCTGGACCGCTTGCGGGCTGCGTCGGCGGGGCGCTGTTGCTCGGCGCCACGTCAGGATTGGCTGGCACCGCGATCGGCGGGCTTGGCTCCGCGCTGGCGAACGCGCCGCAGTTCATTCAGCTCCTCAACCAGCCCGCGGCGCCGAAGAAGTAACCGACCGGCCGGGACAACTTCTTCTCGACATGAGGGTTACCTTCCGAAGGAAGAAGGTCTGCCTAATGCCCGGTGTATTTCACCGAGTGACGAGCGCGGCCGTCGCCTCTCGGCGAAGCGGTCGATGTGCCGAGTATCGGCGCCCCGCCTCCGATAAAGCCGGGGTGGATCTGGCTGCGGCCACGTTCACATGTGGGCGAGGCCCAGTCATCCATACCGTTGGGAGGATTCTCGAATGCCATTGCTCATCTTGCATGCTGTAATCGCCTGTGCCAGTTGGTTCGTACCCCGCCGCTGCGCAGGTTTGATTCAACGAATTCTCACGGATGTCGCCATCGCGCGAGGCAACGCAAGGTGGGTTGCCATGATCGGGACTGCGCAGGGAGAGTCATTGAGTTGCCGTTCGTTTGCTGACGAACTGGCCGGTGGGGGTGGGGTTGACCGTCAACTCATAGCAGGGCACCGACCCTCGTGAGTGCCTCGGGTTGGGTTGAACCGGAACGAGTTTGATGGGCAGCCGCGACTGTGGTCGCCGCGTACGGCTGGGGGATGTAGAGCGTGGTGGTTCGCAGGCTTCGGCTCGGCCGCGACTGCGGTTGTGCCACATGGCGGAACGCCGCGCTGGTTTCGGGCCAGTGCCTCGGCAATCCTGAACACTGCTCTTCCGCACGGCGGGTGATCGCCGTGGTTCAGGCTTCTTCTGGAGGTTTGCATGACCGACCTAGCATTTCGCTCCGCACGCGAGCTCGCTGCCGCCGTCGCGGCGAAGGAGGTGTCGAGCCTCGAGCTGCTCGACCACTACCTCGCCCGGGTGGAGCGGCTCGATCCGCAGGTGAACGCGATCGTTGCCCGGGACGAGGAGGGTGCGAGAGCCGCGGCATTGGCGGCCGACCGCGCGGTATCCCGCGGCGAGCCCCTCGGCCCCCTACATGGTGTCCCCGTGACGATCAAGGACAGCCTCGAGGTTGCGGGCATGCGGACCACCGGGGGTTCGACCCGCTGGGGACATCATGTCTCGACGAGCGACGCCGAGTCGGTCGGGCGGCTCAAGAACGCGGGAGCGGTCGTGTTCGGCAAGTCCAACCTGCCGGCCGACGCCCGGGACTGGCAGACGTACAACGAGGTTTACGGGATCACGAACAATCCGTGGGACCCGACCCGCGGACCTGGCGGTTCGTCCGGCGGGTCCGCCGCGGCAGTCGCTGCGGGGCTGACCGGTCTGGAGCTCGGCGGCGACACGGCAGGCTCGATTCGGGTGCCCGCCCACTTCTGCGGCGTCTACGGGCTGCGTCCGTCGTACGGGATTGTGCCGAGGCACGGGAGCGTCTCGGGGCATGCTCCTGGGACGCTGGCGGAGTTCGACATGGCGGTACTTGGCCCGCTCGGCAGGCATGCCGACGACCTCGACCTGGGTCTCGACGTGCTCGCGGGAGCAGACCGCGACCACGCCCCGGCATGGCGGCTGGAGCTGCCTGCCGCCAGGGCGAGCACTATGCGGGAGTTCCGGGTGGCGGCATGGCTCGACGACCCGTTCTGCCCTGTCGACAGCGAGCTGGTCGCGATCATGCAGGCGGCGCTGGAGGCGGTGCGGGCCGAGGGCGCCACCGTGGTCGAGGGCAAGGGGCCGGTCGGGCTCGACGAGACGATGTCTCTCTATCAGCCGTTGCTGATGGCGCAGAGCGGGCTGATCGAGCCGGACGAGTCGTATGCCGGGCTCGTGGAACTCGCGGCGGCGGAAGGGGCCGCGGGCGGGTTCGCGTCGGACCTGACGATCCGCTTCCGTAGCTGGCACACGCTCGACGAACGTCGGCAATACTCCCGCCGCCGCTGGGCCGAGTTCTTCCGAGACATCGACGTGCTCATCTGCCCGGTGAGCCCTACGGCGGCATTCCCCCACGACCATCGACCCGATCCCGGTTTCTCGGTCCGAACACTGCGGGTGGATGGCGCCGACCGGCCGTATCGCGAGATGCTCCCGTGGATGGCGCCATCGGCCCTCAACCATCTGCCCGCGGCGGTGGCGCCTGTCGGGGCGACCAGGGACGGGCTTCCGGTCGGTATCCAGGTGATCGCGCCCTACTTGCACGACCGCACCGCGGTGCGGTTCGTGCAGTGCCTTGCGGAGGTCATCGGCGGGTTCCGCCGTCCGCCGGGATTCTGACGCCACCGGGCCAGCTCGCGAGCGAAGAACGCCGCCGCCCTGCGCAGTATCTCGGTTTCCTGTACGCAATTCGGCGCGTTCCTCCGTGTTCACGCCGGGACTGGTCCCGTCCTCGACCTCGGCCTTCTTGAGCCAGTTGTGCAGGGTCGGCTCGGAGATTCCGAAGTCCTTGGCGATCTGTGTCCACGAGGCCTCACGCTTGCGGGCTACCGAGACGACCGCGACGGAACTCTTCGGGGTACGGCGTGAGCCGGATTGATGATCCTGACCTGTGAGGACGAATCCTCACAGGTCAGGAGTCAACCAAACCGGGGGACTCCCGACTGGCATAACCAAAAGTCATCTTTGCGACCATGAATCAACGGACTCAGCGAGGCCCAGTGCGTATCAGCAGTCATCCCATCGGCTTCGAATCACATTTGGCACCAAACCATCTCGACGAGCCGAGAGGGGGCAGCGCTCGGTGTCGCGGCCTGCTCCTTGTCTTCGCTATCATCGCGGCGTCAATCGCCCTTCGGCCGCCTCTCACTGTGATCGGGCCGCTCTCAGACACGGTGCACGAGTCGACCGGTTTGTCGTCGAGCGCCATCGGGGTGCTCACCACGCTTCCATTGATCATTTTCATGCTGCTGTCTACGCAAGTGCCGCGTCTTTCACGCCGTCTCGGGATCGAAGGTGCCATGTCGGTTGCCTTCGTGCTCGTAGCGTTGGGCAGCCTGATGCGGTGGGTGCCTGCGACGTTGGCTCTCTATCTCGGAACGGCGGTCCTTGCTTGCGGTCTCACGGTTCCGAATGTTCTGCTGCCCAGTATCATTCGCCGCGACTTCCCTTCGCGGATCGGGCCGATGACCAGCATGTACACCACCTTGATGGCAGGTGCCGCGGGCGTTGCGTCGTTTCTTGCCCTTCCTCTTGCGATCGACGTCGGGTGGGGCTGGCGAGTGACCGCTGCCTCCACCGGGCTGCTTGCCGCCATCGCAGCGCTCGCATGGCTCCCGCTCACCCGCGTGAGCCAGCAGGCGTCGGCTCGACCTGCCGTACAGAACCCGTTGTGGCGTTCGAGCACTGCTTGGTGGGTCGCACTGTTCTTCGCCACCCAGACACTGACGTTCTACTCCGTCGTGGCCTGGCTCGTTCCAGTCCTCACTTCCAAGCACCTGACGCCGGCCGTGAGTGGGGCATTTCTGGGTGGATTCTCGGTTGTGGGGATCGCCAGCAGCTTGCTCGCTCCCACTCTCGCCGCGCGACTGCGCAGCCAAAGCGCAATTGCCGCAGCGTTCGGGGGTATTCAGGTGGTTGGAGTCGTGGGTCTGGCTTCGGCCAATGACATGACCGCTGGGTTCTTCGCCCTTGTCTTCGGTATGGGGGCAGCCGGCAGCTTTGCGGTTGCCTTCGCCCTGTTCGGCCTGAGGGCCCCCAACCATAGGATGTCGAGTCAGCTTTCTGGGATGTCGCAAACCGTCGGTTACGGCGCTGCGGCAGTGGGCCCAATCTTGTTCGGGTACTTTCACGATCTGTTCGGCAATTGGCGCGTCCTTCTCGGCGCCCTCGTCGTCCTGGCTGTCGCCAGCATCGTGTTGGGTACCCTCGCGGGACGCCCCAAGTTCGTGCCCGCCGGAGTCACGGGCGTGGATCACCCCGAGGAGATCCATGTCCGGTAAGTCCGTGAAGCCCTTCACGCCGCTCGACCAAGAGGTGTGGCGGGTCCACGACTCCGGAACCTTTGGGGTGCTGAGGAAGTCGTAGCGTGATCGACTTCGGCGGGGCCATGCATGATCCGAGCCTCTCGGCATCCTCGATCGCATGTAGGCCAGCGCACAACCCTTTCCGCCCACCGGAACGAGAGGTTGGTCCGTCCGGAGGACTCCCCATTACCGTGCCATCCATCCACAGGTCCCGGTGGCAGGGTCTCATCCTTGTCCGATCCCTCGTCAGTCGACTGGAGGAAGTCACGCATGCATGACGCAGATGACCTGCAGAACCCCGGCGTGCGAGACCCCATTGTGACGATGCGCGGGATGGTGAAGAGGTTTCCCGGCGTGTTGGCTCTGGACTCGGTGGATCTGTCACTTTATCCAGGCGAAGTGCACGCCTTGACGGGCGAGAACGGCTCAGGGAAATCGACGTTGGCGAAGCTGCTGGCCGGGACGCATCGCGCCGACGCCGGCGTGATCACCATCGATGGGCAGGTGGTGAGCATAGCGAGCCCACGCCAGGCCCTGAGCCACGGAATCGTCACCATAAGTCAGGAATTGACACTGAATCCCACGTTGAGCGTGGCCGAGAACATCTATCTGGGGCGGGTGCCTGTGGGGAGGTTCGGCACGGTGTCCTGGCGTTCGATGAACGCTGCCGCTCGCGAGTTGCTCGACCGGCTCGAGGTCGGCATTGACGAGACCGCATCAGTGGGCGATCTCCGACTCGAGCTGCAGCAGGAAATCGAGATCGCGCGTGCGTTGTCGATGCGAGGACGGGTTCTGATTCTCGACGAAGCGACCAGCAGTCTGTCGGAGAAGTCGGCAGCGCGCCTCATGGAGGTGGTCGAAGAACAACGCGACAAGGGTGTCGCGGTCCTGATGATCACCCACCGGATGCCCGAGATCTATCGCACCGCGACGAGGGCGACTGTACTTCGCGATGGTGCATTGGTGGACACGGTTGGCCTGCCGCACACCCCCGAGCGGGAGTTGGTGTGCTTGATGGTCGGTCGCGAACTCGGTGACTACTACGGCTCGCGGACGTCGACGGCGCCTGATTCCGGATCTTCGGCGGTCCCGGCGCTGCGATTGAGCGGTTTGCGCACCGCTGACGGAGCCCTGCAACCCACCGACCTGGACGTGCGGCGCGGCGAGATCCTCGGCGTGGCGGGACTGGCCGGCTGCGGGAAGCTGGAGCTTGGGTTGGCATTGGCGGGTGCGATTTCGTCGCTCGGCACCGTGGAGGTCGACGGCGCGGCCATCTCACTGCGTACACCGTTGGATGCCAGGCTTGGGGGCATCGGTTACGTGCCTGACGATCGTAAAGGTGCAGCACTTCTGCTCGAACGAAGTGTCACCGAGAACTTCTCTCTGGCAAATATGAAGCGGCTCATGCCGTTCGGCTTCCTGAGCAGCGCATTGGAGCGGACCGTCGTCCAGCGTTCGATCGAGCGGTACGCGGTGCGAACGGCGTCGGCTAACACAACGGTCGGGGTGCTCTCCGGCGGCAATCAGCAAAAGATTGTCCTCGGGCGGACCTTCGACCTCGGCTGCCCGGTGTACGTACTCAACGAGCCGACACGTGGCGTCGACGTCGGATCGAAGAGCGCGATCTACGCATTCCTGCGCGCCGAGGCCGACCGGGGCGCCGCCGTCGTTCTCATTTCTTCGGAACTACCCGAGTTGCTGGGGACGAGCGACCGAATAGTCGCGATGTACCGGGGCGGAATCAGCGGCGAGTTCACCGGTGACCGGATGACCGAGGAACTGGTCAACGAAGCCGCGGTATCGGGCAGGAATGCGCCGGCCGTAACCCATCAGTCAGCATTGTGAGGACGAACGTGACGAACACATTCGATGTCCAGGCGCCTGCCGATTCTCTTGAGAAGAGGCACAAGCGCCGGACCGGGTTCCCCTTGCGTCTGCACGATCAGGGCGGCGTGCTGATCGCACTGGGTGCCGTCCTCGTATTCCTGTGCCTGACGCAACCGGCATTCCGAACCTGGTCGAACGTCGTCAACATCGTGGGGTCGAACAGTGTGGCGCTGATACTCGCTCTCGGTGCGACGTTCGTCATCATCTCGGGCGGAATCGACCTGTCGACGGCCGCAGTGGCAGCTGCGGCAGGAATGGTCTTCGGCCTTGCATTGCAGGCGGGGTGGCCGCTGGTCGCCTCGATGCTCGCCGCACTTACGGCTGGCGGGGTGTTTGGGCTGGCGAATGGACTGCTGATCGCGCGTGCCAGGTTGTCATTTCTGGTGGTGACCCTCGGTATGGCTTCCATCGCAACGAGCTTCGCGCTCATCGTCGGTGATGGAACTACGGTCAATGTCTTTGCAATCGAGCAGTTCTCGCCGGTTCGTACCTTTGCTACCGGAACGGTCGGCGGCGTTTCGATCGTCATCGTGTTCGACCTCCTGATGATCGGGGCATGTGCCTTCGTGCTCAAATACACCCGATTCGGGCGTTCAGTGTTTGCGATAGGGTCGAATTCTGAGGCGGCGCGAATGAACGGAATCAACGTCCCTCGCACGACCGTTTACGTGTATCTGCTTGCGGGGGCGGCAGCAGGCATCGCGAGTCTGATTCAGGTCGGACGCCTCACCGGGGCGGCACCACAAATCGACGTCTCGCTACTCAACGGTGTGTTGGCGGCGGTATTGATCGGTGGCACTTCATTTTCCGGTGGTCGTGGCAGCATCGGCGGAACCGCGCTGGGAGTTCTCTTTCTCGGCGTCGTGCAGAACGCGATGACGCTCACTGATGTGTCGACGTTCTGGCGACAAGCCGTCAACGGTGCACTGCTCATCATGGCGGTGTGGCTGGGACTTCTGCAGAGCAACGGCATGTCGGTGCGCTCCGTCTTTGACAGGTACACGCGCAACCGAGCGGTGTCGAACAAGCAGGAGGAAATCGGATGAGCAGCGTTCAGGGCGAAGGTCATTGGACACAAGTGGTTAGGAAGTCCACTCTCGCAGGCGTCGGTGCGATCGCGCTCGCAGGGGGACTCGCCGCGTGCAGCTCGGGCGCGGGTGCGGGATCCGGCGTGGGGCAAGGCGAAGTCACCGTCGCCTATTCCTCGCCCGTCATGGCCCAAGAGGCTCAGCAGGACACGGTTTTCGGCCTGGAATCGGCTGCCGAGTCACTCGGGTGGAAGATCAAGGTCTACGACGCCAACCTCTCGGCGGATGCGCAGGTGTCAAACGTCCAGACGATGATCGATCAAGACGTTTCGGCGCTGACGTCCTGGTCGTTGGACGCGGGTGCGGTCGGCGGGGTGTACTCGAATGCTCGGTCCGCGGGAATACCGGTTATCGGGATGAATTCGGGAGGCGCTGGCATCAGTTCGTCAACCTGGTGGGCGGTCAACCGCTGTGATCCCGGTGGGCCGCTCGAGCAGCTCGCGAAGATGTTCGCCGTGGCCAAGCCCGGCATGAAGATCATCATCATGGGTGGTCCGCCGGTTCCCTCGGTAGAGGCCAATACCGAATGCTTCACGAGGGCTGCTGAAGGGGCGGGCCTCGATATCATTGCCTCGCAGTCGAACACCCAGGACACCACTGCGAACGCCGCCGCGCTTGCCCAGGATCTGTTGACCGCGCATTCGGATGTCGAAGCATTCTGGGCCTACAACGATGCGTCCGCCCTCGGTATCTCCGCCGCAATCGCGGGCAGCGGCCGGACGGTCTCCACCGGAACCGGTGGCGGCATCATGGTCACCGGCATCAATGGAGATGCCGCAGCTATCGACGCCATTCGCCAGGGCCGGATGACCGCGACGATCGACGCGAACGCCGTCGCCAACGGTTGGGTGGCTGTGGCCGCAATGCGTGACGCCATCAACGGCGAGACGGAGAAGACCTACGTCGTCGACACGGATATCGTCGACGGGAACAACATTGCCGACTACATAGCGCCCCGTGAGCGCACCTACTCGCTCGATCACCTGCCGCTCGTTGGCAGGTAGATTCAGGTGCCATTTCCAGCTGTATGTAAATCAGGACAGCTGAGCTTGCTCTACAACCCAGGCAGCGATCTGTGCTCGGGAGGTGAAGCCGAGTTTGGCGAGCACGTGCTCGACGTGCCCGTCGACGGTGCGCTGTGAGATGACAAGATGGGATGCGATCGCCTTGTTGGTCAAGCCCTCGGCGACAAGGTCCGCCACCTGCCGCTCTCGCTTTGTCAGAGTCACCTGCATCCGGGTAAGTGAAGCAGGGCTGGAGACTTGCTCGTTGAGAGCGTAAGCGAAAGCGGCATCGGAGTTCAGTGCCCTCCCTTCCCGGTAGGCGGAGTGAAACGCACGCTCCCCGAGGGCCCGTCGTGCTGTGCGCTCGGATTCTTCATGGTGGATCAGTAAGTGAGGAAGGAAGGCCGGCGTGCTCCCTGCGACCTGCTGGAGTGTCTGGGCGGCTCCCATGAGCACGACTGCGCGTTTCGCACTGCCGTTGCTGGCCGCGATCCAGGCAAGTGCTTCTATACACACCGCCGAGCCGAGGGGTTCATCCGCATGTCGAGCCAGACGCAACCCTTCCTCCAGCAATTCCGCTGCGCGACTGGAACTACCTTGTCGCCACAATGCGACGCCCATGGCCCAAGCTGTATAGGATCGGTAGACAGACTCACCGCGCGCTTTTGTGATTGCGAGGACTTCCTCATAGTAATTCTGCGCTTGCGCAGTCTCATTGAGAGAATCACATGCAAGCCCGAGCATCTCCAAGGCCTCGACTTGCAGAGTGAGTTCGTCCGCGGTGCGGAATACCGCAAGTGCGTCCTTCAATCGCGAGCAAGCGTGAGCATGTTCCCCCTTGAATAGCGCCAGGAGGCCCTCTGCGTGGTCGACGTAGGCCGTCGTCACCGGATCTGATATCTGTTCGGCTAGCGCGCGCCCCTCCGCCACGAGGGCGGCTCCTGTATGGAAGTCTCCCTGGACCTCTGCCATTACGCTGTTGGTATATAGCGCCTTGATCCTTGCGGCGGTGGCCTGGCCGGCATTGCGGGCCAGGAGGCGATCGAGCCAATGTCGTCCCTCAGTGTGTAGGCCTCGGGCGCTCCAGTACAGATACAACGCCGCTCCGATCCGCAGGCCGGCTTCGATGTCGCTGTTGTCCGGTTCAGTTAGGCAGAACTCCAGCGCTTCACGCAGATTCGGCTGCTCCCGCTCGAACCGTGCGATCCACACCAGCTGACGCGAGCTGATCCACTCGGCTTCCGCGACGAGCGCCAACTGCTGATACCAGTCCCGGTGCCGGCGACGAAGTTCCGGATAGTCTCCGTTTCGCTGCGCCTCCTCGCGGCCATAGTCGCGCAGGGTTTCGAGCATCCGGAACTGCACCACGATGCCCTGCTCCTCCCGGATCAGGATCGACTTGTCGACCAGGGAGGTCAGCACGTCGAGCATATTCTCCGGGTCCAGTCCGCCACCGCAGACCTCTTCTGCCGCATCGAGTTCAAAGCTGCCGGCGAAGACCGACAGTCGCGACCACACGAGCTGCTCCTGCGGTGTACACAGGTCATAACTCCAGTCGATACACAACCGCAGGGTCTGCTGCCGTGGCGGCGTGCCCCGGCTTCTCCTCGTCAGCAACGCATATCGGTCCGTCAGCCGCTGCAGGATCTGTTCGGGGGACATCGCCCGCAACCTGGCCGCCGCCAACTCGATCGGCAACGGCAACCCATCCAGCCGTTGACAGATACGGGCAACCACCACTCGGTTGTCGTCGGTGAGCACAAACGTCGGAACGGCCGTCGCCGCGCGTTGGGCGAACAATGTCACAGCGTCGTAGCGGGGCATGCCCTGTAGTGACGGCTCACGATCGGGGACTGTCAAGGGGGGCACCCGCAGCACGGCTTCACCATCAATTCCGAAGGCCTCGCGGCTGGTCGCAAGGATGCGTAACCGAGGACAGGTCCTCAGCAGCGTCTCGGACAGCTCCGCCACCGCTCCCACCAACTGCTCACAGTTATCGAGGACGAGTAGCAGGTCGCGTGAAGCGAGATAGTCCACGATGAGCTCGTCCAGCCGCCTCGCCGTCCGATCACGCAACCCGAGTGCGGCCGCCACGACGTCCACCAACAGTGATTCGTCGCGCAGTTCACCGAGCTCGGCCAGCCAAACGCCATCCTCGAAGTTGCGTTCCGTCATCGTCGCGAGCCGCAGTGCGATGCGCGTCTTCCCCACCCCACCAATCCCGGTCAGTGTCACCAGTCGGGAAGACGTCAGCAAGTTCTTCGCTTCAGCCAGTTCGCGTCGGCGACCGACAAAGCTTGTCAACTCCAGAGGAAGGTTGCCCTTCAACCGGGGTGTGAAGGTCTCCTGCGGCTCACGCTGAACACCACCAACCGATTGGCCGGGCAGAGCCATCTCGTCGACGGGGAGACCGTGATGGCTCTGAGCTTCCCGGAGCGCGTTACCCAGTTGGGTTGCGGACGGCCGGTCGCTGGGATCGCCGGACATCGCACTTTCGACAACCGCGCTCAGATCGTCGGCGATTCCATCGTCCCGGAGGTCGGGAATGGGCTGGCTGGCGATGCGCACGAACTGCGCCACGAGTTGCTCACCGCTTCGGCGTTCGAAGGCGGCATGCCCGGTGATCGCACAGAACAGAGTGGCGCCGAGCCCGTAGGTGTCTGAAGTCGTACTTGGGGCCTGACCTCCAAGGACCTCGGGGGCGGTGAACGCCGGCGAACCTGTCACTACCCCGGTAGCAGTCTGGAATCCGCCGGCAAGGTGGGCGATTCCGAAATCGGTCAACGCCGGCTCGCCATATTCGGTGAGCATTATGTTCGCAGGTTTGACGTCACGATGAAGAATGCCGAGGAGGTGTGCGGTTTCCAAGGCACCCGCGAGCTTCACTCCGAGCCGGAGCACGTCCTCAAGCGACAACGGACCATGGCGACGAATCAGTGCATCGAGGGAGCCGCGCTCGTGGTATCGCATGACGATGAACGGGCGACCGCTCTCGGTAGTACCCACCTGCAGGGCCTCGACGATATTGGGGTGCCCCGTCAGGCGCCCCATTGCCCGCTGTTCTCGGAAGAAGCGTGCCCGGTTGTCCTCGTCGAAGTCGCCGGCGAGCACCTTCACGGCCACCGTTCGGTCGAGCGCCGCCTGCGTGCACCGGTACACGACACCAAACCCGCCGCGACCGATCTCCTCGGCGTCCAGGAATCCGGCAGCTCTCAACTCGGCAGCCACCGCGGGACCCAGGTGGCGCTGAGTCTTGAACGGGTCGACATTGGCCATCGAACTAAGTCGATTTCATCCGGTTTCGCAACACCCTCGATGATGCAGCACTACGTCTCCTCACTGGCAATGACGGTGAGCCACCGCCCGCCGTAGTGGTGGACCCTGTCTCTATCCTGGATTCTGCCACCCTCGCTAAAGCGGTAATAGCCTCGCGATTTCAGGGCGATTCAACCGACGGCCGGGTAGCGGTCCAGGTGCCGCGTCGCGAGATCCGGCCGAGGATGCGATGAATCGCCACACCCCCGGCCGACCCCCTGTCGGGGGGCAGTTCGCTCTCCCGGAGCTCGGCGAGCCGTCCGGCGCACGGTGCAATCCGGGTTGCGGTCGCCCGACCCCTTACCGCTCGTCGATCGTCCAGGTGATGCCGAAGGGGGCGAGTGCGTCGAGGAACCCCTCGGCGTCGAAGGCCTCGGCCGCCGTGAGCACGCCCGCCTCGGCAGCGCCGTCCGCGAGCCGAACCGCCGCCTCGACCGCCATCAGTGCCGAGTCGACGTACGAGTCCGGCCCGCTCACCACGCCGCGAACCGCGCGGCCGTCCGCGCCGAAGGCGTCGACCACGAAGTCGTAGCTCAATCCCGGAGTTGGCTCGTTCGGCAACGATTCGACGATCTCCGCGCTCAGGCCGCTCAGCTGGCTGTGGAATGCGGTCTCCAGCACGCCCTCCACATAGGAGACATCGGAGTGGCGTGGGATCGTGAGCACCGGGGGTTGCGGGAACTTCGACACGATGGTGGGCTCGGTGGCGCCGGGGAAGGTCATCTCGCCGCGCCTCGCGGTTCCGCCGGTCTGCAGTCCACCGTCCTGGAAGTGCCAGCCGCCGCTGCGAAACCAGTCCAGGCCGGCCAGCACCGTCTGTGCACTGCCCTTCGACCCGTTGCCTTCCTTCGTGCCGACGAGACTCATCGTGATCTCCACCGGACCCGTCAGCCGTCGCGAGGTCAGGTAGCCGAGGAGGTCGCCGGGGAGATTGCTGTTGGTGATGCCGGGGACCGCCGTCACCCCGGCCCGCACGGCACGGGCGGCGTAGTCGTCGAACACGCGCTTGAGGAAGAGCTGCTCGCCGGACAGGTCGGTGTAGTGCGCCCCGGCGTCGATCGCGGCCGCGAGCACCGCTTCGCCGTGGTCGACGTACGCGGGCAGGCTGCTGATCACGGCGTCGGCGCCGGTGAACGCGGCCACCAGCGCGTCGTGCTCGCCGAGATCCGCGACCCGAACCTCAGCGGCGGGCAGCCCGACGGCCGCGGCGGCGGCGTGCATCCGATCGGCGTTGCGGCCCACCAGGATCGGGGTGATGCCGCGGCGGTTCAGCTCGGTGAGGAGGGAGCCGCCCGTGATCCCGGTGGCGCCGTAGATGGCGATCGTCTTGACGGTGTCGGTGGAGTTCGCTGTTGTCATGACTCAAACAGTATGGAGATCGAGTGAGCGAACCAATGGCTGATTTGCTCAGTTCTATGCCTCAAGCGCTCATCAGGTGAGCGGTAGGGTGAGGTGGTGGACATTCTCAGCGAAGCCGTTGTCGCGATCCGCACGGGCAACCCGACCTCGGGCATGTTCGTCCGTCACGCGCCGTGGGGGCGCAGGTATCCGGTGGTGCCGGGCGCCGGCTTCCATGTGGTGCTCGAGGGCTCCTGCTGGCTGGTGCCGCCGGGCGGCGCACCCATGGCGCTCGGTGTCGGCGACGTCGTCTTCATGCCTCGCGGCGCAGACCACTCCCTGGTGGACAGCCTCGGCAGTTCGGTCACCGAGACAGCACAACCGGGCGAGCCGAGGGAGATATCCGGACCGGGCGTGCGGACGGCATTGCTGTGCGGGGCATATGGACTGGGCAGGCAGCAAAGTCATCCGCTCTTGGGGGAGCTGCCCGAATTCGTCCATCTCCCCGCACGTCTCGGCCGCCATGCCGCGCTGCGCGGCGCCGTGGACCTACTCGTCGCCGAGATCGCTGAACCGAGACCGGGTAGCGACGCGGCAGTTCCCGCATTGCTGGACACCCTGTTGCTGTTCATCTTGCGTGCGTGGCTCGACGACCAGGCTCGGGATCACACCACCGGTTGGGCGGGTGCTCTCGCGGATCCAGCGGTTGCCGCCGCACTGCGCGCCGTCCATGACGATCCCGCCCGCTCGTGGACGGTGCCGGACCTCAGCGACGTCGCCGGCGTCTCGCGGGCGACTCTGGCCAGGCGGTTCACCGCCACCGTCGGCGAGCCGCCACTGACCTACGTGACCCGATGGCGCATGCTGACCGCCGCACGCCTGCTGCGCGAGACCGACGGCCCGATCGGCGTGGTCGCCCGAAAGGTCGGCTACAGCTCCGAATTCGCCTTCGCAAAGGCGTTCAAGCGCGAATACGGACTCGCTCCAGGGCAGTATCGTCGCGCCGAGGACAAGCCCCCACTCGTCGCGGTCTGACCGGATCGTGCGCTCTGCGCAACTCGCCGAGTGCACGATCCGGCCGACGGCGAGACGATCAGCTGAGCAGCTTCGCCTTGAGGTCGGCGATGTCCTGGCTCGTCAAACCGAGTCCCTGGCTCACGTAGTTGTCGAAGCTGCCGTACTTCTGGTCCGCAGCGGCGAATGCGTTGTCGAGCCAGGCCTGCTCAACGGGATTGGGCCCGCTGATGCTCCCGAGGCTGCCCAACCCGCCGCTGTTCGGGTCGACGTACTCGTTGCTGAGCATGTAGTCGGCGTTCACGGTCTCGCGGGGGACACCGAGGATCGTGAGCAGGACCGCGGACAGCCAGCCGGTGCGGTCCTTACCGCTCGTGCAGTGATAGAGCACCGTGTCGGGGGAGTTCTTGATGTCCAGCAGGACGGCCTTGAATGCGGCGGAGGCACCGGCATCGGTCGGCATGACCTTGTAGAACTCGGCCAGGTTCAGCATCGCGATCGCGTTGGCGGGGTTTGCGCCAGCCACGTCGCGGTTCACCCAGGTGGCACCGGCGGGGAGCTTGTCCTGGGCGCGTGAGATCTCGAAGCTGCTGCGCAGGTCTTCGACCGTCTTGACGTTCAGCTGCACGAGCTTGGCCAGGTCGTCCGCGGTCAGCGCGTTGAGGGCATCGCTGCGCAGCACCAGCCCGGACGTGACGGTCTTCCCGTCGGTGGTGGTGTAGCCGCCCAGATCGCGGGCGTTCGGAGCGCCGGTCAGGTGCAGCGAATGGTCGGTCGCGGCGATCGCCACGACCGGCGTCGGTGCGGCCGCGGCGATCGCCGGGACGGGAGCGAGCAGGAGGCCTGCGGTCAGGGCGAGGGCCGCCGCCGACTTGGTTCTGGTGAGGGTGCGCTGGGACACGTGGATTCCTCTTTCGATCGAGAGACATTGGCATGGTGCTCGAGCGAGAACGGCTCCGAGGCTAGCGGCGTGTCGGATCGAGAGGGGGCTATTTCGTTAAAATACGGTATGTAATTGCAAAAGGGCTGCAGTGCTGCAGTGCTGGAAACCGAGCCCGACTAGCGGCCGACCGCGAGGCGTTCCCGGCGCAGCCGGTCGACCTCCTCGAGCTCCAACGGCTCGAGGGCGTCGACGCCGAGCGCGCGGGCCAACAGCAGATCCGCCAGCTCCGGGTTGCGGGCCAGCGCGGGCCCGTGCATGTAGGTGCTGATCACCGAGCCCTGCACCACGCCCTCCAGTCCGTCACCGACGCCGTTGCCGACACCGTGGGTGACCCGGCCGAGCGGCTTCGCGTCCGCGCCGAGGCTGGTACCGCCGCGATGGTTCTCGAACCCGGTCAGCGGCTGGGTCAGCCCGTCCAGCAGCGGTCGGGTGATCACCTCGCCGATCGAGCGCTCGGCCTGCGGCGAGGTGGTGACGTCGAGCAGCGACACGCCCTCGACGCGTTCGCCGGCCGAGGTCTCGTACCAGTGTCCGAGCACCTGGATGGCCGCGCAGATCGCCAGCACGGGGGCGCCGCGACCGGCTGCCTTCTGCAGTCCGGGGTAGCGGGCCAGGTGCCGGGTCGCGAGGCGCTGCGCCGAATCCTCCGCGCCACCAAGGGTGTACACGTCCAACGACTCGGGCACCGGATCGGACAGCGTGATCTCGACGATCTCCGCGTCGATACCGCGCATCCGCAGGCGCTGACGCAGGATCAGCGCGTTGCCGCCGTCGCCGTAGGTCCCCATCACGTCGGGCAGCACCAGCCCGATCCGCACCGTCGACTCAGGCATCCCTGTTCTCCTTCGCGATGGCCGTGTTCAGGTCACGGAACGCCGTGTAGTTGGCCAGCACCTCGACCCGCCCGGGTGGACAGGACGCGATGGCGCGCAGCGGGTTCGGTTCCAGCGTGTGATCGACACCGGCGTAGGTCAGGCGGACCGCGAGGTCCGTGGCCCGCTCGCCGGCCGCCACCACCTTGACGCCCTCGAAATGCTCGAACCGGACGTCCCAGAGCCAGGACAGGTCTTCACCGTCGGGCACCTGGCCGTTGACCGCGATGACCAGTCCGTCGACGTCGTGGTCGATCATCGACAGGGCCTCCTGCCAGCCTGCCGGGTTCTTGGCCAGCAGCATCCGAAGCGTGTGCGCGCCGACCTGGACGGTGCTGTAGCGACCGGCGATCTCGCGGACCGCGGCGGCCGCGGCGACAGCCTCCTCCGCGCGCGCACCGAGGGCGACCGCCGCGGCGACGGCCTGGGCGGCGTTGCCGCGGTTCGCCTTTCCCGGCAGCGTCAGCGACATCGGGATCTTCGATCCGTCCGGGCCGTAGAGATGGTCGTCGTCGAGCCACCAGTCGGGGGTGGGCCGCTCGAAGGAGGTTCCTGTGCTGCGCCAGTGGTTATAGGCGATGCCCGTCGCGTCGCCGGTGCGCTCCTCCCAGACGATCGGCTCGCCGCTGCGCGGGCAGCTCACCGAGTCGCCCGCCCAGCCGCCGCCCGCCGCGACCCACACCACGTTGGGTGCGTCGTAGGCGGCGGAGGCGACGAGCACGTCATCGCAGTTGGCGATCACCACGGCGTCGGGATGCCTGGCCAGGCCCGCCCGCAGCTTGCGCTCGATCATGTTGATCTCGCCGACCCGGTCGAGCTGGTCGCGGCTGAGGTTGAGCAGCACGATCGCCTGCGGCTGCAGGGCGTCGCTGACGTGCGGGACGTGCAGCTCGTCGACCTCGATGGCGGCCAGCGACGCGTCCACGTGGGAGCTGAGCGCGGCCACGATGCCTGCGTCCATGTTCGCGCCGTCGGCCTGGGTCGCGACGTCGCCGATGGTGGCCAGCGCCGCCGCGGTCATCCGGGTGGTCGTCGACTTGCCGTTGGTCCCGGTGATCACAACGGTGCGCTTGCCGCGGCCGAGCTGGTTCATCAGGGAGGGGTCGATCTTGAGGGCGATCAGGCCGCCGATCATCGAGCCCTTGCCCCGGCCCGCCTTCTGCGAGGCCCAGGACGCCGCGGCCGCGGCGCGCAGCGCGAGGCGGCCGCGCACGGAGAATCGGGTGGCCGGGCGGGTCGCCCCGGAATTACCCGGGCGGGTGGCCCCATCATGACGTGTAGACACGGGCAGAGTTTTCCACACCCGCGGCCACGGTCAGATTCGTGCAGGTTCCGGGGTGGGCATCGTCACTGGACCGGCCGGGGCCGGGATCGTCGACGCGGGCCCACGCACGGCGGACGGAGTGGTCGCCCGTGCCATGCCGCCGAGGCAGCCGCCGACCACGACCACCGCGCCGACCAGGGACAGGACGCTGGGCCGCTCGCCGAGCACCAGCCAGGCGGCTCCGATCCCGACGACCGGGACCAGCAGCGAGAACGGTGCGACGACGCCCGCCGGGTAGCGGCTCATCAACGCGGACCACAGCCCGGAGCCCGCGATGGTGCCGAGTAGGACGATGTACGCGAGTCCGGCGAGGGCAGGCCAGCCGTCGGCGCTGAAGGAGTCGCCGAGGGCGGACCAGCCCACGGTGGGGCCCTCGACCGCGGCGGACAGCGCCAGCATGGGAAGCGGCGCCACCACGGTCATCCACAGCGTCAGCCGCAGCGGATTGTCCGCCCTGGCGAGCCGGTTGCCGAGGTTGCCGAAGGCCCAGCCGAGCGCGGCGAGGAGGGTGAGCAGGACCGGCAGCAGCGCCGCATGCTGGGCGCGGTCCCAGCCGATCATCGTCATCCCGCAGACCGCTACCGCGATCCCGAGCAACTGGCGTCGGCTCACGTGCTCGCGCATCAGCAGCGCGCCGAGTAGGACGGTGAACGGCGCCGAGGCCTGCAGCACCAGGGAGGCCAGCCCGGTCGGCATGCCGGTGTTCATCGCCCAGAACAGGAATCCGAACTGCGCAACGCCGAATCCGAACCCGTACAGCAGGAGCCAGCGTAGTGGCACGTTCGGCCGAGGCACGAAGAGCACAACGGGGATCGCGATCACCAGGAACCGCAATGCCGCGAAGAAGAACGGCGGGAAGTGATCGAGTCCCGCGCGGATCGCGAGGAAGTTCAGTCCCCACAGCAACGCGACGGTCAGTCCGAGGGCTCGATCACGGTTGGTCATGCCGTCAATCGTGAGCGAGCGAAAGTATCAGAACAATCGAATATAAATGGACGGTTGATGTAGTTCTTCTACATCAACCGTCCATGGAGGGTTGAGCCGTCGGCTATCGCGCGAGCGCCTGTTCGTGCACGCCCTGCACCGCGCGGCCGGACGGGTCGGCCATCGCGGCGAACTCCGGGTCCCACTCGAGTGCGGCGGGGGTGGAGCAGGCGATGGACTTGCCGCCGGGCACGGTGGCCGCGCAGGCCTCGCCCGGGAAGTGCTGGGCGAAGATCCGCCGGTAGAGGTAGGCCTCCTTGGTCTCCGGCGTGTTGTGCGGGAACTCGACCGCGGCGGACGCGAGCTCGGCATCGGTGACCACGGCCTCGGCGTGGTCCTTGAGCCCGTCGATCCAGCCATAGCCGACGCCGTCGCTGAACTGCTCCTTCTGCCGCCACAGGATCTGCTCGGGCAGCGCGCCGTCGAACGCCTCGCGGATCACGGCCTTCTCGATCCGGCCCCCGCCTGCCATCTTGTGGGCGGCGTCCATGCCCATCGCGGTGTCGAGGAACTCCAGGTCGAGGAACGGCACCCGCGCCTCCACACCCCAGGCCATCATCGACTTGTTCGCGCGCAGGCAGTCGTAGCTGTGCAGGGCATCGAGTTTGGCGACGGTCTCCTCGTGGAAGGCCTGCGCGGACGGTGCCTTGTGGAAGTACAGGTAGCCGCCGAACATCTCGTCGGCGCCCTCCCCGGAGAGCACCATCTTCACGCCCATCGCCTTGATCCGACGCGCCAGCAGGAACATCGGCGTCGAGGCCCGGATCGTGGTCACGTCGTACGTCTCGATGTGCCGGATCACCTCCGGCAGCGCGTCGAGGCCCTCGGCGAAGGTGTAGACGAAGCCGTGGTGCTCGGTGCCGAGGGCGTCGGCGGCGAGCTGGGCGGCCGCCAGGTCCGGCGAGCCCTCCAGCCCGATCGCGAACGAATGCAGGTGCGGCCACCAGGCCTCGCTGCGGTCGTCGTCCTCGACGCGGTCGCGCGCGAATCGGGCCGCGCACGCCGCCACCAGCGACGAGTCCAGGCCGCCGGAGAGCAGCACGCCGTAGGGGACGTCGGTCATCATCTGCCGGTGCACGGCCTGCTCGAACGCGTGCCGCAGCTCCTGCGGGCTGACCTCGGTGCCGACCGTAGCGGAGTGCTCACGCCACGGCTTGTCGTAGTACCGGCGCAGCTCACCGGTCGCGCTGTCGTAGATGTGGCCGGGCGGGAACGCGGTCACGTCATCGCACACCCCCACCAGCGCCTTCATCTCCGAGGCGACCAGGATGCGGCCCTGGGCGTCGTGGCCCCAGTACAGCGGGATCACCCCGATCGGGTCGCGGGCGATCAGGAAACGCTGCTGCTCGGCATCGAACAGCGCGAACGCGAAGATGCCGTTGAGCCGGTTGACGAAATCGGCGTCCCCGTCGCGGTAGAGGGCGCTGATCACCTCGCAGTCCGAGCCGGTGGTGAAGTCGTAACCACTGGCCGCGCGCAGCTCACGATGGTTGTAGATCTCCCCGTTGACGGCCAGCGCGAGGTGACCGTCCCGCGAGCGCAGCGGCTGCGATCCGCTGGCGGGGTCGACGATCGCCAGCCGCTCGTGCACCAGGATCGCGCCGTCGCCGACGAACACCCCGCTCCAGTCGGGCCCGCGGTGCCGTTGCCTACGCGACAGTTCCACGGCCTGAACGCGCAGCGCGGCCAGATCGTCGCCGGACTGCAGATCGAAAATGCCGAGGATCGAACACACGGGGCCGAACTCCTTTGGATCGTGGCAGGAGAGGCCGACCGATTTGCCTGCACCCGCTGGGTTGGTCGATGACGCAACACGGCGAGGGCCCAACCGTGGCGGGCCCTCGCCATGTGAATCTGTTGAAGGTTACTCGTTGTTACCGCGCATCCCGCTCTCATCATGGATTTGTGCCAACTGTCGGGACATCCGGGGGCCTTTCGGTCGTGTCACGCGGCGGCGATGTGCTCCTCGAGCAGATCGAGCGACTCGCCGTGGTCGTCGCCCACCTTGGCCAGCAGGCCGGTGGCCAGGAGCAGCCAGGACAGCAGCTGCGCCCCCGGCTTTCCCTTGAACGCCGGGCGGAAGCGAATGGTCTCGGTGACGATGTGGCCGCCATCCGCCGGTTCCATGGTGAGCACCACATCCTGCCGGATGCCCCGCTGCTTGCCGGAGAACTCGAACACCCTGTTCGGCACGTGCCGGGTGATGGTCCAGCGGACGATGTCGAAGTCGCACTCCTCGCCGTGCCTGCTGTCCCAGCCGTGCCCGGCGGCCATCGCGAAGTCCGGCAGGAGCACCGTCTCCGTCTTGTGCTCCTCGTACAGTCCGGTCTCCACCGGGTGGGTGAAGGCGTGCCAGATGACGTCCGGGTCCCCCTCCAGCAGTCGCCAGTTCGTGAAGGATGCGTAGCCCATGACTGCCCCCGGATGTGTGGCCCGGCCGCTACCGGCGAGGGTGTGCGGCGGGCGAAGTTCGTTGCCGGACAGAGTAGCTTTCCTGCATGGACGCCGAACGCCTCCGTGTGCTGCGTGAACTGGCCGACCGGGGCACGGTGTCGGCGACGGCGGCCGCACTCTCGATGACCCCGTCGGCGGTCTCCCAGCAACTCAAGATCCTTGCCCGCGAGGCGGGGGTCGCGATCCTCGAGCCGGACGGTCGTCGCCTGCGACTCACCGATGCCGGGCACGCGCTGGTCCTGCGCGCCGAGGACGTGCTGGCCGCACTGGACCGGGCGAGCGCGGAGATGGCCTCCTATCGAGGGTCGCCGCGGGGGCGGGTCCGGGTCGCGCTCTTCCCCTCCGGCGCCGCGTTGCTGCTGCCGGGGGTCCTCGCCCGGATCTCCGACCTCGGCGTCGAGATCGAGGCGCAGGACGTGGACGAGCCGGCCTCGGCGGTGCCGCAGCTACTGGCCGATTTCGATGTGGTCCTCACCCACCGCGACGAGCGTGCTCCCTCGCTGATCTCGCCCCGGGTGCGGACAGAGGCGCTGATGCGTGAGCCCATCGACCTGCTCCTCGGCCCGGGGCATCCGCTTGCCGACAGATCCGAGGTGGGGCTCGCCGAGCTGGCGGACGAGAGCTGGATCAGCGTGCGCGGCGGGTTCCCCGTCGACGACGTGCTGCAGTCGGTGGCCGCCGCCACCGGGGTCCAGCCACGGGTGGTCCAGCGCATCAACGACTTCCGGGTGATCGAGGAGTTGGTCGCGGCGGGCCACGGGGTGGCCCTGATGCCGCGTTATGCGCTCGCGCACCAGGGGCTGGTGTGCAAGCGCCTGGCCGGTGTCCGCGCGGCCCGAATCTACGAGTTGGCAACCCGGCCCGCCGCGACGGACCGACCCGCGGTGGGGGCGGTGCTCGCCGCCTTCCGGGAGGAAGCGGCGAACGTGAAGGGGTGAGGCACAGACGACGAAACTCCGGGCGCCGCAGGGGCGCCCGGAGTTTCGTCGGCAATGCGGGAGAAGGCTAGGAGAGCGCCTTGCCCTTGAGCGCCGTGAACTCGGCCTCGGTGATGGCGCCGCTGTCCAGCAGTGCCTTCGCGTCCGCGATCTGGTCCGCAGGGGACTTACCGCCCGCCACGTTCTTGATGTAGGCGTCCTGCTCGTCCTTGAGGTGCTGAGCTGCGGCGATGGACCGCTTGGTCATGCTGTCACCGCGGGCGATGAGGTAGATGAGTGCGGTGATGAACGGCAGGAAGATCAGGAAGAAGACCCACACCGCCTTCCACCAACCCGACAGCTTGTGGTCGCGGAAGAGGTCACCGATGATCGAGAAGAGCAGCATCAGGTACGCCACGAAGGCGAAGGTGATGATGATCAGCCACAGGAAATCCCAAAACGAGTTCACGTCGTTCATCAAAAGCTCCATTCACATAAGGATCTGACTGTTCGTCAAAGGATCGCAGAGTAGGGCGCGGCGGGCATCATCCTTTGCAGGTGAGTTGCGATTCATCCGTGTGGGGTGAGGCGACTCGAGACGGAGGGGAGCAGGCTGGGCGGCATGAGCGACTCATTGAACATCGGCCCGGTGGAGCTGGTGGTGCTGACCTTTCCAGGGGCTCAAGTGGATCCCGGAACCATCGCCGCGCTCCAGGATGTGGTCGAGCGGGGCTACGTCACGCTGCTCGACCTCGTCTACATCGCGAAGGACGCAGACGGCAACATCACCCAGGTGGACGTCGACGAGGATCTCGACGAGGTCGGCCTGGCCATTCTGTCGATCGAGGCCAAGGCGCTGATCAGCGACGAGGACCTCGACGTGGTGCGCGACTCGCTCGAGCCCGGTACCTCGGCCGCGATCATCGTCTACGAGGAGACGTGGGCGCGCCAGATCGCGTCGACCGTCCGCGGCGCGGGTGGCGAGGTCGCCCTGCACGTCCAGATCCCCCGCGACGCGGTCGTGGCGGCCGTCGCTGCCGCACTGTAGGAATCCCGCACCAGCACAGGAGAGTTTCATGGTTTTCAGAGCCGGCCGCATCGGCCGCCCCGGATTGCTCGGCACCGTTGCGCGCACCGCCGTGATCGCGGGCACCGCCCAGGCGACGTCCAACGCGATGAATCGCCGATCCCAGCAGAAGGCCGCGGAGCAGCAGGCCTACGCCGAACAGCAGGCGGCGCAGCAGCAGGCCGCGTACGCGCAGCAAGCCCAGGCCCAGGCCGCGTACGCGCAGCAGGCTCAGGCGCCGCAGGCCGCGCCCGCGGGCGACGACCTCATCGCCAAGCTGCAGCAGCTCGCCCAGTTGCACGAGTCGGGGGCGCTCTCCGACGAGGAGTTCGCCGCCGCGAAGGCAAAGCTGCTTGGATAGGCGGCTCCGCCGCCCGTGAGTGCTTGTGGCCCCCAGGCGGGCCGCAAGCACTCAGATTCCGTCTACACGCATCGACGAGAGGATCACCGGTTCCCATGACGACTTTCGAGGACGCGACCGAGACGGTCGCGGCGGCCAACGAGCGGGCGGCTCACACCCTCCCGTTCGCCGACGACACCGATCTGGCCGACGCCGAGCGGGGGTTCATCGCGGCCCTTGCCCCGGGGGTGGTGACCGGTTCCGACGGAAACGTGGTGTGGGACAACGACTCCTATGCCTTCCTTGAGGGACCTTGCCCGCCGACCGTGAACCCGAGCCTGTGGCGTCAGTCCGGATTGGTGGCCAAGCAGGGCCTGTTCGAGGTGAGCGAGCGGGTCTATCAGGTCCGCGGGCTGGACCTGTCCAATATGACTCTGATCGAGGGCGAGACCGGGGTCATCGTGATCGACCCGCTGATCTCGGCGGAGACCGCGGCCGCCGGGCTCGCGCTCTACCGCGAGCACCGCGGCGATCGCCCGGTCACTGCGGTGATCTACACCCACTCGCACATCGACCACTTCGGCGGCGTCAAGGGCGTCACCACGGCGGAGGACGTGGCCGCGGGGCGCTGCCCGATCCTCGCGCCGGTCGGTTTCGTGGAACACGCGGTCGAGGAGAACGTCTACGCAGGCACCGCGATGGCCCGACGAGCCGCCTACATGTACGGCGCCGCGCTGCCCCGCGGACCCAGGGGCGGGGTCGGCGCCGGGCTGGGCCAGACGACGTCCACCGGCACGCCGACGCTCATCATGCCGACCGTGTACGTGTCCTCGACCGGGCAGGCCGAGACCGTCGACGGGGTACGCATCGAGTTCCAGATGACGCCGGGCACCGAGGCGCCATCGGAGATGAACTTCTACTTCCCGGACCTGCGGGCGTTGTGCATGGCGGAGAACGCGACCCACACCCTGCACAACCTGCTGACCCTGCGCGGCGCACTGGTCCGCGATCCGCACGTGTGGTCCAAGTACCTCACCGAGTCGATCAACCTGTACGCCTCGAAGTCCGACGTGCTGTTCGCCTCGCATCACTGGCCGACCTGGGGCACCGAGCGCCTCACGGAGTTCCTGTCCCTGCAACGGGACCTGTACGGCTACCTGCACGATCAGACGTTGCGGCGGATCAACCAGGGCCACACCGGAATCGAGATCGCCGAGGAGATCGAGCTGCCGCCCGCGCTGGCGAATGCCTGGCACACCCGCGGCTACTACGGCTCGGTCAGCCACAACGTCAAGGCGATCTACCAGCGCTACATGGGCTGGTTCGACGGGAATCCCGCGCATCTCTGGGAGCACCCGCCGGTGGAGTCCGCGAAACGGCACGTCGAGTTCATGGGCGGCTCGGCCGAGGTGCTGCGCAGGGCAAGGGAGTCGTTTGCGGCCGGTGACTTCCGCTGGGTCGCGCAGGTGGTCAATTACGTGATCTTCGCCGAACCCGGCAACGCGGAGGCGAAGGCGTTGCAGGCCGACACGTTCGAGCAGCTCGGCTACGGCGCCGAGAACGGCACCTGGCGGAACTTCTACCTCACCGGGGCGTACGAGCTGCGGAACGGGCCGGTGGGCACGCCGACCACGTCCGCCGCCCCGGACATCGCGGCCGCGCTGACGGTGGAGCAGGTCTTCGACGCGGTGTCCCTGCGGATCGACGGACCGCGGGCCTGGTCGGCGCGCATCGTGATCGACTGGCGGGTCACCGATGAGGACCTGGTGCACCGGACGCAACTCAGCAACGGGCTGCTGGTCCACTTCGACCTCGACGGCGAATCCACCGGCGCGGACGCGACCTTCACCCTCACCCGACCCGTTCTCCTCGGGGTGTTGGTCGGCGGCGCGGACATCGCGAAGGCGATCGGAGACGGAACCATCGTCGCGGAGGGAGACGTCGCGAAGCTTGCCGAGCTCGCCGGGTACCTCGACGCGCCGGACCCCGACTTCGCCATCGTCACCCCGGACTGAGGTGACGCAGCCGAGACGGTGCGCAGCGAACTGTGCGCGCGTCGTACCCCCATCGGGGTACGACGCGCGCACAGGCGCGTAGCGCCTAGTAGGCGCGGTTGACCGCGGAGACCACGCCGCGCAGCGAGGCGGTGGTGATGGAGGTCGCGATGCCGACGCCCCACACCGTCTTGGTGACACCGTCGGGCCGGGTCACCGCGCACTCCACGTAGGCCGCGGCCTGCGCGTCGTCGCCCGCGGACATGGCGTGCTCGCTGTAGTCGAGCACCCGGACGTCGAAGCCGATCGTCCCGATCGCATCGACGAACGCCGCCAACGGTCCGTTGCCGGAGCCGGTGATCTCCTGTTCCTTGCCGTTCGCCTTCACGACCGCGGTGATGGCGTCCGTGCCGCCGTCCTCCTCGGACGCGGTCACCTTCTGGCGAATCCGTTCCAGGGGGCTGATCGGGGCCAGGTACTCCTCGTTGAAGACGTCCCACATCTCCTTGGGGGAGACCTCGCCGCCCTCGCCGTCGGTGATCTTCTGGACGGCGGAGGAGAACTCCATCTGCAGGCGGCGCGGCAGCACAAGGCCGTGGTCGGCCTTCATGATGTAGGCGACGCCGCCCTTGCCGGACTGCGAGTTCACCCGGATCACGGCCTCGTAGCTGCGGCCAACGTCCTTGGGGTCGATCGGCAGGTACGGGACCGCCCAGAGGATGTCGTCGACGTCGGCGTCCTGTGCGTCCGCCGAGATCTTCATCTGGTCGAGGCCCTTGTTGATCGCGTCCTGGTGGCTGCCGGAGAACGCCGTGTACACCAGGTCGCCGCCGTACGGGTGCCGCTCGGCGACGGGCAGCTGGTTGCAGTACTCGACCGTGCGGCGGATCTCGTCGATGCTGGAGAAGTCGATCTGCGGATCCACGCCGCGGGTGAACATGTTCAGGCCGAGGGTGACCAGGCAGACGTTGCCGGTGCGCTCGCCGTTGCCGAACAGGCAGCCCTCGATGCGATCCGCCCCGGCCTGGAAGCCGAGCTCCGCCGCCGCGACACCGGTGCCGCGGTCGTTGTGCGGGTGCAGCGACAGGATCACGGAGTCACGGCGGGCGAGGTTGCGGCTCATCCACTCGATGGAGTCGGCGTACACGTTCGGCGTCGCCATCTCGACGGTGGCGGGCAGGTTCAGGATGATCGGGTTCTCGGGCGTCGGCGCGATCACCTCGGTGACGGCGTCGCACACCTCCTTCGCGTACTCCAGCTCGGTGCCGGTGTACGACTCGGGGGAGTACTCGTACCGCCAGTTGGTGTCCGGGTACTTCGCCGCCTCCTCCAGGCACTTGCGTGCGCCAGCGGTGGCGATCTTCTTGATCGCGTCGCGCTCGGCCCGGAACACCACCCGGCGCTGCAGGATCGAGGTGGAGTTGTAGAAGTGCACGATGACGCTGCGGGCGCCGTCGCAGGCGGCGAACGTGCGCTCGATCAGCTCGTCGCGGCACTGGGTGAGGACCTGGATGGTCACGTCGTCGGGGATCGCCCCGTCCTCGATGATCTCGCGGACGAAGTCGTAGTCGGTCTGGCTGGCCGACGGGAAGCCGACCTCGATCTCCTTGTATCCCATCCGCACCAGCAGGTCGAACATGCGGCGCTTGCGGGCCGGGCTCATCGGGTCGATGAGGGCCTGATTGCCGTCACGCAGGTCGACGGCGCACCACAGCGGGGCGCGGTCGATGATCTTGTCCGGCCAGGTGCGGTCCGGGAGGGAGATGGGCTCGACCTCCTCGGCGAACGACCGGTACCGGTAGGTCGGCATGGAGGAGTTCTTCTGCTGGTTCCAGACGGGCTGGTCGGCAGGTGCGGGCTTCGACGGCGGCGTGATGGTGCGCGATCCGGAAGTAAAAGCGTCGGCGGATGACATTGACGATTCTCCGAGATGAAGGGACGGTTGGTCCGTGGTGTCGACCGGCGCGTCTGAACCCCGCGACGGGTGGCCAGTCTGGATCAGACCCCGTCGCGGCGGTGAAGAAGGAGCGCCCGCTGCATGAGGAAGAGTCTACCTGCCTCGGCAATCGCGCCGGATCTCACCCGTCGGGAGTGACGTGATGCTCATCGCTGACCGGGCCCCCGGACCTGGTCCGGAAGGGCAGGTCGGTAGCCCGGGAACCCGTCGGTCGCTTTGTTTCGCGAAACAGAAGGACGGGGCGGCCCCGTTCGTTTAATGTGTCCGCGTCGGGCTGTGATTTCGACCCGCTGGGGTCGTTCGGGAAGTGGGAAAATTCATGTCGGCTTTGAACAATGCTGTCCGTGGGCTGGGTATCGCGGCCCTCAGTACCGGAATCGCGATGGTGGGGTTGGCGGCGGTGGCGCCGACCGCGAGCGCCGACACGGTCCTCGGGACCTGCACTGTCGTCTCGAGCCCGAATCCCGAGCACGCCACCGACTGCCTCGGTGCGAACCTGGCCGGGGCGAACCTGACGGGCGTGAACCTGGCCGGGGCGAACCTGTCGGGCGCGAACCTGCTCGGTGCGAACCTGTCCGGAGCGAACCTGACCGGCGCGAACCTGAGCAGCGCGAACCTCGGGAACTCGCTCCTCGCGAACGCGAACCTGGGCGGCGCGAACCTGACCAACGCCTACCTGGTCAGCGCGAACCTCGTCGATGCGAACCTCGCCGGCGCGAACATGGCTGGGGCGAACCTGTCCGGCGCCAACGTGTTCGGCGCCAAGCTCAAGGACGCGCTCTCGGTGAACCTCGCCGGTGCCAACGAGAACGGCGCGCCGATCGGCGGGGGCAGCAGCTCGATGCCGAACGGGCAGCCGCTGTTCGGCTCTAGCGTGACCGGTTCGGCCAACACCAGCGGCATCGGCACTGGCACCGAGGGTGGAGCGAAGGAAGACCCGCTGCAGCCGCTGATCGGTTCCGCGGTGACCGGCTCGACGAACATCAGCGGTATGGGTGCCGGCGTCCCGGAGTAGATCTCCCCAGATGAAGCCGCGCCCCCGTCGGGGGTGCGGCTTTTTCGTTCCCTGACTCAGTCGGGGAGGCGTCGCATCTCGATGACCGTCAGACCCATCGTGTCGAAACGCGCGAGCATCCCGCGCAGCTGGACGTCGCCGTCGATCGGGCCGTACAGCGTCGTGTAGGCGTGCGGGGTGGGCGACACGCTCAGCTCCGGAAATGCGGCCAGCACGCGCTCGGACAGATCACCGCGTACGAGGAACTCGTAGCGGACCCGGGCGGATTGGGGGTGTGCCACCGACGGGCCTCCTCCTGAGTCGACTGGGCTGATCCGTGATCAGTAGACCTTCGACTTCCCAGTGTCCGCCGATGTGGGGCGCACGCCTCACCCGCGAGTGGTGAAATGCGCGGCCGCGGTCACAGCAACCCGCGCGCCCTGGCCTCGGTGATGGCGTCCCGCCTGGTCCGCACGTCCAGCTTCCGGTAGATGCCGCGCAGGTGGGTCTTGACGGTGTTGACGGAGACGAACAGGTCCGCGGCGATCTGTTCGGCGGTGTGCCATGAGGGCAGCTCGACGAGGAGTTCCATCTCACGGGGGGTGAGCAGGTCGGTCGCACCCTGTGCGGACTGCGGGATCACCGACCGCGCGCGCTCGGCGAACTTGTCGTACACCCCGAAACGGTCGCGGTGCCGGTCCAGCAGGTCCCTCAGCGGCTCGCCGCCGTCGTAGAACGGCCGCAGGATGCTCTCGGGTTCCGCGATCGTCATGGCCTCGACCAGCGCGGACCGCGCGGCGATCGACTCGTTCCTTGCGTCCGCGATGGTGGCCGCCATGAGCCAGGCGCGGATGAGGGTGACTTCCGACAGGCATTCGAGTTCACCGCCGAGGACCGGGGCGAGCTCGCGGCGCGCCGCGTCCAGCCGTCGGTGGTGCAGCGACATCGTGGCGTGCAGCACGGCGGCCTCGCCACCGTGCCCGAGTTCCGCCGCGGTCAGCTCCGCGATCTGGGCGGCCCAGACGGGCTCCCCGACCTGGAGGAACGCCCGTTGGGCGGACGCCGCGACGAGGGCGGTGGTGCCCGGCGGCAGTGGTTGATTTCGCGCAGGTGCGCAGTGGTCGCGGATCACCCTCGCCACCGCGTGCCGGTCGTCGGTGGACTCGAATTCGAGAACGGCCCCCAAGAGCACGGAGGCCCGCCCCAGCGCCGGGTTCTCGCAGTCCGCGAGGTGCGGGACGCACTGGCTCGCCAATTGCTGCGTCGCCTCGTCCTCGACCCTCAGGTAGTGGCCGAGGGCCCCGAACAGCTGGGCGACATGGAAGTGCCGGTGCTCGGTGAGGTGGTGGGCGCGGCCGTGGTCCGCGGCCTCCGATGCTCTGGCGGCCATGTCGTCGAGTCGGCACCGATAGGCCGCCAGCGCGGTCAGCGCGGCGAGGGCCTGCAGCACGACGGCGGGCAGTTCGGCGGCGCGGGCGGTGGCCAGCGCGTCTTCGAGGTGCCCGTCCGCGGGCTCGAGCCGGCCGAGATACATCTCGGCGATGCCCTCCTGCAGCAGTGCGAAGGAGTCGAGCTCCGGGTCACCTGCCGCGCCGACCGGGTCCGATTGCAGCGCCTCGAGAGCGTCTTCGATGCCGCCGGTCTGAACGGCGACCTGCACGCGGAGCCCGTCCCCGAGAATCTCGAGATCGGTGGGCAGTTCCGCGTGGTCCTGCGCCGATGCCCGGTCGAGCGCGCTGAGGGTGGAGGAGGCCGCGGCGGTGTTGCCCCTGGCGAGCTCGGCGGCGACCCTGAGCAGTCGGGTGGACGGATCGGTACGCACGGCAGGCGGCACCCGGTCGAGGACGCTGATCACGGCGTCCCAGCTGCCCGCGAGCACCAGCCGCAGGCCGCACTCCTGCAGCAGCGCCAGCAGTGCGTCGTCATCGCCTGCGTGCAGCGCGTGTTCGAGCGCGGGTACGTGATCGCCGCTGCGGGCGAACCACCCGGCCGCGACTCGCTCGAGGTCCCCGACCGCATGGCGTCCCAGCCGGCCGACCTCGGCGCGCAGATACTCGCGCAACAGCGGGTGATACCGGTACCAGCCCGGCGAGCCGGACACCCGCTCGACGAGAAAATTGGAGTGCTCGAGGGTGTCGAGGACATCGCGGCTCCCCGGGTTCCCGGTGAGTGCCTCGGCGAGTTCGACGGTGAAGGCGTCGGGGATCGACGTCTCGACGACGAACTCTCGCTCGTCCCCGGTGAGACCGTCCAGCACCTCGTTGACGAGATAGTCGGCGACCACCCTGCTGTCCCCGCTGAAATCGGTGATCATCGCGGTCGGGTCGGGGTGGCGCGCGAGGGAGATCGCGGCGAGCCGCAGACCGGCCGCCCAGCCCTCGGTGCGGCTGCGGATCTTGGCCAGGTCGCAGTCGCCGAGGCGGACCCCGTGCTCCGCGAACAGGATGGCCGCCTCGTCCTCGGTGAAGGCCAGTTCACGATGGGAGAGGTCGTACACCCTGCCCTCGAGTCGCATTCGATGAAGGGCGAGGGGCGGTTCGAAGCGTGCGGCCAGGACGGTGCGCAGGCACGGCGGTGCCCAGCGGAGGTATTGCCCCAGCGACTCGAGGGCCGTCGGTTCGTGCAGCAGGTGCGCGTCGTCGACGATCAGCCAGACCGGCTCGCCGACGGCCTCGAGCGCCTGGGCGAGGGCGGCGGGGAAGTGGTCCTCGGCGGTGGGCGGCAGCAGGCGAACCGCCTCGGAGACCGCTGGGCTGCAGGAGTTCTCCAGGGCCGCGCGAACCGCGGAACGGACCGCGCCCAGGTCGTTGTCCTGCTCCTCGATGGTGAGCCAGGCGATCGTCGGGGGGGTCGGCTGTGCGGAGACGGCGGCGGTCCAGTCCGAGAGCAGCATCGTCTTGCCCGCACCGACGGGCGCGATGAGCATGGCGATCGTGTTCGGGGAGTCCGGCGGCGAGGACATCGCGTCGGAGAGCGAATCCAGCAGTCGCTGACGGCGAATCACCGGGTGCGCATACTTCGGGATCCGATTTCGCGCCTGCTGTGTATCCCAATTCACCACGGACATCTGGCCTCTTCCCGACGGTCGATCCCGCCGAGGCCCGTTGCGTCGGCGTTCCCCCGTCACAGCACCGCGCGGGGGCCAGTAAAGGGATCGTAACGGCAGGACAGTCTATTTGGGTGTCGGACGCGTGACCAGTTGGTGTCCGGCGGGTTCGAGGCCCGCCGGACAGTTGGCTACTGCCGTACCAGTGGGGCGACCTTGGTGCCGAGCAGTTCGATGGTCCGCATGACCTTGTCGTGGGGGAGCGGGCCGACGCTGGGGTGCAGCATGAACCGTTCGATCCCGAGGGTCTCGCGCATGTCGACGATCTTCTCCGCGACCTGTTCCGGGTTGCCCAGTATCAGCGAGCCGCCAGGGCCACGCATGCCGTCGAAGCTCTCGGGAGTCATTGGTGCCCAGCCGCGTTCCCGGCCGAGCCCGGTCATCGCGGCAGCATAGCTCGGGTAGAACTCGGCCGCGGCCTGTTCCTCGGTGTCGGCGATGTACCCGTGTGCGTGCACCGCGATCGGCTGGGATTCGTGGCCGCCCTCCGTCACGGCGCGACGGTGCAGATCGGCCAGCGGGGCGAACCGTGCGGGACTACCGCCGATGATCGCGAGCGCCATCGGCAGGCCCAACAGTCCTGCCCTGGCGACGGATTCGGGGTTGCCGCCGACGCCGACCCAGATCGGGAGCGGGCGCTCGGGCCGGGGGTGGATCGACTGCCGGTCCAGCGGTGCCCGGTGGTTGCCCGACCAGGTCACGGTCTCGGAGTCGCGGATGGCCAGCAGCAGACCGAGCTTCTCGACGAACAGCTCGTCGTAGTCGGCGAGGTCGTAGCCGAACAGCGGGAACGATTCGGTGAACGAGCCGCGGCCTGCCATCACCTCGGCGCGGCCACCCGAGAGCAGGTCGAGGGTGGCGAACTCCTCGAACACGCGCACGGGATCGTCGGAACTCAGCACGGTGACCGCGCTGGTCAGCTTGATGGACTCGGTCCTGGCCGCGGCGGCGGCCAGGACGACGGCTGGGGCGGAGGCTGCGAAGTCCGCGCGGTGGTGCTCGCCCACTCCGTATACGTCGAGGCCGACCTGCTCCGCGAGAGCGACCTCTTCCATGAGGTTGCTCAGCCGCTCTCGCGGCGACACGCCCCCGTTCCGCCCGCCGGTGCCGACCTCCGCAAACGTCGTCAAGCCGAGTTCCATCGAGCCACCCTCCATCATGTAGTCAAAAGATCAACTACATGGGTAACCCGAAGCCGGCCCAGGAAATTCCGTCAGGCCTGCGAGTCCCGCACGGCCTGCCGTGCCTCGGGCGTCACCTGGTCGACCTCGGCCGCGAAGTCGTCGTGCTTCTCGAGATAGCCGGCGACGAAGGGGCAGATGGGGACGATGCGCTTGCCGTCGCGCACGGTCTCGGCGAGCGCATCGTGGATCAGCAGGCTCGCCAGGCCGCGCCCGCCGTACTGTTCCCCGATCTCGGTGTGGAAGAAGATCCGTTGGGTGTCCCGGTCCAGGTACTCGGTGAACCCGGCCAGCTCCGTGCCGAGGCGGACCTCGTAGCGGTGCAGCGCGGGGGAGTCCAGGACCGCGGGGGCCTGCTCGCCTGCGACATGTTCGTCTGTCATGGGCCCACTATGCCGCAGGGATACCCTGGATGCGGTCCGACGGTGGTTCGGGCGGAGTCCGTCGACGGTGCCGTAGCGCCCAGGATCGAGGAACGATGAGCAATCTCGACCCCGCTCCCGACGAGCTGGTCTGCGCAGGCGACGAGGGTCGCGACGGTGGCCCGCGGCTCCTGGATTTCCGCGATGTCCCCCTCGGCGGCCCGCGCGCGATGCCGGTGCGGCGCTCGCTCCCGCAACGCGCGCAGTCGTTCATCGGTGCCTGGTGCTTCCTCGATCACTACGGGCCCGACGATGTCTCGAAGAGCGGCGGCATGAAGGTCGCCGGTCACCCGCACACCGGACTGCAGACGGTGTCCTGGTTGTTCGCCGGCGAGATCGAGCACCGCGACACCACGGGAGTCCACGCGCTGGTCCGGCCTGGCGAGATCAACCTGATGACTGCAGGCTCGGGGATCGCCCATTCCGAGTTCTCGACACCGCAGACGTCCGTGCTGCACGGCGTCCAGCTGTGGGTGGCGCTGCCGGACGAACATCGGTTCACCGCACCCGCTTTCGAGCACTACGCGCCGCCTGTGGTCGATCACGACGG
Organism: Rhodococcus maanshanensis NBRC 100610; assembly: GCF_001894865.1. GTDB lineage: Bacteria > Actinomycetota > Actinomycetes > Mycobacteriales > Mycobacteriaceae > Rhodococcus_G > Rhodococcus_G maanshanensis. The sequence continues at coordinate 40,103 of NZ_BCXA01000018.1, read as the reverse complement.
GGTGCGGGTGCTGGTGTTCCTCGGCGCGCTCCTCGGGCAGCGGTCCCCGGTGAAGACGTTCAGCGCGTTGCTCGGCGCCGAGCTGACCTTGCCGCCGGGCCGGTCCCTGCAGCTCGACCTCGAGCCCGGTTTCGAGCACGGCGTGCTGGTGGACACCGGTGGCGCGACGGTCGGCGGGGTGAGCGCGAAGCCGGGTCAACTGGTGTATCTGTCGCCGGGTGCCACCCGGATGGAGGTGCGGGCCTCCGACGACGAGCAGACGCGCATCCTGCTGCTCGGTGGTGAGCCGCTTGGCGAGGAGATCGTCATGTGGTGGAACTTCATCGGCCGCAGCCACGACGAGGTCGTGCAGTTCCGCGAGGACTGGCAGCGCGAACGGTCGGATCAGGCAGCGGCGACGGCTGGGCGGTACGGCCCGTTCCCCACGCAGTGGCGCGAGACCATCCCCGCACCGATCCTGCCGAACACCCGCCTCAAGCCGCGGAGCTAGCGCACTACTCGCGCTCGAACTGCGCCCGCCTGTGGTCGCCGAACGGCTCGTCGCGCTCGCGCACGGCCTCGCGGAACCCGGCCGTGGCGGAACGCAATTGGAAGGCGTAGCCCTCCCTGGTGTGTCGTGACACGCCGTCGAAGACGGTGCTCACCATCGTCGAGTTCGCGACACCCTGTGCGAGCAGGGTGCTGTTGAGTGCCAGCTTGACCATCATCAGCTGGTTGATCGGCATCGCGGCGATCCGGCCGACGAGGTCCTCGGTGCGCTCGTCGAGCTCGTCGGGCGGCGCCGATTCCACCGCCAGCCCCCAGTCGGCCGCCTGGCGGCCGCTGATGCAATCTCCCGTGAGCAGTAGGCGTTTGGCCCGCTGGTCGCCGAGGCGGTGCGCCCACATGCCTGCGGCCGGGACGCCCCACACCCGGGTCGGCGGATACCCGATCTTGGTGTCGTCCGCGGCGATGATCTGGTCGCAGTAGAGCGCGATGTCGGTGCCGCCCGCCACGCAGAATCCGTGGATCTTCGCGACGGTCGGCTTGTTCGCGTGCAGCAGGCTCGCGAAACCACGGTTGAAGCGGCTCATCATGGCGTAGTCGGCCATCGGGTCCCACTGTCCGAAGGGGTTGTGATTGCGGGCCTGCACGACCGGGTCGAGCATCGTGCCGACGGTGCGGTCCGGACCGTCGGCGGGGCCGCCACCCCGTTCGGCGAAGACGCCGAGGTCGTAGCCGCCGCAGAAGCCCTTGCCCCGCCCGGAGACCAGCATGACGTGCACGCGCGGGTCGAGGTCGGCGCGTTCCACGGCCGCGGCGAGTTCGAGAGGGGTGTCGGCGGTGATCGCGTTGCCGTGCTCCGGCCGGTCGAAGGTGATCCGTGCGACCCGGCCGGTCACCTCGTAGGTGAGGGTCTCGTACTCCACCTGCTGTGCGGCCGTGTCCATCTCACGACCGGCGAACAGCGAGTCGTCGCCCTCGTCCCAGCCCTCCCGCCACGCCGCCGGGCGGGTCCCGGCGTGGTCGGTCACGACCCGGCCTTCGGCGTGGCGCGGGCGATGATCGCCGCCGTGTCGACACCGTCGGGCAGGGTGCCGAACACGCTGCCCCAGTCGCCCGCGAGCCGGCTGGCGCAGAATGCATCGGCGACGGCGGGGTGGCCGAACCGGACCAGCAGCGAGCCCTGCAGCGCCAGCGCCATGTCGCCGACGACCCGGCGGGCTCGGTGCTGGAGAGTGCCGAAGTCGCCGAAGGCGCCCTTCAGTCGGCCGACGGCGGCGTCGAGCCGGGCGTCGGCCCCTGCGCTCGTGTCGAGCTCGTCGAAGAACGCCTGCAACGTCTCGGGCTGTTTCGCCATGGCCCGGAGGGTGTCGAGCGCGGCAACGTTGCCGGATCCCTCCCACACCGAGAGCAACGGTGCCTCACGGTAGAGCCGCGGCATCCGCGAGTCCTCCACGTATCCGTTGCCGCCCAGGCATTCCAGTGCCTCCGCGGCATGGATCGGACCGCGCTTGCAGACGAAGTACTTGCTGACCGCGAGAGCGATGCGCCGCAAGGTGGCGGCCTGCTCGTCGCCTGCGGTCGCCCGGTCGGTGAGCGCGGCCAGCCACATGGCGACCGTGGTGGAGGCCTCGGATTCGACGGCCAGGTCCGCGAGCACATTGCGCATCAGCGGCTGGTCGACCAGATGGGCACCGAAGGCGCTGCGATGGGTGGCGTGGTGCGCGGCCTGCGCCGTGCCCACGCGCATCCCGGTGGCCGTGCCGATCGTGCAGTCGAGCCGGGTCATGTTGACCATCTCGATGATGGTGGGCACGCCGCGGCCCTCCTCTCCCACCAGCCAGGCGACGGCCTCGTCGTACTCCACCTCGCTGCTCGCGTTCGAGTGGTTGCCGAGCTTGTCCTTCAGCCGCTGCAGGTGCATCCGGTTGCGGGTGCCGTCGGGCAGGATCCGCGGCAGCAAGAAGCACGACAACCCGCCCGGTGCCTGCGCGAGAACCAGGAACAGATCCGACATCGGCGCGGAGGTGAACCACTTGTGTCCGGTCAGCAGGTAGCTGCCGTCCGACTGTGGGACCGCCCGAGTGGTGCCGGCGCGGACGTCGGAGCCGCCCTGCTTCTCGGTCATGGACATGCCGGCGATCAGGCCGGTCTTGGTCAGCGGCGGCGCGGGCGCCGGGTCGTAGGCGCGCGCGGTGAGCAGCGGTTCGTACTGCGCCGCGAGCTCGGGATTGTGGCGCAGGGCGGGCACGACCGCGTAGGTCATCGAGATCGGGCAGCCGTGTCCGGCGTCGACCTGGCCCCAGACTGCCATCTTCGCGGCCCGGATCAGGTGTGCGTTGGGATTCGGGTCCGCCCATGGCGCACCGTGCAGCCCCATCTCGACGGCGGTGGTCATCAGCTGGTGGTAGGCGGGGTCGTACTCGACCTCGTCGATCCGGTGCCCGTAGCGGTCGTGCGTGTGCAGGATCGGCGGGTGGGCCTCGGCCAGGTCGCCCCAGCGCTGGGCGGTCGCGCCGCCCGCGAGCCGGCCGACCTCGTGCAGTTCGTCCAGTGCGTCGTGGGCGCCGGCGCGCTGGAGCGCCTCCAGGATCGGCTGCTGGTCGGCGGCGTCGTAGTCGACGAGCGGTGGCACCTGGTTGAGGACCTCGTGTGTGGCGCTCATGTGGGGCTCCCAAGGGATCGGAGGGTGAAGGCATGGAGGAGGGGGAGGATCGTCGGGTCGACGGCTCCCCGCGCGAGGGGGAGGACGAGCGCCTCTCCGATCGCGCCGACGATGCAGGCGGCGGTCACGGTGGCGTCCTGGCCGGGGATCTCGCCTGCCTCGATCGCGCCTGCGATCGCCACGGCGAGCGCATCGCGGAACGACTCACGGAAGAGCAGTCGTTCGGTGTCGACCTGGGGGTCGACGGGTTCGACGAGCAGGGCGTAGGCCAGGGTGGGCGCGCGCAGTGCTCGCTGCGCGAAGGTTCCGACGGCGGCCGAGACGGCCGCGACGCATCGTCCGTCCTCGGCGCGGGCGGCCTCGCCCGCGGTGACGGCCGCGTTGACCTCACGGCTGCAGACGATGCGGAACACCTCCGCGAACAGTTCACCCTTGCTCGTGAAGTGTCGGTAGACGGTTCCGGTGCCGACCCCCGCGTCGGCCGCGACCGCGGAGATGGAGCAACCGCCATAGCCGTGCACGGCGACCAATCCGGTCGCGGAATCGATCATCCTGGTCCGCAAGGCGTCCAGTCGTTCCTGGACGGCGGGGGTGCGCCGATAGGCCATACCCAAGGAGTGAACTCCGGTTCCGTTCTTAGGTCAAGGGGTTGACAGTGCGGCCGGACCTGCTGTTACGTTCGGCCCCACGATCACGCGGCTGACCCGGTCCCGAGGTGTCGGGGGTGCCCGCACCACGAAAGGCGGCCCATGACCAACGATGCGGTTCTCGTTCGACGGGACGGCCCGGTCACGACCATCAGCATCAACCGGCCTTCCGTGCGCAACGCCGTGGACCGGCCCACCGCGGAGGCGCTCGCCGCCGCCTTCCGCGAGTTCGACGACGACCAGGGCGCGGCTGTCGCCGTCCTGCACGGTGAGGGCGGAACCTTCTGTGCCGGAGCCGATCTGAAAGCGATCAGCTCCGGGGCGGGTAACCGGGTCGCGCTCGACGGTGACGGCCCGATGGGCATCTCGCGGATGCGGCTCTCCAAGCCGGTGATCGCCGCGATCGCCGGTCACGCGGTGGCGGGCGGGCTGGAGCTCGCCCTGTGGGCGGACCTGAGGGTGGCGGAGGAGGGCGCCGTCCTCGGGGTCTTCTGCAGACGCTGGGGGGTTCCGCTGATCGATGGCGGTACCGTCCGGCTGCCGCGGCTGATCGGCACGAGCCGCGCCATGGATCTGATCCTGACGGGCAGGCCGGTCGACGCGGACGAGGCGTACCGCATCGGGCTGGTGAACAGGAAGGTCCCGGCCGGCGAGGCGGTCGCTGCCGCCCAGCGCCTCGCGGCCGACCTGGCGGCGTTCCCGCAGACCTGCATACGCCAGGATCGGCTCTCCGTCCTCGAGCAGGAGGGGCTGACGGAGGACCAGGCGATGCTCGCCGAGCTGCGGCACGGCGTGATCTCGCTGGCGGACGGCACCCTCGAGGGCGCGACGCGCTTCGCTGAGGGCGCCGGGCGACACGGCACCTTCGGCTGACGGCGGGTGTGCGGGGGTCGGCGTCGAGGCGCGGCACCCTGCCCCGGGAATAAGATACGAAACGGTAGCGTATCTATATCCAAATGGAGGTCACCGTGTCATCGTCTGCCAAGTCCGGCCGTCCGCGCGACGCGGACCGCGACCGGGCGCTGCTGGTCGCGACCCAGGACCTGCTCGCGGAGGTCGGATTCGATCGGCTGTCGATCGACGCCGTGGCGGCGCGGTGCGGGGCAGGCAAGACGACCGTCTACCGGCGGTGGGCCGGCAAGCCGGAGCTCGTCGCCGATGCGGTCGCGTTGCTCCACGAGAGCGCCCCGGCGCCCGACACCGGAGACCTCCGGACCGATCTGGTGCTCATGGCCAGGGCCTGGCACGACCCGGACTCGCGGCGTGACGCGGTGGTCGGCGGCCTGCTCACCGGAATGGTGCACGACAGTGGACTGCGTGCGGCGGTCAACCAGGCCATCTCGGTGCCGTACAAGGAGCTGTTCGCCCAGGTCGTCTCGAGGGCGGTCGAACGGGGGGAGGTGCCAGGAGACCGGGACATCGATCTGATCGGCACGATCTTCCCCGCGATCACCTTCCACCGGCTGTCGGTGATGGCGGAGCCGATCGATCTGGCCTTCATCGAGCGAGTCGTCGACGGCGTCGTGGTGCCGGCACTGACCTCGGGTGGCTCGCCGGCGGCAGGCGACGCAACCTCCCGCTGAGGGGGACGGATGCGGATGACGGCGCGGAGGAGGGGCTTTCATGGACGACGTGATCACGTACGGTGACGGTCGCGGCGACCCGGCACCCGTCCGCGACGATCCCGGCGAGACCTATCCCTGGATCAGGGGGCGGAGCGGGAGCCGTCGACTACGGGGCGATGGTGTCACCGCGCAGTTCGTCCGATTCGTCCTCGTCGGCGGATCGAGCAATATCGTGTACGCGCTGGTGTTCCTCCTGCTCCATGCCCGGGGCACGTTCGCGGCCAACGTCGCGGGGGTGGTGGTCAGCACGGCCATGGCCAACGAACTCCACCGCAGGCTGACCTTCCACGCGTCCGCGCGGGTCAGCTGGTTCCCGGCGCAATGGGAGGGCGGAGGGCTCGCGCTCGTCGGGCTGGCGCTGAGCACACTCTCGCTTGCCCTGCTCGATTTCTGGCTGCCGTCGGCAGGCGGCTTGGTGCAGGCCGTCGCGGTCGTCGCGGTCAGTGCGTTCGTCGGGGTCCTGCGCTTCCTGGCCCTGCGTGGTTGGGTCTTCTCGTAGCGGAGACGCGGGACCGCGTCCGCGGGATCAGCGCGGAACGTCCCGGGTCGCGTCGTATGCCTCCGGCAGCGCGTCCCCGGCGTTGAGCGTCAGCAACAGCTGGTGCAGGTCGTCGCGCCGCGAGGGGGCGAGATCGGCGAGGGTCTGCTCGTTGAGCGAGGCCAGCAATCTGTCGGACTCGGCGGCGGTGCGCCTGCCCTCGTCGGTGATCGCGATGAGGAAACGCCTGCGGTCCTGCGGATCTCGTGTCCGGCCCGCCAGGCCCAGCCCCTCGAGGTGATCGATGGACGAGACCATCGTCGTTGGGTCGATCCGTAGCTGGTTCCCGAGCTCGAGTTGCGAGCGTGCGCCCGACTCCGCGAGCGCCTGCAGGATCAGGTAGTGCCGGGTTCGCAGTCCCAGCTCGGCCAGCCGATCCTCGCTGAGGCGGAACATCGCCTGTCCCAGCTTCATCAGCAGGCAACCCGTGTGGCGTGCCGCGGCGTCGGAGACCAAGGGCTCGGCCACGTCAGCACCTCCGATTCCAGGGCGGTTGGGAGTGTCGATCATATGAGGCCCGCGTCCCCGCCCCGTGGTCGGCATCCAGTATGGTCCGCGTCAGAAACCATTCGTGGTGCTGATTATTTCTACCTCGAGGGAGTTGGCATGGCCACCGAGTTCGTTCAGTCCATCGATCTGACAGGCAAGACCGTGTTCGTCGCGGGAGGGACCAGCGGGATCAACCTCGGCATCGCCGAGGATTTCGCCAGGGCAGGCGCCCGGGTCGCAGTCATGAGCCGCAGGCAGGAGAAGGTCGACGCCGCCGTCGAGCGGCTGACCGAGCTCGGGGCCGAGGCCATGGGCGGCAGTGCCGACGTTCGCGACTACGCCGCGACGGAGGCGGTGCTCAGGGATGCGCACGACCGGTTCGGCGACTTCGACGTGATGGTTTCGGGCGCGGCCGGCAACTTTCCCGCGGCGGCGCTCGGGCTCTCGGCCAACGGATTCAAGTCGGTCGTCGACATCGACCTGCTCGGGACCTTCAACGTCCTGCGCGCCTCGTACCCGTTCCTGCGCAAGCCCGGTGCCTCGGTCATCAACATCTCCGCGCCGCAGTCGGTACTCCCGACGGTGACTCAGGCGCACGTGTGCGCGGCCAAGGCAGGCGTCGACATGCTCACCAAGGTGCTCGCCCTGGAGTGGGGTCCGGCCGGGGTCCGGGTCAACGGCGTGATCCCGGGTCCGATCGACGGGACCGAGGGCATGGCGCGCCTGGCCCCCACCGAAGAGGACCGGGCCCTCGTCACCAACAGCGTTCCCCTGCGCCGGTACGGCACCCCGCGCGACGTCGCCAACGTGTGCCGGTTCCTGGCCTCCCCGCTCGCCGACTACGTGTCGGGCGTTGTCCTGGCCACCGACGGCGGATGGGCGCTCGGCGGTGCGTCCGCCACGATGGGCGTCATCGGTCAGCCCCTGCTCGACGCCGTCGGCTCCGAGGCCTGACCGCATTCGCACCGACGGCGACGGCGGTGCCTCCGGAGATCCGGAGACACCGCCGTCGGCCGGGATCAGTCGCGGGACATCGCGGCCCTCAGGTGGCTTTCGACGTCGATGTACGCATCGTCGGCGATGTCGAAGACCACCTTCTTGATCTCACCGCCCCGAAACTCGAAGCGCGGCTCCGGATAGGCGCTCGACACCGGATCGGCACTGTCGTACCCGATGCACAGGCCCTCGCCGCACAGCGAGAAGTGGCCGAGGACCGTCCGGATCTTCTGCTCGCCGACCTGCTTGTCGTCGATGTAGAGCTTCAGTGGTCCGAGGCCCTCACGGTTCGGACCCATGCCCTCCTTGACGAACTCGACCCCGATGATGTGCTTGCCCGACGTCGGGACCGGGGCCGAGATGCGGTCCTCGGGCGGGATGCCGAGGAAGTTGTACGCGTACGTGACCTCACCGCCTGAGATGAACAGCGAGTGCCCGCCGAAGCGCGAGCCGTGCGCAAAGATCACGCCCTGCGAGTCCGGCGTCAGGTCCACCTCGGCGAGGATCTTGTACGAGACGCCGTGCACATTCGCCGCCGACCGTTCCGGCACCTCGGAGGTACCGGGGTAGTAGACGTACTGTCCGCTCGGCGGGACCGGCTGGTGGAACTCCATGCCGACGAAGGTCTCGAAGTCCTTCGGGTTGCCGATGATCTGCAGGTCGTTCAGCGGCAGTACCTTGTTCGCCTTCGCCTCCTCCATCCACAGCGCCTTGAGCTCCTCGAGCTTGTCCGGATGCTCCGCTGCCAGATTGTGCGCCTCGGCGCGGTCCACGTCGGCGTGGTACAGCTCCCACTGGTCCTTGTCGAAGTTGCTCATCCCCGAGACCGGACCGTGCACGGAGACGGCCTTCCAGCCCTGATGCCACAGGCCGCGCTGGCCGAACATCTCGTAGTACTGGGTCTGCTTCGCCGTCGGTCCGTCCGCGGGGGCGTCGAAGGAGTACTTCATCGAGACGCCCGACATCGGGGTCTGCTCTACGCCGTTGTAGGTGTCCGGGAATGCGACGCCGCAGGCCTCGAGGATCGTGGGCACGATGTCGGTGGAGTGGTGGTACTGGTGGCGCACCTCGCCGCGCGCCTTCATGCCCGCCGGCCAGTGGATCACCAGCGGGTCGCACACGCCACCCTGGTAGGTGTACCGCTTGAACATCTTGTACGGCGTCGAGAACGCCGCCGCCCAGCCGGTCGGGTAGTGGTTGTAGGTGTCGGGGCTGCCGAGCTTGTCGACCATGCGGAGGTTCTCGGCCTCGTCGTCGGGGTAGCCGCCGAAGATCTTGCCCTCGTTCACCGAGCCGTTCGGGCTGCCCTCGCCGGAGGCGCCGTTGTCGGCGCAGTAGATGATCAGCGTGTTGTCGAGCTGGCCCGACTCCTCGAGGTAGTCGACGATCCGGCCGACCTGGGCGTCGGTGTACTCGGAGAAGCCGGCGAACACCTCGGCCATGCGGCTGAACATGGCCTTCTCCTCGTCGTTCAGCTCGCCCCACGGGCGCACCTCGTCGGTGGGGGAGAACGTGCCCTCGGGCATCGGGTTCAAGGGCGTCAGATCGGTGTCTGCGGGGAGGATGCCCTTCTCGACCATGCGGGCGAGCACCCATTCGCGGTAGGCCTCGTAGCCGTCGTCGAACATGCCCTTGTACTTGGCGATGTACTCCTCGGGCGCGTGGTGCGGGGCGTGATTGGCGCCGGGGCAGAACCACAGGTACCAGGGCTTCTCGGGCTCGGTCTGCTTGACGTCGCGGATCATCCGCAACGCCTGGTCCGCGAGGTCCTTCGAGAGGTGGTAGCCCTCTTCGGGAGTGTAGGGCTGGTCGATGTAGCGGTTGTCCTCGGCGAGCGAGGGGTACCAGTTGTTGGTCTCGCCGCCGATGAAACCGTAGAAGCGGTCGTAACCCTGCGCGAGCGGCCAGTTCTTCTTCGAGGCCCCCGCGGTCCACTCGTCGATCGGCACGTTGTGGTTCTTGCCGACCCAGAACGTCGACCACCCCGCGTCGCGCAGGACGTTGGCCATGGTGGCGTTCGACGGCGGGATGTGCGAGTTGTAGCCGGGAAATCCGGTGGAGGACTCGGAGATCGACGCGAAGCCGTTGAGGTGGTGGTTGCGTCCGGTGAGGAACGTCGAGCGGGTCGGCGAGCACAGCGCGGTCGTGTGCCACTGCGAGTAGGTCAGACCGTTGTTCGCGAGGCGGTCCATGGTCGGCATGTTGATGCGCCCGCCGTACGGAGACCAGGCGGCCATGCCGGTGTCGTCGTACAGGACCACAAGCACATTCGGCGCGCCCTTCGGCGCCTTTTCTGGGAGGAATGCATCCCAATCGGACACCGAGTCTCGGACGTCGAGGTTGATACTGCCCTTGAATTCCTTGGTCACTGATCGCTCCATTTCCGTCGGAATGTCCGTGTCACCGATGGTCGCCCCGACTGCTCAGGCCCGCCTCACCCGCGTGAGGTGAAGCGGCAACGGATCGATTGCCAGAGCATGAGGAGACTGTGGCGAAAGGGGCCTGCTGGAGTGAGCACCACCGACAACACGCGCAGACACCGGCTTCTGTTCGGCTCCCTGGAGGGCTACCAGAAGAAATGGATCCGGCCCGACGTCATCGCCGGCCTCACGGTCTGGGCCGTGCTGGTGCCGGAGGCACTTGCCTACGCGACGATCGCGGGGGTGCCGCCCGTGGTCGGCCTGTACGCGGCCGTCCCCTCGCTCATTCTCTATGCCGCGGTGGGCAGTTCGCGGCACCTGGTGGTCGGTCCGATGTCCGCGACCGCGGCACTGTCGGCGGCGATCATCGCGCCGCTGGCGGGTGCGGACGGCGGGAAGTACGTGGCGCTGTCCGCGGTGCTGGCCATCGCAACCGGCATCGTGGGGTTGCTGGCGGGGCTGATCAGGCTCGGCTTCATCGCGTCCTTCATCTCCGAGCCGGTGCTCAAGGGCTTCATCGTCGGCCTCGCGCTGACCATCATCATCGGCCAGGTGCCGAAGCTGTTCGGCGTCGAGAAGTCCGAGGGCAACTTCTTCGAGCAGGCCTGGGGCGTCCTCCGCCACCTCGGTGACACCGACTGGCGGACCCTCGCCGTCGGCCTGCTCAGCCTCGCGGTGGTGCTGGGGCTCAAACGTTGGCTGCCGCTGGTCCCGGGATCACTGCTCGCCGTGTTGCTCGGCATCGCGGCGGTCGCGGCGTTCGGCCTGGACGACAAGGGCGTCGAGATCGTCGGGCACATCGATTCCGGACTGCCCTCGATCGGTCTGCCCGGCGGCGTCGGGTTCGATGACTACGTGGACCTGCTGGGCCCGGCCGTCGGCGTGCTGCTCATCGGCTTTGCGGAGGGCCTGGGCGCGGCGAAGACTTACGCGGCGAAGGCGGGCTACGAGGTGGACGCCAACCGCGAGCTACTCGGCCTGGGCGCCGCCAACCTGGGGTCGGGTCTCGCGTCGGGGATGGTGGTGAACGGCAGCCTCTCGAAGACGGCGGTGAACGGGGGAGCGGGGGCGAAGACCCAGGTCAGTGGTCTGGTGGTCGCGGCGCTCACGGTGGTCACGCTGCTCTTCCTCACGGGGCTGTTCGAGAACCTGCCGGAGGCCACGCTGGCGGCCGTCGTCATCGCCGCGGTCATCGAGCTGGTCGACGTCTCCGCCATGAGGCACCTCTACGGCGTGTGGACCGAGCGGCTCGGCAGCATCTACGGCCCCGCGGCCCGAGCCGATTTCGCGGGCGCGCTCGCCGCGATGATGGGCGTGCTGCTCTTCGACACCCTGCCCGGGCTGGTGATCGGCATCGGGGTCTCCATGCTGTTGCTGCTCTACCGGGCCTCGCGTCCGCATGTCGCGGCGCTGGCGAAGGAGGGCTCGCTGTGGGTCGATGCCGAGCGGCACCCCGACCTGGCCACCCGGCCCGATGTGGTGGTGGTCCGCGTGGAGGCGGGCCTGTTCTTCGCGAACGCCGATCACGTGAAGGACAGCATCGAGGCGTTGTGCACCGACGAGACGAGGGTCGTGGTGCTCGACGCGGAGACGTCACCCGTCGTCGACGTCAGCGCGGCGGAGATGTTGATGCAGTTGCGGGACACGCTCGGTCGCAAGGGGATCGAGCTGCGGATCGCCCGCGACATCGGGCAGTTCCGGGACACGCTCAAGCGGGCCTCGGACGGCGGGAAGCGCGTCGGCGTGTATCCGACCGTGGGAGAGGCGCTCGCGGGGTTGGAGGACAAGCGATGACCGGACTCGTGCTGTGGCGGGACACCGCGTCCCGCACGGCGATCGTCGACTTCGTTGCCCGCGTCGAGGCTCAAGGTGTCCCGGCCTCCGAGCGGGTCGCGGTGTTCGACAACGACGGCACCCTTTGGACCGAGAAACCGGTGCAGATCCAGCTGCAGTTCGTCTTCGCGTTGTGGGCGAAGCTGGCGGCGGCCGATCCACAGCTCGCATCGCGGCAGCCGTACAAGGCGGTGGTGGACAGGGACTTCGGCTGGTTGTCCGCCGCTGTCGACAAGCACTATGCGGGCGACGACACCGACATGAAGACCCTGATGGCAGCCGTGGTCCGGGCCTCCGCGGGCCAGGAGGTCGAGGCGTACACCGAGCAGGCCAGGGCATTCCTGGACGCCGGGACGCACCCCGTGCTCGGGCTGCCCTTCGCGCGGTGCGTGTTCGCGCCGATGGTCGAGTTGCTCCGGTACCTGGAGTCGCACGGGTTCACCACCTACATCGCCTCGGGCGGCGACCGTGACTTCATGCGCGGGGCGGGCGAGGATCTGTACGCGATCCCACGCGAGCGGATCATCGGCAGCAGTCTCGGGCTGGGATACGCGGACGGCGAGGTGAGGTACGCGCCCGAGATGGGGTTCTTCGACGACGGTGCCGAGAAGCCGGTGCGCATCTGGAGCCGGATCGGACGCAGGCCGCTGCTGGTCGGCGGGAACTCGAACGGCGACGTGCCGATGTTCGAGTTCGCGCGAGATGACGCGCTTCGGCTGCTCGTGCACCACGACGACGCCGAGCGTGAGTTCGCGTACGACGCGGGCGCGGAGGAAGCGCTGAGGACGGCAGAGGACAAGGGGTGGACGACGGTGAGTGTGCGCGACGACTGGGTTGCCGTGTTTCCGGACGGAACCTCGTAGGGCGTCGGGATGAGCACTCTCGCACCGACATTGGTCGGATATCAGAAGTCCTGGCTGCGTGCCGACGTGGTCGCGGGCCTCAGCGCTGGCGCGGTGGTGATCCCGCAGGCGATGGCGTACGCGACGATCGCGGACATGCCGGTGCAGATCGGCCTGTACACCTGCATGGTGCCGATGGTCGTGTACGCGATGCTCGGCGGTGCGCGGGCGGTCAGCGTCAGCACCACGTCGACGATCGCGCTGTTGACGGCGTCGACGATGATCGGTGCCGGGATCGCGGCAGGCTCGGACGACGCGCAGACCTCGCTCATGACACTGACCCTGCTGGTCGGCGTGATCCTGCTGTTGGCGCGTGTGCTCAAGCTCGGGTCGGTCGTCGAGAACATCAACGAGGCGACGCTGACCGGCATCAAGGTGGGCGTCGGGTTGACGGTCGCCGCGAGTCAGCTGCCGAAGCTGCTCGGCGTGCCATCCGATCCGGACGCGACGGGCTTCTTCCGGGTGGTGTGGTCGGCGGTGCGACAGATCGGTGACGCCAACGGTGCCACGGTGCTCCTGGCCGCCGGTTCCATCGGTGCGCTGTACGCGATGGCGCGGCTGATCCCCCGGATCCCAGGGCCGTTGGTGGTCGTCGCGGCCGGGATTGCCCTGGTCGCGTTCACCGGTCTGGAGGGCCGCGGCGTCGAGCTGATCGCGGAAGTGCCGCAGGGCATTCCGCTTCCCGGTATTCCCGGGCTCGACGACGTCGGTGCGCTGATCCCCGGCGCGCTCGCCATCGCCGCGATGGCGTTCCTCGAGACGGTGTCGGTGGCGCGCGGGGTGCGCAGGCCGGGCGAGCCCCAGATCGACAGCGACCAGGAGATGCTGGCGAACGGAGTCGCCTCGGTGGCGGGTGCGTTCTTCCACACCCTGCCGCCCGCCGGTGGGTTCTCGCAGACGGCGGTGGCCCTGCGGGCCGGGGCGCGCACCCAGGCCAGCGGTCTGGTGACCGCGGCGCTGGCGGTCCTGGTGGCCCTGTTCCTCGCCCCGGTGCTCAGCGACCTGCCGCAGGCCACGCTCGGGGCGATGGTGGTCGTCGCGACGCTCGGGCTGGTGGACATCGGTGCCTTCGCCCGGTTCTGGCGTATCAACAAGATGGAGTTCTGGATCGCCGTGGCCACGGCGCTGATCGGGCTGACCGCGGGCCTGCTGCCCGCGGTCGCGGTCGGCGTGCTGTTCACCCTGTACCTGGTGCTGAGGGAGATCGACCGACCCCACGTCGTGCAGCTGAGTCGCGGCGCGGACAGCCGCTGGATCGGCGGCGACGAGGACGCGCCGACAGACTCGGCCGAGCCGCTGGTGCTCCGGATCAATTCGGCGTTGTACACGGCGAACGTGCTGGCAAATCTGACGGCGATCCGGGAACGCATCGACGCCGCAGGCTCGGAGACCGTGGTGCTGGACTGCTCGCGGGCGTGGAAGATCACCACCACCGTGATGCACCATGTCCGGGATCTCGATCAGGAGCTGTCCGCCCGTGGGATCACGATCTACTTCACGGACGTCCCGCAGCGCGACCTGGAGACGGCCCGCAAGACCGAGCTGGGGCGTCAGTTCGCGGAGTCCGGGCGGATCTTCCCCACCGTCGACGAGGCGGTCGAGGCGCTCCGCGCCGGTGCGTGATCTGTACCCCGGTTGGGGTGCAACTCACGCACAGTGCGGGGGACGGAACGGCGGGTCCGCCTCCGTCCTGCGTGAGACGATCGCCGTATGCGACTGGGTCTGCATGCGCTGGGAATCGGCACCGGTGCCCACCGCGGGGTGATCGACGCGGTCGCCGCCGCCGCGGAGGGCAACGGATTCGCCACCCTGTGGTCGGGCGAGCACGTGGTGATGGTGGACCGTTCGGCGTCGCGCTATCCGTACGCCGAAGACGGCAAGATCGCGGTGCCCGCCGCCGCGGACTGGCTGGATCCGATGATCGGGCTCAGCTTCGCCGCCGCGGCCACGCACACCATCGGCATCGCGACGGGCGTGCTCCTGCTGCCCGAACACAATCCGGTCCTCGTCGCCAAGCAGGCGGCCACGCTCGATCGGCTCAGCGGTGGCCGGCTGACGCTCGGCATCGGCATCGGCTGGTCCAGGGAAGAGTTCGCCGCGCTCGGTGTGCCGTTCGAGCGTCGCGGCGAGCGCACCGCGGAGTATGTCGCCGCCATGCGGAGGTTGTGGTCGGAGGACGTCGCGTCGTTCGACGGCGAGTTCGTGGCCTTCGACGAGGTCCGCGTCAACCCGAAGCCGGTTCGCAACCGCCGCATCCCCGTGGTGCTCGGGGGCAACGGCGACGCCGCCCTGCATCGCGTGGCGGCATGGGGAGACGGCTGGTACGGGTTCAATCTGGCCGGCATCGACGATGTTGCCGAGCGGATCGGTGTCCTGCGCGAACTGTGTCGTGAGGTGGGCCGAGAGGCGAGCGAGCTGCGGCTGTCGGTCGCGCTGCGGGACGCCGAGCCCGGTGACGTTGCCGCCCTGGAGGAGCTGGGTGTCGGCGAACTCGTGCTCGTCGAGGCACCGCCCGAGGATCCGGGCGACGCGGCCGACCGGGTAGCGACACTCGCTAGGCGCTATGCGCCCGTGCGTGGTTGACGAGTCCAGGGACTCGCCAACCGCGCACGGGCGCAGCCTCACACGGGACGGGTGAGGCGGACGGCCCGGGCCCCGTGGTGATCTGAGGGGAGGGTCGGCGAAGGGGAGTCGTATGGGTACCGAGCTGAAGGATCTGGCCGCCAAGGCCTACGTGTACGGATTTCCACTCGTGTTCAACCTGGACCAGGTGCGCCGCTACGTGACGACGGGCGTCGGGGCCAACCCCGCCGCGCCGTTCAACACGTTCAGCCACGCCGACGCTCTCGCCGGGCCGAAGGACACCTTCGTCTCCATCAACAACGACACCGTGTACTCGATGGCACAGCTCGACCTGGCCAACGGTCCGCTGCTGCTTGAGGTCCCGGACACCGACGGCGCCTACTACGTACTGCAGTTCGTGGACGCGTGGACGAACAACTTCGCGTACGTGGGCAAGCGTGCCACCGGGACGGCCGCGGGACGCTACCTGCTGACCCCTCCGGCCTGGTCGGGGACGCTCCCGGACGGGGCCATCAGGATCTCGTTCCCGACCGTGGTCGCGTCGATCGTGGGTCGGTGGGCCTGCGCAGGCGAGGCCGACCTGCCCCGTGTTCGTGAGCTGCAGCAGCGGCTGACGCTGACGCCGGTCGGCGAGCAGGGGCAGCCGCCGGGATTGCCCACCCCGGATCCGAACGTGCCGGAGCCGCTGGCGTTCTGGGAGAAGTTGCGGGTCTCCCTGCAGGCGTATCCGCCCGCGGCGCAGGATCTGCCGCTGCAGCAGAGCTTCGAGCCGCTCGGTCTGCTGGAGTGGGGCCCGTCGCCGTATGCGGACGCGAACCCGGACCTGGCCGCGGCGCTCACTGCCGGGGCGTCGGCCGGACACGACGGACTGGTGGCCGCGCTGAAGTCGGGCGCCGGGGACACCATCGTCAACGGATGGCATCAGCCGTTCCACGCCTTCGACTACAACGACGACTACTTCGAGGTCGGCACCGTCAACTCGTCGGAGTGGCGAATCAAAGACCGCGCCAGGGCGATCGGGCTGCGCGCGGCCGCCGCGATGGGCGGGCTGTGGGGCAACCACGGCTACGAGGCGGCCTACTCGCCGGTCTATCTCGACGGCGACGGCGACGAGTTGACGGGCGCACGCAGCTACACGCTGACCTTCGCCCAGGCGCCGCCGGTGGATGCGTTCTGGTCGATCACCATGTACGACCTGCCGGAGTACTACCTGGTGGACAACGAGATCGACCGCTATTCGATCGGTGACCGCACGCCAGGACTGGTGTACGCGGAGGACGGCTCGCTGACGATCACCCTCAGCGCCGCCGAGCCGACGGACCCGACCGCGCGGGCGAACTGGCTGCCGACCCCGGCGGCAGGCTTCCGGCCGCTGCTGCGGATGTACAGCCCGCGGCAGGAGGTGTTCGACGGGACCTACGAGATACCGCCGATCGTCGGGGTCGGCTGAGGGTCAGGCCGGCCCAGCCACTCCCGAGCGGCCACCACCAGTGCCTCGATGCCGACGGTCAGGGTCGGCTCGATGACCGGTGCGAACTGTGCGGAATGGTTCGACGGGATGTCCCGCTCGATCGTTCCCGCGGCGGCGGCGGCCAGGTAGGCCTCGGGATCGATGCCGCCGAAAAGCCAGTAGCAGCAGGGTGCCCCGGACGCGGTCGCGAAGATCCCCACGTCCTCGCTGCCCGTCACCAGGCCGGGGTCCACGACGCGATCCTCGCCGAACCTCGCGCGGAACACAGCCGCCGTACGCTCGACCGCCGCCGGGTCGTTGACCACGACCGGAAAGCTGTCGATCGGGGTGATCTCCGGCGTGCGGGTCGTGCCCGCCGCGGCGGCCTCCGCGTCGACGATGCGGGTGACCGCGTCGAGGACCCTGGTGCGCACCCCCCTGTCGTAGGTGCGGATGTTGACCTCGAGCACGGCCTCATCGGGGATGATGTTGTCCTTGGTGCCCGCGCGGAGGGACCCGACGGTCAGTACCACCGTGTCGGTCGCGGCGACGGTCCGCGACACCACTGTCTGCAGCCGCAGCACCGTCGACGCGGCCATCACCACCGGGTCGATCGTGGTCTCGGGCCGAGAACCGTGACCGCCCTTGCCGAACATCCTGATCCGCAGTGCATCGGTTGCGGCGAAAGCGGGCCCGGGGCGGACGGCCAGCATGCCGGCCGGAAACGGGGCCACGTGCTGACCGAGAACCACGTCCGGGGTACCGAAGCGGTCGAGCAGCCCATCGTCGACCATGGCCTGCGCACCGCCGCCGAGCTCCTCGGCGGGCTGGAACACCGCGAGAATCGTTCCGCGCCAGTCGGCCCGGTCTCCGGCCAGTTCCTCGAGCGCCCCCAGCAGGCAGGTGACGTGCATGTCGTGGCCGCAGGCGTGTGCCACCGGCACGTCGGCGCCTGCTGGATCGGTGCCGCGCGCCGCGCTGGCGTACGACAGCCCGGTCTCCTCCGCGACAGGGAGCGCGTCCATGTCGGCGCGCAGCAGCACGGTCGGGCCGTCGCCGTTGCGCAGCCTCCCGACGACTCCGGTGCCGCCCACTCCCGTGGCGGTCTCGAAGCCCAGCGCGCGCAGCCGATCCGCGACGATGCCTGCGGTCCTGGTCTCGTGGAACGACAGCTCGGGGTGGGCGTGCAGGTCCTTGTACAGCTCGGTCAGGGCCGCGGTGTCGACCATGGCTGTCCTTTCGTTCGGCGACCCCAAGTCAAACCCATCGGGCCCGGCCGATGTCTCATGCGTCGCGGGTGATTCGCCGCAGGCGTGCCTCCCATCCGTCCGGGTCCGCGAGCCTCCCGCCGGGCGACACCGCCCAGCACCTGGCGAGCAGGTCGTAACCGAGTCGGGTGATCTCGACGTGCCGCGCCCATCGGAGCCGCATCCAGGCACGTTCGTTGTGGACGGCATCCGCCGCACTCATCCCCGCGCCGATCAGTTCGAACTGGACGTCCCGTCGCAGTGCCATCACGGACGGTTCCGTCGGCGCGGCCCCGCGCAGCGCGGAAACCAGAGCGAGAGTCATCTCGAGCGTGCGGGTCTCGGTCCACCGAAGGTCGCGCCGGTGCGCGCGGCGGTCCACCGACCAGAGCACCGCCAGCGCCACCACGACGCCGATCAGCGTCTCGACGAAACGGTCGCGGATCATCGGGCCGATGGCCGCGTCCGGGTGCGAGGCGCCGCCGATGAGCATGGCCAGCGGGGTGATGAAGATGACCGCGAGCCCGTAGTTGCGGGCGATGAACAACTCGATCAGGAACTGCAGGGCCATCAACAACAGGATGAGCGCTGCGCTGCTCGGTTCGAGGGCGTACAGCCCGGCGAACAGCACCAGACCCGCTGCGGTGCCTGCGAAACGATGCAGTCCCCGCACCGTGCCGCGGATCCGGTCCGGTCCCTGGTGCAGGATCAGGACCGCGGCGATCACTGCCCAGTCCGGCCGGTCGAACCCGGCGGCGACGCTCAGCCCGCCCGCGACGAGGCACGCGACCACCACGCGAAGCGTCGTGCCTGCGGCGTGCGAGTCGAACGTCAGCGACCGGCGCACCCGGTACCGGAAGTTGGGTCGGGCCAAAGGGATCTGGCGTGTGGGCGTGTCCAGTTCGCGGTCGGGGCCGTCCGTCGGATCGGTGTCGGCGATGCCGGCCAACCGCAGGTGCGCGGTGTACAGCGTGCGGACCGGGCCCGAGTCGGGCTCCCGCTCGGGCAGTCCGGCGTCGTACACCGTGGTCCATGCGGCGCTCACCGCGGTGGCGGCGCCGTGACGTGCGGCGGCGGAGGGGCCCCCGGCGCGGCGGAGAGCGACGTAGGAATCGATCGCGCGTGCGGCAGTGGCCACTGCGTCGCGCTCGGGTCCGTGGCGATCGACCAGCGCTCCCGACATGGACACCGCCATCGCACTGATGACACCGATTGCGGTGCAGCCCAGTATCACTGCGGTCGACAGCTCGGATCCGGCCATGATCGTCGCGACGGAGCAGACGAGGACGAAGAAGAACGAGCCGGGCGGTCCGAGTCGGGCAGCGCTGACCACATAGGTCCCGACGAGTGCCACCGCTGCCAGCGCGACCACCTCGATCAGGGCCGGTGCACTGGAACCGAAAGGCCAAGCCCGGTAGACCGTCCCACCGATCAGCACGCCGAGTGCGGCCGACGCGAGCAGAGCAACGCCCGCGAAGAACACGACGCGCCAGCGGACGCGGTAGGCCCGGCCCTCGCCGTAGATGACCGCGAAGGCACCGAGGCTGAAGATCAGCGCCTGCTCCTGGTGGCCGAACGCGACGGCGAGCAGCGCGGGCACCCCGAAGGCCAGCGCCGCCCGCAACCCACCCGGCCATCGCCTGCCTGCGGGCGGGAGTCCGAACGCGAGCGACCGGGTCCGCGGCGCCGGAGGAAGTGGGGCGTGGGATGAGGGGTCGGGGGTCGCGTCGGGCACCGTCCAATTCAACTCCACCTCGATTTGGGGGTCGCCACGTACATCCCGAGTGAATCGGCGGCGCCGCGCCAGGCGGGTGACGAGAAATGGCCGCGGAACCGGTCCGCAGGACCGAGCGATTCGCGCACGAGGTTTCGACAATTCGCGCCTGGGCGCGGGCATCGATTCCGGCCGCCTCCATGCGCGGGCCGGTCCTACCTGCGAGTTCGACACCCTTCGGCGACTTCGCCGATCGAGGTCCATTTCGGCGGCCCGAAAACCAATGGTTTTAGGGGTCATTTACTTTCCGGCCCTGTGTGAGGATGCACCGATGACATTGGATGTCACTCATTCGCCGGGCCGAATGCCGGTCTATGCGCGCTGACACCGAACGGCTGCCCATCGTCGCAGCGAACTCGACCGGCCTCGCCAGGCCAACCGTCCCCGGATGCATCGCGCCGTCGGGCCGGATCCCGGGCAGCACGTTCGCGGTCGGACGGTACCGGCTGCTCTCCTGCTGCGGCACGGTGCCGTCGGCGGAGTTCTGGCGCGGACTCGACCTGGTCACCGGCCGTGAGGTCGGGCTGACCCTCTTCACCGGTGATGGCGTCCGCGGCGACGCGGGCCCGCAGGTGGACACCGACGAGGTCTTCGCCCGCACCGTGTGGATGTGCGGCATCCGCACCTCAGCCGTCGCGCGCATCGTCGACATGGTCGACGCGGAATCGGCTGGCGCGGTGGTCACCGAGTGGATGCCGAGTTGCTCGCTGTCCGAGGTCGTGGAGGGCCGGCTGTCGGCCGTCGACGCCGCCGCCGCGGTGCGGCCCCTGGCGCACGCGGTGTGCCGGGCGCACGAGGTGGACGGCGTGCTCGCCCTCGATGATCCGGATCGGCTCCGCGTGAGCATGGAAGGGCATGTGTTCCTGGCTTTTCCGGGGCCGCTCCCGGATGCCGACCGTTCGTGCGACGTGCGTGGACTGGGCGTTGCTCTCGCCACGCTCGCGACAGGGGACCGGTCAGGGGCCGGTGCCGCGGCGCTGCGCTCGCGGGCGACCTCGCCCGTTGCGGAGATCATCCTCCGGACCGTCGGCACGGGCGCGGATGTCAGCGCCGAGTGGGTGGCACACCTTCTCGACGAGGTCGCGTCCGCTCCGGCCTGGTGAATCGCTCGTACGAGACCGTACGGTCCGCTCGGGCTGTAGTCTTCACCGCACAGAAGGTTCCTTTGTCGGGGGTGGGCAGGGGTGCGTAATGAAGGGGAAGTCTCTACCGCAGGCCGCGTCGCTGACGCAGCAGTTCACCGACGGCCTGCGGCTCAGTGGGCCGGAAGGACTCGAGGCCCTGTCGGCGGCGGCCGACATGGTGGCGATCAACCCTGACCGTTTCCGCGCTGTCATGCACTCGGCGGATTTCGGCTCGATCCGGGTGAACAGGCTTCGGACCTCGGCAGTTTCGGGGATCCGGGCGCCGGACCGGCTGGCAGACGACCACAGCGTGTACCTGTCGATGGTCTGCGTGCGGACGGGCGAGATGCGGATCCGGCAGAACCGCGTCGCCAGCTGCGTCGGGGCGGGCCAGATCGCCTTTGTGGACTTCGCCGCCCCCTTCGAGGTCGAGCTCTCCCATCACGGGGACTACGTCTTCGTCTACCTGCCGCACGACCTGCTGGTCGCTCGGTCCGTGGACAGCAGGACCCTCGTCGGTGCCGCGGTCCCCGCGTCGCCGCTCGGCGACACCATCGCCGCGGCGATCGAGAAGTTCGCGGCTACCGACGTGTGCGCCCCTGGGTCCGCGGAGGCGGCGCTGATCGAGCGCGCCATCCTCGACCTGTGCCTGGCGGTGATTCACCAGTCGACCGGCGATACCCAGGTTCGCGACGAGATCGGCATCCGAAACCGTGCGAGGGCAAGGGAATTCGTCGAGAGCAACTTCACCGACCCGCGGTTGACAATCGCCCAGGTCGCCTCGAGCATCAACGTCAGCCCCCGCTACCTGCAAAAACTGTTCGAGGCCGAGGAGTACTCGGTCTACGAGCTCATCCGGCGACGCCGGGTCCGGTGGGGCGTCGCCCTGCTGACCGATCCGGGCGCGGCGCACCTCACCATCAGTCAGGTGGCACTCCGCAGTGGCTTCGTGGGTCTGAGTCAGTTCAGTCGCGCGGTGAGGGACATCATGGGAACCTCGCCGAGGGGAATTCGGCAGCAAGCGGAACTGTCTGTGCCGCTTCAGGTCTCCAGTGGTTCGGCGTAGCACTCCCGCACCGCGACGTCCATCGGGAAGCGCACTCTCGTTTCGCCGAACAGCAGCCGGGTCGCGGCCTGCGTCGCGGCAAGCACGTGCGCGGTGGCGGACTCCGGATCGCGGCAGTGCACGACCACCTCGTCGTGCTGGAAGAACACCAGTTCGGCGGTGTCGTCGTCGGCGATCCGCCGCCTGAGTTCGGCCAGCAGGCAGAGCGCCCACTCCGCCGCCGTCGCCTGCACCACGAAGTTGCGGGTGAACCGGCCGCGCGCGTGCGCGTCGCCGCCGGACCACCAGCCCGCGTCCGGTGGCGGGCAGGCCCTGCCCAGCCAGGAGTGCACGACCTCGCCGCGTTCCCCCGCCCGCGCGGCATCCTCGACGAACTGCACCGCGACCGGAAAACGCTTGCGCAGCAGGGTCAACAGCGCTCGTGACTCTCCCGCGGTGGCCCCGTACAGGACTCCGAGGATCGCCACCTTCGCCTTCCCGCGATCGCCGTCGAACACCTCCGCGGCGACCGGGGCATACAGGTCGTCCGCACCCGCCGCGGCCACCATCAGCGGATCGGCCGACATGGCCGCCAGAATGCGGGGCTCGAGCTGCCCGGCGTCGGCGATGACGAAGGTGTGCCCTTGGTCTGCGATCACACTGGTGCGCAGTGCTTTCGGGATCTGCAGTGCCCCTCCGCCGCGGCTGGCCCAGCGTCCGGACACCACCCCGCCCGGCACGTAGACCGGCCGGAACCGGTCGTCTCGCACCCACGTGTCGAGCCAGGTCCAGCCGTTGGCGGCGTGCAGCTTGGCCAGGTCGCGATAGTGCAGCAAGGGCTCGATCGCCGGATGGTCGACGTCGCGCAGCAGGTAGGCGCGGGTGGAGGTGAGCTCGACGCCGTCGCGGGCGAATGCTTCGACCAGTTCGATGTGGGACGCGGGGTTGACCCGCCGCCCGAACGCGGCGCTGATCACCTCGGTGATCTCCCGAATCCTCTGCGGCACAGCATCGCCGGTGGTGCGCGGGCCGAGTGTGCGTTCGAGCAGCCGGTGGTGCTCGTGGGCGGAGAACGGCAGCCCGTGGTGGCTCATTTCGGCGGCGGCGAGAGCGCCAGCGGATTCGGCGGCGACCAGCAGCCGCAGCCGTGGATCGTCGCCGATCAGCGCGAGCTGCGCGTCGTGGTCGGCGACCACCGCCGCGGGGTCGAGGGGCGGTGTGGCGTCGAACAGGCCGGGGCGCTCGTCGGTAGGGGGCTGCGGGGAGACGGCCGGTCCGCCGGCCCGCACGCTCAGCAGCGCGCCGGTGAGCGCAAGGTCGTGGCAGCGCTGCACGCGTAGCCCGTCACGCAGCACGCCGGGATAGACGGCAGCGGTGTCCGCCCATACCCACCGTGGGTGCTCGCCCGGTTCGAGGGCGCGCACCGCGGCGGACGGGTCGGGAAAGGGGAGTGGGTCGCCCAGTGCTCGCCCGTGGTCGTCCGTGCGGATTGCCAGGGCGTGCTCGGGTCCCGGCACCAACACGATTCGCACGGCACCCAGTCTGCCGTGCGGGTGCGACAACGCCCGCGATCGGTCAGTGCTCGCCGTGCCGGATCTCGTCGCGGTGCTCGGCGAAGCGCACCGTCTCGAAGAGGATGAGGGCCAGCAGGACCGCGGTGAGCAACCCGAGCGAGGCCAGCGCGGGCAGGTGCCAGGCCAGCGGGATCAACGCCACGAGCACGACCGCGGTGGTGATTCGCCCGAGGTTGACCGGCCCCATCGTTCCGGTCACGTACGCCTTGAACCCGGCCAGCCCGAACAGGAAGAGCGCACCCCCGCCGAAGAGCGCCACCAGCGGGATGCCGTAGAGGGGGTCCGTGAGGGTGTGATGGCTCCCGTCGCCGACGTAGTTCAGCACCTTCTTCAGCCCGAGCGAGATCAACACGATGCCCATCACCATCGGCAGGTGCAGGAAGGTGTACCCGCCCCGCGCGAGCCTGATCTGCGTCTCGCCGGTGGCCGCGGAGAGGGCGCGCTCGGCGGCAAGGGTGGTGGTGTCGAAGTACGCCCACCACAGCAGCCCGCTGACGGCCAGCCCGAGCAGCGAGCCGGCGACGATCGGCCAGGAGATCGGCAGCGCGGTCACCCCGATGCCGATGGACACGATGGACTCGCCAAGCGCGACGATGATGATCAGCCCGTACCGCTCGGCGAAGTGGCTCGCAGAGTTCAGCCGCCAACCCGCGCCGCCGAACAGGGTGCCCAGGTAGTCGGCGACGAGGGCGGCCAGCCACATCAGGGTCTGCGCGGTGCCGGAGAGCTGGGACGCGATCAGCAGCAGGGTGGTGCCCGCGACCATGGACGGCACGAAACGCAGCAGCTGGCCGCGCAGCTGGGGGTCATCTGCGCTGGCCAGCCAGAACGTGGCCAGGTGCATCAGCCGGACGAAGAAGTAGCCGACGGCGAATACCACCGGGCCGGGGAGCCCGCCCGGCAGGTCGTCGAAGGCCTCGGGGATGGTCAGCGCGACGATGAACATCGAGCCCATCGCGAAGAACATCGCGACCCGCGCGAAACCCTCGTCGGCGCGGACCACGTTGGCCAGCCACGTGTAACCGATCCAGGACCACCAGAGCACGGCCATCACCAGCACGCCGCGCACCAGATTCCTGGCCGAGGTGTCCTCGGCCATCAGCGCCGTGACGCCGGTCAACGCGAAGACGAAGACGAGGTCGAAGAACAGCTCGAGCGGGGAGACGGAGGACCGTTCCTGCATTGCCTGCATATGGGTTCGCCTGGGGAATTCCACTCGGCTACTGTGCCACCACGAAAGGCCCTGCGCAGGGGGTCCGGGAGCACTAGTGTCCCGTCGGGCGGCCGGGCGCCGCCCGGTCCCCCTGGCTGACTGCGAGCGGGCCCGGTGTCGTCGGTAAGCTTGCCAACTGGACTTCGTACCCAGTTCCCAGATCCGGAGGTTGATTAGCGTGGCGCTCGTCGTGCAGAAGTACGGCGGATCCTCGGTGGCATCCGCCGAGCGCATCCGACGCGTCGCCGAACGGATCGTGGAGACCAAACGCGCAGGCAACGACGTGGTGGTCGTGGTCTCCGCGATGGGCGACACCACCGACGAGCTGCTCGACCTGGCACAGCAGGTCTGCCCGTCGGGTCCGCCGGCGCGCGAGATGGACATGCTCCTGACCTCCGGCGAGCGCATCTCGAACTCGCTCGTGGCCATGGCGATCCACTCCCTCGGCGAGGAGGCTCGCTCCTTCACCGGTTCGCAGGCCGGCGTCATCACCACCGGCGCGCACGGCAACGCGAAGATCATCGACGTCACCCCGGGCCGCGTCCGCGACGCGCTCGACCGCGGCTCGATCGTCCTGGTCGCCGGGTTCCAGGGCGTCAGCCAGGACAGCAAGGACGTCACCACCCTCGGCCGTGGCGGTTCCGACACCACCGCCGTCGCCCTCGCCGCCGCGCTGAAGGCCGACGTCTGCGAGATCTACACCGACGTCGACGGCATCTTCACCGCCGACCCGCGCATCGTCCCCGACGCGCAGCGGCTCGACACCGTCTCCTTCGAGGAGATGCTGGAGATGGCCGCGTGCGGCGCGAAGGTGCTCATGTTGCGCTGCGTCGAGTACGCGCGCCGCTACAACGTGCCCGTGCACGTTCGTTCCTCGTACACCACAAAGCCCGGCACCATGGTGTCCGGATCGATGGAGGACATTCCCGTGGAAGAAGCCATCCTCACTGGCGTCGCGCACGACCGCAGCGAGGCCAAGGTCACCGTCGTCGGGCTGCCCGACGTGCCGGGCTACGCGGCGAAGGTCTTCCGGGCCGTCGCCGAGACCGAGATCAACATCGACATGGTGCTGCAGAACATCTCGAAGGTGGAGACCGGCAAGACCGACATCACCTTCACGCTGCCGAAGACGGACGTGCCCGCCGCGGTGGAGAAGCTGACGGAACTGCAGGGCGAGATCGGGTTCACCCAGATCCTCTCCGACGAGCGGATCGGCAAGGTGTCGCTGGTCGGCGCTGGCATGAAGAGCCACCCGGGCGTCACCGCCACCTTCTGCGAGGCACTCGCCGAGGCCGGCATCAACATCGACCTGATCTCGACCTCCGAGATCCGCATCTCGGTGCTGGTCGCGGACGACGATCTCGACGACGCCGTGCGGGCGATCCACAAGGCATTCGATCTGGGCGGCGACGAAGAGGCCGTCGTCCACGCGGGAACGGGGCGCTAGAGATGACAACTGTTGCTGTGGTCGGCGCGACCGGTCAGGTCGGCGCCGTCATGCGCGCGCTCCTCGCGGAGCGCAACTTCCCCGCCGACAAGGTGCGGTTCTTCGCTTCGGCGCGCTCGGCAGGCACGAAGCTGCCGTTCCGTGGCGAGGAGATCGTGGTCGAGGACACCGCGGCCACCCCCGACGAGGACCTCAAGGGCATCGACATCGCGCTGTTCTCGGCGGGTGCGACGCTGTCCCGGGTCCAGGCCCCGCGGTTCGCGGCGGCGGGCGCAACCGTGATCGACAACTCCTCCGCGTGGCGCAAGGACCCCGAGGTCCCGCTCGTGGTGAGCGAGGTCAACCCGGAGGAGGCGAAGAACCCGCCGAAGGGCATCATCGCCAACCCGAACTGCACCACGATGGCGGCGATGCCGGTGCTCAAGGTGCTGCACGACGAGGCAGGCCTGCAGCGGCTGATCATCAGCAGCTACCAGGCGGTGTCGGGCAGCGGCCTTGCCGGCGTCGAGGAGCTGGCCACGCAGGCGCGCGCGGTGATCGACGACGTCGAGAAGCTGGTGCACGACGGCGGTGCCGTGCAGTTCCCGGAGCCGAACAAGTACGTCGCCCCGATCGCGTTCGACGTGATCCCCCTGGCCGGCTCGCTGGTCGAGGACGGCAGCGGCGAGACCGACGAGGACCAGAAGCTCCGCAACGAGAGCCGCAAGATCCTCGGCCTGCCCGACCTGCTGGTCAGCGGTACCTGCGTGCGCGTCCCGGTGTTCACCGGCCACTCGCTGTCGATCAACGCCGAGTTCGGGAACCCGCTGTCCGTCGAGCGCGCCAAGGAACTGCTGGCCCAGGCGCCCGGAGTGCAGCTCGTCGACGTGCCCACCCCGCTGCAGGCGGCGGGCGGCGACCCGTCGCTGGTCGGCCGCATCCGTCAGGATCCGGGTGTGCCCGGGGGTCGTGGTCTCGCGCTGTTCGTCTCCGGCGACAACCTGCGCAAGGGTGCCGCCCTCAACACCATTCAGATCGCGGAGCTGCTCGTCGGCTGACCGTCCGCCGAGTGTGCACCTCCCGTCGCATCGCCCGAGTGCGGGCGGCGGGAACTGCACACTCGCGGGCGGCCGCGCTGGTGACGGTCAGACCGCCTCGGCGATGCTGGTGTCGTTCGCCGCTTCGAGGACAGGCGCGGGACCGCGGAGCAGTCGCCCGATCCAGCCCTCGTCCAGGGCCAGGGCCTTGACGGTCGTCGCCGCCGCGACGACGACGCCCGACAGGACGAACATCCAGGTGATGGTGGTGAACACCAGCCCGAGCGAGCCGAACTTCTCCTGCGCGGACTCGCCGGCCATCGGTAGGTAGATCTGCCCCCCGATGCGGAGCAGGGCCAGCCCGAGCGCGGTCAGCGCGGCGGTGGCCCACAGCACCCGGCCCGCGAGCCTGCCCTCGGTGAGCAGGTAGGGCACGACGGACCAGAGCCCGAACCAGATGGCGAGCTCGGTGCCGAACGCCAGCGGCGGCCCGACCCAGTCCACCCCGGCCAGTTCCCGGGCCACGCTGAGCAGCGCAACCGACGAGGCGACCGCGAACAGCACCGCCACCCACCGCCAGCTGCCGCGGATGGAGAGGGTCGGGATGTTCCAGATCTTCCCGTAGAGTCGGCCCAGCGCTCGGGCGAAGGACGTCCCACTGAGGATGACCATCAGCATTCCGATGAAACCGAAGGTGGCGAACGTCGGGGTGCTCGCTTCGAGGGCGCCGGGAGCGATGGCGTACAGGTCCAGTCCGGACGGATCGAATCCGAGCTGTTCCGAGATGGTGTCGCCCACGCCGTCCAGGTTCCCGATGGTGCCGACCGCGATGATGACTGGCAGCACCGAGGTGAACTCCTGCGCGGCCAGCGTCATCGAGCGGTCGGCGAGCTCGATGTCCACGATTCCCTTGACGATCCGCGCCACCGTGCGCCCGGCCGAGGTCCGTTTCAGCCAGCCCCTTGCGGTCTGCTTCCGGACCTCCAGTGCTTCCCTGGCGAGGCTCACCGAGAGTTTCGAGGACTTCACGGTGGTCAAGTCAACGCGACCGCCGGAGCGGACTCCTCATCCGGGGTAGGTGAAAAAGGGTTCGCCCGCCGCCCGTCCTGTGGTGGGACGGGCGGCGGGCGTGGGTGGGGTGCGTCAGGCGGGGGTGCTCTGCGCCTGCGTCCGGTTCGCGGGCCAGCCGGCGGTGAGGCCCCAGATGACACCGATGTTGACGGCGATGATCAGGATCGACAGCCAGGGCTGGGTGCCGATCAGCGTGAGGTGCCCGATCGCGTTCAGCAGCGCGAGGGTCACGCCGAACACGCGCGCCCAGGTGGCCCCGGCCAGCAGCGCGCCGCCGCCGACGACGAGGAGCACGCCCCAGACGATGAGCACCCATCCCCACCGGTCGTAGTCGAGGATCAGCATCTTCTCCTCCCCGACGAACAGCCGGGTGGGCGCGGTGAGGGAGGCGATGCCCTCGACCGCGTTGAAGGTGCCGATCATGATCAGCATGAGGCCGGCGAATACGCCCCAGCCTCCGGGGCTCTTGTCGTCCATGGGTTCCTTCGGTGAGGTGTCGGTCGGGTGACGGATCAGAAGATGAGCGCGACGAGGATCGGTGCCGCGGTCAGGGTGATCGCGACGAGCGAGATGATCGCGACGGTCTTGACGGCCGTTTCCTGTCGGTTGTGGTCATTGGACATGCCGCTGACGGTAGGGCCGGGAACCGGCGGTCCGCGTCATCCGCGCAGGGTGAGATGGGCCGCGGAATCGTGTACGGTGCCCTGCCGACCGATATCGTTCCGTCGAGTCGGGTTGATTTCCTCAACGAAAGGACCATCAAGTGCTCAAGGGATTCAAGGAGTTCCTCCTGCGGGGCAACGTGCTGGACCTCGCCGTTGCAGTCGTGGTCGGCGCGGCCTTCACCGCGATCGTGACCGCGTTCACCGAGAACATCGTGAACCCGTTGGTCGCGTCGTTGGGCGGTTCCAACGAGATGGGCTTCGGCTTCCAGATCACCGACAGCCCCGAGACCTTTGTGAACCTCGGCGCGGTCCTGAGCGCCGTGATCAACTTCGTGCTCATCGCGGCGGTCGTCTACTTCGTGCTGATCGTCCCGTTCAACTCGGTCAAGGAACGCTTCATGACGGAGGAGGAGAAGGAGGCGACGGACATCGAACTGCTGACGGAGATCCGGAACCTGCTCGCCGACGCCAACGCCGACGCCGCCTCGACCCGGGTCGAGTCCTAGCCGTTCGTCGCTCGCGGCGTCCCTGACCCTGGGGTCGGGGACGCCGCGATTGTCTGTCTCCTCATCCGGTGCGGGTGAGATTGCTGATCGGCGCTGTCGAATCGGCGCCCGAGGCCGCATGCTTTTTCCATGACCGACGAAGCGAAGCCGCTCGATGCCGACGAGCGGGCGGAACTGATCCGCCTGCGCGCCCAGGTCGCCGAGACCGAGCGCGCCCGGGCAGCCGGGGCCGAGGTCGCCAAGCGACGCGGGGCCGGCGGCGCGCTGCGCTGGACCGCGTCCGGCCTCCTGATCGTCCTGGTCGCGGTGCTGCTGCTGACCTCGGTGCTGGCGCGCTTCACGCGGAGCGAGATCCTCGACACCGACCGATACGTGGCGACCGTGGCGCCGCTCGGCTCCGACCCGGCCGTGCAGGACGAGATCACCAACCAGGTGACGCGCCAGATCTTCACCAGGCTCGACGTGGAGAAGGCGACGCAGGAGGCGCTGACGGCGCTGACCGAGAACGCGCCGCGGGTGCCGCAACAGGTCGTCGGCCTGGCCCCGGTGATCGCAGGCCAGGCCGAGGGTTTCATCCGGGACACCGTGCACTCGCTGGTGAGCAGCGACCAGTTCGAGAGCGCGTGGATCGACGCGAACCGGATCGCCCACGAGCAGCTCGTCGCGGTCGCGACCGGCGAGACCGGTGTGGTCGAGATCGACGAGAAGGGCACGGTGAGCGTGCCGCTCAAGGCGATCCTCGAGACCGTCAAGGAGAACCTCACCGAGCGCGGGTTCGCCTTCGCCGACAAGATCCCCGAGGTCGACGCGAGCTTTGTGATCTTCCAGTCCGCCGACCTCGTGAAGGCGCAGAAGGCCGTCAACGCGCTCGACAAGGCCGCCACCTGGCTGCCGTGGCTCGCGGTGCTGGCGGCGATCGGGGCGGTGTTCGCCGCGCCGCACGGCAGGCGGCTGCGGGCCCTGTCTCTGGTGGGGCTTGGGGCCGCGATCGCGATGGCGCTACTGGCCGTGTCGGCCCACATCGCCCGCGCGGTGTACATCGACGACATCCCCTCGGATGTGCTGTCCCCTGCGGCGGCCGCGGCGGTGGTGGACGCGGTGGCCGCCCCGCTCAAGACGATGGTGCGTGCCTGGTTCCTGACCGGGATCGTCGTCGCGCTGATCGGCTACCTGACCGGAGGGTCGACCTCCGCGCTCGCGGTGCGCCGCGGGTTCACGCGGGCTGTCGACAAGATCAGGAAGACGGGGGAGGGCAGGGCACCGAGCCAGCTCGAGGTCTGGACCGCGCGACTGCGGGTGCCGCTGCGGGTGGCGATCGTCGCGATCGCCGTCGCGGTGCTGGTCTTCTGGACCTATCCGTCCGGGGCGGTGGTGTTCACGATCGCGTTGCTGGCCCTGCTCGCGCTGATCGCCGTCGAGGTGCTCGCCCGGCCGGGAGTGGCCGCGGCCGTGGCGTCGTCGCCTGAGGTCGAGGGGGCCTCGCCCGAGACAGAGAATCAAACTTAGCGACAGTCTGGACTGTTTTTAATTCACCCACTAGCGTGCTCGGTGTGACCCAGGACACCGAGCAGGGCCCGCGCACGCAGGCGCAACGAACGGCGGCGACGCGGGCGAAGCTGCTCGACGCGGCGATCACGCTGCTCGTCGAGGTCGGCTATGCCCGGACCAGCACCCAGGAGATCGCGCGCAGGGCGGGGGTCTCCCGCGGGGCGCAGCTGCATCACTTCCCGACCAAGGAATCGCTGGTGGTCGCGGCCGTCGAACATCTGGTGGAGAAGCGTCTGGCCGAGATCTTGGGCGCCAGGCCCGATCCCGACCAGGGGATCGAAACCCTCGTCGACGCGTTCACCGGTCCGCTGTTCTACGCCGCCCTCGAGCTGTGGGTGGCGGCACGAACCGATCCGGGCCTGCACGAGGCGATGATCCCGCTCGAGCGCAAGGTCGGCGACGCCCTGCGGCTGGGCAGTGCCGAGATCATGGGCGAGCGGATGAGCGTGGACTCCATCGACCTGAGCATCGAGTTGGCCCGCGGACTCGCCGTCTCGGCGCTGTTCCGCACCCCCGAATCCGACAGCGAACTCCGGAACCGGCTGCTCCCGGCATGGAAGGGCCTGGTGGCGAAATGACGGCCACACCGAGATCGCCGGCGCTGCCGGACCATGTCGCCGTGCTGGTGGTTGGCGCCGGGTTCGCGGGACTCGCCGTCACCGAGCGCGTGCTGCGTGATGATCCGGCCGCCGACATCCTGGTCATCGAGCGGGCCGCCGACCTCGGCGGAACGTGGCGCGACAACACCTACCCAGGGTGCGCATGCGACGTCCCCACGGCCCTGTACTCGTTCTCGTTCGCGCCGAGTCCGGACTGGAGTCACACCTTCGCCAGGCAGCCGGAGATTCAGCGCTACCTGCGGAAGGCCGCCGCCGACACCGGCATTCGTGATCGGATACTGACCGGGTGCGAACTGCTCGAGGCGTCGTGGGACGACGACGAGGCGCGGTGGCGGGTGCGCACCACTCTTGGTGAGCTCACCGCGCAGACCCTCGTCGCCGCTACGGGTGCGTTGTCCACGCCGAGGCTGCCGGGCGTGCCGGGAATCGAGACATTTCGGGGGAGGGTTTTCCACTCTGCCACCTGGGATCACGACTACGACCTGACCGGGAAACGGGTAGCGGTGATCGGCACCGGTGCCTCCGCCGTGCAGTTCGTGCCGGAGATCGCCGATCGAGTCGAGCGGCTGACCGTGTACCAGCGCACACCCGCGTGGGTGCTGCCGCGCGGCGACCGCACGCTCTCCCACCTGGAGAAGCGGCTCTACCGTCGTATTCCGCTCACGCAGAAGATGGTTCGGGCGACTGTCTACACCTTCCGCGAGGGGTACGTTCTCGCGATGGCCAAGGCGCCGCGGCTGTTGCCCGCGTTCCAGTTGGTGGCCAAGGCGCACCTGCGGCGGCAGGTTCCCGACCGGGCGCTTCGACGCAAGTTGACGCCGACGTTCACGATCACCTGCAAGCGGGTCCTGCTGTCCAACGACTGGTTGCGTACCCTCGCCCGCGACGATGTGGACCTGGTCGATTCGGGACTCGTCGAGGTCACCGAGGGTGGCGTCGTCGACGGAGCCGGCACGCAGACCGAGGTCGACGCGATCGTCTTCGCCACCGGATTCTCTCCCACCGAACCGCCCGTGGCGCAGCATCTTCGGGGCCGTGACGGGCAGACACTGGCTCAGCACTGGGCGGGAAGCCCGCGGGCATACCTGGGCACGACCATCGCCGGTTTCCCCAATCTGTTCCTCATGTACGGGCCCAACACGAACCTGGGGCACAGCTCCATCGTCTACATGCTCGAGTCGCAGGCGGCCTACATCAACGGTGCGCTGGCGCACCTCGCCGCGGACGGTGGCGAGGCCGTCGAGGTTCTCCCCGCCGCGCAGGCGCGATACAACGAGCGGATCGCCGACCAGCTGGCGAGCACGGTCTGGAATACCGGTGGATGCTCGAGTTGGTACCTCGACAAGGAGGGGCGCAACTCGGTCATGTGGCCCACCTTCACGTTCCGATATCGCTCCCGGACAAAGAGATTTGACGCCGAGAACTACCAGACCCGGCGCGCGGTGCGGGCGAGTGTCGGATGAGAAATCGAGGTGGATCGTGCCAACGCCCGCCGTCGTGCAGAGGTCCCGACAATTGGTGGAATCGGAATTCGTCCCTTTCGCCATTTCTTGCCTTGTTCGGGGAAAGATGTTCCAGTGGGACGGGGTGACCGAGTCACAGCCCCAACGCCGCGCAGCCCACGTCGCGGTGGGTCGCCCCTGCCCGGATTGGAAATTCTGACCGAGGTCCACAGCCGAGTGCGTGCTGATGCCGCAAGGCGCGGAGAGTAAGGAAGGGATCCACTAGATGAGCAATGGCATTGATCCGCAGCACACCAAGGGCGCCGACGAGAAGCTGACCACCGCGGTCGGTGCACCGGTACCCGACAACCAGAACGTCGCCACTGCAGGTCCGCGCGGGCCGCAGCTGCTGCAGGACGTCTGGTTCCTCGAGAAGCTCGCCCACTTCGACCGCGAGGTCATCCCGGAGCGGCGCATGCACGCCAAGGGCTCCGGTGCCTACGGCACGTTCACGGTCACCAACGACATCACCCAGTACACCTCCGCGAAGATTTTCTCCGAGGTCGGCAAGAAGACGGAGCTGTTCGCGCGGTTCTCGACGGTGGCGGGCGAGCGCGGCGCGGCCGATGCCGAGCGCGACATCCGCGGCTTCGCCGTCAAGTTCTACACCGAGGAGGGCAACTGGGACCTCGTCGGCAACAACACCCCGGTGTTCTTCTTCCGCGATCCGCTGAAGTTCCCGGACCTCAACCACGCGGTCAAGCGCGACCCCCGCACGAACCTGCGCAGCGCCAACAACAACTGGGACTTCTGGACGAACCTGCCGGAGTCGCTGCACCAGGTGACGATCGTGATGAGCGACCGCGGCATCCCGGCCTCGTACCGGCACATGCACGGATTCGGATCGCACACGTTCAGCTTCATCAACGCCGAGGGCGAGCGCTTCTGGGTGAAGTTCCACCATCGCGTCCAGCAGGGCATCAAGAACCTCACCGACGCGGAGGCCGCCGAGCTCGTTGGCAGCGACCGCGAGAGCCACCAGCGGGATCTGTTCGATGCCATCGAGGCGGGCGACTTCCCGAAGTGGAAGCTGTGCGTGCAGATCATGCCGGAGGCGGACGCGGAGAAGGTGCCGTACCACCCGTTCGACCTCACCAAGGTGTGGCCGAAGGGCGACTACCCGCTGATCGAGGTCGGCGAATGGGAGCTCAACCGCAACCCCGACAACTACTTCGCCGAGGTCGAGCAGGCCGCGTTCAACCCCGCGCACGTGGTGCCCGGCATCAGCTTCTCGCCGGACCGGATGCTGCAGGGCCGGTTGTTCTCCTACGGCGACGCGCAGCGTTACCGGCTGGGAGTGAACAACTTCCAGATCCCGGTCAACGCGCCTAGGAGCCCGGTGCACAACTTCCACCGGGACGGCGCGATGCGGGTCGACGGCAACCAGGGCGGATCGCTGCACTACGAGCCCAACAGCTACGGCAAGTGGCAGGAGCAGCCGCAGTACCGTAACCCGGCGCAGGCGGTCGGCGCGGTCGCGGATCACTTCGACTACCGCGAGGACGACGACAACTACTTCTCGCAGCCGCGGGTGTTGTTCAACAACATGAGCGACGAGCAGAAGCAGGTGCTGTTCGACAACACCGCGCGCGCCATCAACGGCGCCTCGGATCAGGTCGTGCAGCGGCACATCGACAACTGCACCGCCTGTGACCCGGCCTACGGCGAGGGTGTCGCGAAGGCGATCAAAGCCCTGAGCTGACACCGAGCGCGACAAGTCCGCCCGGACCGGGAGCCCCCGGTCCGGGCGGACGCGTCTCCGGGGACATTCGGCGAGGTCACCTGCCCGATCCGTGGCCGGGGAACAAATTCGACACCGCACCCGTTGAACCCCTCGTCGACGTCCGGACATGCCCCGGGCCTCACCCCTTTAGTCGCTTCGAGCGACCACTCGCCGAGAGGCGCCTGTGGGACGTCGACCCGGAGGGCCGCCCGATTTGCCGGGCGGCCCTTCTCCGTCGTCGCCCGCCCGATCTTTTCTTGACGTGTTCCAGGACCGGCGCATACTGGGTGCATGGGGCACGGAGGCAGTCACCTCGACCCCCGGGCGCAGTTGCGCGCGGCGGGGCTCCGGGTGACCGCGCCGAGAGTTGCCGTGTTGAATGCAGTTGCTGCGCAACCGCATTCGGATGTCGAGCGGGTGGCGGCCGACGCGCGCCGAGAAATCGGTTCCGTGTCCACTCAGGCCGTGTACGACGTCCTGAAGGCCTGTGTGGCTGCCGGGATTCTCCGCCGAATCGAACCGGCCGGTTCGCCCGCCCGGTTCGAGACCCGAACCGGAGACAATCACCACCATCTCGTCTGCCGCGGCTGTGGCGCGGTGTTCGACGCCGACTGCGTGGTCGGTCGAGCCCCGTGCCTGCAACCCTCTGACACGCACGGCTTCGCGATCGACGAGGCCGAGGTCGTGTTCTGGGGGAGCTGCCCGCAGTGTCAGGCGGCAGCGAGCGAGAAATCGTCTCAGGCTCACGAGCCCGAGGGGCGGCCATGAGCACGTCCCGTCGAATGCCATTCCCGGAGTGGGTTTCTCGAAGGAACTTTCCCCATCATTTCCCGGCGGAGGCGAGGAGTCGAGGGCCTGCGGTGGAATGGTTGCCGTTTCGTTCCGTGGACGTGCCCTTCGCCACATCCGGGAACTGACGCGCGGGCCGGTCGTTGAGAGTAGTGAGGGCGGGTGGCAGCATCCACCCTCGCTACGAAACCGGATGCATACGAAACCGCAGGAGTGAACCAATGACCACCAGCCCCATTGTCAGCACCCTCGACGCCGGCCAGCAGCAGATCGCGGGGGAGGCCCTACAGGGCACCGTCGTCGATCTGATCGACCTGGGACTCATCGCCAAGCAGGCGCACTGGAACGTCATCGGTCGAAGTTTCCTGTCAGTACACCCGTCGCTGGACGAATTGGTTGCCGCCGCACGTGATTTCACCGACCAGGCGGCCGAGCGTGCCACCGCGGTCGGGGTCAGTCCGGACGGCCGCTCGGCCACCGTCGCCGCGGACGCGGGGACCACGGGCTTCGGGGCGGGCTGGACCAAGGACACCGATGTGGTCGACGCGATCGTGGCGAACCTGGCCGCGGTCATCGAACGCCTCCGCGCCCGCATCGAACTCACGGAGAAGGCCGACCCGGTCACCCAGGACCTGCTCATCGCCATCACCGCGCGGCTCGAGCAGCTGCACTGGATGTGGCAGGCGCAGGGGGCGTAGCCCCGTGCGCGCTTGACGAGTCCTGACCCTCGTCAAGCGCGCACAGGCGCCGCAGGCGCCTACGCCATGAACCGCGCGAGGAACTCGATCAGCAGTCGCTCCGCCACCGGCTCGGGCAGCGCCTCGATCAGCGCCAGCACCTCGGCGAGCGGGCCGTCCAGTCCGCCGCCGGGCTCGAGCCCCACGAGCGCGAGGACGGCGGCGCAGTTGTCGCTGGTGAGGTCCTCGGGCCGGATCTGACCGGCGGCCGCGACCACGTCGGCGGGCGCCTGCGCGCCCGGCACGCCGCGCACCGAATCGGCCGCCTCGGCCAGCGCGTCACACAGCTCCACGCTGACCCGCTCGGTGACCGGCGTGAGGGTCAGGTGGGTGGTGCGCGGCAGCAGGGTGCCGTCCGACTGGGTCCGCCCCGGCTGCGGCTGCAGGGTCCAGCCGAGGTCCTTCGCGGCGTCCGCCCAGCGGTGCGGGTCCACGCTGCGCTCGGCGGCCACATCGGGGTCGGCGGCCACGGCGAGCAGCGGGCCGATCGGGTCGCCGACGACCCGGAGCCCCTCGATGCCGTCGATCGCCTTGTGCACCTGCTCGGCCGCCCGCGCGATCTGCCCGGTCAGTTCGGCGAATCCGGCGCGCCCCAGCGTCTGCGACACCGCCCAGCCCGCGGCGATCGGCATCACCGTCCTGGAGCCGAGGATGGTGGGGTTGACGACGGCGTAGCCGGGCCAGGCGCTGGTCGCGAACCACTGGCGCCGGTGCCGGTCGCGGTCCCGGTAGAGCAGCACCGACACCCCCTTCGGGGCATAGCCGTACTTGTGCAGGTCTACCGAGACGCTCGCGACGCCCGGCACCCGCAGGTCCCAGGCGGGGCGGTCCTCGGCGCCCGGCCACCACGGCAGCACCCAGGCCCCGATGCAGCCGTCGACGTGCACGGCGACACCTCGGGCCGCACAGACTTCCGCGATCTCCGCGATCGGGTCAAGGGCGCCGTGCGGGTAGGACGGTGTCGACGCGACAACCAGCGCCACGGTCTCGTCCAGCGCGGCGGCCACATCCTCGGCGCGCAGCCTGCAGGTGTCGGGGTCCACCGGCAGCACCCGCAGCCGCAGGTCCAGGTAGTGCGCCGCCTTGATGAACGCGGCGTGCGCGGTGGATCCGATCACCAGGGTGGGCCGCGCCTCGCTGCCGGTGCTCGCGCGCCAGGTGTCGCGGGCGGACTTGACCGCGAGGATGCAGCTCTCGGTGCCGCCGCTGGTGACGCTGCCGACGACGTCGGGCACTCCCGCAGCCAGCACGTCTCGGGCCATCGCGACGAGGTCGCGCTCGAGCGCCGCGACGGAGGGGAAGGTGGTCGGGTCGAGTCCGTTGAGCGGCTGGGCCTTTCGGGCCGCCTCGGCCGCCACCTCGTGCAGTTCCGCGATCCCGGGGTCGTAGACATAGGACAGCAGGTGCCCACCCTCGGTCGGGGAGTCCGCCTTCCTCAGTTCATCGAGCCGGGTGAGCACCTCGGCGGTGCTGCGTTCGAAGATCACTTGCCGCTCCTGTTCTGTTCCTCGGCCGCCAGTCGGTATCCGCGCAAGGCCACCAGGCTCGCGGCCACCAGCACCGCGGGCACGGCGGCGAGAGCGATCACGATCCCGGTGATCGCCCCGTCGGACTGCGCGACGGGGTGGTCGGTGGTCGAGGAGACGAACCCCGTCACGGCGAGGATGGCCAGCACGACCGCGGGGCCGAGCGCGAAGCCAAGGGTCTCCGCGGCGGTCCACACCCCGCTGAAGGCGCCTGCGCGCACGGATCCGGTGGCGGTGTTCTCGTGG
Source organism: Rhodococcus maanshanensis NBRC 100610 (assembly GCF_001894865.1). Classification (GTDB taxonomy): domain Bacteria; phylum Actinomycetota; class Actinomycetes; order Mycobacteriales; family Mycobacteriaceae; genus Rhodococcus_G; species Rhodococcus_G maanshanensis. Next base: position 2,099 of record NZ_BCXA01000018.1, on the reverse strand, counting down.
TCGCTGATCACGTCCGGCAACATCGACATCGGCAGCATCTGCATCCCGGCATAACCGATCCCCGCCACCGCCACCACCGCGTATACCCACGGTCCCGGGGCGGCGATCAGACCGAGCATCGCGACCGAGGCGCCCAGGAACAGGCCTGACGCCAGGAAGTACGCGCGTTGCTTACCCCACGCCCGCACCAGCCGGATCCACATCGGCATCACCGCAAGCGCCGGTGCGACCAGGGCCGCGAACAGGATCGACACCGCGCCCTCGGAGTCCAGCACGTAGGTGGCCGCGTACTGGGCCGAGCCGAGCATGCAGCCGATGGCCAGCGCCTGGAGCGCGAAGGTGCCGAGGAGGGATCGGAACGGGCCGCTCGAGCGCACGGCGGCGAGGCTGTCGGCGAGCCCGTGGCCCGACGATGTCTCGACCGGGGTGTGATCGACGCCGACGCTGCGCGGTGCGATGCGCCAGGCGCCGAGCATGCCGAGCCCGAGGGTCAGGCCGGCGATCACGCCCATCAGCAGGTATCCCGTCCTGCCGCCGCCGCCGAGTTCGCGCAGCGCCGGGCCGCCGGCACCGAACAGCAGGATCGCGACGGCGAGCACCGCGACGCGCCACGACATCAACCGGGACCGCTCGTGATAGTCCTCGGTCAGCTCGGCGGGCAGCGCGATGTACGGAACCTGGAACAGGCCGAAGGCGATCGCGGAGAGGACGAATGCCGCGGTCACCCAGAGACAGCCGACGAGGGTGGAGGCGCCTGCGGGCACCGCGAAGGTGAGCGCGAAGAACACCGGCAGGGCCAGCGCGCCGAGGAGCAGGAACCGGCGTCGGGTCCCGGTGCGGGCCGCGTCGGCATCGCTGCGAGAACCGATGTACGGGTTGATCAGCACGTCGAGCGCCTTGGGTGCGAACACCACCAGCGAGGCCACAGCGGCGGCCACACCGAGCGTGTCGGTGAGGTAGTAGGCGAGTACCAGCCCGGGCAGTGTGGCGAAGCCTCCGGTGCCGACCGAGCCGAGCGAGTACCCGGTGACGGTCGATCTGCTCAGCCGTGGGGGAGCCATGGTCATCCGGCCAACATAGGTCATTGCCGCGGCCCGCGAGAGGGTTGTGCTCAGGGAGAATTCGCCTGCCCGGTGGTCGACTGCCGGACGCAGGTGATTCACGTGAAACCTCGACCAGGACTGACGACGAACGCCCCCACCTGGCGGGTGGGGGCGTTCGTCAGTGTGCCGCTAGGAACCGAAGATGCTGCCGAGCGAACCGAGGGATCCGGTGCCGCCCGGGTTGCCGCCGCCGGAGACCTTCACGGTCGACGCGCCCGACGTCGACTCCTTGAATCCGGTTGCGCCGCTGTAGACGGCCTTGATCTGGCGGTCACCGGTCTGGGTGAACTTGTACGACAGCGTGGCCTGTCCGTTGACCACGTCGACCGCCTCACCGATCGCGGTGTTGCCGTCCATGAAGGTCACGGTGCCCGAGGTCACCGCCTCGCCGGACTCGGTCTTCACCGCTGCCGACAGGTCCACCGGCGTGCCCTTGGTGGCCGTGCCGGGGGCGGTCAGCGTGGTCACCGTCGCGACCTCGACGGGCGCCGGGTCGGTGACCGTGACGGTCTGGGCCTGTCCGGTGGAGCCGTTGAAGTTCCCGTCGCCGCTATAGACCGCGGAGATGGAGTGCGCTCCGGTGGTGGTGAACGTGTGGGCCAGCTTCGCGCCACCGTCTACCAGCCCGATCGGGCCGCCGATGTTGGTGCCACCGTCCTTGAACTGCACGGTGCCGCCTGCGGCGTTGTTGCCCTCGTTGTCCTTCACCAGGGCCCAGAGGTCAACAGAGTCACCGGTTTTCGCTTCTCCGGGGACATTGAGCGTGGTCACGGTGTCGACGATGACGGGGTCGGTGGAGACCTGGACGGTCGAGGCCGTGCTGGTGCTGGTGTTGAACCCGTCGGCGCCGCTGTAGACGGCCGTGACCGGGTGCGCCCCGTCGGTGGTGAAGGTGTGGTTCAGGGTCGCGGTGGCGCCGTTGAGGGTGATCGGGCCGCCGATGTTGGTGTCGCCGTCCTTGAACTGGACGGCGCCGCCGCTGGGTGCGGGGGCGAT
>NZ_BCXA01000017.1 GCF_001894865.1 Rhodococcus maanshanensis NBRC 100610 | reverse complement strand
CAGTTCATATCAGGGTGGCGGGGCCCTTCGCGTCCTACGGACCGGTCTGCCGGGTCAGGGGAGGCGTGCAATGCCCCGGAAACGGAAAACGCCCCCCGACCGGAGTCGGGGGGCGTTCCCTTCGGGTGACTGACGGGACTCGAACCCGCGACAGCCAGGATCACAACCTGGTGCTCTACCAACTGAACTACAGTCACCATCGCCGTCAGGTTTCACCCTCGCGGGCTGCTCCGTAGCGGCGTGCACGATATTAGCCTGACTCGTCGCCGGAATGCCAATCGATATCTATTCGGCGACCAGATCCTCGACGACCGCGGCGATATCGCCGGTAGAGGGACCGGGATCCGCGACGAACGCGGTCCGGCGGTAGTACTTGAGCTCGCGGATGGATTCCTGGATGTCCGCCAGCGCCCGGTGCGCGAGCCCCTTCTCCGGCTGGCCGAAGTAGATCCGGGGATACCAGCGGCGGCACAGCTCCTTGATCGAGCTGACGTCGATCATCCGGTAGTGCAGGTATTCGTCGAGCGCGGGCATGTCCCTGGCGAGGAAACCGCGGTCGGTGGCGATCGAGTTGCCCGCCAGCGGCGCGGTGCCTGCGGTGGGGATGTGCTCGCGGATGTAGGCGAGCACCTGCTGCTCGGCCTCCTCGAGTGTCACCGTGGACCGCCGCACCTCCTCCGTCAGCCCGGAGCGCTCGTGCATCTCCTTGACCACGTCGGGCATGTCGGCCAGCGCGGCGTCGTCGGCGTGGATGACGATGTCCACACCGTCTCCGAGCACGTTGAGATCGCTGTCGGTGACCAGCGCGGCCACCTCGATCAGCTTGTCCGTGCCGAGCCGCAGTCCGGTCATTTCGCAATCGATCCACACAAGTTTGTCCTGCACCAGGAACACAGTAGTCAGCCGATGGTCGGGTTAAGGTCAACTGGTCGCTTCGCGGGCCCACTCGGCTGGGCGGCGGCGGACACATCCGAAGACGTTTGTCGCTCCGAGGAGGGCATGAATGACGGTGGATCCAACCTCATCCGGCGAATCCGCTCCACAGGTGGACTCGGTATCGCTCGAGGAGAAGGCCAAGGCGGCCAAGGCCGCCGCCGAGGAGGCCGCCCGAGTTGCGGCGGAGGCGCTGGCGGCGGCGCAGGCCGCGGAGCAGGCAGCCGCCGAGGCCGCGCGGATCCATGCGGCGAAGACCCCGGCCAAGCCGGCGCCGGTCGAGGTCGCTCCTGCCGAGGCTCCTGCGGCCGACGCAGCACCCGCAGCTCCTGCTGCGGCCGAGACAGCGCCCGCACCGAATCCGGCGGCGCAGGAGATCGCCGCGGGCTATGCGTTCGAGGGCGCGGCGCTGGAGCTCGGCACGGTGATCATCGACGACGTCGTGGATCCCGCTGCGCGCGTCCGGATCCCGCTCGCCACGATCAACAGGCACGGACTGGTGGCGGGTGCGACCGGCACCGGCAAGACGAAGACGCTGCAGGGCATCTGCGAGCAGCTCTCGGCCGCGGGCGTGCCCGTGGTGATGGCCGACGTCAAGGGCGACGTGTCCGGGCTCTCCGCGCCGGGTGAGTCGAGCGAGAAGATGGTCGCGCGGGCCGTCTCGACCGGCATCTCGGACTGGGCGCCGACCGGGTTCCCTGTCGAGTTCCTCTCGCTCGGCACCGAGGGCATCGGTATCCCGGTGCGCGCCACCATCACCAGCTTCGGGCCGATCCTGCTGAGCAAGGTGTTGGGGCTCAACGAAACCCAGGAGTCCACGCTCGGGCTGATCTTCCACTGGGCGGACACCCAGGGCCTCGCGCTGCTCGACCTCAAGGACCTGCGCTCGGTCATCGCGCACCTGACCTCCGACGAGGGCAAGGCCGACCTCAAGGGCATCGGCGGGGTCTCCTCGGCGACCGCGGGCGTGATCCTGCGCGCGCTGGTCAACCTGGAGGCGGACGGCGGCGACACGTTCTTCGGCGAGCCGGAACTCGAGACCGAGGACCTGCTGCGGGTGGGCCCGGACGGCAAGGGCGTCATCACGCTCTTCGAGCTGGGTGCGCAGGCGGCCCGGCCGGTGATGTTCTCCACCTTCCTGATGTGGGTGCTCGCCGATCTGTTCCAGACGCTGCCCGAGGTCGGCGACGTGGACAAGCCCAAGCTCGTCTTCATCTTCGACGAGGCGCACCTGCTGTTCGCGGACGCGTCGAAGGCGTTCCTGCAGCAGGTGGAGCAGACCGTCAAGCTGATCCGCTCGAAGGGCGTCGGTGTCTTCTTCTGCACCCAGCTGCCAACGGACGTGCCCAACAACGTGCTCTCGCAGCTCGGTGCCCGGATCCAGCACGCGCTGCGTGCGTTCACCCCTGACGACCAGAAGGCGCTGAACAAGACGGTTCGCACCTACCCGAAGACGGAGCACTACGACCTGGAGAAGGCGCTGACCTCGCTCGGCATCGGAGAGGCGGTGGTGACCGTGCTGTCCGAGAAGGGCGCGCCGACGCCGGTGGCCTGGACGAAGATCCCGCCGCCTCGTTCGCTGATGGACACCATCGGCGAGCCGGCGATCAGGGCGGCGGCCGTCGCGAGCCCGCTGCACGCGAAGTATGGCCAGACCATCGACAGGGAATCCGCCTACGAGAAGCTGACGGCCAGCGTGTCCGGAGCGCCGAACGCGGACGGTATCGACCTGCCGCCCGCCCTGCCGGACCTGCCCGACCTGCCGCCCCCGCCGCCGGACGAGCCGAGCGCCGTGGAACGGATCATGGAGAACCAGGCGGTCAAGAGCTTCCTGCGCTCGGCGGCCACCGTTGCCGGCCGCGAGATCTCGCGCTCGATCTTCGGCACCGGTCGCCGCCGCAAGCGCTGACGCACCCGTGCGCGGTTGACGAGTCCAGGGACTCGTCAACCGCGCACAGGCGGCGCAGCCGCCTTAGCTCTTCGGGAGCAGGCGGGGGACCACCTTGCCCGCCGGGTTGCGGGGGAGCTCGTCGAGGAACGCGACCTCGCGCGGGACGCAGTGCCTGGCCAGGTGCGCCTTCACGTGCGACTTGATCCCGTCCTCGGTCAGGCCCGCGCCGTCGGGGTCGTCGGTGCGAACCACGTAGGCCGCCAGCCGCGCGCCGAACTCCGGATCGTCGATGCCGACGACCGCGTTCTCCAGCACCCCTGGGAGCTCGCTGAGCAGGTTCTCCACCTCGCGTGGGTAGACGTTCTCGCCGCCCGAGACGATCATGTCGTCGCTGCGGCCGTCGAGGAACAGCAGGCCGCTCGGGTCGAAGTGCCCCAGGTCGCCGGTGGACATCAGTCCGCCGCTGATCTCCTTCTCGCTCCCGCTGCGGGTATAGCCCTCGAACAGCATCCCGTTGCCGACGAACACGCGGCCGACGGTGCCGTGCGGCACCTCGTTGCCGCGATCGTCGAGGATCCGCACGACGGTCCCGAGCGGGGGACGACCGGCGGTGGTGGGGTGCGCACGCAGCTCGTGCGGTTGCGCGATCGACGCCCAGCTCACCTCGGTGGAGCCGTAGAAGTTGTACAGCACGGACCCGAACACCTCGAAGGTCTTGTGCACCACCCCGGTCGGGATCGCCGAGCCGCTGGCGGCGATCACCCGCAGCGTGGAGAGATCGGCGTCCCGGTCGCCTGCCGGCAGGTCGGTGATCCGCTGCAACATCGTCGGCACCACCCACAGCGCGGCGGCGCGGTGCTCGGCGATCTGGGCGACGGTGGCGGCCGGGTCGAACCGGCGGGCGAGCACCATGGTCGAGCGCAGGGCCAGGCCCACCTGGGCGGCGGCCAGGCCCCAGGTGTGGAAGATCGGCGATGCGACGACGGTCGTCTCGGCACTGCGCAGGGGGAGCCGGGAGAGCAGCGCGGACGCGGGCATCCAGCTGCGCGGTTCCGGCCGGTTCGCACCCTTCGGGGTGCCCGTCGTGCCGGAGGTGAGGACGACGATCCGGCCACGCCTCGGGCGGCGGGCCAGCGGCGCGGTGCTCCGCCGCCCGCCGGCGAGCAGATCCTCGAAGCCAACCCGGTCCGTGTCCGCGGGGGCCTCCGCGGGTTCCGCGTCGGCAAAGACCGCGACATCCGGGGCGGAGTCCGTCAGCAGCGGGGTGAACTCGGAGTCGACCAGCAGCCAGTCGATCTTCTGCTCCGCCAGCACCTCGGCGAGCTGGGTGGTCGACGCCCCGGTGTTCAGCAGCACCAGGTCGGTGCCGAGCCGGGCGGACGCGCCCATCGCGATCAGGAAGCCGCGGTGATTGCGGGCCAGGATGCCGATCCGTCCGCGTTCGCGCAGCCCACGCCCGTGCAGCGCGGCGGCGAGTGCGCGGGCGTCCTCGTCGAGCTGCCGGTAGCTGATCGGCCCGCGGTCGTCGATGACGGCGATGCGGTCGCCGTCGCGGCGTGCGGCCACCGCGAGCAGGCCACCCGCGGTGAAGTCCCACTGGAACCAGGCGGAGACCACGCCTGCGAGCCTGCTCGGGCCCATCGGGCCGACGATGCCTGCCTTGGTGACGGGGACGAGTCCCTTGAGTAGGTCGGTTGCTCCGGTAACGCTCGGCATCTCGGCGGGTCCTCCTGGCTCTGGGGTGTATGGCGGCGGCCACAGCCCCCCGGTAACTTACTCGGCGGTAAGGATGATGCCAATGGGTACCCGACGGCTCACGCCGGTGATCGATGACCGGCGGGTGGACACCGGCTGGGGCATGGCCGACCATGGGGCGATGACACTCAGTGCCGATGAGGCCGATCTGTTCGAGGGCTTCAGGGGTCGTCTGGAGGCGATCGCCTACCGGATGCTGGGGTCCGCAGGGGATGCCGAGGACGCGGTGCAGGATGTGTTCCTGCGCTGGCATGCCGCGGACCGGGAATGGATCGAGACGCCCGAGGCCTGGCTGACGAAGGTGCTCACTAATCTCTGCCTCAATCAGCTCACCTCGGCGCGGGCCAGGCGGGAAACCTATGTGGGGCAGTGGCTTCCGGAGCCGGTCCTGGGCGGGGACCGGATGCTCGGTCCGGCCGACACCGCCGAGCAGCGCGAGTCGGTCTCCCTCGCGATGCTCACGCTCATGGAGCGGCTCTCGCCCAACGAGCGCGTGGTCTACGTGCTGCGCGAGGCGTTCGGCTACCCGCATCGCGAGATCGCCGAGATCCTCGACCTCAGCGAGTCGAACTGTCAGCAGATCTACCGGCGGGCCAAGCAGCACGTCGCCGGGCGTGCCCGCACCACGGTCGACGCGGTCGCCGCGCGGCGGATCGTCGAGGAATTCCTCGCCGCGGTCCTCAGTGGTGACACCGACCCGCTGATCCGTCTGCTCGCCGACGACGCGGTCGCCGTCGCCGACGGCGGAGGCCGGATCCCGGCCCGCAAGACGCCGGTCCTCGGTGCGTTCGACATCGCGCGCTACCTGAGCCATGTGTTCCACCTGACCGATGCCAAGCGCCGCTACGTCGGTGGCGATCCGGTGTTCTACGCCTGCACGGTCAACGGTGGTCCCGGCGTGCTGGCGCAGGTCGGTGAGCGGGTCATCGCCGTCCTCGACCTCGAAGCGACGCAGGACGGCATCGCGGCGGTCCACATCCAGGTCAACCCCGAGAAGCTGGATCGCATCACCCGCCAGTGGCTGGCCGAGGGCCCGCACAGCCCCCTCGATGTGACGCGGTGACCCACATCACACACGCTTCGTGTCAGGGATGGCGCGCCTGTCCGGTTCAGGAGGTGAGTCCACACCGATAGGAGCGAGCCATGAAGCACCGCATTGTCGTCCTCGGAGCCGGGTACGCCGGAGCCACCGCCGCCGGTCGTCTTGCGAAGCGGCTGCACCGCGACGACGTCCAGATCACCCTCGTCAACGCCGACCCCGAGTTCGTCGAACGGGTGCGCATGCACCAGCTCGCGAGCGGCCAGGAGCTGCGCCCCCGCCCGCTGCGCGAGGTCTTCGCGGGCACCGGTGTGCAGGTCAGGATCGCGCGGGTCGCCGCGGTCGACGTCGGTCGCAAGACCGTCGATCTCGGCGGCGACGAGACCCTCGGCTACGACAGCCTCGTCTACGCCCTCGGGAGCACCGGTGCCGACCACGGCGTCCCCGGTGTCGCCGAGTACGCGCACAGTGTCGCGGGAAAGCAGGCCGCGTTGCGGCTGCGGGCGCGGTTGAGCGAACTGGCGCCCGGTGCAACGGTTGTGGTCGTCGGAGGCGGCCTGACCGGTATCGAAGCGGCCACCGAGATCGCCGAGTCCCGCCCGGATCTCGCGGTCTCGATCGCCGCCAGAGGAGGCGTCGGCGACTGGCTGAGCGAGAAGGCCCAGCGTCACCTGAACGGTACCCTCGACCGGCTCGGTATCACGGTCCACGAGCACCTCGACGTCACGCGGGTCACCGCGAGCGCCGTGATCGACGGCGCCGCAAGGGAGATCCCGGCCGAGCTGACCGTGTGGACCGCGGGCTTCGCCGTGCACCCGATCGCGGCCGCCACCGAGCTGACGGTCTCCGATGCCGGGCAGATCGTCGTCGACGCCAGCATGCGCTCGATCTCGCACCCCGAGGTGTACGCCGTCGGCGACGCCGCGCTCGCCGAGGGTGCCGGCGGCAAACCGCTGCGGATGTCCTGTGCCTCGGGCGGACCGATGGCGTGGCAGGCCGCGGATGCCCTCGCCGCACGTCTGACCGGTCGCAAGGTTCCCGAGACCACGATCGGCTACAACTTCCAGTGCATCAGCCTGGGGCGCCGTGATGGGATCATCCAGCTCGTGACCCCCGACGATCAGGCCAAGTCCACCGCCGTCACGGGCAGGGCCGCCGCGCGCATCAAGGAACTCGTCTGCGCAGGCGCGGCCTGGAGCATCGGCCACCCGACCATGCTGATGCCGAGCCGCCGCCGACACGTCGTGGCAACCGGCGAAGTGGAGACCGACCTCGTCACCCCGCGACGCGGCTAGAGCGAGGATTCCCTTCGGAGCAGGTCGTCGATGGTCTCGCGACGGATCAGTTCGCGGGCCGAGCCGTTGCACACCGCGATGATCGGCGGCCTGCCAACCGAGTTGTAGCTGGACGCGAGGCCGTGGTGGTAGGCGCCGGTGCCGGGGATCGCCAGCACATCGCCGGGACGCACGTCCGCGGGCAGCGGCACGTCGACCGCCAGTTCGTCACCCGATTCGCAATGCCGTCCCGCGACGGTGACCGGGACCTGGGCGCCAACCGGATGCCGGTTGGCCAGGGCAACGCTGTACCTGGCCGCGTAGAGGCAGACTCGGGGGTTGTCGCTCATGCCGCCGTCGACGCAGACGAAGGTGCGCCCGCCCTCGATGTGCTTGACGGACACGACCCGGTACACCGTCACCCCCGACCTGGCGACGATGGCGCGGCCCGGTTCGAGGGTGATCTTCGGCCGCGGGAACCGGTGCCGCGCGCAGGCCTCGTCGAGCGCGTCCTCGACGGTCGAGGCCAGCTGGGTGAGGTCCAGTGGCACGTCGTCGAACCCGTACGAGACCGCATGGCCGCCACCGAGATTGAGCTCGGTCAGGATCAGTCCGTGATCGTGGTACACCTGCGCCATCTGGGCGATCATCCGGTGCACCGCGGCGCCGAAGTGCTCGGGATCGGTGATCTGCGACCCCAGGTGGCAGTGCAGCCCGATCAGGTTCAGGTGCGGCTGGTCGAGCACCCGCTTGATCGCGGCATCCGCCTGGCCGTGGTCGATGGGGAACCCGAACTTCTGGTCCGCGACGCCGGTCCGGACCGCGCGGTGACCGTGCACGTCGATGTCCGGGGTCACGCGGACCAGGACGTCCTGCTTGTGGTCGAGCGCCGAGCCGAGGACCACGATCTCGGTGTACGAGTCGATGACGATGCGGCCGACGCCCGCGTCGATCGCGGCGGTGAGTTCGGCGGGGGTCTTGGCGTTGCCGTGCATGATGATTCGGCGCGGGTCGACGCCCGCCGAGAGGGCGATGGTCAGTTCCCCTGCCGAGCACACGTCGAGGGCCAGCCCCTCCTGGCTCACCCAGGAGGCGAGCGCCCGGGTCATCAACGCCTTTCCGGCGTACGCGATCTCGGCCTCGGGGAAGATCTCGCGGTAGGTGCGACAGCGGTGCCGGACATCCAGTTCGTCGATCACGTAGCTCGGTGTTCCGTACTGGTCGGCGACATCGGACAACGCGACGCCGCCGACGGTGATCCGTCCGTGCTCGTCGTGGTGGGTGTTGATCGGCCATACCGCGGGATCGAGCCGCGGGGACATGGCCGAGCGGAGCGACGGGAAGATGTCGAGAAGGGTCACCGGGTTCTCCTAGGGGTGATGGTTCACCCTCCGGAGTACTCGCGTTCCGGCGCCGTGCCGCGGCCCCTGACGCGACCTTGACGCCGATCGGTCGTGGCTTGACGTCATGCTGACGAATCGAACTTTGCGGGCAGCCTGACCACCTGTGCGGCGTAGGACAGCCCGGCCCCGAACGCGATCAGCAGCGCCGTGCCGCCGGCGGGGGCCTCGCCGGTTCGGAGCAGTGTGTCCATCGCCAGGGGGACCGAGGCCGCCGACGTGTTGCCTGCGTCGACGATGTCGCGCGCGACGGCGGCATCGGGCGAGAGCGCCAGCCGCTTGGCGATGATGTCGGTGATCCGGAGGTTCGCCTGGTGTGGGATGAAGGCGTCCAGCTGCTCGGGTGGGACGCCCGCCCGGTCCAACGCGGCCCCTGCCACCTTCTCCATCTCGAATGCCGCCCAACGGAACACGGCCCTTCCGTCGAACTTGACGGTCGGCCGCGGCCCGGTCGGATCGTCGCGGTAGACATCCCAGGACGGGGCCTGGCAGATCGCGTTCGACTGTGACCCGTCCGAGCCCCACTCGACCGGTCCGATCCCCGGGCTCTGCGACGGTCCCACCACCACTGCCCCCGCGCCGTCGGCGAAGATGAACGCGGTTGTCCTGTCGGTCATGTCGAGGCACTCGCTCATCCGCTCGACGCCGATTACCAGTACGTGCTCCGCGCTGCCGCCCCGGACCATGTCGGAGGCGACGGCCAGGGCATGGCAGAAGCCGGCGCACCCGGCCGAGACGTCGAACGCGGCGCCGTAGATGCCGAGTCGGTGGGCGATCTGCGGGGCGGCGGCGGGGGACTGGTAGAGGTAGGTCGACGTCGCGACGATCACGCAGCCGATCTGCTCGGCCGCCACCGCGGACGACGCCAGCGCTCGGTGGCCCGCCGCGACGGACATCTCGAGGATCGACTCCTCCGGCCCGGCGAACCGCCTGGCCTTGATCCCGGAGCGGGTCTGGATCCACTCGTCGGTGGAGTCGATACTCCGGCAGATCTCGGCGTTGTCGACGACGCGGGACGGGCGGTACACCCCCAGACCGACGATCGCGCTGTGCGGTGAGCCGGTGGTGGCGGTGATCGGGGCGGCCATCGTTCATCTCCTGAGGCGGCGGATGTTCCTTGCCGCTCCAGCGTCGGTCCTGGCCGGGCCCGACGATAGGCACCCTAGGGTGCGGCGACCACCCCCTGGTGCGACAGATGCGTCGACCGGATTCGGCTCGCGGGTATCGAGCCGAATCCGGTCGTGGGCTCACCAGCCGGAGCCGGAACCTCCCGATCCGGTGTTGGCGAGGATGGTGCCGATGACCATCTGTGCGATACCGGCGACAGAGCCAACAAATTCCACGGTGTCCTCCGACTTTCGTCATCGCCGATTGTCCGGCGTAATCGTGAACTTAGCCGAACTATCTTCTGAAGCGGTGTGTTTCCGGAGTTCCCGGCGCAGGGTGGAAGGAGCGTCGGCCGTGGGGGGCCGCTAGCCCCCCAGCTTCTTGTAGAAGGTGCCGACGATCGGCGCGACCACCGCGCGCGGGCTGTACTGGCCCGCCACCGACATGCCCTTGCTCAGGATGCCCGGCACCACGCGCATCTTGTTCTTCGCGAGCGAGTCCAGCGACAGCTTGGCGGTGTACTCGCTGGAGATCCAGAAGAAATCGGGAACCAGCTTGTCGACGATGGACGCCTCCGCCGGGTCCGGGATCTCCGTGCGGACCGGGCCGGGGGCGAGCAGGGTGACGTGCACGCCGGTGCCGGTGAGTTCACCGCGCAGCGACTCCGAGAAGGTGTTCACGAACGCCTTGGTGGCCGCGTAGGTGGCGTTGTTCGGGATCGGCATGTTGCCAGCCGCCGATCCGACCATCAGGATGCCGCCGGAGTCCCGTGCGATCATCCCGGGCAGCACGGCCAGCGTGAGGTCGTGCACCGCAACGGCATTGAGCTCGACCTGGGCCCGCTCGTAGGCGGGGTCCAGCTCGGACACCGGGCCGAACGTGGCGATCCCGGCGTTGTTGCACAGGATGCTGATCGGGCGCCCGGCGAGCTCGTCGACCAGGGTGCCGCGCTGATCTCGATCGGACAGGTCGACCGCGCGGACCTCGACCTCGACGCCGTGCGCCGCGGTCAGCTTCGCCGCCAGCGCCTCGAGCAGGTCGCCGCGCCGGGCCACCAGGATCAGCGAGTGGCCGCGCGCGGCCAGGTCGGTGGCCAGCGCCTCACCGATGCCGGAGGAGGCGCCGGTCACGACCGCGCGGGAATCAGGGGTGGGGGTAGGCAGGCTCACGGGCTCAGGCTAGCGGGTCAGATCGCCGCCGCGAGCCGGGTGCCCTGCTCGATGGCCCGCTTGGCGTCCAGTTCGGCCGCGACATCGGCGCCGCCGATCACGTGCGTCGTCACCCCGGCCGAGGCCAGGTCGCCTGCGAGCTCACGCACCGATTCCTGACCCGCGCAGATCACCACGTTGTCGACGGCGAGCACCTGCGGTCGTTCGCGCTTCTCGCCGAAGGTGATGTGCAGCCCGTCGTCGTCGATCCGCTCGTAGTTCACACCCGAGATCTGATGCACGCCCTTCTTCTTCAGGGCGGCCCGGTGCACCCAGCCCGAGGTCTTGCCGAGTCGCGCGCCGATCTGGCCGGGCTTGCGCTGGAGCAGGTACACCTCGCGAGGCGACTGCTCGGTCACGGGTGCGGTGAGCGAGCCTGCGGCGGTGTCGGAATCGGTGACGCCCCACTCGCGCTTCCATTCCTCCAGGTCGAGCGTGGGGGAGCTGGCGTGGGTGAGGTACTCGGAGACGTCGACGCCGATGCCGCCCGCGCCGATCACCGCGACGCGCTCGCCCACGGGCCTGCCGTCGCGAACGAGCTCGGCGTACGAGAGCACGCTGGCGTGGTCGATACCGGGGATGCTCGGAATCCGCGGGGTCACGCCGGTGGCGAGGACCACCTCGTCGTACCCGCCGTCGACGAGCCGGCCGGCATCGACCCTGGTGCCCAGGTGCACCTTCACCCCGGTCAGCTCCAGCTGGCGGGTGTAGTAGCGGATCGTCTCGGCGAACTCCTCCTTGCCGGGGATCCGGCGGGCGATGCCGAACTGGCCACCGATCTCGTCGCCCGCCTCGAAGAGCTCGACGGTGTGGCCGCGCTGGGCGAGGCCAAGGGCCGCGGACAGGCCGGCGGGCCCTGCTCCGACGACGGCCACGTTCTTGGCCCGCCTGGTCGGTGCCAGCACCAGCTCGGTCTCGCGGCCGGCACGCGGGTTGAGCAGGCAGGAGACGTTCTTGCGGACGAACGCGTGATCGAGACAGGCCTGGTTGCAGGCGATGCAGGTGTTGATCTCGTCGCTGCGGTCGGTCTGGGCCTTGTTGACCCACTCGGGGTCGGCGAGCATCGGCCGGGCCATCGAGATCAGCTCGGCGTCGCCGCGGGCGAGGATCTCCTCGGCGACCTCCGGCATGTTGATCCGGTTCGACGCGCAGACCGGGATCGACACGGCCGCGGCGACCTTGGCGGTGAACTCGACGAACGCGGCCCGCGGCACGGAGGTGACGATCGTGGGCACCCGCGACTCGTGCCAGCCGATGTCCGTGTTGATGATCGTGGTGCCGGCGTCCTCGAGTTCGGTCGCCAGCGCGGAGATCTCGTCCCAGGTCTGGCCCTTCTCCACGAGATCGGCCATGGACAGCCGGAAGACGATGATGAAGTCGGGCCCGACCGCCGCGCGGGTGCGGCGCACGATCTCGCCCGCCAACCGGCGCCGGTTCTCGGCGCTGCCGCCCCACTTGTCCTTGCGCTTGTTGGTGCGGGCCGCGAGGAACTGGTTGATGAAGTAGCCCTCCCCGCCCATGATCTCGACGCCGTCGTAGCCGGCGGACTGCGCGAGCTGCGCGCAGCGCACGTAGTCGTCGATGGTGCTCTCGACGCCGCGGCCGGTCAGCGCCCGGGGCCGGAAGGGGTTGATGGGGGCCTTGATCGAGGAGGCCGACACGCTCAGCGGCTGGTAGGAGTACCGGCCCGCGTGCAGGATCTGCAGGGCGATCTTGCCGCCCTCGGCGTGCACGGCGTCGGTGACCTCGCGGTGCAGCTTCGCCGCCTTGCGGGTGGTGAGCTTGGCCCCGAGGGGCAGCAGCCAGCCGGTGCGGTTCGGTGCGTAGCCGCCGGTGATGATGAGGCCGACGCCGCCGCGGGCACGCTCGGCGAAATAGGCGGCGAGCTTCGGGATGTCACGAGTGCGGTCCTCGAGCCCGGTGTGCATCGAGCCCATCACCACGCGGTTGCGGAGCGTGGTGAAGCCCAGGTCCAACGGGGACAACAGGTTCGGGTACGGGTTGCTCACGTGGGCGGCCTTTCGGATCGGACTCGGGCTGGAGTGGTTGGGTCGGCGTGCAGCGCATCGAGCACCTCCTGGCACCAGGCGGTGAAGCCCTCCTCGACGCGGATGCCGCCGCGCAGGACCAGGTACTGGTGCAGTTCGGTGCCGGACAGCCGGTCGGGCACGGGGAAGTCGCGCTTCTCGATCAGCCGGTAGACCTCGAGCCGCCTGGCGTGGTCGTCGCGGTGCCTGCCGACCTCGGCGCGGACATCGTTGATGTCGCCGAAGGACGCGGCGCGGATCTTCACGGCCAGTTCGTCGCGCAGGTGCCCGGCTTCGGTCGGCTCCGCGATCCACCGCCGCAGCTCGGCCCGGCCTGCGTCGCTGACGCGGTAGACCCGCTTGTCCGGGCGGCCGTCCTGGCCGACGGTCTCGCCGTCCACCCAGCCGGCCTCGTCCATGCGCTTGAGCACGCGGTAGATCTGCTGGTGGCTGGCGCTCCAGAAGAAGCCGATGGACTTGTCGAATCGGCGCGCGAGCTCGTACCCCGACCCGGAGTGTTCGGAGAGCGAGACCAACAGCGCGTGTTCGAGTGCCACGAGGTCGAGTATCTATGCAACGAGGCGACTATGCAACTGAGTTCATATCTGCGCGGTTTCCTCTCGCCGCGAACGCGGGGCCGGGGCGCTCAGAAGGCCCAGCGGAGCGCGGCCACGATCTCCTCGGGGCTCGAGTCGGCGAAGCGCGCCACCTCGGCGCGTCGGAGGTCGACGACGGTGGCCGCGAGCTCCGGCCCGAACGCCGCGCCGAGCACGGTGTCGGCCTCGAACGCGTCGGTGGTCTCGGCGAGGGTGTCCGGCAGCGCACGGATCCCGCGCCTGGCCCGCTCGTCCTCGCTCAGGCCCGCGGGGTCGACGTCGACCAGCGCGGGCAGGCGGGACCGCTCGGCGAGGCCCGCGAGCCCGGCGAAGATCAGCCCGGCGATGCACAGGTACGGGTTGGCGGACTGGTCGAGGACCTTGACCTCCAGGTTGGCCGAGCGGCCCTCGTCGCCGCGGCTGCCCGTGATCAGGCGCAGGGCGGTCTCGCGGTTCTCGTGTCCACACGCCTGGTACGGCGCCGCCCAGTGGCCGGGGACGAGCCGCAGGTAGCTCGCGACCGAGGGAGCGCCGACGGCGAGCAGGGCGGGCAGCCGGTGCAGGATGCCCGCCGCGAAGGACTCCGCGGCGTCGGTCATGCCGCAGGGACCGTCGCCGCCGTCGTGCAGGTTCACCCCGCCGCGCCAGATGGACAGGTGCACGTGGCCGCCGTTCCCGACGCCGTCGGCGACCACCTTCGGGGAGAAGGAGGCGCGCAGGCCCCTGTCGGCGCTCAGCGCCCGAATCGTCTCGCGTACCAGCACGAAGGTGTCTGCGGCGCCGATCGGATCCTCGGCGGCGACGGACAGTTCGTACTGTCCGGCCGCGTATTCGGGGTGGATCTGTTCCACCGCGACGCCCTGTTCGCGCAGCGCGGCGAGCAGGTCCGCCAGGTAGTCCGAGTGTTCGACGAGCCGGGTGAACCCGTAGGCGGGCCCGCGGGTGGCGGGCACGAAGTCGTCCCCGCCCCGCCCGAGGGTCCACTCCACCTCGATACCGGCCTTCGCGGTCAGGCCGGCGTCGGCCAGTGCCGCGACCGCGCGGCGGGTGACGTCCCTCGCGTCCTGCGGGTGCCGCGTCCCCTCCTGCGTGTAGCGGTCGGCTGGCGCCCACGCCCAGCCCGGCTGCGCGGCGAGGGCGACGATCCGGTTCAGGTCCGGCAGCAGCCGCAGGTCGCCGACGGGCCCACCCGCGCAGCGGCCCGCGATGATCGAATCGTCGGTCGCGAAGGCGTCGAACACCGGCGACGCGCCGACGCCCCACGCCGCGGCGTTCGCAAGCCGATCGACCGGGACCGCCTTCATCCGGGTGATCCCGCTGTTGTCGACCCATGTCAGCGCCACGCCGACCACACCCTGATCGGCGAGCCGGGCCGCCACCGGGCCGGCCTCCGCGGCCAGCCGCTCACGCTCGTCCCGGTCCATTGCGGCTCCTTCGCGCATCTCTGATCAGCGGCGATCGTCTTTCAGCGGCAGAATGGCGGTCATGGCACGATCCTCAGACGATACGTCTGCGCGGCCCTCGAGGTCGGGCGAACGGCGCCTGGAGGAACTGGTCGGGCAGATCGCGTTCGTCGACCACCACTGCCACGGGATCGTGCGCGGCCCCCTCGACCGGACGGGGTTCGAATCGCTGCTCTGCGAGGCCGACGCGCCCGGCCGCTGGCACGGGACGCTCTTCGACACCCAGGTCGGGCTCGCGGTCCGGCGCCTGTGCAGCCCGCTGCTCGGCCTGGCGCCGCACGCGCCCGCCGAGGACTACCTCGCGCGGCGGGCCGAGCTCGGCTCCGACGAGGTGGCCCGGCGGCTGTTGGGCGGCGCCGGGATCTCCGAGTTCTTCGTGGACACGGGCTTTCGGCCCGATCGACTGACCTCACCGGACGAGCTGGCCGCCTGTGCCGCGGCGTCGGCATGGGAGATCGCCCGGCTCGAGCCGGTGGCGGAGGAGGTGATCGCCACCCACCGCGCGGACGACTTCGTGGAGGCCTGCCTGGACCGCCTGACGTCCGCGGCGGTGACCGCGATCGCGTTCAAATCGATCGCCGCGTACCGGGTCGGCCTCGACCTGGCCCCGGATCGTCCGCCGGCCGACGAGGTGGCCGCCGCGGCCACGCGGTGGGCGGCCGCGATCGAACGGGGAGCGCCGATCCGGCTGGCCGACGAGACCCTGATCCGGTTCCTGATCTGGACCGCCGTCGACCTCGGTCTGCCGATCCAGTTCCACACCGGATTCGGCGACGCCGATGCGGATCTCGGCCGATGCGATCCGCTGCTGCTGGCGCCGCTGCTGCGCGCGACGGCCGGTGGCGGGGTACCGATCATGTTGCTGCACACCTACCCCTTCCATCGGCACGCGGGCTGCCTGGCGCAGGTGTTCGACCATGTCTTCGTCGACGTCGGCCTCGCGGTGCAGAACGTCGGGAGCCGGGCGGGCCAGGTGGTGGCCGAACTGCTCGAACTCGCGCCCTTCGGGTCGGTGCTGTTCTCCTCCGACGGCTACGGGCTGCCGGAGCTGTTCCACGTCAGCGCCACGCTGTTCCGCCGTGCGCTGTCGGATTTCCTGGACGAGGGAGTCGAGGACGATGCCTGGTCCGAGCGGGACGCCGTGCGGATCGCGCACCTGATCGCCGCGGAGAACGCCCGCCGCGCATACGGTCTCGACGACGGGGGAGCCGGACGCGGTTCGCTCGCCTAGGCTCGCGGTCATGGGCCAAGCGGCGATCGGCACCGGCGTCACCCGTAGGCAGGTCTTCGCGTGGGGACTGTGGGACTGGGGTTCGGCCGCGTTCAACGCCGTGATCGTGACGTTCGTCTTCTCCGTCTACCTCACCGACGCGGTCGGCGACGACCTGCCGGGCTCGATCTCGGCGAGCACGTGGCTCGGCTGGTCGCTCGGCGCCTCCGGCCTGCTGATCGCGGTCCTGGCGCCGGTCACCGGGCAGCGCTCGGACGCGACCGGGCACCGGCGGCGCTCACTCACCCTCCTCACGGCGGCGGTGGTGGTCGTGATGGCGGCGATGTTCCTGGTCGAGGACAGGTACGAATTCCTGTGGGCGGGGTTGGCCCTGCTCGGCATCGGCTCGGTCCTGTTCACGCTCGCCGAGGTGCCCTACAGCGCGATGCTGCGCCAGGTGTCCACGCCGGAGAACGTCGGCAGGGTGTCCGGGTTCGGGTGGGCGATGGGCTATTTCGGCGGCATCGTGCTGCTTCTGGTCTGCTACTTCGGGTTCATCGCCGGCGACGGCGACACCCGAGGACTGCTGGGTCTGAGCACCGACGGGGGATTCAACATCCGGATGGTGGCGCTGGTGGCGGCACTGTGGTTCGCGGCGTTCGCGATTCCCGTGTTGGTCACGGTGCCGGAGCTGCCCCGCGCGGAGGCGGATCCGGCGGCCGCCCGAGCGGGGTTCTTCGCCTCCTACGGTGTGCTCTGGCGCGACCTCAGGGAGCTGTGGGCGGCGGATCGACGCACCGTCGGGTTCCTGCTCGCCAGTGCGCTCTTCCGCGACGGGCTGGCCGGGGTGTTCACCTTCGGAGCGGTCCTGGCGGTCAACGTTTACGGCATCGCGGCGTCCGACGTGCTGCTCTTCGGCGTGGCCGCCAACGTGGTCTCCGGTGTCGCGGCTCTGGCGGCCGGGCGGTTCGACGACACCCTCGGGCCGAAGACGGTCATCGTCGCCTCGCTCGCCGCGATGCTGGTGGCCGGCACGATCCTGCTGGTGGTCTCGGGTCCGGTGGCGTTCTGGGTGTTCGGGCTGCTGCTGTGCGTCTTCGTCGGCCCCGCGCAGTCGGCGTCGAGGACCTTCCTCGTGCGGATCACCCCGAACGGCAGGGAGGGGCAGATGTTCGGCCTGTACGCGACCACGGGCCGGGCGGTCTCGTTCCTGGCACCGACCCTGTTCGGGCTGTTCGCGTGGGCCTTCGCCAGCGACCGGGCCGGCATCGTCGGCCTGCTCGTGGTGCTCGGACTCGGGCTGGCGGCGGTACTGCCGGTGCGGGCGCCCGAGCGCGACTACCGGCGGGAACCCTCGTCGGTCTGAATCCCGAGCTTCTCGGGGAACAGGCGCCGCTGCACGATCCAGCCGGCCACCGAGAGTGCGATCCACAGCAGGGTCGAGGTCACCTGCTCCCAACCCGGGTTCGGTTGGTGCAGGAACGCGAGGGCGTCGGTGGTGCGCCCCAGGCCGGCCAGGATCATGCTCGCGCCGCCGATCGAGGTGAGCCACAGCAGCGCCCTGGCGCGGTACTTGTCGGCGAGGAAGGCGGCGGCGACCGCGACCGCGATGATCACGATCGCGCTGACAGCCCAGTTGTTGTCGCCGCGCTGCACCACCTCCGCGAGTTTCGCGCCCGCCATCGCGCCGGTCAGGCCGCCGATGAAGTAGGCGGAGAACTTGAAGACCAACGTGGTGACCACCCACGAGATGAGCGCGCCGACGAGCGCGAACAGGAACAGCGTCGCCAGCGAGGCGTGGAACAGGTCCGCGATCAGCCAGCCGAGGCCGAAGCCGGCGGCGAGCACCGCGAGGTGCAGTGATCGGATGCCGTAGAAGCACAACAGCGCACCGACCAGCAGTACTGCGATCCCGCTCATCTCTCGTTCCCTTCGATTCGCGCGAGGACCGCTTCGGCCAGCGCATCGGGTGCTTGTTCCGGTATCCAGTGGCCGACGCCGTCGAGCTCGACGAAACGGTAAGGGGCATCGACGAACTCGCCGCACCGTTGCGCGCCCGCGCGGCCGAGCGCCTCGTCCTCGGAGCCCCAGACGTAGGTGGCGGGCACCCGGACCGATGGGATGCCGCCGAAGTCGGAGCGCATGGCGCGGTACCAGGACAGCGCGGCGGTGAGCGCGCCCGGCTCGGTGAACGCCCGCACGTACTCGGAGACCTGGTCGGGGTCGAGGTCGCCGTACACCGCGCGCAGGCGCTTGGCGTCGTTGTCGAGCAGCAGCTTCTCCGCCACCTGACCGTCCCGGAAGACACCGATGTAGCGCGACCGCTTCTGCTGGTCGGCGTCCTCGCGCAGCGCCCAGCCGAACGCGGAGGGGTGCGGAACGGACACCGCGGTCAGGGTCTCGGCGCGTTCGGGGTGGTACGCGGCGATCCACCAGGCGACCACCGCGCCCCAGTCGTGCCCGACCAGGTGCGCCGACGCGATCCCGGTGGCGTCCATCAGGGCCAGCACGTCGGCGCCGAGCAGCTCGAGCGCGTAGTGCTCGACGCCGACCGGTCGCGCGCCGGGGGAGTAGCCACGCTGCGACGGCGCGATCACCCGGAGGCCGGCCGCGGTCAGCAGCGGCGTCAGCGGGCGCCAGCAGGCCGAGGTCTCCGGGAAGCCGTGCAACAGCACGACCGGGGATCCACCGACGGGACCGGATTCCTCGACCTCGAAGGTGAGCCCGCCGACGGTCACTGCGGAGTGAGTACGATCGTCCACGGAATCCATTTGTCCCTCAACGCTCGTCGTTGCATGCCCGGTATGGGCAGAGATTACCGCTCGGGCCTCGAAAAGGGCGACATTCGTGGTGGCCCCGGTCGTGACCCCTCGGCCGTGGAGCCCGGGGTTTGTGACGATGAGGTGAGCGCATCGGCCGATCCGGTTCGTCCCGTTCCGGAAGCATGCTAAGTATCAGTTGGTACCAGGTGACCCGGCGTGGTACCGAGGGGATATCGGGGAGTGAACTGTGACGATTGCCAATGGTGGGGTCCGCGATGACGAGCCCCTGCGAATCGCCGGTCGGTCGGTGGCGAACTGGCTGGACGCCGCAGCGACCGACCTGACCGCCGCGGTGATCGAGCGCCTCGTCGACGACCTGCCGATCTACAAGCAGCTGCCGCAGGAGGTGGTGCAGGGCGAGATCGCGGTCATCGTGCACCACAACATGGAGTTGTTCGCGACGCTCGTCCGTGAGCGCCGCCCCGGGCGCAAGGCCGAGTTCGTCGAGCAGCGGAACTCCTCGGCCAGGCGCGCGGAGGAGGGCGTCCCCCTCGATGCCGTGCTGCACGCGTACCACGTCGGGATCGGGATGGCGGCCCAGGAGCTGTTCGCCGACGCGGAACCCGGCGACATCGGCGACGTGCAGACGATCATGGTGATGGTGCTCGATTTCCTGCGTCAGCTGACCCTCGAGGTGAGTTCGTCGTACCTCGAGGAGCGCCAGATCATGGACAGTCAGGAGAACTCCGGTCGCCGTTCGCTGATGGCCGCGCTGGTCGCGGGGGAGCCCCTCGACGCGATCGCGCAGCGGACCGGGCTCCGCCTCGCCCCGCACTATCTCGCGATGAGCCTGTCGATCGGGGAGCATGCCGACGAGCGCGGCGAGGGCGTCAGCGGCACGGTGGCGGGCAGGCGAAAGCTGCGCAGGCTGCAGGCCGAGCTGGACCGGATCACCGGGGAGCCGGCGCTCACCGTCATCGACAGCGGCGGCGGAACGGCCCTGATCCCGTGCCAGGGGAACCCGCCGGAATGGGACGCGCTGCAACGGATGATCTCGCGAACACAGGCGGTGGTCGGCACCGAGATCCGGGCCGCCGCGCTGGTCGCGACGCCGGCCGAGGTGCCGGCGGCGGTTGAACAGACGGCCGAGATCATCGCGCTCATCTCGCGGTCGGGTCGCCCGCCCGGGCTGTACCGGCTGCGCGACGTGTTGCTCGAGTATCAGCTCAGCAGGCCCAGCCCCGCACACCCCGAACTGGCGGGCCTGCTCGAGCCGCTGGTCGCGCGGCCCGAGCTGATGCAGACGCTCGAGGCCTATGTGGCCAGCGGACTGAACCGCCGCGCCACGGCAACGGCGCTGCAGGTACACGCCAACACCGTCGACTACCGCATGCGGCGCGTCGCCGAGCTGACGGGGCTGAACCCGGCTGACCCCGCCGACCTCCCGCACGTGGGGGCGGCGCTGGCGGCGCGAAGGGCGCTCGGCTGAGCGGAGAGCCCTGCGGTCCGCCTCGGGCATAGTGGAGGGCTCGGCGGCGATCCGGCGCCGCGACCTCGAGGGGGATTCGATGCGGTGGGTTCGGTGGGCGGCGACGGCACTCGGATGGGCGGCGGTGCTGGCGGCCGCGGTGGGCGTCCTCGCGCACCACCTGGGCTCGACGATCACCGTGCTCGTCGTGCTGGCGTCGTTCGCGCCGTTCCTGATGGTGTGCGGGGTGGTCGGCCTCGTCGCGCTCGCCTGCGCCCGCCGGTGGGTCGGGACCGCGGTCGCGGCGGTGGTGGTGGTTGCCGCGGCGTGGACGCAGCTGCCGCTGTACCTGGGCGACCGTGCCCAGGGCGGAGACCCCGAGCTGACCGTGATGCAGGCGAACATCCTGTTCGGTCAGGGTGATCCGGAAGCCCTTGTCGCGCAGGTCCGCTCGCGTCGCGTCGATGTGCTGACGGTCAACGAGCTGACCGACGGTGCGATCCCACGGCTCGGCGCCGCCGGCCTGGACGAGGAGCTGCCGTACCGGTACCTGCGACCGATGGAGTGGGGCGGCGGCGGGACCGGGATCTGGAGCCGTCACCCGATCACCGAGGAGACCGAGCACATGGGCTTCGTGCTGAACATGGTCTCCGTTCGGGTGCACGAGCCCGAGCAGCGGCCCTTCGTGGCGGTCGCGGCGCACCCGCTGCCGCCGTGGCCCCGGCCGCAGACGACGACGTGGTCCGAGGAGATGGGACAGGTACGCGACATCCTGCAGGATCTCCGCGGGCGCGGCGAACCGGTGATCATGGGCGCCGATCTCAACGCTACCTACGATCACGCGCAGTTCCGCGCGCTGATCGGCGACGGGTACAGCGACGCGGCGGAGCAGTCCGGTGCCGGTGTCCTGCGCACCTATCCGGCGGACCGCTGGTGGCCCCCGGTGCTGGGGATCGACCACATCCTGGTCACGGGGGCGGTCGCGGTGAACGCGGAGGCGGTGGACCTGCCGGGGTCGGATCACCGGGGCGTGGTCGCGGAGATCGATCTGCGCGAGCCCGACGATCACTCCGGTTCCGACTGACCCGGTTTCGACCCCGTCCGTTCGCGGATGAGGACCGCGACGCCGTCGAGGATGCGGCCGAGCCCGAATCGGAGCGCGTGAACCGGATCGCCGGTGGACTCGAACTCGGTCCCGGCCGCCTCACCCACCCGCCCGGACACCGGGAACTCCGCGGGATCCATCAGGCGTTCGAGGGTCGGCGAGACGATGTCCCACCACTGCGCGTCGGTCAGCCCGGATCTCTCCGCGGTCGCGGCGACGCTGACGAGCAGGCGGGCGGTCCCGACCACATGGGTCAGCACCAGCGTCAGGACCGAGTCCATCTCGATGTCGGAGAGGCCGATCCCGTCCAGCGGTCGCAGCTCGGCCTCGTACTTGCGGACGGTGTTCGGGCCGAGGACCGGACGCATCCCGACCAGCTGGAGCATCCAGGGGTGGCGCTGGTAGAGGTCCCAGTTGCGCGCCGCGATGAACTCGAGGCCGCCGCGCCATCCGCCCTCGGCCCTTGCTGGTTCGTCGAGGTCCGCGTAGAGGCCGCCGAGCACGTTGTCGTGCATCAGGTCGACCAGGTCGTCCTTGCCCGGTACGTGCGTGTACAGCGACATGGCGCCGGAACCGAGCCGGTCGGCGACGCGTCTCATCGAGACCCCGTCCAGGCCCTCGGCGTCCGCGAGCTCGATGCCCGTGGCCACGATCGCCTCGACGGTGAGGCCCTTACGCCCTGCCTTCCCGCCCAACCCCCACAGCAGGTCGAGGGTGCGGGCCGGATCGGAGGGCCCCTCCTTTTTTGACGTCACGGGGACATTCTCCTCGCTTGCCCGTCAGCTCGGTCCGCGGCGCCGGTCGTTCGGGGCCGCCAGCTGGGCGGCGCAGGATTCGAGGTAGCGCTGTTCGGGGACGCTGAGGGTGTGCTTGGCCGCCGACAGGTAGTGCGTCCTGGCGCCTGCGTGGTCACCGGCCATTCTCAGCAGGTGTCCACGGACCGCATCTATGCGGTAGTGGCCCGCGATGCGTTTGTCGGTGTCGAGTTCGGCGAGGAGGGCGAGGCCCGCCTGCGGACCGTGGACCATCGCGGTCGCAACGGCACGGTTGAGGGTCGCCATCGGGTTCGGTGCGACCCGGTCGAGGATCTTGTACAGGATGAGGATCTGGTGCCAGTCCGTCCGTGCCGTGTCGGGGGCCTCCGCGTGCACCGCGGCGATGGCCGCCTGGAGCTGATAGGCCCCCACGGTGGAGTGCGCCAGTGTCTCGCTGATCAGTGCCACACCCTCGTCGATGAGGGCGTGGTCCCACAGCGTTCGATCCTGGTCGGCCAGCGGGATCATGGCGCCGGTTCCAGTGGTGCGAGCACCGCGGCGGGAGTCGGTGAGCAACATCAGCGCGAGCAACCCGGCGACCTCGCCGCCGTCGGGGCGGAGGGCGCGCACCAGGCGGGTGAGCCGGATCGCCTCGGTCGCAAGGGTTTCGCACTGCAGATCGCCGCCCGAGGTCGCGGTGTATCCCTCGTTGAAGATCAGGTAGAGCACGTGCAGGACCACCTCCAGGCGTCCCGATCTCTCGGGCTCGGGCGGCATCGAGAGCTCGGCGCCTGCCTTGGTGATCTGCTGCTTGGCCCGGCTGATCCGTTGTGCCATGGTCGCTTCGGGGACGAGGAACGCGCGGGCGATCTGCGCGGTCGTGAGTCCGCCGACCGCGCGGAGCGTGAGCGCGATCTGCGACGGTGACGACAGGCGCGGGTGGCAACACAGGAAGAAGAGCGAGAGCGTGTCGTCCGAGTGCCCCGGTGTGCCTTGGCTCGCGTCGGGAGCCGTCCGTTGGTGGTCCGGCGTCTGCGCGGCGGCGAGTTCCTCGCGCGCCCGCCGCGCGTGCTCGCTTCGCCACGAGTCGATCAGCCGACGTCGTGCGACGGTGTGTAGCCAGCCGGTCGGATCCAGCGGAACACCCTCGAGTGGCCACTGAGCGGCGGCCGCGAGGAGCGCGTCCTGCACGGCCTCCTCGCACGCATCGAACTGGCCGTGCCTGCGGACGAGCCGCGCGAGGACCTGCGGCGCACTGCGGCGCAGCAGGTCCTCGAACGCGGTGATGTCGGTCGTCACATGTCCGGCCCGCCCGAGAACATGACAGGGCGAACCTCGATGGCGAGGCCGTCGATCTTCGTGTCGGGGATCTGCATGGCGAGTTCGATCGCGCGCTCCTTGTTCTCCACGTCCACCATGTAATACCCGCCCATGTACTCCTTGGCCTCGAGATACGGGCCGTCGGTCACGGCAGGAACGCCGTCGCGGGTGCGGACGACGGTGCTGTTCGCGGGGTCCGCGAGGGCCTGGGTGATGACCATCTCGCCGGACTGCTGGATCGTCTTGATGAACTCGCCGTGTCCGGTCATGATCGCGTTCCGGTCGTCCTCGGACAGCGCCGCCATCACCTCGGGGTCGATCTGCATGATCAGCAGGTACTTCACGGAGCCTTCTCCTTCGTTCGGGTGCCCCGGTTGGCACGTCTCGCATACAGGTCGTCGCGGGTTGCCGTTTCTCTACATCGGCCCGACACCTCTTCTTTCGAGAGCCGATGTAGAGATCCGACCGCCGGTCACGACCTACCTGCGAAGGACACCGGGCCTTGCGAGCCCGGCATCGACAGGGATCAGTAGCGGAGGACCAATTGGGTGCAGCAACACCGACAGTAGTGACGGAGCGCGCGGGACGGAGGCAATGGCTGGGGTTGGCGTTGTTGGCACTGCCGACTCTGGTTGTCGCCCTGGACATCAACGCGCTGTTCCTGGCGTTGCCACAGCTGACCGCAGACCTGGGCGCGAGCGGCGTCCAGCAACTGTGGATCGCCGACATCTACGGCTTCATGGTGGCCGGCCTGGTGATCACGATGGGCACGCTCGGTGACCGGATCGGCAGGCGCAGGCTGCTTTTCATCGGAAGTGTTGGCTTCGCGATCGCCTCGACGCTGGCGGCCTACTCCACCGGTCCCGAGATGCTCATCGCGTCAAGAGTGCTGTTGGGGATCGCGGGCGCGACCATGATGCCGTCCACCCTTGCGCTGATCACGAACATGTTCCGCGACGGCAGGCAACGCGGGACGGCAATCGCCATCTGGTCCACCTGCACGTTCACCGGCGCCGCCCTCGGACCGGTCGTCGGCGGGCTGCTCCTCGCGCATTTCTGGTGGGGCGCGGTGTTCCTGATGGCGGTGCCTGCGGTCGCGGTCCTCATGATCGCGGGGCCCTTTGTGCTGCCCGAGTTCAGGAACCCGGACGCCGCACGCCTGGATCTGCCGAGTGTCGCGTTGTCGATGCTGGCGATCCTGCCGCTCGTGTACGGGGTGAAGAGGCTGACCGCCGACACGACGCCGTCGACCGTTGCGGTGTCGGCGCTGGTTCTCGGCGGCGTGTTCGCGGTCGCGTTCGTGGTGCGTCAGCTGCGGCTGGACGACCCCCTGCTGGATCTGCGGTTGTTGGGCGGCGGTTCCTTCCGGCTGATTCTGCTGGCGTTGACCCTCGCCGGGGTGGTGATGGCGGGAACGGGCCTGCTGGTGACCCAGTACCTCCAGTCGGTGCTCGGCCATTCGCCCGTCTCGGCCGCACTCTGGTTCGCGCCCATGGGATTGGCGGTGGCCCTGGGCACCACGCTCTCACCCGCGATCGCGCGGCGCGTCGAGCCGGTGACGGCGATCGCCGCGGGGCTGGCACTGTCGGCGATCGGTGCGGCGATGCTGGCCCTCGTCGGGCCCGAATCCGGTCTCGGCACGGTGATCGCGGGCATCGCGATCCTTGCGTTGGGGACGGGTCCGCTGTTCGCGCTCGGTACGGGAATCGTCATGGGCTCGGTGCCGCCCGAACGAGCCGGCTCCGCGGCATCGGTGGCGGAAACGAGCAACTATCTCGGCGGGACCCTTGGCATCGCCATCCTCGGCAGCGTCGCCGCCGGCATCTACCAACACCGGATTGCGGGGTCGATTCCTGCGGGTGTTCCCGACGCGGCCGCGACCACGGCAGGGCAGACCGTTGCCGGGGCCGCCGCGGTCGCCGCAGACCTCCCACCGGCAGCGGGCGCGGAACTCCTCGCCTCGGCACAAGCCGCGTTCACGAGCGGTCTGCACGTCGTCGGACTGATCGGCGCGGTCGTGCTCGGCGTCCAGGCCTGGCTGCTGTGGCGGGCCCGGATCGGGTAGCGGAGGGAGCGGATTGCTCACCCTTGGGTGTGTTTCGGGAGGCGGCGCGGCGGGCGAGTCTTGAATTCCAACCCCGATACCGAACCGAACGGAGCGACATCCCATGCGCCAGACCACCATGACCCGCACAGTCCTCGCCTCAGCCGCGGCGGTGGCCGCCATCGCCCTCGCCGGGGTTGGTGCCGTGTCGATCGCATCGCACACCGACCCGGGAACGGCCACGAGCGTGGACTCCCCGGCCGGGCCAGGGGGCGCGGTCGTGCCGGGCGCGGACAAGGGCCGCGCCACGGGTGGTGGTGTGGAGCCGGGGGCCGTGGTGGCACCGGTCGAGGCGGCGACGGTCCCGGGTCCGGTCGGTCCCGCGGGCCCGAACCAGGGAGGCCCGGCCGGCCCGGCCGGCCCGGCTGCCCCGGCGGGCCCGAAGCCCGGCGTGCCGGTGGCCGATCCGGTGGTCCCGCCGCAGCCGGGACCGGTGGACCCCGGACCCGTGGACCCGGGTCCGAAGCCGGGCGGTCCCGTGGTGGATCCGGTGGATCCGCCACCTGCCGCGCCGGTGTCCGATCCCGTCGTTCGGGATCACCGTGGAGACGGGGTCGACCCGAACCCGCCCGGTGGCGTGATCGTCGGGCCCTCCGATGGATCCGGACCGATCGTCCGCGACCATCGCGACCAGTCCGGACCGATCGTCCGGGATCATCGCTAGCCGCGATGCACGTCGGGACCGCACCCGGTCCGTGATGTGGGTCAACAAAGGGGTCGGTCCCCGCGCGTCGCGCGGGGACCGACCCCTTTTGTGCGCCATACTGGGCGGCCCGCTCACGTCTCGAACAGGAGTTCCCCCTTGCGTTTTCGTTCGGCCACCCGTCCGCGTCTGTTCCTGATCGCCACCGCGGTGGCTGCGCTTGCCCTGACCGGCTGCTCTGCCCCTGCGGCGGAGGCGATGCCGACCGGGAGCGCAGGCGACTCCGGTAGCGCCCAGGCCGAAGGGGTGGCCGCCACCCTCGCCACGCTGGAGACGATCCCGGTCAAGGGCCGTGCACCCAAGACGGGGTACTCGCGCGATCTGTTCGGACAATCCTGGACCGACGATGTCACCGTCGCGGGCGGCAGGAACGGATGCGACACCCGCAACGACATCCTCGCCCGCGACCTCGTCGACACCACGGTCAAGCCAGGGACCAGGAACTGCATCGTGCTCACCGGCACCCTGCACGATCCGTACACCGGCAAGTCGATCGCCTTCACCCGCGGTACGGGCACCTCGAGCGCGGTCCAGATCGACCACGTGGTTGCGCTCAGCGACGCCTGGCAGAAGGGGGCTCAGCAACTCGACGAGCCGACCCGCAGGGACTTCGCCAACGATCCGCGGAATCTGCTCGCGGTCGACGGCCCGACGAACGCACAGAAGTCGGACGGCGACGCGGCGACGTGGCTTCCGCCTGCAAAGCCGTACCGGTGCACCTACGTCTCGAAGCAGGTCGAGGTCAAGGCCGCCTACCGGCTGTGGGTCACCCAGGCGGAGAAGGACGCGATCACCCGAGTGCTTCTGTCCTGCTAGGGGACTCGGGGTCGGTGGGTGACGACCGCGACCGCGACGCCCGCGGCGACTCCGACGAGGGTGGCGATAACCCGGGCCTCCAGGAGCGCCACCGGCTCTGTCGGGTCGGCCAGTTCGGTCATCAGCATTATCAACGGCGTGAAGAACCCGATGGCCAGGCCGTAGTTGCGCATCATGAACAGCTCGGTCGGGAACATCAGGGCGACCACCAGGAGGGCGAGCACGGTCGCAGGCAGGTCCGGTAGGAGCAGTGCGGCGGCAACGCCGAGTCCGGCGACCGTGCCCAGCACGCGGTGGATGCCGCGATAGACGCGGCTGCGCGCGTCGGTGGCGGCCAGAGGAACGGCGGCGCCCGCCAGCGCCCAGTTGAGGTGACCGATCCCAAGGAGAAGTCCCACCGCACCGGCGAGGGAGAGGGCCAGCGCGTAGCGTGCGGCCTGGACCAACGCGTCCGAGGCACGCAGGTCCTCGCCTGGGCTCATCCGTCGAACGGACGTGTCCCATCGGGGCGCCCGGACGCGAATCGAACCGGATTGGCCGACGGCGATGCAGAGCAGCGCCGTCGCGGCGCAGATCGACAGCGCCGCAGTCGGCGCGACGTGGCCTGCGGGCACGGTCGCGACGGCGCCGAGCGCGAAGATCCCGAAGAACGGGCCGGCGGGCCGGAGGCCGAATCGGTCCGTCACCAGCGATCCCACTGCGGCGAAGCCGACCTCGGTGACCACGAGGACCCACGGACGGGCGTGAAGGCCCGACAACAGGATCCCGATGCCGATACCGGTCAGCAGCACCGCGCTCGCCTGCACCTGATGTCTGAGTCGCTCGCGGTGGCATTCGGACCGTCCGTACATGCCGGTGAACGATCCGAAGACGGCGTAGATGATCAGGTCGGGGCGCCCGGCCGCCACCAGCACGAGTCCGGGAACGACCAGTCCGATCGCAACCCTGCCCGCGTGCAGGTGGTCGTTCTCGACGCGGACAACGCTGAGCAGTCGAGGTGCCGGTGCCGCGCGCAAGGATGTACTCCGATCCGAGACCGGCCGCGTGGCAGCTGTACTCGTCGCTGTTCGTCGTGTCGGAAAGCGATCTCAGTCTCGCGGGGCGGCGCCATGGGTGTCCAAGACACGTTTCCGAACGCTCGATAGGCGCGGCCGATCGAGAGGGCGTCAGTCGGTGGCAGGTCCGGGCGGTACGCGGAGCGAGGCGTCGACATCGACAGCCTGCGCGGTCCGTATCAGGGCACGGGTCAGCACAGAGCCGGGCTCCGCCGCGTCGGTGACCAGCGCGACCCGAGCCCTGATCGCCGGGCCATCCAGCGCCAGCACGCGAGCGCCCGCGGGTGGGACCAGGCTGCGAAGCCAGGCCTGAGGGATGATGCTCGCCCAGCGGCCGGTGCCGATGTGGGCGAGAAGCGTGACGGCGGAATCGGTTTCGAGCTGCGGTGACGCCGCGAGGCCGCGCGTGGCCAGCGCATCGTCGATGAGCTGGCGGCCACGCATGCCCGTGTTCAGCAGGCACATCGGGAGTTCCAGCGCGTCCTGCCAGCCGATGGTGCCCGATCGGCCGGTGGGCAGTTCGCTGCCCGCGACGAGGACGTGCAGCTCCTCGTACAATGGCGTGACGAGAAGGCCGGCGGTGTCCTCCCCGTCCGGGTGGACGAGTCCGGCGTCGAGCTCGAATCGTCGGATTCTGTCGAGGATCTCGGCCGACCGCAGGCCCGATTCGAGCTGTACGCGGACGAGCGGGTGCTCCGCGCAGAACGGGTCGGTGAGCAGCGCGACGGTCGTCGACGCGGCCGGGATCACCCCGAGCCGGAGCTCGCCGGAGAGGCCGGTCTGCAGCGCCGCGACTCCTGCTTGAGCAGATCGTGGTCGGCCAGGATGCGCCGCGCCCACGGCACCAGCCGTTCGCCCTCGGGGGTGAGGCCTTCGAAGGCACGCCCGCGGCGGACCAGCGGGACCTTCAGTTCGTGCTCGAGCTTGCGGATCGCTTCCGACAGCGCCGGTTGGGACACGTAGCAGGCGCTCGCGGCGCGAGCGAAGTGTCGCTCCCGGGCGAGCGCCACGAAGTACTCGAGCTGGCGGAACTGCATGGCCTATTCGACCACGCCCCGGTACACGGCCGGGCCCCGAATTCGGCCGCCGACGGTGTCACCGCGGCCCGGATCGCCAGCCGCCCATCCCGATCATGATCAGCCTCAGCTGACGTTCGGCGCGGGTGATCACCTCGCGCTCGTCGCGCTGGTCGACCTCGAGGACGCCAACGACGGTGGACATCATGGTGCCCACGATCAGGTCGGCGGCCATTTCGAGGTCCTCGACCTCCCAGCCGGACAGGCCCGGTACCCGGGACAGGTCGATGGTGAGTTCGCTTGCGAACAAACGTAATTCGGAGGCGATGGCCCGCCTGACCTCGGCGACGCCGCCGTAGCGTTCGCGACTGAGGAACCGGAACTGGCCCTCGTGCGTGTGCACCTGCCGCAGCAGGATCTCCAGCGACGCGCCCGCGTTCTTGGCACTCGGGTCGCGACGCGCCTCGCGCAGCATCCGGCGCAGCATGCGCATGCTGTCCTCGACAAGGGCGACGCCGAGGTCGTCCATCGACGCGAAGTGCCGGTAGAACGCGGTCGGGACGATCCCGGCCGACCGCGCGACCTCGCGCAGGCTCAGGTTCGCGAAACTGCGGTCCTCCAGTAGCTCGAGGGCTCCGTCGAGGAGTGCTGCCCTTGTGCGCTCCTTGCGTTCGGCCCTGGTCTCCGGTTCGGTCACGGCAATCAGTGTATGTGTGTTCACTTGTTCTGTGTACGGATGGTCTGTAATCGGCGTCACATCGCCGTTGGGGTTGACATCTACCTGGTACTTCCTGACACACTTGTTTGTGTACGAGTGTTCACTGAAACTCTCCGAAACTCTCACCAGGAGGCCGTGGTGACCTTGCAGACCCGAACCCGGACCCGACGGCTCTCGCTGATGTCGCTGTTCGAGGCGATGGCGAGCCCGCACCAGATCGACAGGTACCTCGAGCTCGTGAACCCGATGGCGACCGTGCGCGACCTGCGGGCCGAGGTCACCGAGGTGCGCCGCACGACCGCGGACACCGTCACCCTCACGCTGCGCCCCACCCGGCAGTGGCGGGGCTTCGAGGCCGGCCAGTTCGTCCAGATCGGGGTGGTGATCGACGGTGTCCGGCACACCCGGTGCTATTCACCCGCCTGCTCACAGCACCGTTCGGACGGACACATCGAGCTCACCGTCAAGGCGCACCCGCAGGGCCTGGTGTCGCAGTACCTGCACGCCAACGCCGAGCCGGGGCTCGTGGTGAGCCTGTCTCAGGCGGACGGTGTGTTCCGAATGCCCGCCCGCAGGCCCGAGAAGATCCTGCTCATCAGCGGTGGCAGCGGCATCACGCCGGTGCTGTCGATGCTGCGCACCCTCCTCGACGAGGGGCACGACGGCGAGATCACCTTCCTGCACTACGCCGACACCGAGCGGGGCGTGGCCCATCGCGTCGAGCTGGCCCAGCTTGCGGCGGACCACGACAACCTGCGGGTGGTGCTGGCCTACACGGGTCAGTCGGACGGCGGCGATCTGCACGGCTTCTTCGGGCAGGAGCACCTCGAGGCCGCGGCGCCCTGGCACGGCGAGGCCCAGACCTACCTGTGCGGCCCGCCCGGGCTGATGCGGGGGGTTCGCGAGCACTACGACCGGATCGGGCTCGCCGAGCGGCTGCACACCGAGGAGTTCACCGCGCCGGTGGCCGTCGCCGACTCCGATGCGACCGGCCTGCTCACGTTCACCGCGTCGGGGGTGACCGCGCAGAACTCGGGGGCGAGCCTGCTCGACCAGGCGGAGGCCGCCGGTCTGACTCCCGAATTCGGGTGCCGGATGGGGATCTGCTTCTCCTGCACCGCGGTCAAGACCTCCGGCTGCACCAGGAACCTGCGTACCGGCGAGACCGACTCCGACCCGGATCAGCCGATCCAGCTGTGCATCTCGGCTGCCGTCGGCGACGTCTCCGTCGACATCTGATCACCTTCGACCAAGGAGAACTCCCATGCTCGGTTTGTCCCTCCCGACGCTGCCGTTCCTCGGCGGCGCGAAGAACGAAGAGACCACAGCCCCGATCGTGCTCAGCTACGAGCAGGTCGAGGAGATCGGACGCGAACTCGACGAGTTGCGCGCCCGGATCGTCGCCGACCTCGGCGAACAGGACCGCGAGTACATCTACAAGATCATCAAGGCGCAGCGTGGCTTCGAGGTGGCCGGCCGCGGCCTGATGTACCTCGGGTTCCTGCCGCCCTTCTGGCTCGCCGGCGTCGGCGCCCTCGGCATCTCGAAGATCCTCGACAACATGGAGATCGGCCACAACGTCATGCACGGCCAGTACGACTGGATGCGTGAACCCGGCCTGAACTCGCGGGTCTTCGAATGGGACACCGTGTGCCCCGCGGACCAATGGCGGCACTCGCACAACTACATGCACCACACCTTCACCAATATCGTCGGCCGCGACCGCGACATCGGTTACGGCATCCTGCGGATGGACGAGGCCCAGAAGTGGAATCCGTACTACCTGGGCAACCCCGTCTACGCGTTCGCGCTCATGGTCTTCTTCGAGTGGGGTGTGATGCTGCACGACCTCGAGACCGAGAACATCGTCAAGGGCAAGCGCAAGTGGCACGACGTCAAGCCGCTGCTGCAGGGCATGTGGCGCAAGGCCGGTCGTCAGGTCCTCAAGGACTACCTCGTGTTCCCGGCCCTGACCGGCCCGCTGTTCGTGACCACCCTGCTCGGTAACGCGAGCGCCAACCTGGTCCGCAACCTGTGGACGTACTCGATCATCTTCTGCGGGCACTTCCCGACGGGAGTGCAGACCTTCAGCGAGGAGGAGACCGCGGAGGAGACCCAGGGGCAGTGGTATGTGCGCCAGATGCTCGGCAGCGCGAACATCGAGGGGAGTCCGCTGTTCCACATCATGTCCGGAAACCTCTCGCACCAGATCGAGCACCACCTGTTCCCCGACATCCCGGCGCACCGCTATCCCGAGATGGCGCCGCACGTGCGGGCGCTGTGCGAGAAGCACGGTCTGCCGTACAACACCGGTGGCTTCTTCAAGCAGATCGGATCGGTGTGGGGCAAGATCTTCAAGCTCGCGTTGCCGCCGTTCCTCACCCGATCCGAGTCGGCTCCCGGTGTTATCGTCGAACGTCAGAAGGCCACAGCGTGAGAGGTGACGCGTCCATGGTGAGCAAGTTCGAGCGACGCAAGGACACCGTGCAGGAGCTGACCGAGTCCGGGGCCACGCACGTCGGCAAGATCGCGATGATCATCGCAGGGGCGGTCCGGGACGTGACCCGCGAGATCGGGGACTGGATCACCGACGGCATCGAGATGCGCGAGGCGTCGAAGCGGGCGCAGGCGGACGCAGCCGACGAGGAACCGGACGTCCCGGCGGGCGAGGCGGACGTCGACGACGGCCCCGCAGGCAAGTAGTCGCCGCCCGTCTGCGGCACCCGGCACCCGGCGCGTGATAATTGATCCAGCTGATGATGATCGGCGGGACGATGACACGCGCCCGCCTGGAGTAGTGGATGCGGAGAACGGCGATGAGTGAGGCAGTTCAGGTCGGCGACCTGGTGCATATTTCGGATACCGCCGGCACCTGGGCGGTGGAGGAGATCCGGTCCGGGATCGCCCTGCTGCGCGGCAGCGACGACAAGCGGATCTCCTCACGCCTGCACAAGCTGACGGTGGTTCGCAAGGGCGCGACGAAGTAGGGACCTGGCTGGCGCCGACCTAGGGCGTCGCCATGAACTTGTCGAAGGCGGGCAGCACGTTCGGGTTGGAGTCCTTGATCCCGTTCATGGCACCCACGCCTGCGCCGATCACGCCGCCCACGATGCACCCGGCGATGAAGTTGGGAAAGATCGACAGGCAGCCGATGCCCGCGCCGACGCCGAGCCCGATGAGTGCGCCCTGCCCGCCGCCGTTGTTCCAGCCGACGGCGACCTCGGTTGCGAAGGCGTCGAAGGCGGATTGCTTGGTGGGATTGTCGGGCCAGATCGCGTCCGAGACGGCCTCGGCGCCGGGGGGTGGCGGCACCGCGGGTTCGGCGTAGGCGGTTCCGGCGCCGGCGCCGAGGGCGACGACCACGAGCGCAGACGCGGCAAGAGATTTGGTCGGATTCATTGCAGGACTCCAATACTGGTTTGGATGGCCATGATCCAATTCAGTCGCCGGAGTGTCGGCTGGTCTTGTCGGCGGCTGGGGGCGACGGACTTCGCGCAGGAACGAGAGCTCGGATCGCGCCGTACGGTGCGGCCACTTCCATAGCGCACCTCCACGGAGTCGCCAAGAGTCAGGTAAAAACACTAGCGCGGTGGTCGCCTGCCCACGACTGGAACAGCGGAGATCGCCTTCCGCCGACCGCGGCCACCAGCTCACTGTGACGAGAAAAGGCCCCCGACCCGTGGGTCGAGAGCCTTTCCTGCAGGAGGGTCGATCACGACCCGAGGCTGCCTCCGCCGAGGCTGCCGAGGGGGCCTGCGCCTCCTCCGCCGCCCTGCATGCCGCCCATCATGTCCATCACCTTGCTCATGAGATCGATCAGCTTCTCGAGCATTTCGAGGTCCATCTTTTGCCGCCTTCATGGGGTAGTTCGTGGTGTGAGCGGTGTGATCGCAACTGAACGCGAGGCGCACCAGTCGAGCAATTCCCGCCCACCGCTCGAGAGGACGGCAACGCCGTTCTGACTTCCGTCGATCGCGCGGGGCGATCCGGAATCCTTGGGCGCGATCAGGGAACGCGCGGTCGCGGCGGCGGTGGCGAGCGGCAGGTGGCCACCGCGAAATGCCCGCGGTCTGGTCCACTGCCCGCTCCGGCGCGCCGTGCGACGTCATTGTCCGTCATGGGGACTCACCTCAACCCTGTATATCGCCGGGTCTCGGTTCAATGTTGCAGGAATCCGCCACCGATTTTGGGTGATTGCGGTCGGCGGTGTGGCCGGGCCTCGGCGGTCACCCGTTTTGGGGGATGCCGTCCGCGCCGCGGGAGCCGAGGCTGGGAGCCGGACGACAACCCCAATGGAGGAACCCCATGGCCATGGACACATTCGCTCTGCTTGCGGCGGTCTACGACTCGGAGGACGCCGCGATCGCCGACTACGACGCCGTGCACGACCTCTATGTCGAGGCCCACCTGGTCGACACCTACGACGCGGCCGTCATCACGCGGACCGACAAGGGCAAGGTCAAGATCGTCAAGAAGCACGAGCAGCCGACCCGGCAGGGCGCCTGGGGCGGGCTCGGCATCGGCCTGGTCGGCGGCGCGCTGGTCGCCCTCTTCCCGGCCGTCGGGCTCGGGGCCGGGTTGTTGCTGGGCGGCGCGGGCGGCGCGGGCCTCGGGGCCCTCGGCGGGCACGTCGCGGCGGGGATGAGCCGCTCCGACCTCAAGGAGGTGGGTGAACTGCTCGACGAGGGTGAGAGCGGGCTGATCGTCGTTGCGGCGACGGATCTCGAGGCGCGCGTCGAGAGGGCGCTCAAACGCGCAGCCAAGGTGACCAAGAAGCAGCTCGAGGCGGATCTCGAGCAGGTCAGCAAGGAGATCGACGAGGCCTCCAAGTCCTGATCCGTTGCGCCGGTGTCGTCGTCCCGGCGTAACCATGAGTCCGTTGCGGGACCGATCCCTTTCTCGGGGTCGGTCCCGCGTTCGCGTTCAGAATGCCGACCGGTGACCGCACGGATCTCGACACTCACAGACAACGAGGCTTGACCCTGACACAGTGTCAAGGATTCGAATGGTCGACGAAGGAGGTGGTTGTCGTGTACACAACCAACCACGGTGGGCCGAATGCTCACTTCGTCGATGCTCTGGCCGCGGCCGACCCGTCGGTTCGGCTGCAGGCGGCGCTCGCCGCAGGCACGACCCCCGACCCCCGACTCGCGGACACTCTCGTGGCTCGGTGCGCCGTCGAGCCGGACTTCTTCGTCCGGGACATGCTGACCTGGGCCTTGTGCCGCCTGCCCGCCGAGATCACGGTGCCCGTGCTGATCGACGAGCTCGGATCCGACACCCCACAGGCCCGCAGTCAGGCGCTGCACACCCTGTCCAAGATCGGGGATCGGTTCGCCTGGCCTGCGGTGTCGGCGCTGCTGCACGACGAGCACGACGAGGTCGCGCGGAGCGCGTGGCGGGCGGCCGCGGTTCTCGTGCCCCCCGGCGACGAGGCAGGGCTGGCCGACGATCTGGCGACCGAGCTCGGACGGGGAGACCACCACATGCAGCTCAGTCTGAGCCGTGCGCTGGTGGCGCTCGGGGAGGGCGTCGTCCCGGTCCTCGCGGCGGCCGGGGCGAGTCCCGATCCGCGGATTCGTGCGCATGCGGGCGCCACGCAGCAGTTGATTCGCGACCCCGACAGCGGCTTCACCCTCGCTGTCGAGATGGCGAAGCGCGTCGCGGTCGCCGGCCCGGACACGTAGTGAGGAGGAGACGGGGATGTTGATCGGTGAGGTCTCCCGGCGTTGCGGTGTCAGCACTCGGATGCTGCGCCATTACGACACGTTGGGGCTGGTGACGCCAACGGGCCGCACGTCAGGCGGCTACCGCGAGTACTCCGCCGACGACATCCGCCGGCTCTTCCACGTCGAGAGCCTGAGGACCCTTGGGCTCTCGTTGAACGAGGCCAAGCGCGCACTGGACGAGCCGGACTTCGCGCCCGCCGACCTGGTGGGGGACCTCATCCGGCACACGCGCCAGCGGATCGCTGCCGAGGAGGAACTGCTCACGAAGCTCGAACACGTCGACGCCGCCGCACCGGCGGAATGGGACGACGCCCTGCACATCGTCACTTTGCTGCGCGCGCTCGAATCGGAGTCCGCGGCGCGCCGTCAACAGGCGATCCTGTCTCAGGGAGACAAGTCGTCGCTGCCCGTCGAAGCGCTGGTCGAGGCCTTGCTGTCGGAGGACGACCCCAATGTGGCCGGGGCGCTGCGGTGGTCGTTGGCGCGGGCCGCCGGTCCGGGGCTCACAGCTCTTGCCGTTGGTCTCGCCTCGGAGACGGTCGACGTCCGGCGCCGCGCGACCGCGGCCATAGCGGTAGTGCACACCGAGGAGGCGGCGGTACTCCTGAGACGAGCCCTCGATGATTCGGACGCCACGGTCCGCGGATACGCGGCCCTGGCTCTCGGCTCTCGCGGGAACGTCGATTCCGTGCCCGCCCTCCTCGAGATGGTTGTCGTGGGGCGGCGCGATGTCGAGGCTGCCGAGGTGTTGGGCCTGCTGGCCGAGCTGTCGCCCGCGGCAGACGACCTCGTCGAGGTCATGCAGGACCAGATCGACAAGACCGATGATGCGCCGACACGGTTGCGGATCACGCAGGCCCTTGCCGAGATTCCCGGCACGGCGGCACGGAGGGCCCTCACCCGACTGACCCGTGACGGCGACCGGACGATCGCGTCCACGGCGGCGGCGATCGTGAACACGCAGGACCGCAGTCGAAGACAGCGATCACCCAAAGTTGCTGAAAAGTAGCAACATTCGCATCGCCTCGAATCGGCGATGGACTTCCCACTGATCTGGTGGCTCATGCCCTAGGGGTTCATTCCGGGCGACGTCGGGCCGGTGACGCGATCAGGATCTGCCCTACCAGAGCTCCGGCGCGACAGACGCCAGCCAGTTCCGAATCTCTGCGGGCAGTTCTTCCAAGTATCACCACATCGAGATCGTCTCCAGACGGAACGCCAACGGGACGGGGCCGTGCTCGAAACCGGAAACAGGGTGTGACCTGAATCAAAGGTGTGCCCCCGGCAGGAATCGAACCTGCGACCTAGAGATTAGAAGGCTCTTGCTCTATCCAACTGAGCTACGGAGGCGTGATCCGTGACCGGATCGGCTCCGGAGTCTACCGGTAGGTCTGCGCAATATTCGATAGGTTCGCTTACGGGTCGGCGAACCTGGACGAACCCGGCAGGCGCGCGCCTCCTACCCTTGTTGGCATGGCATCACCCGAGCTCGCCCCCTCCGCCCCGTCGCCGATCCGAAGGGCGGGGGAGAACTCGGTACCTATCTTCGTGACGCTCGGGATCATCGCGGGGCTGGTCGCGGCGATCATCGTCGGGCTGTCCGCCTCGGACGCGCTGGTGCTGCTCGGCATCCCCGACCCGGGTCCCCTCACCACATACGGACTGCCCGCCGTGAAGGCTGCCGGTGAGGTCGCCGCCGTCCTGGCGATCGGGTCGTTGCTGCTCGCCGCGTTCCTGGTGCCGCCGCAGCGCAGCGGGGTGCTCGACGTCGACGGCTACCGGGCGGTGCGTACCGCGTCGAACGCCGCCATCGTCTGGGCTGCCTGTGCGCTGGCCCTGGTGCCGCTGACCGTCTCGGACACCTCCGGTCAGCCGCTGAGCGCGGCCATCCAGCCCGCCAACCTCTGGAAGGCGATCCCGCAGATCGAGCTCGCGGGGGCGTGGCGGTCGACCGCGATCCTGGCGGTGCTGCTCGCGGTGGCCACTCGACTGGTCCTGCGCTGGTCCTGGACCCCGGTGCTGCTGCTGCTCGGCATCGCCACCCTGATCCCGCTCGCGCTGACCGGGCACTCCTCCTCCGGCGGATCGCACGATCTGGCCACCAACAGCCTGCTCTGGCACCTGATCGCCGCGGCATTGTGGGCGGGCGGGCTGTTCGCGCTGCTCGCGCACGCGCGCAGGCGGGGCGCGTACACCGACGTCGCAACGCGCCGGTTCTCGAACGTCGCCACGGTGGCGTTTGTGGTGATGGCGATCTCCGGTGTCCTCAACGGACTGGTGCGGCTGCCGCTGCGCGAGCTGTTCACCAGCACCTACGGCTGGCTGCTCGTGGCCAAGACCGTCGCGCTGGTGGTCCTGGGCGTGTTCGGTTACCTGCAGCGGCGCAGCGCGCTGCCCGCCCTTGCCGCCGACCCGACGGCCCGCGGCCCGCTGATCCGCTTCGCAGGCGGCGAGGCGATCATCTTCGCCGCGACCATCGGCATCGCCGTCGGTCTCGGCCGGACCCCGCCCCCGGCCGAGAACATCAACCCGACCCCGACCGAGGTGCAGTTGGGCTACAACCTGGACGGCCCGCCGACCTTCGAACGGCTCGCGTTCGACTGGCGGTTCGACCTCGTCTTCGGCACCGCGGCCATCATCATGGCGGTGGTCTACCTGCTCGGCGTGCGACGGCTCCGCAAGCGCGGGGACACGTGGCCCGTCGGCCGCACCATCGCCTGGGTGCTGGGCTGCGCGACGCTGCTGGTCGCGACCTCCTCGGGCCTCGGCAGGTACTCGCCCGCGGTGTTCAGCGTGCACATGGGCGCACACATGGCGCTGTCGATGCTCGCACCGGTGCTGCTGGTGCTCGGCGGGCCGATGACCCTGGCGTTGCGCGCGTTGTCCCCGGCCGGGCCCAAGGGGGTGCCCGGTCCACGCGAGTGGCTGCTGGCCGCGCTGCACAGCCCCGTGTCCCGATTCCTGACCCACCCGCTGGTGGCCTCGGTGCTCTTCGTCGGCGGCTTCTACGCCCTGTACCTCGGCGGCATCTTCGGCGCGACGCTCGACTCGCACGGCGCGCACCTGCTGATGAACGTGCACTTCATCCTGAGTGGCTATCTCTTCTACTGGGTGGTGATCGGCATCGACCCGGCGCCGCGCAACCTGCAGCCGATCACCAAGCTGGCGATGGTCTTCGGGTCGTTGCCCTTCCACGCCTTCTTCGGCATCGCGCTGATGAGCATGGGCGAGGTGATGGGCGGCTGGTACTACCGGGCGCTGGGCCTGGACTGGAACTCGGACCTCATCGGTGATCAGCGGCTCGGTGGTGGCATCGCCTGGGCCACCGGCGAGATCCCGCTCGTGCTGGTGATGCTGGCGTTGCTGGTGCAGTGGTCGCGCAGCGACCAGAAGACGGCCAAGCGGGTCGACCGGGCGGCGGACCGCGATGACGACGCCGAGCTCGCGGCACACAACGCGATGTTCGCGGAGCTGGCGCGGCGCGACCACGAAGCCGGGCGGTGACCACACGCGAGGACGTGCTCGCCGCGCGGCGGCGGGTCGGTGCCCTTGTCCGGCGGACCCCGGTGCTCCGGGTGGTCCTGCCGACGCCGGGCGGGGACGTCCCGGTCGCGCTCAAGCTCGAGCACCTGCAGCTCGGCGGGTCGTTCAAGATCCGCGGCAGCCTCAACGCCATGCTGAACCGGGATGGCGCGCACCGTGATTCGCCGGTGGTGATCGCGTCCGGCGGGAATGCCGGGATCGCGGCCGCCACCGCGGCCGGGATGCTGGGAATCGCGTGCACGGTGGTCGTCCCGGCCTCGGCGCCCACGGTGAAGGTGGATCGGCTGCGTGCCCTCGGCGCCGATGTCGTGCTCGACGGCGAGCGCTACGCGGACGCCTACGTCCGGGCGTCGGCCATCGCCGCGCGGCAGGGCGCCCAGCAGTTGCACGCCTACGACCTGCCCGATGTGGTCGCGGGTGCGGGGACGATCGGGCTCGAGCTGGCCGAGGAGGTTCCCGATGCCACCACGGTGCTGGTCGCGGTGGGTGGCGGCGGCCTCGTCGCGGGGATCGCCGCGGCGCTGGCGGGGGAGAAGTCGGTCGTCGGGGTGGAGCCGAGCGGCGCCCCGACCCTGCACGCGGCGCTCGCCGCCGGCGCCCCGGTGGACGTGGCGGTGGACAGCATCGCGGCCGATGCGCTCGGCGCGACCCGCCTCGGTGACATCGCCATGGATGTCGCCCGCCGGACCGGGATCGGCTCGGTGCTGGTCGAGGACGAGGCGATCGCCCTGGCGCGGAGCCTGCTGTGGCGCGATTTCCGGCTGGCGGTGGAGCATGCGGCCGCGGCGCCGATCGCCGCCCTGCTCAGCGGCGCCTACGCGCCTGCCGAGGGGGAGCGGATCGCCGCCGTGATCTGTGGCGCCAACACGGACCCGACGACGCTGCCCACGGACTAGCCCTACGCGGGTCGCCCGGCCCGAGCGCCGTGGATCGCACGCGCCGCCGACGGGGTGACGGTCTCCGCACGTACCGGCGGCGCCCCGTTGAAGT
Organism: Rhodococcus maanshanensis NBRC 100610; assembly: GCF_001894865.1. Classification (GTDB taxonomy): domain Bacteria; phylum Actinomycetota; class Actinomycetes; order Mycobacteriales; family Mycobacteriaceae; genus Rhodococcus_G; species Rhodococcus_G maanshanensis. The sequence continues at coordinate 118,283 of NZ_BCXA01000017.1, read as the reverse complement.
GCTGGTCGAGGACCGAATGGGTCATCGGGAGCAGGCGCTTGACGACGGCCAGCTCGGTTCTCGGGCTGCTCGTGGCGCGGACGGCGGCCCGGGCGAGCGGCGTGACGACCCGGTCGACCACCGCGGGCTGATCGAAGTCGCCTAGCTCCCGCATCCACCTCGGCAGGGTGGCGATCGTCGCGGGCGCCATCAGCCGACTCATCGCCCACAGCGCGAGCCGGCCCTTCCCGAACCGGGTGCGCAGCAGGTAGTGCATGCCCTCGACGGCCCGCTCGGAGGTGCACAATCGTGGCCGCACCGCGGAGAAGTACTCACGCACCTCGGCACGCGAGCGCGGGATGTCCGCCGGCTTGCAGGTCTGCAACTCGGCGGCGACGGCGCACTCGGCCCAGTACCGGGTTTCCTCGTCCGGGCTCAGGGGGCCGGGGCCGAACACCTCGTAGCACTTGAGGACCGAGTGCCAGCCGGTGACGTGGATCCACAGCTGGCTGTCCGGGTTGTTGGCGCTGTATCGCTGCCCGCTGATCGGCTCGATCCCGGTGGCCTTCGCGTGCACCCGCATCAGCAGTTCGGACGTCTCGATCGCCGACCGGGCGTCGCCGACCGCCACGATCAGGAAGTAGGAGAGGGTGCCGTCGAGACGCCCCCTCGGGTCCAGGTAGATCCCTTGGGCGTCGGCGACCGCGGCCGTCAGGAAAGGGTCGAAGTGCTCGAGGGTGACCGACCGCTGGAACCCGAGCAGGGCGGTCGGGTTGGTCCAGACCTTCCACGTCGGCGATCCCGGCCCGAAGAATCCGTTGTCCTCGCGCCGCCGTGCGGGATCGAACGGCCAGCCTCGGTCGGCCAGCATGCGGGGTTCGCTCATCGTGTTCTCCTGCGGATGCTCGGGGCTGGTGGGTGGATTTCTGAATGCAACGCGACCGTAGCAATTGCCCTCGGTGAATACAACGGCTGCGTAGCATTGGCCCGGTGGGACATGAGCGCGAGCGGCGATCCCTAAGGTGGACGCGGAGGTGGGTCGATGACGAGAGCGCAGACGGCGGACGAGCGCCCGCGACGCAAGTACGCGCCGCGGCTGCCGCCGGCGGAGCGTCGTGACCAGGTGCTCGACGCCGCGGTCGAGGTGACCAGGCGGTCGGGCCTGCACGAGCTGAACATGGAGGCCGTCGCGGCAGAGGCCGGCGTCGGTAAACCCGTGCTCTACAACGTGTTCCGTACCCGTGCGGAGCTGGTCGCGGCGCTGCTCGAGCGTGAGCACCGGCGTGCGATCGAGCAGGTGATGGCAGCGATGCCGACCGACCTCACTGCGCTGGGTCCTGCCGCGGCCTACGCCGGAACGGTGTCCTCGTTCGTGCGGGTTGTGGTGGACAACCCCACCCGGTGGCGGCTGATCCTGACCGCGCCCGACCAGGCGCCTGCCGAGTATCAGGAGCACCTGCGTGCCTCCAGAGCGGCGGTGCTGACGAGGGCCGAGGAGCTGGCCAGGACGGGAATAGCGCTCGAGCCGGGACTGGCCGGTCTCGACCCGGTGCTGCTCGCTCACACGATGCTCTCCTTCGCCGAGATGCTCGGCAGGCTCGCGGTCAGTGACCCCGTCACCTATTCGGGTGAGCGACTGGTCACCTATGCGGCGGCGCTTGCCGCCGCGATCACCTCGGGCCGCCCTCTCGCGTAGCACGCCGCCCAGACGAACGGCGTTTCCCCGTAGCCGTTTACGCGGATCTGTGGACACCCGTTTCGTTCATCCACAGATTCGCCCGCAGCCACATTTCGGCGACCCACCGGGGGACGCTGGCATCGAGGGGCCGCGCGGCCCACGGATGCCAAGGGGGAGCGACATGTACGAGACACACACGGCGGTGGTCGGCACCGTGATCACCAATCCGGTCAAGCGGCCCACGAACTCGGGCGAGGAGGTGCTCAGCTTTCGGATGGCGAGCAATGTCAGGCGGCAGGACCGCTCGACCGGGGAGTGGACGGACGGCGGCACCCTCTATCTGACGGTGACCTGCTGGCGGCGGCTGGTGGCCGGTGTCGGCGCCTCGCTGATGAAGGGGGATCCGGTGATCGCCTGTGGGCAGCTGCGAACCAACGAATACACGACCAAGGACGGGGTGGACCGCGCCGACTTGGAGATGCGTGCCAGCGCGGTCGGACCCGACCTGGCCCGCTGCCGAGCCAGGCTCGACCGGGCGCCCAAGGCGGCGCAGTCGGCCGAACCGGATCCGGACCGGGGGCCGGGGGAGTCGGAGCGCGATCCAGGGGACCTCGTGGATGCCGGCCTCGATCCCGCTCTCCGGGCGAGCTGACCGAAACCGGGCATTTCGGTCACCGTGGCGGCATAGGCTGTGGGTCTTCCCGCGTGGTGAGGGGGTGCCCCGCATGGCACGCCTGAGGTTGTTCTTCGTGGTCCTGATCGTCGCCGCGATGGCCGCTGCGTCGGTGGCAGTCGGCACGGCGGTGGCGGCGCAGGCACGGCCAGGATCGGTGATCGCGGCGCAGGACATGCCGAGGGAACTCTGGATCCCGGGGACCGGGCGGGCCTACCGGCTCACCTACGCGACCACCGACCATTCGGGTGCCCCTGCCATCAGCACCGGGGCGGTGTACCTCCCTCCGGGGCCTGCCCCCGAGGGAGGCTGGCCGGTGGTCTCCTATGCGCACGGTACGATCGGGGTGTCCGATCAGTGCGCGCCCTCGATGACCGGGTTGCAGGGCATCGAGTCCGCCTATCTCGAGGACTGGCTGGCGCGTGGGTACGCGGTGGTCGCGACGGATTATCTCGGTCTCGGCACGCCCGGCGTGCTGCCGTATCTCGACGGGAAAGCCGCGGCGCACAGCGTGATCGACGTGGTGCGGGCGGCCAGGACGATCGATGCGGGGGTCTCGCCGAGGTGGGTGGTGATCGGGCTCTCGGAGGGTGGGCACGCCGCACTGGCCACCGCGCACGAGGCGACGAGGTACGCACCCGACCTGGACTACCGCGGTGCGGTCGCAATCGGTGCGCCGTCGAGCCTCGAACAGCTGTTTCCGCTCGGAGGTCCGGGCTTTCCGAACCTCGGCCTGCGGGGGCTGACGACGTTCTCCCTGTTCGCCATCGTCGGGCTGCGGTCGGCTCGACCCGACCTCGACCTCGACAGCTACCTGTCGCCGCGCGGACGCGAACTGGCGGGGCTGGCAGAGCGGCTGTGCTCTCCCGAGCTGGCCGGTCAGGTCGCGGGGACGCAGGTGGGCGAGCTGTTCTCCCGGCCGCTCGGCGACGACGAGGTCCGATCGGCGCTCGCCGACTATCTGGGGGTGCCGACCAGTGGGTACGACCGGCCGCTGTTCATCGGGCACGGCACCGCCGACGTCGTGGTGCCGATCGTGCTGACGCTGAAGCTGGTCGCGGACCTGCAACGCGCCGGTACGGACGTGCGGTTCGCCGCGTACCCGGGTGCCGGGCACGGCGAGTCCCTCGCCGCCTCGTCGGCCGACTCCATTTCCTTCGTCGAGCCGCTGATCCGGTGACCGGCCGGCCGCGAGAGGGCATCGCGGCCAAACGGACTGGACGAGTGTCCTGTCTTTTCGAGTCGTGACCGGGCCGGGGTATTACGCTGCACCGAGTCCAGAGCTTCCTGATGGTCGGCGTCGACCGCCGTCTAGCGTGCGACCTGGCGGGACCGCACAGACAACAACCAAGGGTGGGGAACACGATGAAGTTCGTATTCGGTCGCGCACAGGGGCATCGCCTCGGCCTGCGCGCTGGCGCGACCGTGCTGGCGCTGCTGGTCCTGGCGGTCCCGGCCGCCGGGCAGGCCGCGGCGGATCCGGTCCGCGAACCCGGAACGGTGGTGGCCGACAAGGCCCTGCCGGTGGCGGCGGAGATCGGCGGGGCAGCGACTGGATCGCGCCAACTCACGTACTGGACCGAGGGTCCGACCGGTGCGCCCGCGCTCAGCACCGGAGCCGTGTACCTGCCAAAGGGGACCGCGCCCGCAGGCGGCTGGCCGGTGGTGTCCTGGGCGCACGGCACCAACGGTGTCGGTGACGACTGCGCGCCCTCGCACGGGTTCGATGTCACCTCCCTGACCAGGGACTACGTCTCGGCCTGGCTGACGCAGGGCTATGCGGTGGTGGCCAGTGACTTCGTCGGGCTCGGCACCGAGGGCGTGCACGCCTACCTGCACGGCCGCAGCGAGGGGCGCGCGGTGATCGACATGGTCCGGGCGGCCCGCAAGGTGACGCCGGAGCTGTCGCCCCGCTGGGTGGCCGTGGGGCACTCGCAGGGCGGTCACGCCGCCATGTTCGCCGCGCACGAGGCGACTCGGTATGCCCCGGAGCTGGACTACCGCGGTGCGGTCGCCACCGGTACCCCGGCGAACCTGGAGCTGCTCTTCCCGCTCGGCGGTCCCGGCTTCCCGAACCTCGGCCTGAACGGGCTGACCGCGTTCGCCGGCTACGTGATCGCGGGGCTGCAGGTCGCGCGCCCGGACCTGCCGATCGACGAGTACCTCACCCCGCGCGGCCGTGAGCTCGTCGAGACCGCGAAGTCCATGTGCTTCCTCCCGCTGCACAAGTACGCCGCCCCGATCGGTGTCGGCGAACTGTTCAGCCGACCGCTCGGCGACGAGAGGATCCGCTCGGCGCTGCGCGACTACCTCGCGGTCCCCACGACGGGCTACGACCGGCCCGTGTTCATCGGGCAAGGACTGCGCGACCAGACGGTGCCGTTTCCGCTGAGTACCAAGCTCGCGGCTGACATGCAGTTGGCCGGCCAGCCCGTGACATACCGGTCCTACGATGCCTTCCACGGCTCGTCGGTGTTCGAGGCACTGCCGGATACGACCGCCTTCGTTCGGTCGCTGTTCGGCACCGCCTGAACCCCCGAGCTGACCTGCGGCGGGCGGCGACTCGGTCGTCGCCCGCCGCAGATCGGGCAGTAGCTCCGTGTGGATTGGGGCGTCGCCTGGTGTCCCGATACTCTGGTCGCCATGGCGGAGTTCATTTACACGATGAAGAAGGTGCGCAAGGCGCACGGCGACAAGGTCATCCTCGATGACGTCACGATGAGCTTCTACCCGGGCGCGAAGATCGGTGTCGTCGGCCCGAACGGCGCGGGTAAGTCCTCCATCCTCAAGATCATGGCCGGACTCGACCAGCCGGGCAACGGCGAGGCGTTCCTGGCGCCGGGCGCCACCGTCGGCATCCTGATGCAGGAGCCGCACCTCGACGAGACCAAGACGGTGCGCGAGAACGTCGAGGAGGGCCTCGGCGAGACGATGGTGCAGCTCAAGCGCTACAACGAGATCGCAGAGCTGATGGCCACCGACTACTCCGACGAGCTCATGGAGGAGATGGGCGAGCTCCAGGAGAAGCTCGACCACGCCGACGCCTGGGAGATCGACTCCCAGCTCGAGCAGGCGATGGACGCGCTGCGCTGCCCGCCGGCGGACGAGCCCGTCACCCACCTCTCCGGTGGCGAGAAGCGCCGCGTCGCGCTGTGCAAGCTGCTGCTGAGCAAGCCCGACCTGCTGCTGCTCGATGAGCCCACCAACCACCTCGACGCCGAGTCCGTGTTGTGGCTCGAGCAGCACCTGGCCGCCTACCCGGGCGCCATCCTCGCCGTCACCCACGACCGTTACTTCCTCGATCACGTCGCGCAGTGGATCTGTGAGGTCGACCGCGGCCGGCTCTACCCGTACGAGGGCAACTACTCCACCTACCTCGAGCAGAAGGCCGCGCGACTCGAGGTCCAGGGTAAGAAGGACCAGAAGCTGCAGAAGCGCCTCAAGGAGGAGCTCGCCTGGGTCCGCTCGGGTGCGAAGGCCCGCCAGGCCAAGAACAAGGCCCGCCTCGACCGCTACGACGAGATGGTCGCGGAGTCCGAGAAGCACCGCAAGCTGGACTTCGAGGAGATCCAGATCCCGACCCCGCCGCGCCTCGGCAACGTGGTGGTCGAGGTGGAGAACCTCGACAAGGGCTTCGACGGCCGGCTGCTGATCAAGGACCTGTCCTTCACGCTGCCGCGTAACGGCATCGTCGGCGTGATCGGTCCCAACGGTGTCGGTAAGACCACGCTGTTCAAGACCATCGTCGGTCTCGAGGAGCCGGACTCGGGCACCGTCAAGGTGGGCGAGACGGTCAAGCTCAGCTACGTCGACCAGACCCGCGCCAACATCGATCCGACCAAGACGGTGTGGGAGGTCGTCTCCGACGGCCTCGACTACATCGAGGTCGGTCAGAACGAGATGCCCTCGCGCGCGTACGTCAGCGCGTTCGGGTTCAAGGGCCCGGATCAGCAGAAGCCGTCGGGCGTGCTCTCCGGTGGTGAGCGCAACCGGCTGAACCTGGCGCTGACCCTCAAGGAGGGCGGCAACCTGATCCTGCTCGACGAGCCGACCAACGACCTCGACGTCGAGACCCTCAGCTCGCTCGAGAACGCGCTGCAGGAATTCCCCGGCTGTGCCGTCGTGATCTCGCACGACCGCTGGTTCCTGGACCGGACCTGCACGCACATCCTGGCCTGGGAAGGTGCCTTCGGCGACAACGAGGCGGCCTGGTACTGGTTCGAGGGCAACTTCGAGGCGTACGAGGAGAACAAGGTCGCGCGGCTCGGTGCCGATGCGGCCCGCCCGCACCGGGTCACCCACCGCAAGCTCACCCGGGGCTAGGACGTGCCGAACAAGGTCTACACCTGCGAGGTCGAGGTGCGCTGGGGCGATTCCGATCGCCTCGGCCACGTCAACAACACCCTCTTCCTCGAGTACGCACAGGAAGCGCGGGTGAAGTTCTTCCGCGACCGGGTCTTCCCCGCGGGCGTCCGCCCCACTGCGATGGTGGTGCGCAAGATGGAGATCGAGTTCCTCAAGCCCATCACCGACGAGTCGGGTCCGGTCACCGTCGACGTGTCCGTACTCGCGGTGGGGACCTCCTCGTTCGGGATCCGGCACGTGATCCGCGACGTCCACGGGGTCACCTGTGGCGTCGCGGACGCGGTCCTCGTGCGCTTCGACGTGAAGACCGAAACGTCGGTTCCGCTCCCGGAACTGGAGCGATCGGTGTTGTCGGAGTACGCGATCACGGAAACGGTGCGCTAGAAGGCGCCGTCAGTTCACCTCTCGTCCCGCTCCCCGCGGTTAGGCTCGGACGTGCACACCCGTCACGTCAGTTCGACCAGGGGAGTGGGCCGCGAGATGACCAGATCTGCCGATCGCTTCGACCACGGGGCCACGATGGGCCTGCCAGCGGACCTCGCATCCCATCTCGACGGGATCCGCGAGGTGTACTTCCGGAACATCGACTGGGCCGGGTCGTCGGGTCGCCCGAGTGCCGACGCCGAGACGGTGTTCGGCAGCCACCTCGAACTGGCCACACGCCGCCCTTCCGGGCAGGCGGTGTCGCGGGTGCTCGAGCCGCTGCCCGGCCAGCCCGCCGTCCAGATCGTCACCGACGACATGCCACTGCTCGTCGAGTCGGTCATGGCGCTGTTCGCCCGCCTCGGTATCACGGTCACGGAGCTGATCCATCCGGTCTTCCAGGTCCGCCGCGATGCGGACGGCAGCCTCCTCGACGTGCTCGCCAACGGCACGGCGACAGGAGAGGGGGTGCTGACCGAGTCCTGGATGCTCGTTCTGCTGCATCCGACCACCGAGCAGGAGGTGCTCGGCCAGGTCGGGGACGCGGTCAGGGACGTGCTGTCCGACGTGCGTCAGGTGATCGCCGACGCGGACGCGATGCGTTACGGCCAGTTGGTGCTCGCCGAGCAACTCGACGAGCTCGCGGACCGCGAACCGCAGGGGTACCGGGCGGTCGACATCAGGGACACCGCGGCGCTGCTGCGCTGGATGTCGGAGGGGCATTTCATGACCCTCGGCTACCGGCGCTATGAGTTCCGGGATCCCGGCGAACACGGGCGCCCGATCGCCCACATCGTGCCCGAGAGCGGGCTCGGGGTGCTCGGTGCGGCGTCGGTGGCCGACCACCGAATCGACCTGCCCGCACCCGAATTCAGTGTCGACCGGCCCATCCTGCTGCTCGCGCAGGGTGCGGCGCCCGCCACCGTGCACCGATCGGTGTACCCGTTCTTCGTCTCCGTCACCGGGCTCGACGGTGACGGCGCGATCACCGGCGAGCACCGCTTCGTCGGTGTGTTCACGGTGACCGCGCTGCACGAGAACGTGCTCGACATCCCGGTGATCGAGCGGCGAGCGCGCACCGTGATCGAACGGGCCGGATTCGACATCGGTTCCTTCTCCGGCCAGCGGATGCTCGAGGTCATCCAGTCCTTCCCGCGTACCGAACTGTTCTCCAGCGACACCGAGACCCTGTACGAGACCATCACCTCCGTGCTGGCCATCGGCATGCGCAGGCAGGTGCGGCTCTTCCTCCGGGACGATCAGTTCGGCGGATTCACCTCCGCGCTGGTCTACCTGCCCCGGGACCGCTACACCACCCGGGTCCGCCTGGCGATGCAGTCGATCCTGCTGCGGGAACTGGGCGGGGGCACGCTGGAGTACAGCGCGAGGGTCACCGAGTCGGACCTCGCCATGGTGCACTTCACCATCCGCAAGGAGCCGGGGGCGGCCCCGTCGTCGGCGCAGATCTCGGCCGGCGGCCGCGACCGGATCGAGGCGATGCTGGCGGCGGCGACCAGGGCGTGGGAGGACGACCTCCTCGACGCCGTCGCGACCGAGCCCTCGGTGACCTCGGTGACCGCGCAGCGCTTCGCCGCCGCGTTCCCCGAGGCATACAAGCAGGACTTCGACGCCGCGCGGGCGGTCAGGGACATCGCGCGTCTGGAGGCCCTTGCCGGCGAGGCAATCGATCTGAAGCTGTACCGGCACAAGGACGCCCGACCGGGGCAGTGGCGTTTCACGCTGTACATCAGCGGTGCCGGGGTCTCGCTCAGCCAGGTGCTGCCCGTGCTGCAGAGCCTTGGCGTCGAGGTGCTCGACGAGCGGCCGTACCGGGTGGTTCGTCCGGACGGGCTGCCGTGCTGGATCTACGATTTCGGGCTTTCCGCGGCTCGCGAACTGGTCGACGCGACGGTCGGGGAGAATCTGGACTCGGAGCTGGACGAGGTGGACAGGAGCATCGAGTCGACGAAGGCGATCGCCCTCCAGCACCGGTTCACCGATGCCTTCACGGCCGTCTGGTACGACCGGTCCGAACCAGACCGGTTCAACGAGCTGGTGCTACGGGCCGGGCTCGAGTGGCGACAGGCAACCGTGCTGCGCGCCTACTCGAAGTACCTGCGCCAGGCGGGATTTCCGTACAGCCAGTTCCACATCGAGGGTGTGCTGATCGAGCACGGTCAGACGACAGGGCTGCTGGTCGAGTTGTTCCACTCGATCTTCGACCCCGACCAGGCCTCGGCGCCGCGGGCGGAGGAACTCGCGGCCGAGCTGCGCGCGCGGATCAACGAGGTGGTCAGCCTCGACGCCGATCGGATCCTGCGCGGGATGCTCGGACTCGTCCTGGCCACGCTGCGGACGAACTACTACGTCACCGACGAGGACGGCAATCCCCGCGACATCCTGGTGTTCAAACTCAACCCCCAGCAGATCGTCGAATTGCCGAGACCGCGCCCTCGTTTCGAGGTGTTCGCCTACTCGCCGCGGGTCGAGGGCGTGCACCTGCGATTCGGTCCGGTGGCCAGGGGTGGGTTGCGCTGGTCGGACCGGCGGGAGGACTTCCGGACGGAGATCCTCGGCCTGGTGAAGGCGCAGGCGGTGAAGAACGCCGTGATCGTGCCGGTCGGCGCGAAGGGCGGGTTCGTGGTCAAGCGGGCGCCTGTGCCGACCGGGGACCCGGCGGTGGATCGACAGGCGCTCCTCGCGGAGGGACAGTCCTGCTACCAGCTGTTCGTCTCGGGTCTGCTCGACGTCACCGACAACGTCGAACCCGCGACCGGGGTCGTGCTGCCACCGGACCGCGTGGTTCGCCGGGACGGCGACGACACCTACCTCGTCGTGGCCGCGGACAAGGGCACCGCCCAGTTCTCCGACCTCGCCAACGACGTGGCGGCGCGGTACGGCTTCTGGCTCGGTGACGCCTTCGCGTCCGGCGGTTCGGTCGGCTACGACCACAAGGCCATGGGGATCACGGCCAAGGGCGCATGGGTGAGCGTGCGCAGGCATTTCAGGGAGATGGGGATCGACACCCAGACGGAGGACTTCACCGTCGCAGGCATCGGCGACATGAGCGGCGACGTGTTCGGGAACGGGATGCTCCTCAGTCCGCACATCCGGCTGGTCGCGGCGTTCGACCACCGGCACATCTTCCTCGACCCCGATCCGGTCGCCTCGAGGTCCTTCCTCGAACGGCAACGGCTCTTCGCGCTGCCGCGATCCTCGTGGGCGGACTACGACCCGGCACTCATCAGCGCGGGTGGCGGGGTGTGGGACCGCTCGCGCAAGTCGGTACCGCTGACCGCACAGGCGCGCGCGGCGCTCGGCCTCGACGAGGACGTCACCGAGCTGTCGCCGCCGGAGTTGGTGCGTGCGATCCTGCGCGCGCCGGTCGACCTGCTCTGGAACGGCGGGATCGGCACGTACATCAAGGCCACCACGGAGAGCCATGCGGATGTCGGCGACAAGTCGAACGATCCGGTGCGGGTCAACGGGAGCGAGGTGCGCGCCAAGGTGATCGGCGAGGGCGGCAACCTCGGGGTGACGCAGCGGGGCAGGATCGAGTACGACCTCGCGGGGGGCCGGATCAACACCGATGCCCTGGACAATTCGGCGGGCGTCGACTGTTCCGACCACGAGGTCAACATCAAGATCCTGCTGGACACCGCCGTCAGTGGTGGCGCTCTGCCCAAGGCCGAGCGCAACGGTCTGCTCGCCTCGATGACCGATGAGGTGTCGCGGCTGGTGCTGCGGGACAACATCGACCAGAACGACCTGATGGGCACCTCGCGCGCCGACGCCGTGGCGATGTTGGGGGTGCACGCGCGCCAGCTCGCCGACCTCGAGGCCCGTCGCGGGCTGGACCGGGAGATCGAGGCCCTGCCAGGACCCATGGAGATCGAGGAGCGACTGCAGGAGGGTGTCGGCCTCACCTCTCCTGAGCTGGCCACACTGCTCGCCCACGTCAAGCTCGCGGTCAAGGACGACCTGCTGGCCAGCGAGCTGCCCGACAGCGACACCTACGCGGTGCGGCTGCCCAGGTATTTCCCGCGGCCGCTGCGCGAGCGGTTCGCCGGGGAGATCAAGTCGCATCGCCTGCGTCGCCAGATCGTGGCCACCATCCTGGCCAACGAGGCCATCGACTTCGGCGGGATCAGTTTCGCGTACCGGCTCGCCGAGGAGGCAGGCGCGAGCAGCACCGACTCGATCAGGGCCTTCACCGCGGGGACCGAGATCTTCGACCTGCGCTCGGTGTGGAGCGACATCCGCGAGGCGCCGGTCGCCTCGTCGGTGGCCGACGAGCTGATGCTGGAATCGCGCCGGATGCTCGACCGCGCGGCGCGGTGGTTGCTGTCGAACCGTCCGCAGCCGGTCGCGGTGGGTGCGGAGATCAACAGGTACGCCGCGCGGGTCAGGGCGATGACCCCCAAACTCCCGAACTGGCTGCGCGGACATCACGTCACCGACCTCGTCACCCGGATGGCCCACGTGGTCGAGCACGGCTGCCCCGAGCCGCTCGCCCGGCGGGTGTACAGCCTGCTCGACGGGTTCCCGTCGCTCGACATCATCGACATCTCGGACATCAGCGATCGCGAGGTCGAGGAGGTCGGTGAGCTGTACTACGCGCTCGACGAGCGCCTCGGGATCGACGGATTCCTCACCGCCATCTCGGGTCTCGAACGCGGCGACCGGTGGCATTCGCTGGCCAGGCTCGCGTTGCGCGACGACCTGTACAGCTCGTTGCGCTCGCTCACGCTCGATGTGCTCGCGGGCGGTGAACCGGACGAGACGGCCGAGGAGAAGATCCTGGACTGGGAGTCGTCGAACTCGTCACGGCTGAGTAGGGCAAGGGCAGCGCTCGGTGAGATCGCGGAGTCTGGGACGCTTGACCTCGCGACGCTCTCGGTGGCGGCGCGTCAGGTTCGCAGCATGGTGCGCGGAGCGGGCACCTGATCGGAAGGGATCGAAGTTGAGCGTCGAAACGTCAGGGTCGGTGACCGCGGCCGCGGTCGGCTTCCACACGAAGGTGGGTGTGCGCTGGTCGGATATGGACGTCTTCCAGCACATCAACCACGCGAGGATGGTGACCCTGCTGGAGGAGGCGCGCATCCCGTGGCTGTTCGAGGACGGCAGGCCGACGGTCACGCTCCGGGACGGCGCGGTGATCGCCGACCTGCACGTGCGCTACCGCGGCCAGCTGCGGCACGACGACGGCCCCCTTGACGTGCTCATGTGGATCGAGTCGGTCCGTGCCGTGGACTTCACCATCGGGTACGAGGTGCGCGCGGGCGGCGCGGCGCCGGACTCGGCTCCGTCGATCGTGGCGTCGACGCAGATCGCCGCGTTCGACATCGACACCCAGCGACTGCGCAGGCTGACCGCGCCCGAGCGCGAGTACCTGGAGCAGTGGAAGCGTGCATGAGCGGGTCCTGACCATCCCGGACGCGGGCGAACGGGAGAACCTCGCCACCTTCCTCGCCAAGGCGATCCGGCTGGACGAGGCGGTGATCGTCCGGATGCGGCAGCGGGACGAGGGGCAGCTGGTCGCCTTCGTGCCGACGGGATTCGACGCGCTGGCCGCGCGGGTCGTCTCCGGGCGGATCAGCCCGGACGACACTTCCGCCGCGGGTGACGGACTGCTGAACGGCCTGACGGCCGCCGCAGGCGCCGACATCGACCCCGGCTTCTCGATGGACTCGGCGTGGCGGGGTGCCCTGCCGCCCGAGGCCGGGTTCGCGCACATCGACGACGTTCCGGCGCGGGTGCTGATCGACCTGGCTCAGCAGGGCGCGGCGCTGGCCAAGGAGCACGGCAGCAGCCACGGTCCGCCCGCCTCGCTGCTGGCGCAGGAGGTGCTGAGCGTCGAGGGCGCGGGCGAGGTCGTCGGGGTGTCGATGCGCACGGTGTTCGCTCTGGCCGCAATGGGATTCATTCCGCACGTCGGGTCGGATCCGATGACCGCGGCCGTCGATCTCGAGCGCATCGACGCGTCCGAGATGGTGCGGGTGCGCGCGACCAGGACCTGGCTGCGCCTGGACGCGCGCTTCGGCACCGTGTTCAGCAGGCGCGGCGGCGAGATCGGGCTGACCGTGCGCCGCTGACGCCCGTCGGCGGCGGTCAGACCAGCCAGGCCGCCGCGTTCGGGGGCAGCTCCCCGTTCACCAGCGGGGCGCTGGCCAGCAGCAGTTCCCCCGGCGGCAGCGGGATGGGCGCATCAGTGGCGTTGAGCGCGCACACCAGCCCGCCGCGCCGTCGGAATGCCAGGCAACCGGACGGGCTTCCGTACCAATCGATCTCGTCGCCGGAGAACTCCGGTCGCAGGGCCCGCAGCTCCAGCGCCGACCGGTACAGCGACAGCGTGGACGTCACGTCCTCGATCTGCGCCTCCACGGTGCGATCGGCCCATTCCGGCGGCATCGGCAGCCACGACGTCTCCGCCGAGCTGAAGCCGAACGGCGGGGCAGAGCCCTCCCACGGCACCGGGACCCGGCAGCCGTCGCGGCCGCGTTCGGTGTGGCCCGACCGCTCCCACACCGGATCCTGCAGCGCCTCGTCCGGGAGTTCGACGTTCGGCAGCCCGAGCTCGGCGCCGTTGTAGATGAAGACCGCCCCCGGCAGTGCGAACTCGACGATGGCCATGGCGCGGGCCCTGGCCAGGCCGATCTCGCCGCCGCCGTAGCGGGTGACCTCGCGCGCGACGTCGTGGTTCGACAGCGTCCAGGTGGGGGTGCCGCCGACAGCGGCCACCGCACCGAGCGAGTTCTCGATGGCCTCACGCAGGCTGTCGGCGCCGAACTCGGCCTCGGCGAGCCGGAAGTTGAAGCCCAGGTGCAGTTCGTCGGGCCGGATGTATTCGCCGAAGCGTTCGTTGTCGCGCACCCAGATCTCACCGACGGCCACCGTGTCGGGGTACTCGTTCATCACCTTGCGCAGGCCGCGATGGATCTCGTGCACGGCCGGGTTGTTGAACCTCGGGTCGTTGTCGTCGTTGCTCAGGAGCCGATTGGATTCCCAGTCGTAGTCCGGCAGGCCCTCCGGCTTGGCCATGCCGTGCGCGACATCGATCCGGAAACCGTCGACGCCGCGGTCCAGCCAAAACCGCAGCGTGGTCGCGAGGTCCTCGGCGACCTCGGGGTTGTCCCAGTTCAGGTCCGGCTGCTCGGGGGCGAAGATGTGCAGGTACCACTGGCCGGGGGAGCCGTCCGGCTCGGTGACCCGGGTCCAGGCCGGCCCGCCGAAGATGCTCGGCCAGTTGTTCGGCGGCTCGGCGCCGTCCGGGCCGAGACCGTCGCGGAAGTGGTAGCGAGCCCGCTCGGGGCTGCCCGGCTCGGCCGCGAGCGCGGCCGCGAACCACGGGTGCTCCTCGCTGGTGTGGTTCGGGACCAGGTCCATGGTGACCTTGATCCGCCGCGCGTGCGCCTGCGCGATCAGCGCGTCCATCACCTCGAGATCGCCGAACAGCGGATCGATGTCGCGCGGATCCGAGACGTCGTAGCCGTGGTCGGCCATCGGTGAGCGCATCACCGGGCTCAGCCATATGGCGTCGACGCCGAGCAGCTCGAGGTACCCGAGCCGGTCGCGGACGCCGCCCAGGTCGCCGACGCCGTCGCCGTTGGAGTCGGAGAACGAACGCGGATAGATCTGATAGAAGACCGCGTTCGTCCACCAGGGAACTGTTGTCTCCGGCCCGGCCTCGTCAGTGGTCACAGGGACACATAGTGCCAAACCCGTGCGGACAGCACGACTTCGAAGGGCATGTGTCCGGTTTGCGCCGATCAGACGGGCGAGTTCACCATCGAGGCGGCGGCCATGTCCATGTAGTCGATGAGGGCGCGGCGGTGCGGCTCGTCGAGGGTGGCCTCGTCGATCGACGCGATCGCGATGTGCATGCAGCGCAGCCACGCGTCGCGCTCGAGCGGACCGATACGGAACGGCTGGTGGCGCAGCCGCAGCCGGGGGTGTCCGCGCTCGTCGGAGTATGTTCGCGGGCCGCCCCAGTACTGCTCGAGGAACATCCGCATGCGGCGTTCGGCCGGCCCGAGGTCCTCCTCTGGGTAGAGGGGCCGGACGATCTCGTCCTTGGCCACTTCCTCGTAGAACCGCGCGGTCAGTTTGCGGAACGTCTCGGCTCCGCCCACTGCTTCGTAGAAGCTCACTTCGGCATCAGTCATGTCGGCGTCCATTGTGCCCGTACTCGCGCCGTGACGTCGACGCGCTCGTGTTGTCATCGGTTGTTCACCGAAAGTCCTGCATCTTTGTACCAAATGGACGTGCGCGAGCAGGCCATCCGTGGTCAACTTGGGAGCAATCTTCCCGGAGGTCGCATGAAGAACTCGCACACCGCCCGAGCGCACCGACAACTCCAGCCCACTGATGCCCGCCTGCCGCGGGGATCGGGGGCTTCTTCGCTGCAAGTGATAGACGAGGGTCTGAGACCCTCGACCCCAGGTGAGGACGACGCGGTTCCCTCCTGGGTCAAGCGCCGGGTGCTGCTTCTGAACGCCACCTACGAGCCACTGACCGCGCTTCCCGTCCGCCGGGCGGTCGTCCTGCTGGTGTGCGAGAAGGCCAGCGCCGTCCACGAGGACCCGGACGGGCAGGTCATCCATTCCGCCGACTGGTCCGTGCAGGTCCCCTCCGTGATCCGGCTCCGCAACTACGTGCGGGTGCCCTACCGGGCCAGGATCCCGATGACCAGGGCCGCGTTGATGCACAGGGACCGCTTCCGGTGTGCGTACTGCGGCGACAAGGCCGAGACCGTTGACCACGTCATCCCGCGCAGCCGGGGCGGCGGACATTCCTGGGAGAACTGCGTGGCCTGCTGCGCGCCCTGCAACCACCGCAAGGCCGACAAGCTGCTCAGCGAGTTGGGCTGGACGTTGCGGGCTGCTCTGGTGCCGCCAAAGGGGCAGCACTGGCGGCTGCTGGCCAGCACCAAGGAGCTCGACCCGGTGTGGTTGCGCTACCTCGGCGAGGGCGCTGCGTAAACGTCCGATCTCGACGTGGCCCCGACGGCACAATTTTCGGCGGTCTGGGCTACGGTTTGGGGCGTGAGCATTCTTGAGACATCGCTGATCTTCGTAGGGATCCCTGCGCTCATCACGGCGATCATCGCGGGGCTGTGCTACATGGCCAAGCCGGTGGCAGGAACCACCCCCGCGCACTACTCGCTGGACGAGGAATGGACCCACAAGCCGGTGCTGTGGTCCGCGGTCGACGAGGTGACGGTCGGTCACCACGGCGCGCACGCGGCCATCGAGTCCGGATCCGCAGATCTGATCGGAGGTTCGGCAAGTGGCAAGTGGTAACCGTTTCCCGGCGGTGATCGAGTCCGAGCTCCCGGTGGGCTCGGTGGTGACCGCGAGCGGCCGCGTCTCGAGCGTGCACCGTGTCGGCGATCCCTACGACGATCTGCCGTTCAGCGTCGACGAGCTGGTGGCCCTCGACGACGCGCTGACCGACGCGACGCGGTCGACCAAGGTGCGCTTCAACGCGTACATCGGTGACCTCGGCGAGGACACCGCGGCCGGCGTCGAGGCGCTTTTCCCGAAGACCCCCGAGGCCGAGCGTTCGGTGCTGATCGCGGTCTCCCCGAACCAGCGCGCCATCGAGATCCGTTCCGGACGCAAGGTGGCCGATCGGGTCACCGACCGGGTCGCACAGCTCGGTGTGACCGCTGCGGTGTCGTCCTTCGGTGAGGCCGACCTGATCGACGGCCTTGTCAGCGCGGTCCGCGTGATGAGCGCCGCCATCGCGGTGCGTTAGCCCGACTTCGCTTCAACTGGAGGTGCCCCTCCCGCGGTCCGCCGCGGGAGGGGCACCTCCAGTCGTCTGTTGGGCAGGTCAGCCTGCGTCGAAGGCCCGCGCATTCAGAGCGCGCACGATCCCGGCCTTGCCCTCGACCACCAGCCTGCGCAGCGCGGGCGGATGGTCACCGGCCAGGAAGTCGTCGGCGGCCGCGACCGAGGCCTCGGTGATCGACCACGCCGGGTACAGCCCGACGACCACGGTCTGCGCCACCTCGCTGGAGCGGCGCGCCCAGACGTCGGGGATCTCGGCGAAGTACCGGGCGACATACGGCTGGAGCAGCTCGCCCTGACCCGGCGCCGCGAAGCCGGCGATGATCGCGCGGGCGGTGATGTTCGGGACGGAGTCGTCGCCGACGACCGTCGCCCAGGCCGCCTCCTTGACGGCCGCCTGCGGTCGGATCGCACGCGCGGCCGCCGCCTGCCGGACGCCTGCCGCGGTCGGATCCCGCTGCGCCTCCGCTTCGATGAACGGCGACTCGGAGCCGTCCGCGTCGACCTCGCCCGCTGCCGCGAGCGCCTGCACCAGCCGCCAGCGCAGGTCGGTGTCGACCACCAGCCCCGGCAACCCGACGGTCGCCGGATCGGCGTCGAGCAGCTCCTGCAGCACCTCGGTGTGCCAGGGCTGCAGGCGCGCCGCGGTCAGCGAGTTGAGGAAGGCCAGCTGGTGATCAGACCCCGGCTCGGCCTCCCTGGCCAGCTCGAGCAGCCGGTTCGCGAAGCCGGGCCACCCGGTGTCGTTCGCCCAGCCGGGCTCGGCGTAGCTGCCGAGCGCGGCGTGCGCCTGCATCAGCAGCCGCGACGCGACCCCGACCTCGGTCTCCGCGCCGACGCCGCGCTGCACCAGCTCGACGAAGTCCCTGGCCTTGAGCTCGGCCTGCCGCGTCATCTCCCATGCCGCCGACCACGCCAGCGTCCTCGGCAACGGTTCGGCGATGTCGCCGATGCGCTCGATCAGCACCGCGAGCGAATCCGGGTCGAGCCGCACCGAGCAGTAGGTGAGGTCGTCGTCGTTGACGAGCACGAACTTGCCGCGGGCCACCCCGACCAGCTCGGGCACCTCGGTCCGCGGTCCGTCGACGT
The DNA here is from genome assembly GCF_001894865.1 of Rhodococcus maanshanensis NBRC 100610. Lineage (GTDB taxonomy): Bacteria > Actinomycetota > Actinomycetes > Mycobacteriales > Mycobacteriaceae > Rhodococcus_G > Rhodococcus_G maanshanensis. The sequence continues at coordinate 100,282 of NZ_BCXA01000017.1, read as the reverse complement.
CGAGCTCGATGCGCTCGGTGCGCACCAGCTTGCCGTCCACGTCGTCGTAGATGCCGACGGCGAGGCGGTGCACGCGGTACTCGCCCGCGCCCGGCTCCGCGCGGCCCTGCAGCACGGCGAAGGACGAGAAGGTGCCGTCCTCGGCGACCGTGAACTCCGGCCGCAGGATGTTCAGCCCGGTGGTCTTGAGCCACTGTGCGCCCCAGTCGGACAGGTCCCGGCCGGACGAGTGCTCCAGCGCGGCGAGCAGGTCGTCGAAGGTGGCGTTGCCGAACGCGTGCTCCTTGAAGTAGGCGCGAAGGCCGGCCAGGAACGGATCGAGCCCGACATACGCGACGAGCTGCTTGAGCACGCTCGCGCCCTTGGCGTAGGTGATCCCGTCGAAGTTGACCTCGACCGCGGCGAGGTCAGGGATGTCGGCGGCGATGGGATGGGTGGACGGCAGCTGATCCTGTCGGTAGGCCCACGACTTCTCGGCGTTCGCGAACGTGGTCCAGGCGTTGACGTACTCGGTGGCCTCGGACTGGCACAGCACCGACGCGAAGGTCGCGAAGGACTCGTTGAGCCACAGGTCGTCCCACCACGTCATGGTGACGAGGTCGCCGAACCACATGTGCGCCATCTCGTGCAGCACCGTCTCGGCGCGGCGCTCGTAGGACGCCCGGGTCACCTTGGAACGGAACACGTAGTCCTCGAGGAAGGTCACCGCGCCCGCGTTCTCCATTGCGCCGGCGTTGAACTCGGGGACGAACAGCTGGTCGTACTTGCCGAAGGCGTAGGGCACCTCGAAGTTGCGGTGATAGAAACCGAAGCCCTGCTTGGTCTCGGTGAACAACCGCTCGGCGTCCATGTGCTCGGCGAGCGAGGCGCGGCAGTAGATGCCGAGCGGGATGTGGCCGTGCTCGTCGGTGTAGCTGTCGGTCCACCGCGCGTACGGCCCGGCGATCAGGGCAACGAGGTAGGTGCTCATCTTCGGGGTGGTGCGGAACTGGTGCAGTCCCGGTGTGGCGGCGAGGGTTTCGACCACGGCCGAGTTCGAGATGACCTGCCAGTCGGTTGGCGCGGTCACGGTGACATCGAAGGTGGCCTTGAGGTCGGGCTGGTCGAAGCAGGCGAACATCCGCTTGGCGTCGGCGGTTTCGAACTGCGAGTACAGGTAGACCGAGCCGTCGGTGGGATCGACGAAGCGGTGCAGGCCCTCGCCGGTGTGCGAGTACTCGCAGTCCGCCTCGATGATCAGCTCGTTGCGCTCGGCCAGGCCGGTCAGCGCGATGCCGGTGGACTCGTCGTACCCGGAGACGTCGAGGGCAGCGCCGTTGAGGGTGGCGCTGCGGATGGCGGTCGCGATCAGGTCGACGAAGGTGTCGCCGCCCGCCGTCGCGCCGAAGGTGACCGTGGTGCGGGAGGAGAAGGTGTGCTCGCCGGGCTTGCCGTCGCCGTCGGTCAGGTCCAGCTCGATGCGGTAGTTGTCGACGCTCAACAGCGCGGACCGCTGTGCTGCCTGCTCGCGGGTCAGGTTCGGTGGGGCCACGTCGGACGCTCCTCGTGATCGGGGACAGATGTGTGTCGAGGCTTGACCTCTCGGGTCCATCCCATCACGAGATGCGCGCGCTCACGACCGGTCAGCCCCGACTTCGCCGCGCAGGCGGGCAGCGCGCAGGATGAGGTAGTCCCGCTCGGCGACGCTGGGGGTGCCGTTCGCGGCGAGGGTGTAGTCGGCGACGGCACTGGTCGTGTCGCCGGCCATCTCGTGCAGGTGGGCGCGGACGGCGGCCAGCCGATGGGTGCCGGCCAGCTGGTCCTGGTGGGCGGCGATCAGGTCCAGGGCCGCCGCCGGTCCGTGCACCATGGCGGTGGCGACCCCGAGGTTCAGGGTGACAAGTGGATTCGGCGCGACGCGTGCGAGCAGGCGATAGAGCGACAGGATGCCGTCCCAGTCGGTGTCCTCGGTGCTGGCCGCCTGGGCGTGCAGCACGGCGATCGCGGCCTGGATTCGATATGGGCCCGTCAGCCCGTGCCCGATCGCCGCCGTGGTCAGCCGGACTCCCTCGGTGATCGCCTCGCGATCCCACAGGCTGCGATCCTGCTCGGCGAGGGGGACCAGTTCCCCGCGCGGGCCGGTGCGTGCGGCGCGGTGCGCATCGGTGAGCAGCATCAGCGCGAGCAGTCCGGTGACCTCGGGATCGTCGGGCAGCTGGCGGTGGATCGCCCGCGTCAGCCGGATCGCCTCCGCCGACAGGTCCGCACGACGCACCTCCGGACCGGATGTGCTGGCGTGGCCCTCGGTGAAGATCAGGTACAGCACGTGCAGGACCGCGCCGAGGCGGTCGTGCCACTGCCCGGACCCCGGCACCGCGAACGGGCGATCCAGGGCGGCGACACGCTTCTTGGCGCGGGTGATCCGCTGTGCCATGGTCGCTTCCGGCAGCAGGAAGGCCCGCGCGATCTCGGCGGTGGTCAGTCCGCCGACGGCCCGCAGCGTCAGCGCGATCGCCCCCGCGGGCGGCAACGCCGGGTGGCAGCAGAGGAAGAACAGGGTGAGTGTGTCGTCCCGGTCGGGCGTGGCGATGTCGGGCACGAGGGTCGGCTCCCGCCCGGCGGCGACGGCCTCACGGTTCCGGCGGGCCGCGTCGGCGCGGATGGCGTCGGTCATGCGGCGGTGGGCGACCTGGATGAGCCAGCCGCGTGGGTTGTCCGGCACGCCGTCGGTTGGCCAGTGGGTGGCGGCGGCGACGAGCGCCTCCTGTAGTGCGTCCTCGGCGGCGGCGAAGTCGCCGAACCTGCGGACGAGGGCACCGAGGACCTGCGGCCGGAGTTCGCGCAGCAGGTCCTCGGTGTCGTCGGAGGGCGGCAGGGTCACAGGTCGGTGGGCGGGGCACTCATGATCGCGCGCACCTCGATGTACTCGCCGATCGGCTTGCCGCCGGGTCCCGGCGCCGCCGAGGCCTGCGCGGCGATCTCGATGGCGCGCTCGGCGCTGTCGACGTCGACGATCCAGTACCCGGCCAGGAATTCCTTGCTCTCCGGGAACGGTCCGTCGGTCACCACCGGCGCGGAGCGGCCGTCGGAGCTGACGATGCGCGCCTGGTCCGGGCCTGCCAGCCCCTGCGCTTCGACCAGCTCGCCGGATGCGGCCAGTTGCTCACCGAGCACGCGCTGGAAGTCGATGTGTGCCGCGATGTCCTTCGGCTCCCACGCGGTCATCGGGGTGTCGCAGTACGCGGCCTCGCTGTAGGTCTTGACCAGCATGTACTTCATTGTCGGCTCCTTCGATCGGGTGCGCCCCCGGGGCGCTCTCATGGTTAGGACGGAGCCCGGCCGGCTCTCACTACACACTTGTCCGCATATCGATGTGATTCAGGTCACAGGATCTGGTCCAGTGGTGTCGACGGGTCGGCCAGTCGGGCCGGGTCGACGGGTTCGCCCGCGGTGATCAGCTGCTTGACGGCGTCGGTCACGTCCCAGACGTTGACGTTCATGCCTGCCAGCACCCTGTTGTCCCTGCCGAGCCAGAACGCGACGAACTCGCGCCGGGTCACGTCGCCGCGCACGACGAGGCTGTCGTACCCGCCGGTCGGTGCGTACCCGACGTACTCCATGCCCAGGTCGTACTGGTCGGTGAAGAAGTAGGGCAGGTTGGCGTACTCGGCCGGCTTGCCGAGCATCGTCGCCGCGGCGACGGCGGGCTGGTTGAGGGCGTTCGCCCAATGCTCGACGCGAATCCTGGTGCCCAGCACCGGGTGCTGCTGTGCCGCGATGTCGCCGACCGCGACGATGTCGGGGTCGCTCGTGGTCAGGGCGGCGTCCACGAGCACTCCGCCGTCCACCGCGAGCCCGGCCTGTTCGGCGAGTTCGACATTCGGTTGGGCCCCGACCGCGACCAGCACGGCGTCGGCGGGCAGCACATCGCCGATCGCGAGGCGGACCCCGGTGGCCCGCCCGGCGTCGGTGGTGATCTCCTCAACGGTGGCCTCGAAATGCAGGTCGACCCCGTGCTCGCGGTGCAGTTCCGCGAACACCGTGCCCATCTCGGGGCCGAGGGACCCGAGCAGCGGCAGCGGCGCGGCCTCGACGACGGTGACCACGACACCGCGCTCGCGGGCCTGCGCGGCGACCTCGAGCCCGATCCACCCGGCGCCGATCACGACCAGCCGAGAGCCCGCGGCGAGTGCGCCGATCAGGCCGTCGGACTCCTCGATGGTTCGCAGATAGTGCACGCCTGCGGCGTCGGAACCGGGGATCGGCGGTCGCCGTGAGCGCGAACCGGTGGCGAGCGCGAGCTTGTCGTAGCCGAGGGTCGAGCCGTCGGGCAGCCGCACCTCGTGGGCGTCGCGATCGAGGGCGGTGGCGGTGGTGCCGAGCCGCAGGTCGACGTGGTGGTCGCGATACCAGTCGCCGTGGTGGACGGTGAAGTCGGCGAGCGCCTTCTTGCCGGCCACGTGCTCCTTGGACAGTGGTGGCCGCTCGTAGGGGAGGTGGTCCTCCTCGCTGAGCAGGACGATCGAGCCGTCGAAGTCCTTCTCGCGCAGGGCTTCCGCGGTCTTTGCTCCGGCGAGCCCGCCGCCGACGATCACGAACGTACGGTTCGGTGACATGTCATCAACACTCCGTTCGAGACACTGCATGGTGACGAAAACGGTCCTGGATGTGGCTGCTGTCGACCCTACTGCCGAGCACCGGCCGGTAGGGGCCTTCTCGGCCGGGAAGCATTCGGTCCGGTCGGTGGTTGGCTACGAATGGACCCGTCGGTTGCGGGTCCCCACCAGACGATGCGCGCCGACAGCCGCGACGAGAAGACAAGGGAGCAGCCCGTGAGCGAAACCAGGGACACCGCCGATTTTTGGTTCGACCCGCTCTGCCCGTGGTGCTGGATCACCTCGCGCTGGATCCTCGAGGTCGAGAAGGTCCGTGACATCGAGGCGAATTTCCACGTCATGAGCCTTGCGGTCCTGAACGAGGGGCGCGATCTGCCCGAGCAGTACCAGGAGATGATGGAGAAGGCGTGGGGTCCGGTCCGGGTCGCGATCGCCGCGGCCAAGGAACACGGCGACGAGGTCCTGCTGCCGCTGTACACCGCGATGGGCACCCGGATCCACGATCAGGACAACAAGGACTTCCCGGTCGTGATCGCGGAGGCGCTCGCCGAGGTGGGCCTGCCGGCCGACTTGGCGTCCGCGGCCGACACCGACGCACACGACGAGGATCTGCGCCGCAGCCACAAAGCCGGCATGGATGCCGTCGGCCCCGATGTCGGCACCCCGACCATCCACGTCAACGGCGTGGCCTTCTTCGGCCCGGTGCTCTCCCGCATCCCGCGCGGCGAGGACGCGGGTCGGGTGTGGGACGGCACTGTCGCGCTGGCCTCCTATCCGCACTTCTTCGAGCTCAAGCGCACCAGGACCGAGGACCCCTCCTTCGAGTAGGCGCTACGCGCCTGTGCGCGGTTGACGAGTCTCTGCACTCGTCAACCGCGCACGGGCGGCGGAGCCGCCTAGGGCAGCACCAGGATCTTCACGTGCTCCTCGGGGTCACGCAGCGCGGTGAAGGCCTCCGCAACGCCGTCGAGGCCGACCCGGCCGGTGATGATGGACTCGGCGTCGATCTCGCCGTCGGCCAGCCGCTGGAGGGTGATGTCGTACGCGTTCTCATACGGGCCGTGACCGAAGTTGATCGCGATCCGGCGGAACTGCCCGACCACGGGGATGATCACCTCGTCGCCGAACGGCGCCGCCAGCACCTGGATCCGTGAGTTGAACGGCATCGTGTGCATCAGGGTGCCGAGGATTCCGGCCCGGCCGCTGCACTCGTAGGCGATGAGGATGCCCGCGCCCGCCTGGCCCACCAGGGTGTTGCCCTCCGCGACCATCTGGTTCCACAACGCGATGGGGTCCTGCTCATTCGGGTCGACGACGATGTCGGCGCCCATCTTCGCCGCGAGCTCGCGCCGTTTCGGCGACGGCTCGGACGCGATCACCAGCTGCGCCCCGCGGGCCTTCGCTGCGACGATGGCGCCCAGTCCGATGGTGCCGCAACCGATCACCAGTGCGGAGTCGGCAGGGGTGAGGCCGGACTGCTGCATGTGCATCTCGCCGACGTGCAACGGTTCGGCCAGGGTGGCGTGCTCGAGCGAGAGTCCATCGGGGACGTGCCGGACCCAGAACGCGTCTACGACGATCTGCTCGCCGAACGCGCCGTGGTACTCGTTGGAGTATCCGATGATCTTCGGGATGCCGGTCGCGGTGTCGGTGGCCAGCCCGATGCCCGCCACCCGGTCGCCGACGGCGAAATCGGTGACGGCCGAGCCGATCTCGGACACGATGCCCGCGTACTCGTGGCCGAGGACGACGGGCCGGTCGGTGTCGAAGGTGGCCAGCGGGTAGCCGGCGTTTTCGGCGACGTGCACGAACCGGCACGGGTCCTTCGACATGCTCAGGTCGCTGCCGCAGATGCCGCAGGCGGTGACGTCGATGCGGAGCTGAGCGGGCGCGAGCGAGGGTGCGTCCGGGACGTCGGCGACGGTGAACGCGCCGTTGCTGAACTGTGCTGCCTTCATGCCTGTGCTCCTGCGGTCTCGGCGGGCTGGCCGTAGTAGTCGGTGTGTGCCTTGGTGATCGCGCCGACCAGGCCGCCGATGAGGTAGTCGCGGTTGTCCTCGGCGAACTGGAGGCTGGCCTCGCGGCCGCGGTTGCGGTTCTTGAAGTGCGGGATCACCTCGGAGGCGAACAGGTCGTAGCTGCGCTTGGTGTCCTCCCAGTTCGCCATGTCGACGTGCAGGATCAGCATGGTTCCGAAGCCGCCGGTCTTCTCGATCAGGCGCTCGATCTGGGCGATCGCCTCCTCGGGCGTGCCGATGATCGCCTGGCCGAACTCACCGAGGGTGTCGTTGCGCCATTGGTCGATGATGCCCTTGGGCGTCTGCGCCCAGTCCGGGTTCTGCCCGGTCTGCCGGTTGACGTAGGCCGCCATCGAGTCGATTCGTCGGCTCACCGCGCGCTCTGCGTCCGCCCGCGTCTCGGCGAGGAACATCGGGTTGACCAGCCGCCAGGTGGACCGGTCGGCAATATGGCCGTGCTCGGCACAGACCTTCTCGTAGACGCCCCAGTTGCGGTCGAGGACGTCGAAGCCGCTGGGGGAGCTGGCGGCGAGCGACAGCAACGAGAGGCCGTGGGTGCCGGCCAGGACCGAGCCGTTGGGTGACATCGTCGATGCGGTCGCGATCTCGATGCCCGCCGGGTTGTAGGTGGGCAGCTGGGCGCGGGCGTCGCGCAGGGTGAACCAGTCCGTCTCCATGTTCACGACCTCGCCGCGCAGCAGCGGCAGGATCGCCTCGAGGGCCTCGCCCTGCATCCGGCGCTGGTCCGAGGGGTTGATCCCCATCATGTGCGCGTCGAGCGGGATCTTGCCGGGGCCGGTGCCGAAGATCAGCCGGCCGCGGGTCTGCAGGTCCAGCTGCGTGATCCGGTCCGCGGTGACCAGGGGATGGTGGTACGGCAGTGAGGTGACCCCGGTACCGAACCGGATCCGTTCGGTCCGCTCGGCGGCCGCCGCGATGAACATGTCAGGGGCCGGCACGATCTCGGCGCCGGTGGAGTGGTGTTCACCCATCCACGCCTCGTCGAATCCGAGGTGATCGAGGTGTTCCATGAGGTCGATGTCGCGGCGCAGTTGCAGCGCGGGATCGGCGTTCAGCGGGTGGTACGGCGCGAGGAAGGCGCCGAAGTTGATCGAATCGGTGGTCCACACGAGCGTCATCTCCTTGACAGGTGGTGCCGGCCCTCGGGAGAGGCATCGAGGGTGATCGGCGTTCGAAAGTGAGCGGCATCACATCCGCCTGTCGACAGTTCTATCACCGAACTGGATCAACTGATCCAAAAATCTCCCGCTGAGTGGACACTCTCGCGTGGGAGCGAATTTCCGGTTCCCGGCTGGGTCAGGAACCGAGCAGTCGGTCGACGCCGCCGACGACGAAGAGGACGAGGTCCTCGTAGAAGGCGGTCAGGTCCTCGGGGGAGAGGCGGCCCGCGCCGTGGCTCCACTCGTCGGCTCGGCTCAGAGCCTGGAGGAACCCCATCACGGAGATCGCCCAGCGCAGCGCGAGGCGGTCCTGGTCCGATTCCGGATACACGCGGCGAACCTGGTCGAGCAGGCTCTCCGACAGGTGCTGGCCCGCGGCCTCGAGGGCCGGGTGGCCCTCCTGGGAGATCTGCGCGATGATCTTGACCCATCGCATGCCCCGGACCCGTTGGCGCAGTAGGAGTTCGAGGTAGGGCCCCGTGACGGCGCGGACAAGGGTGTCCGCGGTGGGCGGGACGGGAGATGCGGCGAGCCGGTCGACGTTGACCCGGATCTGGTCGCGGACCGCGCCGCCGAGATCGAGGAGAACCGCCGCCAGCAGGTCGTCCTTGGTGCCGAAGTGATAGTGCACCGAGGCCGGCCCGAGCCCCGCGGCCGAGTTGACGGACCGGACCGACACGGCGTCAACGCCCTGGGCGGCGAAGAGCTTCTCGGCCGCCTTCACCAGGCGCATTCGGGTGGCGTTGCCCTGACGGTTCTGGATCGGGGTGGACATGTCGGAAGTTTCGCACACCCACCCTTGACGGGGCCGGGGTCATGGCATCAAATAGATCGAACGATTCAATCAACTGATCCGATTGTGGATCGGTCCCTGGAAGAGGCGGGTGCGAGATGCAGCTCGAGGTGGACCTTCGTGAGGCCGAGGCGACGGTGGAACTGACGGGTGTCGACGAGTTCACCAAGCTGGCGGTCACCGTGCGGGGCGAATGCGACCGAGAACGGGCCGCCGCCGCGCTCGACGGCGACCACGTCTGGCTCGACATCGGCGCCCTCGAGGGCGCGGTGCGCAGCCACCCCATGCGCAGCGAGGGTTGGCTGCCCCGGTTCGTGGCGATGATCGAGTACGCGGAGTCCAAGGGCTGGGTGGATTCGGATCACCGCAGGGTCCGCGCGCACTGCGAGCAGGTCGCCGGTTAGAACACCCGCCCGTGGCGGGAGCGGTCCCGCAGGGCGGCGGCACGCCAGGTCAGCACCGGGTGGCTGGACAGGATGTTCACCAGCCAGGGGAAGAAGCCGCGCTCGGTGCGGGCCCGGTCCGCCATCTCGTCGAACCCGACCAGGCTCATCAGGTACTTGCCCGCGGCGAGCACGCCGATCGCGCCCGGCGCCCCGTACGGTCGGTTGCACAGCCCGTGGTTGTCGGCGGTGTACTCCTGCGCACGCGAGAGCGAGGACCCGATCACCGGGATGTAGTTGGATGCGAACATGCCGAGCTGGCGCCAGTACGAGGCGTGGCCAGCCGCGATGTGCCCGACCTCGTGTCCGATGATGAATGCCAGCGCGTCGGGATTGCGTGCCTGGCCGCCGATCTCGAACATGTCGCTGTAGATCACCACGTACCGCCGGAATCCGTGACCGGAGGCGAACGCGTTGATCTGACCGTTGCCGAGGATGACATAGCCGTCGGGTACCTGCGGCATGCCGAACCGCGCGGCCGCCTCGACCAGCAACTGGTAGCCGTCGGGGAACTGGGTCGGCGTCATCTTCACGCCGTTGACGCGCTGCGCGGCGTACATCTGGCCGCGTGCGAAGAAGAGCAGGATCGGCGCGAGCAGCACGAGGACCACCCACGGCTCCAGCGCGCCCGAGGCGATCAGCGCGATCGACACCAGGTAGGTCACCACGGTGGTCGCGATCGACAGCACCAGCAACGGGATCTCGAAATGGTGCCGGATCGGCATGCCCCACGGGGAGAGTCCCCGCGGCGGGAGCATCTGCGGCGGCGCGAATCCGGGGGCCGGGTGGGCGGGCGAATCATGCGTGACCGTTGGTGGGAACTGCTCCATGTGGACAAACCCTATTCGTGGTCGGGTCCGGGGCCGCCGCGCCGACCTGTCAGAATCGACACATGCGCGTATACCTAGGTGCCGACCACGCAGGCTTCGAACTCAAGAATCAGATCAAGGACCATCTCACCGCGAACGGCCACGAGGTGGTGGACTGCGGCGCTCACGAGTACGACGCGCTCGACGACTACCCGGCCTTCTGCGTCGACGCCGCGCGCCGCGTGGTCGAGGACGAGGGCAGCCTGGGCATCGTGCTCGGCGGCAGCGGCAACGGCGAGCAGATCGCCGCGAACAAGGTGCCCGGCGCCCGCTGCGCCCTGGCCTGGAGCGTGGAGACCGCCCAGCTCGCGCGCCAGCACAACAAGGCCCAGCTCATCGGCATCGGCGGCCGCATGCACTCGAAGGAAGAGGCGCTCGCCATCGTCGACGCGTTCCTCGAGACCCCGTGGTCGGGCGAGGAGCGGCACCAGCGGCGCATCGACATCCTGTCGGAGTACGAGCGCACCGGCGTGCCGCCGGCCCTGCCCGAGGCCTGAGTGCCAGAGGGACACACTCTCCACCGCCTCGCACGGGAGCACCAGCGACACTTCGCCGGTGCTCCCGTTCATGTGTCCAGCCCGCAGGGCAGGTTCGAGTCCGGCGCCGCGCGCGTCGACGGCAGGGTCCTGCTCCGGGCCGAGGCCTGGGGCAAGCACCTGCTGCACCACTACGAGTCGGGCCTGATCGTGCACGTGCACCTCGGGCTGTACGGCAAGTTCACCGATCTCCCGCTGCCCATGGGCGCGCCGGTGGGGCAGGTTCGCATGCGAATGGTCGGGGCCGAGATCGGCACCGACCTGCGCGGGCCGACCGCCTGCGAGATCTATGACGAGCCCCAGCTGCGCTCGCTGGCCGACCGGCTGGGTCCCGACCCGCTGCGTCCCGATGCGGATCCCACCCGGGCGTGGCGTCGGATCTCCAAGTCGCAGACCGCGATCGGCGCACTGCTGATGGATCAGGCGGTGATCGCCGGGGTCGGCAATGTCTATCGGGCCGAGCTGCTGTTCCGGCACGGGATCAACCCGAACCGCCCCGGCGCGCGGCTGGGCGCGGCCGAATGGGATGCCATGTGGCTCGACCTCGTCGCGCTGATGAAGGTCGGTGTCCGGCGGGGAAAGATGCACGTGGTGCGCCCCGAGCACGACAACGGCGAACCGGCGTACGCCAAGGACCGCCCGCGGACCTACGTGTACCGGCGAACGGGATCGGCGTGCCGCGTGTGCGGTACGCCGGTCGCCCACTCGGTCATGAAGGCGCGCAACCTGTTCTGGTGCCCGACCTGTCAGCCGGTCTGAGGCGCAATACGAGTTCGGCAGGATCTCGCCCGGAAAGCGGGTGAAATCCTGCCGAAATTCGTCAACCGGGCCTAGAAGCCGCCGAAGTCGCCGCCACCGAAGTCGCCGCCGCCGAAATCGCCACCGCCCCAATCGCCACCACCGGCGTCGCCACCCCAGTCGCCGCCGCCCGCGTCGCCACCGCCGTCGGCGCCGGCATCTCCACCGGCGTCGCCGCCCGCATCGCCACCGCCGTCGCCGCCGGCGTCGCTGCCGTCGCCCGCGCCGCTCGCGAAGGCCTGGGCGTCATACGGCACCCCGGCCATGCCGCCGAACATCGCGGAGAACAGGAACATCGAGCCGACGCCCCACGCGCCCGCGACGAGCGCCGGCTTCCACCAGGGCTCGGAGTACCAGCCGGCCGGGACGGGCCGACCCGCGACGCGACCGCCCGGGTAGTAGTTGGGCGTGCGCGGGGACGGGCTGGGGGAAGCGGAGACCTGACGGCCCTCGAACTCGATGTCGCGGTTCTCGGTCACCTCGCCCGCGGCGCGCTGGCCGTCGATGCTGGGAACCTCGGGTCCCGGGTCCATTCCCATCGCCAAACGCGCGGCACGGATGTAGTAGAGGCCTTCCAGCGCAGTCTGTTTCGCGAGTCGGGCCTGCGCGGGGCTGTTTGCCTGGTCGATCTGCGAGCCGGCCGCGATGTGGCGCTCGGAGGCGTCGGCGAGGGCCTGCTTCGAGGCCGTGTCGGAGCCGGTCAGGTTGTAGACCTGGCCGCCGAGCCGCTCGATCGCCTGGCGAGCGTCTGCCTTGGCGTCCTCGAGTTGGGTGGCGGTGTGGCCGACGGAGCGCTTCTGGCTTTTCATCACCAGGAACACGACGACACCGATGACGGCGAGGATCAGGAGGAGTTCCACTGGGGGCCTTCCCATGGGGACAAATCGGACGACTCCCAGCCTACCGGCGATCCGGAGGTGCCCGCCGTCCGCGGAACCGCCGCCTCGACCCCGTCGGTTAGTCGCCGCGCACCCGGTCGCCCTCGAGGGTTCGGCGAATCGCGCTGGTGCCGAGCTCCATCATGGCCGCGGTGCGGTCCGCCAGTGCATCCGGCAGCACGTCCGCGATCCAGACGAATCGGGTGCGGCCATCGCTCTCGGCGAACACCTGGGCCGACCCGTTGTGATGCTCGTAGGGCCCGCCGACGATCGACCACGACAGGCGCCGGGTCGCCTCGTCCAGCGCGACCAGCCGTTCGCGGACGACCGAGCCGTCGCTGAACGTGACGATCCGGTCGGCCCCGTCGAGGGTGGTCTCCGTGACGAACCCGACGGCCAGGCGCTCGTGCAGGGCACCCCAGTCGCGGAGCGCATCCCATGCGCGCTCGGGGGTGGTGTCGACGAGTGTTTCGGTACGTATGTATGCCATGACCCGAGCGTGCCCCTCGCCTTGCCGCTGGTCTTGAACATTCTTGCGGACCCGTGTCGGTGGCCGCGCGTAGCGTTTTCCTCATGCAATCGGCGGCGCGGATCGCAGAACTGCCCCAGTTCAGTGCCTGGGCGGTGACCTGTGCGGGCGAGCACGCCCCATGGTCGGATCCGGAGTGCCATGACGATCACCGGCTGGTGCTCGTGCGGGCGGGACGGTTCATGCGACGGGCCGACGGGGTGGAATCGGTGCTGGACCGGACCACCGCCTACTTCGGCAGGCCGGGCCAGGAAGAGCGGTTCGCGCATCCGGTCGGCGGCGACGTCTGCACCTCGATCGACATCGGCGCCGAGCTGTGGCACTCGATCGCGGGGGACAAGGGCGCGCCACCCGCCACGGATCTCTACGTCGACGCCCGGGTGGAGCTGTGGCATCGGCGACTGCTCCTGGCTGCGGGAAGTGGCGATGTCGGGTTCGCGGTCGCGGAGGAATTGGTGGGCCTCGTGGGGGAGACGGTTCAGCGCGTGGTGGGCGACGCGGGACCGGCGCGGACCCGGTCCGGCCCGCGAAGCCGGGCGCTGGTGGCAACGGTCAGGGAGGCGATCCTCGAGGACGCCCCCGGATCCGACGGCTTGATCCCGCTGGCCGACGCGCTGGACGTGTCGCCGTTCCTGCTGAGTCGCACCTTCACCGCGGTGACCGGAGTCTCCCTCACCCGCTACCGCAACCGGGTCCGGCTGGGCCGGGCGCTGGCGCGGCTCGAGGAAGGGGAGCGGGACCTAGCCTTCCTCGCCGCGGACCTCGGGTTCGCCGACCAGGCCCACCTGACCAGGACGATGCGCGCACACCTGGGCCGGACGCCGGGTGCGGTGCGGGCGCTGCTGTCGGCCTGACGGGCACGCGGGCCGTGGCGCTCCGTCGCGCCTAATGTCCGAATAATCACTTTCGTCGGGACCGGGTGTCGTGATGAAGTGCCGTATGCACATCTCGATTCGGCCATTGGCTGCAGAAGATCTGGACCGCGCGGCGGCCGTACTCGGGGAGGCTTTCGCCGACTATCCGTGGACGAACTGGTGCGTCCAGGCTGACTCGCATCAGGAGCGGGTGACCGGGCTGCAACGGTTGTACCTCGAGCACATGGCCGTGCCGCACGGCCTCGCGTACACCGACGCCGATCAGAACGGTGTGGTCGCCTTCATTCCCCCCGACGTGCCTGCTCCGGCCGAATCGGTTTTCGCGACGATTGCCGAGCTGCATGGGGACCGGTTCGCGCGGATGGTGGAGGCGGAAGCGCAGCTGTCGACGATGGGCGCCTGGGATGACGCATGGCTTCTGGCGACGATCGGGGTGGCCCGCAGCGCGCAGGGGCGTGGGTTGGGCGGCGATCTGCTCGCCGCCGGGCTGGCCGAGGTGGACCGCAGGGGTCAAGCATGTTGGCTGGACACGGCGACCCGCCGAAACCTGCCGCTGTACGAGCGTCACGGGTTCTCGATCGCAGGACACATCGCCATCGATGACGGACCCGAGGTGTGGCGCATGCATCGCGAGGCCGGGTCGGCACGGCAGTGAGATGAGCCGGGCCCGAGCGGGGTGCGGGCGCTGCTGTCGGCCTGACGCGTATCGGGTGCCGTGGGGCTTCCGACTGTCGGCGTTCGATGCGAACATATGTTCGTGTCCGATCGTGCAGCGTTTTCATCCCCGCCCTCCGAACCGGCCAGGGCCGAGGCCACGATCCTGCATGCCGATCTCGACGCCTTCTATGCCTCGGTCGAGCAGCGGGACGATCCGTCGCTGCGGGGGCGGCCGGTGATCGTCGGCGGGGGAGTCGTCCTGGCCGCCAGCTACGAGGCCAAGGCCTTCGGTGTCCGCACGGCGGGCAGTGGGGCGCAGGCGCTGCGGCTGTGTCCGCAGGCGGTGGTCGTCCGGCCGCGGATGTCCGCGTACGCGGAGGCGAGCCGCGCCGTGTTCGAGGTGTTCCGGCAGACCACCCCGCTCGTTGAGGGGGTGTCGATCGATGAGGCGTTCCTCGACGTCGGGGGATTGCGGCGGGTCTCGGGAACCCCCGTCGAGATCGCCACCCGGCTCCGGGCGGAGGTGCGCGAGCGGGTCGGGCTGCCGATCACGGTCGGTGTCGCGAGGACCAAGTTCCTCGCCAAGGTGGCCAGCGCTGTGGGCAAGCCGGACGGGTTGCTGGTGGTGCCGCCCGACCGAGAATTGGCCTTCCTGCATCCGCTCCCGATCGAGAGGCTGTGGGGTGTCGGCGCCGTCACCTCACGCAAGCTGCGCGACTACGGGATCGGCACCGTCGGGCAGATCGCGGAGATCCCCGAACGCGAACTGATGTCGGTGGTCGGGCAGGCGGCGGGCAGGCACCTGCACGCGCTCGCCTGGGCCCGCGACCCTCGACGTGTCCAGGTCGGGCTTCGCAGGCGGTCGATCGGCGCGCAGCACGCGCTCGGGCGTAGGCCGAAGTCGCCGGAGGACATCGAGGCGTCGCTCGTCGCGCTGGTCGATCGGGTGGCGAAGCGGCTGAGGGCGGCGGACCGGGTCTGCCGGACCGTGGTGCTGCGGCTGCGTTTCGACGATTTCACCCGGGTGACCCGCTCGCACACCCTCGGCCAGGCCACGTCGCAGACCGCGGTGCTCCAGGCCGAGGCTCGTGGTCTCCTGGCCGCGGCGATGCCGACCATCCGCGATCGTGGCCTGAGCCTGGTCGGGGTTGCGCTCGCCAATCTGGAGGAGGGTGGGGCGGAGCAACTCGCGCTGCCGTTCGGCCCGCTCTCGAGCAGTTCCCTCGACACCACCCTGGACAGCCTGCGGGACCGGTTCGGTTCGGCCGCCGTCACCAGGGCGGTGCTGCTCGGCCGCGATCAGGGGGTCACGGTGCCGATCCTGCCCGACTAGGGGTGGGAGCAACCTTCTCGACCCACGGCCGTCAGGGCCACACCGGGGCATATACCGGTGTGGCCCTGAAAGCCGTGGGTCGATGGGCGCTCAGAGACGACGCTCGCGGCGGTAGAGCGAGCGCGCCCAGGCATATCCGCCGACGCCGATCGCCACGGTCCAGCCGACCGCCTGCGCAACCACCGCGGCCTCCAGGCCGGCGCCGCCGGCGAGCAGCCCGCGCACGGTCTCGATGATCGGCGTGAACGGCTGGTACTCCGCGAACCAGCGCACCGCCGTCGGCATGGTCTCGACCGGCACGAACCCGCTACCGAGGAACGGCAGCAGCAGCAGGATCATCGGGGTGTTGCTGGCCGTCTCCACGCTCCGCGCGTTCAGCCCCATCGCGACGCACAGCCAGCTGAGGGCGAGACCAAGCAGAACGAACAGGCCAAGCAGCGCGAGCCAGTCGAGCGCGCCCGCGTCGGGACGGTAGCCCATCGCGAGTGCCGCGCCGAGCACGAGCACGATTGCCGCCAGCGACTGGAGCACCGTGCCGAGCACCTGCCCGGAGAGCACGGACCCCGGCGAGATCGCCATGGTCTTGAACCGCGACATGATCCCGCTTGCGGCGTCCATGGCGGCGCTGATGGCCACGGACTGTCCCGCGCCGACGATGGTGAGGATGAACAGCGTCGGCGTGATGTAGTCCAGGTACGCCGCCCGCCCGTCGGCGCCGGGGGCGACCCCTGGCATGACGCCTGCGCCGAGGGCGCCGCCGAAGATGTACACGAACAGCACGAGCATCACCAGCGGGCCTGCGACGAGGAACATGGTGAGCCCCGGGTAGCGCACCGCGCGCAGGAGGTTGCGGCGCAGCATCGTGAGGACATCCGTCGCCGGGCGCGAGCGCACGGTGGCGGGAGCGGTGGTGGCGATGGCGGTCATCGGACGTTCTCCTTGGTGGTGGCGGGGCCGGTCTCGGTCTCGGTGGGCGGCTCGGTGAGGGCGAGGAACACGTCGTCGAGTGAGCCGGTGTCGTGCGCGGCCTTGAGCTCGGCGGGGGTGCCCTCGGCGACGATGCGGCCTTCGTTCAGGACGGCGACCGAGTCGGCGAGCTTGTCGGCCTCCTCGAGGTACTGCGTGGTGAGCAGGATCGTGGTGCCCGCGGCGACGAGCGTGCGCACCTCGTCCCACAGGACGCGACGGCTGCGCGGGTCGAGGCCCGTCGTTGGCTCGTCGAGGAACACGACGGATGGTGCACCGACGAGCGTCATCGCGAGGTCGAGCTTGCGCTTCATGCCGCCGGAGAAGGTCGCCACGGGCTTGCGCGCGGCGTCGGCGAGGCCGAAACGCTCGAGCAGTTCGGTGATCCGGCGGCGCCCCTCGGCGCGGCCGAGGTGATTGAGGTCGGCCATGAGCCGCAGGTTCTCGGTGGCGTTGAGCAGCTCGTCGACGGCGGTGATCTGGCCCGTCACGCCGATCGACGCGCGCACCGCCTCGGGCTCGCGGGCCACGTCGTGGCCCGCGACACGGACTGTGCCCGCGTCGGCGGCGAGCAGGGTGGACATGACGCCGACGGCAGTGGTCTTGCCTGCCCCGTTGGGGCCGAGCAGGGCGGTCACGGTGCCGGCGGGCACGACCAGGTCGACGCCGTCGAGCACGACTTGCTCGCCTGCCTTCGACCGGTACGACTTGCGCAGGCCGGCGACCTCGATCGCGGGACCGCGGACGGTGGTGGTCATGGGTTCTCCTTCGATGGTGGTGGGTCGGGCTCTTGGTCAGGCGTGCGGACGTCGGACGACGATGTCGCCGTAGCTGGAGCCGGCGCGAACCTCGGCGGTCCGGTCGCTCTCGTCGGGGCCCGCGGCGTCGTGCAGGAGGTTGCGGACCTTGCCGTGCTGCGTGGTGGCGTCGAGCCAGGCCGCGGTGCCCTCGGGCACCCCGATCTCGATCGCGCCGGTCGAGCTCTCGAGCTGGACCCGGCCGCTGGTGGCCTGCTCGATGCGGATGTTCCCGTGCGCGGTGCGAGCGGTGGTGTCACCGAGCGACCGGTCGATCGAGATGGGCCCGTGGGCTCCGTTCACGCGCAGGGTGCCGGTCGCCTCGCCGATCTCGGTCGGACCGTTCGGGTTCTTGATGCTGGCGTCCCCGGCGAGCTCGCGGATACGCACGCCGCCTGCGGTGACGACGATCTCGGTGGAGCCGAGGGCGCGTCCGACCACGACGGAGCCCGCGCTCGCGCGGAGGTCGAGCCTGCCGCCGACCTCGTCGACTCGAACGTCACCGGCACGGCTCGTGAACGAGCAGGTACCGAGCCTGCCCTGGGCGAAGAGGGGGCCGAGCGCACCGCCCTGCACGGAGGAACCCGTCGGCAGCTCGATCGTGAGGTCGACGGAGGACTTGGTGAGGTACTTCCACCTGGTGCCCGTCTGCACGGTGAGGGTGCCGTCGTGGAAGTCGACGCGGGTCTCGTCGGCGGCCTTCACGTCGCCGGACTTGTTCGGGTCGTTGGGGCGGACGGTGACCACGGTGTCGGAGCGATCGCTCGCGACGAGATTGACGGCGCCGACGGCGATGTCGACGGAGACGGTGATCGGCTCGGGGGTCGCGAAAGTAGGCATGGTGAGTCCTCGGTTCTGTGTCTGCCCCTCTTTGCGGGGCGCGGGTGTGTGATTCGGGGAGGTGGATCAGCGCACCCAGCCGGAGAGCCGGCCGGAGGTGCTGGATATGCGCGCTGTTGCGCTGGACGGTGTGGCGGGCCGGACGGCGGCAG
The DNA here is from genome assembly GCF_001894865.1 of Rhodococcus maanshanensis NBRC 100610. Classification (GTDB taxonomy): domain Bacteria; phylum Actinomycetota; class Actinomycetes; order Mycobacteriales; family Mycobacteriaceae; genus Rhodococcus_G; species Rhodococcus_G maanshanensis. The sequence continues at coordinate 82,022 of NZ_BCXA01000017.1, read as the reverse complement.
CGACCGCGCGCACGAGCCAGGTGTTGAGGGAGACGCCCTCGCGGGCCGCCGCCGCCTCGACCTGCGCCTTGAGCTGGTCGGGCAGGCGGAGTGTGGTGCGGGAGGTGCTGACGTCGTCGGGGTCGAGAGCCGCGGGCGGCGCGGGCTCCACGGTCGCGGGCCCGGCGTCCTCGAACGCCGAGGATGGGGCGGGGGTGACGACGAACTCCGGGTCGCGGCCCTGGAGGCGCACATCGACGGAGCCGGGGGCGAGCTCGGCCGTGATCTCGTTCGCCGCGGCCGAGAGGGCCTCGAGCAGCATGAGTCGGACGGCGGCGTCGAGCGGGGCGGTCAGGCGCTCGGCCAGCTCACGTGCCTCGTTTCCGCCTGCTGCGGCTGCGGTGGCGAGCTGGTGCTGCAGCTCGTCGACGTATCTCGTAAGTTCCATGACACCACTATGACACCAAAGAGGTGTCAGCGCAAGAGGTGTGGCCACATTTCTGGTGGCATGGTGGTGTCAAAATGGTGCAAAATGGGTGAATCTGCAGGTCAGGGCGATGCTGTGTCCATGTGGCGAGCCCAAAGATGTGCCGCCACGGATCTCTTTCGGGGAGTGTCGGGCCGTGGCGACGTCGCCGGTGGCCACCGCGACACCATTGGTGGTCACGACGACACCACCGGTTGTGGGGTGGATCCCTGCGGGCACTCGACCTGTCGTGGGGGCCAGAGTGCAAACCGCACCCGGGCACGAAAAAACCCACCCGGCGAAGGCCTGGGTGGGCTGGTGGATCGTGGAGGGGATGACGGGAATCGAACCCGCATCATCTGCTTGGAAGGCAGAGGCTTTACCACTAAGCTACATCCCCGTGCACACGACAACTTGGGATCGCCATCGATGTCGTCTGCGTTGAGAGACTGTACCCAACCCAGTTCTGGATTCGCCAATCGGGTGGCGGGCGATCCGTCAAAAAGGGTGGCCGGGAATTTCACGAACGGGTGACCCGTAGGATTCAGCACGGCGGTAGCCACGCGGATCTTTCGCGCGGCCGCCGTGTCGCGGACCTAACGGGGTGTAGCGCAGCTTGGTAGCGCATCCGCTTTGGGAGCGGAGGGTCGCAGGTTCAAATCCTGTCACCCCGACCAGGGACAACGTCATAACAGCGCGGAACTGAAGACCAGGGCCGCGACGCAACGAGCAAGACCACACGAAGGAGCATGTCCGTGAAGAGCACCGTCGAGCAGCTGAGCCCGACGCGGGTCCGTATCAACGTTGAGGTGCCCTTCGAGGAGCTCAAGCCCGATTTCGACAAGGCGTACAAGGCCCTCGCGCAGCAGATCCGTCTCCCCGGCTTCCGTCCGGGCAAGGCCCCGGCCAAGCTCCTCGAGGCTCGCGTCGGCCGCGGCGCCGTGCTCGAGCAGGTCGTCAACGACACCCTTCCCGGGCGCTACTCGGAGGCCGTGACCACCGCGGGCGTCAAGGCGATCGGTCAGCCCGAGATCGACATCACCAAGATCGAAGACGGCGAGCTGCTCGCGTTCACCGCCGAGGTGGACGTCCGTCCCGAGATCGACCTGCCCGACTACAGCACCCTCGCGGTCACCGTCGACCCGGTCGAGATCACCGATGAGGCCGTCGAGGAGCAGCTGCTGTCGCTGCGTCAGCGTTTCGGCACCCTCACCGGTGTCGAGCGCGCGGTTCAGGACGGCGACTTCGTGTCGATCGACCTGTCGGCCGCCATCGACGGCGAGGCCGTCCCGGAGGCGACCGCGTCCGGCCTGTCCCACGAGGTGGGCTCCGGCCAGCTGATCGAGGGTCTCGACGAGGCGATCGTCGGACTCAAGGCCGGCGAGTCGAAGGACTTCACCACCAAGCTCGTCGCCGGTGAGCACGCCGACAAGGAGGCCGTCGTGACGGTCACCGTCGGCACCGTCAAGGAGCGCGAGCTGCCCGAGGCCGACGACGAGTTCGCCCAGCTGGCGAGCGAGTTCGACACCCTCGACGCGCTCAAGGACGACCTGCGCGAGCGGGTCGGCCGGGTGGCCAAGGTCGAGCAGGCCGGCCAGATCCGCGACAAGGTCCTCGAGACGCTGCTCGAGACCATCGAGGTCCCGCTGCCCGAGACCGTGGTCAAGGCCGAGGTCGACGCCCAGCTGCACGAGGCCGTGCACGGCCTCGACCACGACGAGGAGCAGCTCAACGCCCTCCTCGAGGCGCAGGGCACCAGCCGCGAGCAGTTCGACAAGGACGCCACCGAGGCTGCCGAGAAGTCGGTGAAGACCCAGCTGCTGCTCGACGCGATCGCGGACGAGGCGGGCACCGAGGTCGGCCAGCAGGAGCTGACCGAGCGGATCATCTTCCAGGCGCAGCGCTACGGCATCTCGCCGGACCAGTTCATCCAGCAGGTCCAGCAGGCCGGTCAGCTCGGCGCCGTGTTCGCCGATGTCCGTCGCGGCAAGGCGCTCGCGACCGTCGTCGACCAGGTGACCGTGACGGACACCTCCGGTGCGGCAGTCGACACCGCGGAGCTGTTCGGCACCCCGGAGTCGGACGAGGCCGAGGCCGCGGACGAGAGCTAGATTTCACGCCAATAGCGAACAGGGACGGCACCGGGACTCCGGGGCCGTCCCTGTTCGTTAGTGTCAGTGTCAAGAACCATCGAATTCAGTTATGGAGAAGGCAGGTACCGTGACTTCACAGAACCCGGGGGCTTCGTTGAGCCCCGCCATGACTTCAGCCACCTCTGGTCTGAATCTCAGCGACTCGGTGTTCGAGCGCCTGCTTCGGGAACGCATCATCTTCCTCGGTACCCAGGTCGACGACGACATCGCGAACAAGCTGTGCGCGCAGATCCTGCTGCTGTCGGCAGAGGACCCAACGCGGGACATCAACCTGTACATCAACTCGCCGGGTGGTTCGGTGACGGCGGGCATGGCGATCTTCGACACCATGCAGTTCGCCGAGTGCGACGTCGCGACGTTCGGCATGGGCCTGGCCGCGTCGATGGGGCAGTTCCTGCTCTCGGCAGGCACCAAGGGCAAGCGCTTCGCCCTGCCGCACGCGCGGATCATGATGCACCAGCCGTCTGCCGGTATCGGTGGAACCGCGTCCGACATCGCGATTATGGCCGAGCAGTTCGCGCACACCAAGCGCGAGATGGCCGAGCTCATCGCGGAGCACACCGGTCAGACCGTCGAGCAGATCACCGCCGACTCGGACCGTGACCGTTGGTTCACCGCCAAGGAAGCGCTCGACTACGGCTTCGTCGATCACGTCATCACCCGCGCACGGCAGGCCGGCGGCGCGGGCAACTGACCCGCCACCGCCTCCGACCTCTCGTCCACACCATCTTGGAGAACTGATGACCAACCTCTTCGATCCCCGTGCGCTCGGCGGCCAGGCGCCGGCCGGCGCTCAGTCGCGCTACATCCTGCCCTCGTTCATCGAGCACTCCAGCTACGGCGTCAAGGAGTCGAACCCGTACAACAAGCTGTTCGAGGAGCGCATCATCTTCCTCGGTGTGCAGGTGGATGACGCGTCGGCCAACGACGTGATGGCGCAGCTGCTCGTGCTCGAGTCGCTCGATCCGGACCGCGACATCACGATGTACATCAACTCGCCCGGCGGCTCGTTCACGTCGCTGATGGCGATCTACGACACCATGCAGTACGTGCGCGCCGACATCACCACGGTGTGCCTCGGCCAGGCGGCCTCGGCCGCGGCCGTGCTGCTGGCCGCGGGCACTCCCGGCAAGCGCCTCGCGCTGCCGAACGCGCGTGTGCTGATCCACCAGCCGGCTACGGGCGGCATCCAGGGCCAGGTCTCGGACCTCGAGATCCAGGCCGCCGAGATCGAGCGGATGCGCAGGCTCATGGAGTCGACGCTGAGCAAGCACACCGGCAAGGACGCCGAGGTGATCCGCAAGGACACCGATCGCGACAAGATCCTCACGGCCGCGGAGGCCAAGGAGTACGGGATCATCGACGACGTGCTGGAGTACCGGAAGCTCTCCGCTCAGAAGTAGCGGTCTGTCGGCCTCTTCGGGTCGACGGGAGACGGTCGGGCTCGCGACACGCCGCGTTCGTAGGGATGCGGCGTGTCCGGGTGCCGACCGGTCAGGCTGGGACCCCCGGTCGGAATCGGGGTACACGGTCGTCGGAGCTTCGCCTCGGCTGCGCGCCGGGTCGAATCATCGGCAACTGGTCGACCTCGTTCCGGAACTACGGGTACGGTCACATCAGGGGCTTTTGTCCGCCCAGGGATGTGGGTCGTGACGACTCACACGCGGGTGGGGATGGTCACCACGCTGAGAAGGAAGTAGGGACCTGACGAGATGGCACGCATCGGTGACGGCGGCGACCTGCTGAAGTGCTCTTTCTGCGGCAAGAGTCAGAAGCAGGTGAAGAAGCTCATCGCGGGACCAGGGGTCTATATCTGCGATGAGTGCATCGACCTGTGCAACGAGATCATCGAGGAAGAGCTGGCCGAGTCGAGCGAGGTCAAGCTCGACGAGCTGCCCAAGCCGGCCGAGATCCGCGACTTCCTCGAGAACTATGTGATCGGTCAGGACGCGGCCAAGCGCACGCTCGCCGTCGCGGTCTACAACCACTACAAGCGCATCCAGGCCGGCGACAAGGGTCGCGACGCCCGCGGCGAGACCGTGGAACTGGCCAAGTCGAACATCCTCATGCTCGGCCCGACCGGCTGCGGCAAGACCTACCTCGCGCAGACGCTCGCGAAGATGCTGAACGTGCCGTTCGCCATCGCCGACGCGACGGCGCTCACGGAGGCGGGCTATGTCGGCGAGGATGTCGAGAACATCCTGCTCAAGCTGATCCAGGCCGCGGACTACGACGTCAAGCGCGCCGAGACCGGCATCATCTACATCGACGAGGTCGACAAGATCGCCCGCAAGAGCGAGAACCCGTCGATCACCAGGGACGTGTCCGGCGAGGGTGTGCAGCAGGCACTGCTGAAGATCCTCGAGGGCACCCAGGCGAGCGTGCCCCCGCAGGGTGGGCGCAAGCACCCCCATCAGGAATTCATCCAGATCGACACGACCAACGTGCTGTTCATCGTGGCGGGTGCGTTCGCGGGGCTCGAGCGGATCGTCTCCGATCGGGTCGGCAAGCGTGGCATCGGTTTCGGGGCGGAGGTGCGTTCCAAGGCGGAGTTGGACACCCAGGACCACTTCGCCGAGGTGATGCCCGAGGATCTGATCAAGTTCGGCCTGATCCCGGAGTTCATCGGCCGTCTCCCGGTCGTGGCCTCGGTGACCAGTCTGGACAAGGACTCCCTCGTACAGATCCTGTCGGAGCCGAAGAACGCGCTGGTCAAGCAGTACACGCGGCTGTTCGACATGGACGGGGTGGAACTCGAGTTCTCGCCGGACGCGCTCGAGGCGGTGGCGGATCAGGCGATCCTTCGAGGCACCGGTGCCCGCGGCCTGCGCGCCATCATGGAAGAGGTCCTGCTGCCGGTGATGTACGACATCCCGAGCCGCGACGACGTCGCCAAGGTGGTCGTGACGGCCGAGACGGTCAACGACAACGTGCTGCCGACGATCGTCCCGCGTAAGCCCGAGCGGCCGGAACGACGCGACAAGTCGGCGTAGTCCGCACAACGACACAGGAGAACGGCCGGTGGGATTCCCACCGGCCGTTCTCCGTCTGTCGGGGTCGCCGCGAGCTAGCGTGTCCCGTATGGCGACCGCAGGCCCGATCCTCGTGCTCAACGGACCCAACCTGAACCTGCTCGGACAGCGGCAGCCCGAGGTGTACGGGCCCGCCACCCTCGACGATGTCGTGGCCCTGTGCCGCGAGGCGGCCGCCGGGTACGGCCGCGAGATCGATGCCCGCCAGTCCAATCACGAAGGCGTACTGATCGATTGGATCCACGAGGCCCGCGAGGGGGCCTCGGGGGTGGTGATCAACCCGGGCGGCTACTCGCACACCTCGGTCGCGCTGCGCGACGCACTCGCCACGCTCGGGGTGCCGGTGGTGGAGGTGCACGTCAGCAACATCCACGGTCGCGAGGTGTTCCGGCACCGGTCGCTCGTGTCGCCGGTCGCCGACGGTGTGATCTGCGGTCTCGGGGTGGACGGCTACCGCGCCGCCGTCGACTGGATCTGTCGACGGCAGCGGGGCTCAGGAAGCGTCGCCGAGTGAGGCGATCGCGGCCCGCAGGCGGGTGCCCGCCTCCTCGGCGACGGCCTCGAGCGCGGGTTCGCCCGTGACCTGCACCATCAGCTCGGGATTCATCGCCTCCACCGTGACGGTGCCGCCGGCGGCCGGATCCGAGCGAACGATCACGTTGCACGGCAGCAGCAATCCGATCTGCCGGTCGATGGTGACGGCGCGGTGCGCAAGCGGCGGGTTGCAGGCCCCGAGAATCAGGTAGTCCTCCATGTCCACGTCGAGCTTGGCCTTGAGGGTCGCGCGCATGTCGATCTCGGTGAGCACGCCGAAGCCCTGTTCCTGAAGGGCCTTTCGGGTCTTCTCGACCGCATCGGCGAAGGAGGTCTGCAGTGTCGTCGACAGTGCCAGGTTCATGAGTTGTCTCCGTTCTGGATCGGGGGTGTTCACATTCGGTTGTCGAGTCGCCGCACGCCCAGTCGCTGCATCAGCAGGCTGGCCGGGCACCAACCGACGGCCGCGTAGAGGAGCAGGTTCGCGGCGACGAACCCGGTGAGGATCAACCACCACGACGACAACGCGAGGGTGAGCGCGACGCTGAGCAGGACCATGGTGCCGCCCAGGAGCGGAACCAGTCGCTCGACCGTCCAGCCGCGGTGGCGGGGGAGTGTTGACATGTCGGGTTTCCTTCCGTGAAATCGGGTCAGCCGTGGGAGAAGCTGATATTGGGCAGCACCCTGCGCAGCCAGGCGGGGGACCACCAGGCGGCGTGCCCGGTCAGCCGCAGCAGCACCGGCAGCAGGACGAGGCGGATGAGGACCGCGTCGAGCAGGACGGCGACGCCGAGGATGATGCCCATCTCCTTCGGTGGGAGGGGGTCGGCGAGCGCGAAGGTGAAGAACACCGCCACCATCACCGCCGCGGCGGCGGCGATCACCCGGCCCGAGTGCGCGAGGCCGTCCACATGCGCGACCTTCGGATCGCCGGATCGCTCGTAGTGCTCCTTCGCGGTGGACAGCAGGAACACCGTGTAGTCCATCGCGATGGCGAAGATCATCGCGAAGAAGAACACCGGCCCCCAGCCGTCGAGGAACCCCTGCGGGGTGAAGCCGAGCAGGCCGGCCCCGTGCCCGTCCTGGAAGATCAGCTTGGCGACCCCGAACGCGGCGGCGGTCGAGAGCAGGCTCACCACCGTGCCGAGGACGGCGATCAGCGGGGCCTGCAGCGCGACCAGCAGCAGCAGGAAGCCGAGGGCCAGGATGATGCCGACGATCAGGGGCAGGTAGTCGTTCAGCGCCTGCTGCAGGTCGAGGTTCTCGGCAGGCGCGCCGCCGACCAGGGCCTGAGAGGGCAGCTCGGACCGCAACTGGGTGAGGATCGACCCCATCGCCTCGTCGGAGGGATCGACACCCGGGATCGCCTGCAGCATCACGTGATCGGAGCCGTCGATCGCCTGCTGCGGTGGGGTGACCATCGCGATCCCGTCGACGGCGGCCGCGGCACCCGCGGTGGCCTCGGCCTCGGACGCCGGGGCGATGATCTGCAGCATTCCCGGCGCGCCTTCGCCCAGCTGTGCCTGGACGAGTTCGTAGCCCTGGCGGACCGGCGCATCGGAGGGGACCACCTCGATCGACGGCATCGCGACCTTCAAGCCGAGTACCGGCAGGGACAGCGCGATCAGGATCAGGAGCGAGCCGATCGCGAACGGCCACGGGTGCCTGTGCAGGAGGTTGCCCCACGCGGCGAAGCGGGGGGAGCGGTGCTGCTGTCGCTTGGCGTAGGGGAGCGAGCCGGCGTTCACCTTGGTGCCGAGCTTGCCCAGCACCGCGGGCAGCAGGGTCAGGGTGGCCGCGAGGACGAAGGTGACGGCGAGCATGATGCCGACGGCCATCGTCCGGACCGCGGGCGCGGGGACCAGCAGCACAGCGGACAGGCTCACGAGCACGGTCAACCCCGACAGGACGACGGCCTTGCCCGCGGTGTCCATCGTCTCGGCGACCGCCGCGCGCGGGTCGCCGCTCTTGCTCAGCGCATCCCGGAATCGCGCCACGATGAACAGCGCGTAGTCGATGCCGAGAGCGAGGGCGAACATCATCGCGAAGTTCATGGCCCACACCGAGATCGGCGTGACCGTGTTGAGCAGGACCAGCCCGCCCGCGGAGGCGATCAGGCCCGCCATGGTCAGCAGCAGCGGCAGTCCCGCAGCGACCAGTGACCCGAAGGCCAGCACCATGATCGCGAGCGTCACCGGCCAGGAGAGCATCTCCGCCTGGATCATCGCGTCGTGATTGGCCTTGTTGAAGTCGCTCCAGAGCGCCGACGCGCCGGTGGGGTAGACCTCGATCTCGTCCGTTGACAGCGCGCCCAGTTCTCCCTTGAGCTCGTCGACGGCCTTGACCATGTCGTCGGTACTCGCGTTCGCACCCGCGATCAGGATGCCGGTGTGCCCGTCCGGGCTGATGGACATGCCGGGCTGCGGGGCGATGACCTCGCCGAAACGCTGATCGTCGGCGAACACCGCTGTCGCGTCGGCGAGGACCTGCTGCACCTGCGGATCGGCGACCGCGAGAGTGTCCGAGTGCACGACGACCTGCACCGCGGCGGAGGAGTTCCCGCCGAAGTGCTCCTCGGCGAGCTCGCGGACCTGCACGGATTCCGAGCCGTTGGCCTGCCAGCCTGCACCGGCCAGCGACGTGAACACCGACGGCGCGGCGGCGCCGAGCGCCACCAGTGCGATCAGCCAGATGCCGAACACCCAGCGTGCGCGCCCGACCATCGTGGCGCCCAGTCGGCCGAGGATTCCCCCAGTCGACGCCGGCGGCGGCGGGCCGTCGGCAGCCGCCACTGACCGGGTTTTGTCCACCTCGGCTGTGTTGCTCGTCATGCGTATCTCCTCGATATGCCCCAGGGGGTATCCGTTCGGTATGCAACGACCATACCCTAGGGGGTATATGAAAGGGTGCGAGAAGCGTCACAGGGGTGGTGCCTTGGCGGAGCTTGGCGTCAGGCCGGCGTGATCCGGGCCTCGCCGCTGTAGACGTTCATGGTCTCGCCGCGCAGGAAACCGACCAGGCTCAGCCCGGACTCGGTGGCGAGATCGACGGCGAGCGACGACGGGGCGGACACCGCGGCCAGTATCGGAACCCCCGCGACCACGGCCTTCTGCACGAGTTCGAAGGAGGCGCGCCCGCTGACCGCGAGGATCGCCTCGCGCAGCGGTACCCGGTCGGCGGTCAACGCCCAGCCGAGCACCTTGTCGACGGCGTTGTGCCTGCCCACATCCTCGCGAATCGCGAGCAGGGCGCCGTCGGGGGTGAACAGTCCGGCGGCGTGCAGGCCGCCCGTCGAGTCGAAGACCCGTTGGCGCGCGCGCAGGGTCGTCGGCATCGACGCCAGGGTCGACGCCGTCACCACCGGGTCGGGAGCCGTGAGGTCGTAGCGCGAGCGGACCCGGACCGCCTCGAGCGAGGCCTTGCCGCAGACGCCGCAGGCCGAGGTGGTCAGGAACTGGCGATCGGCGCCGGTCGGCGGTGAGACGCCGGGCGCGAGCGCGACGTCGAGGACGTTGTAGGTGTTGGCGCCGTCGCTGTCGACGCCGTCGCAGTACCGGATGACCGAGACGTCGGACGCCGAACCGATGATGCCCTCGCCCAGCAGGAACCCGTGCACCAGGTCGATGTCGTCCCCCGGGGTGCGCATGGTCACCGAGAGCGATCGGCCGCCGAGTCGGATCTCCAGCGGTTCCTCCACGGCCAGGCTGTCCGGCCTGCGCACGGTGGTGCCGCCGGTGGAATCCCCGCTCGGCCCGGTGATCCGCAGCACCGGACGGCGCGCGGTGACCCGACCCATCAGTGCGCCCCCGCCGGTTCGAGCCGCACCAGCACCGCCTTGGAAACCGGTGTATTCGATTTTGCGGCAACGTGATCGAGCGGGATGAGGGGGTTGGTCTCCGGGTAATAGGCGGCGGCGTTGCCCTTGGGTGTGCTGTACTCGACGGCCTTGAAGTCCCGCACCCGCCGCTCCTGGAGCACGCCGTCGGGGCCGGTCCACTCGGAGACGATGTCCACGGACGCGCCGTCGGCGATGCCCAGTTCCGCGAGGTCGGCCGCGGACACGAAGATCACCCGGCGGCCGCCCTTCACTCCGCGATAGCGATCGTCGAGCCCGTAGATGGTGGTGTTGTACTGGTCGTGACTGCGCAGGGTCTGCAGGATCAACCGGCCGGGGGGAGTGGGCAACCACTGCAGCGGACTCGCGGTGAAGTTGGCCTTGCCGGTGCGGGTGGGGAACTCACGCCGGTCGCGCGGCGGGTGCGGCAGCTGGAATCCGTCGGGCCTGCGGACCCGCTCGTTGTAGTTCTCGCAGCCGGGCACCACCCGCGAGATCGAGTCGCGGATGCGGTCGTAGTCCCCCTTGAATCGCGCCCACGGCACCGAGTGGTCGGCGCCGAGCAGGTTTTCCGCGAGCTCGCAGACGATCGCGACCTCGCTGCGCAACTGGTCGCTGACCGGTGTGAGGTTGCCCCGGGAGAGGTGCACCATGGACATCGAATCCTCCACGGACACCATCTGTTTCCCGCTCGCCTGGATGTCCTTGTCGGTACGGCCGAGGGTGGGCAGGATGACCGCGGTGGCGCCGGTGACCACGTGGGAGCGGTTGAGTTTGGTCGAGACCTGGACGGTCAGCGCGCACGAACGCAGCGCGGCCTCGGTCGCCTCGGTGTCCGGGGTGGCCCGGATGAAGTTGCCGCCCATCGCCATGAACACGGAGCCCTTGCCGTCACGCATGCCGCGGATGGCGGCGACGGTGTCCCAGCCGTGCTTTCGGGGGCTGACGATGGAGAACTCGCGGTCCAGAGCGTCGAGGAACGAGTCCGGCATCTTCTCCCAGATGCCCATCGTGCGGTCACCCTGGACGTTGGAGTGCCCGCGCACCGGGCAGACGCCCGCGCCGGGCTTGCCCATCATGCCGCGCATCAGCAGCAGGTTCGTGATCTCCTGGATGGTCGCGACCCCGTGGGACTGCTGGGTCAGGCCCATCGCCCAGCACGCGATCGTCCGTTCGGAACGGGCCAACGCGTCGGCGGTCTCGCGCAACTGCGTCATCGTGAGGCCGGTGGCCTCGAGGACGACGTCGAGATCCACAGCGCGCACGTTCTCCTCGTACTCGGCGAAGCCCGCGCAGTGTTGCTCGACGAACGCGCGGTCCACCACCGAGCCGGGGTCCGCGTCGTCGGCCTCGAGCAGCAGTCGCCCGAGCCCCTGGAACAGGGCCATGTCGCCGCCGAGGCGGATCTGCAGGAACTCGTCGGCGATGTCGACGCCGCGCCCGATCACACCGCCCACCTTCTGCGGGTCCTTGAACCGGCGAAGCCCGGCCTCGGGCAGCGGGTTCACCGCGATGATCTTGGCGCCGTTCGCCTTTGCCTTCTCCAGGGTGGAGAGCATGCGGGGGTGGTTGGTGCCGGGGTTCTGGCCTGCGATGAGGATCAGGTCGGCGTACTCGAGGTCCGGCACCGTCACCGAGCCCTTGCCGATCCCGATCGATTCGGTCAGTGCGCTGCCGGACGACTCGTGGCACATGTTGGAGCAGTCGGGCAGGTTGTTGGTGCCGAAGCTGCGGATCATCAGCTGGTAGAGGAAGGCGGCCTCGTTGCTGGTGCGACCGGAGGTGTAGAACACCGCCTGGTCGGGGCTGGGCAGCGCGCGCAGGTGGTCGGCGATCAGCCGGTAGGCTTCGTCCCATTCGATCGGCGTGTAGTGGGTCGCGCCCTCGCGGAGCACCATCGGGTGCGCCAGGCGCCCCTGCTGTCCGAGCCAGTAGTCGGTCTTCTCGGCCAGCTCCGCCACCGAGTGCTCGGCGAAGAACTCGGTGCCGACGCGGCGCAGCGTCGCCTCCTCGGCCACGGCCTTGGCGCCGTTCTCACAGAACTCCGCGGGCCTGCGGTGTCCAGGCGTCTCGGGCCAGGCGCAGCCGGGGCAGTCGAAACCGTGCCGCTGATTGAGTCGGGCCAGGGTCCGGGCGGTGCGGACGGCGCCCATCTGTTCGAGACCGCGTTGCAGGGACACCAGGACCGCGGGGACGCCCGCCGCGTGGTCCTTGCTGTGCGTGACGACCAGCTCGGATTCGTCGATGTCGCGTTCGGGTCCCTTGCGAGTCATGCCTACATAGTGGCCCTGCGACGGGCCCGCCGACAGCGGGGTGACCCACTCTGCCTACTATTTCGGCTAGCCTTACCTAGCTTTGGTGACGATGGAGGAGAGTCGATGGCAGACGTCGGGAAGTTGACGCGGCGGGGATTTCTGATCGGAACGTCGGGCGCACTGCTCGCGTTCGCCGCTGCCTGCAGCAGTGACGGTGACGGCGGATCGGCGTCGGCAGGCACCGGCGCGACCATCGGCAACAAGTACGGCGAGACCCAGGTGCCGCTCGACCCGCAGCGCGTGGTCAGCGTCGGGTACAACGACCAGGACGCGCTCCTGGCGCTCGGCTCCACCCCGGTCGGCGTCTTCGACTGGTACGGCAACTACCCGAACGCCGTGTGGCCATGGGCGCAGGGACTGCTCGCCGGGGCGACCCCCGCGATCATCGGCAGCGCGAACACCGGGATCGACGTCGAGAAGGTGGCCGCCACCGGTCCGGATCTGATCGTCGGCACCTACTCGGGCCTGACCAAGGACCAGTACAACAAGCTCAGCGCGCTCGCGCCGACCGTCGCGCAGCCCAAGGAGTTCGCCGACTACGGGGTGCCGTGGCAGGACCAGACGCGGATCATCGGCGAGGCGCTCGGCAAGCAGGACAAGGCGAAGGAGCTGGTGGCCTCCGTCGAGAAGCAGTTCACCGATGTCGCCGCCGCGAACCCCGCCTTCGCGGGCAAGACGGTGATCGTGGGCGCGCTCAAGGGCCCTGGCCAGTTCGGGGTCTACGGCCCGGAGGACCCGAAGGTTCGCTTCTTCACCGAGCTCGGCTTCGTCAATCCGCCTGTCACGCAGCAGATCACGACGACCAACTTCGCCCCGATCAGCACCGAGCAGCTCTCGCTCGCCGATGCCGACCTGCTGGTCTGGTACGCGGGTGGCGGCTACGGCGACAAGCTGCGGGCCGAGCTCGACAAGACGCCGGTCTACCAGGAGCTGAACGTCGTCAAGGACGGCCGCACGATCATCCTCGAGGACGAGGCCGCCGAGGCGATGACCTGGAGCACCGTCCTGTCGCTGCCGTACGCGCTGGAGAAGATCCCGCCGCGGATCGCTCCGCTGCTCACCAAGTAGTCCTAACGAGAGTTCGCCCGACGCGCTAGGGGACCAGCACGACCTTTCCGACGTTGCGACGTTCGGTCAGGATTCGATGGGCCTCTGGCGCGTTGGCGAACGGGACCGCGTCGGACACCACTGGCGCCACGACGCCGTTCTCGATCAGCTCGCGCAACGGGGTGATCCAGGGCTCGAGGGTGCCGCGGTCGTCCCACAGCCGCAGCATGTTGAGCCCGATCACCGCCTTGGACTCGCTCATCTGGTCGATGAGGTTGAAGCCCCGCATCATGCGCAGGGCCTGCGGCGCGGCCCTCAGCAGGTTTCGCTTGTCGCCCGCGACCACCGAGCTGGCCCCGAAGGCGACGAGCCTGCCGCCGGGACGCAACAGGCCATAGCTTCGTCGCAGCGACTCGCCGCCGATCGCATCCATGATCACGTCCATCGGCGGAAGTCCGCTGTCCCACCCGCGTTTCCGGTAGTCCAGCGCCACGTCGACGCCGAAGCCGCGGATGGCATCGTGCTTGCCCGGCGAGGCGGTGCCGTAGACCTCGGCGCCGCGGTGCTTGGCGATCTGCGTCGCCGCGATCCCGACGCCACCGGCCGCCGCCTGGATCAGGACCCGCTCTCCCTCAAGAAGGTTCGAGTAGCCGACCAGGCCGGCCCACGCCGTCGCGTAGTTGACCGGGATGGCGGCGCCCTGCTCGAAGCTCAGCGAATCCGGCAGCGCGATCACGTCTCGGGCATCGGCAACCACCTCCTCGGCATACCCGCCGAATCTCGTGCCCGCGACCACCCGGTCGCCGACGGTGAGGCCGACCACGTCCGGGGCGACCTCGCCGATCGTCCCCGCGACCTCGTAGCCGACGATGCTCGGCAGCGGCGGGGCGTCGGCGTACAGGCCGAGCCGGGCCATCACGTCCGCGAAATTGACGCCTGCGGCCCGGACGTCGATGCGGACCGCACCGGGGCGGAGCGGCGGCGAAGGGCGTTCCTGGACCTGGAGGACGTCGGCGTCCCCATGCTTGGTGATCACGACTGCGCGCATAGGGGGAAGGTTAGTACCGATCGGCGTGTGGCTCTCGGGATGCGACAAGCTGTATGCGCGGGGTTCACTCGGTACGCTTTGTCGCATGGCATGGATGTGGTCACTCCTCGCGCGGAGGCTGAACCTCGTTCAGCTCACGTGGGTGGCCATGCTGACGTTGGTGATTGCCACGGCAACAGCGATGGATGGGCCGACCGCGGTTGTCGGCGCGGCGATTGCGATCGTTCTTCTGCTCGCGGTGGCTGGACAAGGCTCGCTGTCCCAACTGCGCTCGCTGACCGAGCCGACCACGGGCCCATCACGGGACGAGCAGCGCCTGCGGGGCGCGTTCCGTCGTCAGAGCGCCCCGGACACCCCCGGTCGGCCCCGCCGACCTCGAGCACCCGGACAGGTCCTGGCCGCCGCGCTGCACTGACGCTGCGCGAGCGCCTCGGTCGACCGTCCTTCCACGCCGGAGCGATCCGCAGAGGATCCGGGCGTGAACTCCCACTCGCACGATGCCGTGTGACGCTGCGTCGTGCAGCAAAGAGGTACTCGAATGCTCGACTTCATCTACTACCCCGTATCCGCGATCTTGTGGTTCTGGCACAAGGCGTTCGGCTCGGTTCTCGGCCCCGACAACGGATTCGCTTGGGCGCTGGCCGTGGTGTTCCTGGTCTGCACCCTCCGTGTCTTGCTGCTCAAGCCCGCAATCAAACAGGTCCGTACGACCCGCCAGATGCAGGAGTTGCAACCGCAGATCAAGGCCCTACAGAAGAAGTACGCCGGCGACCGGCAACGCCAGGCGACCGAGATGCAGAAGCTGCAGAAGGAGCACGGGTTCAATCCGCTGATGGGGTGCCTGCCCGCACTGGTTCAGGCACCGGTGTTCCTCGGGCTCTACCACGTATTGCGTTCGTTCAATCGAACCGGAACCGGACTGGGCAACCTCGGGATGACTCCCGAGGCCGACGCAAACACTCCGAACTATGTCTTCAGCGCCGCTGATGTGCAGTCGTTTTTGAGTGCTCGCCTATTCGGTGCACCGATCTCCGTGGCGGTCACCAGTCCGCAGAGCACCTTGGCGTCGTTTGCTCCGTACGGCGGAGTCCCGACGGTGGCCACGATTGCCGCGGTGGCGATCCCCCTTATGGTGCTCGCGAGCCTTGCCACGCATTTCAACGCGCGGGCATCGGTGAAGAGGCAGAGTGCGGAAGCTGCAGCCAACCCGCAGTCGGCGATCATGAACAAGCTGATGCTGTGGGTTTTCCCACTCGGTGTCCTGGTCGGCGGGCCATTCCTGATGATCGCAATCTTGCTGTACTGGGTGAGCAACAACATCTGGACCTATGGCCAGCAGCACCTCGTGTTCACTCGCATCGACAGGGAAGAAGCCGCGAAACAGCGAGAGGTCGCCGAACAGCGCGTGATCACTGCGCCCAAACCAGGTGCTCGACCGGCCACCCGGCCGAAGCCTGCGCAACAGAAACGGAAGCGGCGGAAGTAGCGACCGATGCTGACCCCGTTGCCGCCCTCAAATAAACCTCGGCGGCAACGGGGTCACGATCGTCAACCGGGACGACGCTTTGTCGGCGGGAACGTCAGGTGTGATCTTCAGCAGGTCACCGATCCGGCCACGGAAGGACCGGACCTTGGTGACGCGCGAGCCGACGATGAACTTGAGCCCGGCCTCGTCCAGAGACTTGAGGTTGCTCGCGGAGAGCATGCCTGCGTCAGCCGTGGCCCGGACTTGGCCCGGACCTGCCTGCTGAACGTCACTTGACGAGGGTAAACCGGCCGCGTTAGTGCGTGAAACCGCCACATTCGAGACACGAATACCCAGGTCAAGTCGCCGGACCCCGATTTCTCACTCAGAGGTGAGTCAGGTTAGGTCGGATCACCAAACGTATTGGGCCACTTAGCTTTCTTGGCCGATCATGAATACTGTCGGATTCACGAAGGGGAGTAGCCCCCAATTGAGCAGTCGACTTACTGGCAAAACCCACCAGTCGTTCCACGAGCTGACGTCCGCCCGGCTGCCCGAACCGGTTCCCACCGGTGGGCGAGACCTTCGGTCGTCGACGCACCCGCGTCGGGGACCGGAGGACCGTACCCGGACATCCTCCGATCACCACGAACGGAGGACCGATCTTGCTCGCCGCCCTGCTGCTGAGCTTCGGCGTCATCTGCGTCGCCGAACTCGGCGACAAAACGATGCTCGCGACGATCACGCTCGCCGCGGACAACGACTGGGTCGGCGTGTGGATCGGCTCGACCCTGTTCCTGGTGTTCGGTGTGCTGCTGCTGCTCGACGGCATGTTCCCCGGCAACCCGGCCGGCCCGATCGCCGCCGGCGCGATCCTCGCGGTCGCGTTCGTCGCCGGTGTGGTGCACCGGGCGCGGTCCCGGCGGTCCGCGGCCCGTCGAGGGGCCGCGGACCCCTCGGCAGGTGAGCGGTCAGGAGCCCGAGTCAGCTACCGAACGGCTCCCCATAACTCGTGCTCCCGAAGGGTCCTTCCTTGAAGTCCCGGTACCCCTGCGTGTTCCCCGTCGCCACCCATCGCGCCGACGCGGAGTCGGTGCCGGTGAACGCAATCCGACTGGTGCTATCGCCATCCACATCGGTAACGGTGTAATCCAATTCGAAGACGAGGTAGCCGGACGAGGTGTTGTCCTTCGGTATCGTCCAGCCGCCATCGGGTGCCATGACCGTGACATTCCCGGTTGCGGGATCCACCACAACGCCCGGGTCCAGTTCCCTATTACCCCCGGTCTTCACGGTGGCTCCCGTGAACTCAAACCCACTCGGAACTTGGTGGGTGAGACTGGTGACGACCATGGGGTGCAAGACGTCGCGGGACCCAATGAAACTCACCCTGAAAGATGTTTCGTCACCGGGCGCGGCACGATCAGTTCCGGAGTAAGTCAATTCGGTGTCACCGACCCATGTAGTGGACCCGAAACGCTCACCGTCGCAGAGCACCCCCGAATCCACGTTCGAACAGAGCGGCTGGCCGTATTTGCTGCTTCCGAGGCCTGCCCCCGCGGTTCCCACCCCCAACCCCAGCCCACCCCCAGCAATCGTCAGCACCGCGAGCACCGCCCCACCCACACGCCCCACGTGTCCACCCATCGATCATGTCCCCTTCACCAGTTGACGGGACCGGCCCCTCGCCCGCCCCGACTACCGGCGACTGTAGACGGCAAAACAGACCGCCACTTCGAAACCGACGGGCTATTTTCCGCAGTTCAAAGCGTTAAATGGGCTCTTCCTGATCGGAACCGCACCTCCACCGCCGAAGCTCGACCTGCGGCGAGGGCGGTGATGGACCCGTTCCACGTGGTGCACCTGGCGGCGGAGAAGCTCACCCTCTGTCGGCAACGCGTCCAGCAGGCCACGCGCGGGCATCGCGGCCGGGTCGGTGATCCGCTCGACGGGATCCGCCGGATCCTGCTCACCCGGAACGGTCTGCTTACCGACAAGCAGAAGGACAAGCTCGCCACCGCACTCGACGGCGAGGACGGCATCTGCCGGTGGAGGTGACGGCGTGGTGCTATCAGGATCTGATCGTCGCCTACGGCGACACCGACAAGCGTGTGGGGAAGTTGACGATGTTCAAGTGTCTCAAGCGAATTCGAAATGGACTTGGGCCGGGGTTGGAGGAGTTGGCGCAGCTCGGCCGCAGCCTTTGGAAACGCCGCGCCGAGATCCTGGCCTACTTCGATGTCGGGGTGTCGAACGGTCCGGTGGAGGCGATCAACGGACGTCTCGAGCACCTGCGTGGCATCGCCCTCGGCTTCCGTAGCCTCGACCACTACATCGTGCGGTCATTGATCCACTCGGGTCAGCTTCAGGAACGAATCAACGCACTCTGAATGAGGAAGAGTCCGTTTCCCTTTGGTGTTTCGTCAATCCGTGGGGTTACCCGGTATCGCAGTTGTAGTACTGAACGATGCAGAACTCGTGATCCTCTGGATCGTGCATCACCATCACGGTTCCATCGTCGTAGTCGTGACGCACGCCGGCCCAGCGGCCGCCCAGGCTTTCGACACGGTGGCGGCCTGCGTCGATATCTTCGACCTGAACGTCGAGGTGAATGCGGACCTTGCCGGTTTTGGGTTCTGGAACTCGTTGGAAGGTCAGGCGCGGCTGGCCATCAAGGCGAGATCCCACGGTGGCCCATCCGCTGTCGTCACCGTGATCGTCGGACTCCGCAATGTCGAGCATTGCGCTCCAGAACGATGCCAGCCGTGCGGGGTCCGCGCAGTCGATCGTGATTCCAACCAACCGATTCGTCATGCCTACAGCATCTACGAGCCAGTCGAAAACTCAATGATGTTGACGTCCTTTCTCCGCTGTTGGCCGCGCAGCGGAACCGTTGGAGGTGTCAGTCCCAGTGACGGCGAACGCGCCGGTAGCGCTCGTAGATCGCGCGCGAGCCGTACGTCCTGATCTCGAGCAGGGTCGAGCGGCACGCTTTCGGCGACCGGCGGCAGGAACGGCGTGCCGCCACCGATGATGACCGGATTGCGGTCATGGGTCCCGAGGAAGTCGTATCCAAGCTATCGAGGCGTCGGCGCCATCATGCGATTCCAACAGTCCGGAGTTCCTCAAACCCCGTGCGCGCGGGCCGTTCTCGAGTAGAATCGTACATATGTTCTATTAACCCGGGGGGTGATGGACTTGGCTGACTCGATGGTGACCGATCATGAACGGTGCCTGCTCGACGCGATCGCCGAGACCTCGCGCGCCGAGAATGCGGCGGCGGCCCGGCTGATCGCGCAGATCATGGACTACACCAGCTCTCGTGGCACCTTCGACCATCGGGCTCCCGGTGCCGGATTCGATACCGAGCAAGCGGAGCGGTCCGCGATCGCGGAGGTCGCGCTGGCGTTGTCGAGCACCTTCAGGTCGGTGTCGTCGCTGATGCGCCTCGGGTTCACCCTCGAGCGGATGCCCGAGTTGCGGGAGGCCTTCGCCGCCGGGGAGGTGTCGCTGGCGAAGATCCGGGTGATCGACGAGCACACCCGTAAGGCCGCCACCGCTGCGGCGCTGCGCCTCGACGCCGGCATCCTCTCCGCCGCACGACGGCTCGCACCGACCCCGCTCGGAATCGAGATCGACAGGTTGCTGATCGAGGACGACGCCGCCTGGGCGCAACGCTCCCGCGACGAGGCCGAGGCCAAACGCAAGGTTCGCTCCCGTCGCCTACCTCACGGGATGGGTGTGCTGTCGGTGACGTTGACGGCGACTCAGTTGGCGGCGGCCACGGGCCTGATCGTGAAGGTTGCCAAGACGGCGTGCCGGGCCGATCCGCGCCCCCTCGATGTCCGGTGTGCGGACGCGTTCATGGTGCTGATGCGCGGCGGGAGCGTCCTGGCCTGCGAATGCGGCGACCGGAATTGCGCGGCCACCCGCAACTGTGAACCCGAAGGCGCACAGGTCAATCTGAGGATCTCGTGCGGGCTGGAGACGCTGCTCGGTCTCGCCGACAATCCCGCCTATCTCGAGGGATACGGATATCTCGATGCCGCGCAGGCCCGCGTCATCGCCGGGGACGCCACCTGGCAGGCGATCATCGACTGCGCCACACAGGCGCTCGACCGCCTGCAACACGAGTTCGGCGACGACGGCGATCGCACTGACGGCGCCGACGGCATGACCGAATCCGCCGAGGGGTCAGGCGTGGCGCCCGAGTCGGTCAACGCGGAATCGGACCACTCGCCAGCCGGCGACCGGGCGGCACCCGAAGCGCACGAACCGGACCCGCCAGATCCAACCGGCCCGCCGGACCCGCGCACTGCCGCGGACGCCGAGACCGAGCCGACTCTCGAAACCGGCCTGCTGGTGCGCGCGAGCCGGACCCTGTCCGCGGGCGCAATCGCCTTGCCCGCCCGCAGACTTCCACAGCCGGGGATCGTCTCGTCGGCCGACGCCATCGAAGGCCTGTGTCGCACCATCCAGAACGACCCCACACGGCTCGTCGCAGCGTTCCCGGACGGTCACGGCGGATTCACGCAGCCGCCACCGGGGGCCTTGACCTACCGACCCAGCGACCTCCTCGCCGCCGCCGTTCGGCTGCGGGATGGCACCTGCCGCCATCCCGACTGCCTGATCGCCGCCGCCGACTGCCAGATCGACCACGTCGTCCCGTTCAGCAGGGGTAACCCGATCCACGGTGGCTGGACCATCCTCACCAACCTGCAGTGCCTGTGCGTCCTGCACCACCAGCTCAAGACCGCCGGACTCTGGCGTCACGAGATGCTCGCCGGGGCGATCATGCACATCCACAACGCGATCGGACAGCACGCCCTTACGCTCCCCACGCGGAGGTAGGGCGGCGGATCGCTACTCGGGCGCCGGCTGCTTCATGTTCAGGATCACCACGCCCGCGATGATGAGCGCGAGCCCGAGGAACTTCGCCGCCGATGCCTGTTCGCCGAGGAACGCGATGCCGATCATCGCGACCGTTGCGGTCCCGATCCCGGACCAGAGCGCGTACGCCAGGCTCACCGGCAGCGACCGCAGCGCCTGGGCCAGGCAGGCGAACGAGATGGCGTAGCCGAGCAGAACGGCGATCGTCGGCAACGGCCGACTGAACTCCTCGGTGCTGCCGAGGGACACCGTGGCGAGGATCTCGCAGGTGATCGCCGCGGTGAGGAAGGCCCACGCCCGCCTGCGGTCGCTCATCCGACACCGCCCAGGTTGAGCGCGACCACGCCGGCCACCACGAGGGTGATGCCGAGTATTCGGCCTGCGGACCGGGGTTCGCGCAGGACCAGCATCCCGATGGCGGCGATCGCGGCGGTGCCGACACCTGCCCAGACGGCGTACGCCACACCGACGTCGAGGCTGCGCAGGGTCAGCGACAGGCAGTACAGCGCCACGCCGTACAGGCCGAGGACGACCGCGGTCGGGCCGGGCCTTCGGAAGCCCTCCGTCCGGGTCAGCAGACTCGTCGCGAGTACCTCCGCGCAGATGGCCACCGCCAGGAACATCCATGCCGCCGTCATGCCTACAACGTACGGACCGGCCGGACAGCCGCCGTCCGGGGCGGTAGCGTCACGGCATGGCCGCCGTTACGGTTCGACCCGCCACCCGCTCCGACGTCGCCGCTGCCGGGGACGTGCTGGCCGCGGCCTTCGAGGACGACCCGGTCATGGAATGGATGTGGCCGGATATCGGCTCGCGCCGGGCCGGGCTGCCGCGGCTGTTCGAGACGCTCATCCGGCACCATCACTTCCCGCTCGGCGGCGTCGAGGTGGCGCTCGCGCCGGACGGGTCGGTGGCCGGGGCCACCATGTGGGACCCGCCGGGACGCTGGCGGCAGTCGGCGCTGAGCCAGTTGCGCGCGCTACCCGGACTGATCCGCGCTTTCGGCAACCGGATCATGGTGGGGGCGGAGTTCGCCGGGACGGTCGAGAAGGCACACCCGGAGGAGCCGCACTGGTACCTCAGCACCATCGGTACAGACCCCTCGGCGCGTGGCGCTGGTCACGGCAAAGCGCTGATGAACTCCCGCTTGGCCCGGTGCGACGCGGAGCACGCACCCGCCTATCTGGAGTCGAGCAAGGAGTCCAACGTCCCCTATTACGAGCGATTCGGCTTCGAGGTGACGGGCGAGATCGTCATCCCGAACGGTGGCCCGACGCTGTGGGCGATGTGGCGGGCGCCGCGCTGACCGGACGGCGGTGTCGGGGGAGCCCGCGGGTTCTCTAGAATCACCGGGTGACCAGTGCCGTGCCGCAGGACCCCATGAACCCCGCCGACGCCCTCCCGAAGAGCTGGGACCCCAGCGCGGTAGAGCAGGAATTGTACGAGGGTTGGGTGGACGCCGGCTACTTCACGGCGGACCCGACCAGCGACAAGCCCGGCTACTCGATCGTGCTCCCGCCGCCGAACGTGACCGGCAGCCTGCACATGGGCCACGCCCTCGACCACACCCTGATGGACGTGCTCTCGCGTCGCAAGCGCATGCAGGGCTTCGAGGTGCTCTGGCTGCCCGGCATGGACCATGCGGGCATCGCCACCCAGAACGTGGTGGAGAAGCAGCTCGCGGCGGACGGCAAGACGAAGGAAGACTTCGGACGCGAGCTGTTCATCGACAAGGTCTGGGACTGGAAGCGCGAGTCGGGCGGCACCATCGGCGGCCAGATGCGCCGACTCGGCGACGGCGTCGACTGGAGCCGCGACCGGTTCACCATGGACGAGGGCCTCTCGCGCGCCGTCCAGACCATCTTCAAGCGGATGTACGACGCGGGCCTGATCTACCGGGCCGAGCGCCTGGTCAACTGGTCGCCGGTGCTGCAGACCGCCATCTCCGACATCGAGGTCAAGTTCGAGGACGTCGAGGGCGAGCTGGTCTCGCTGCGCTACGGCTCGCTCGACGACAACGAGCCGCACGTGATCGTGGCCACCACCCGCGTGGAGACGATGCTGGGCGACACCGCGGTCGCGGTGCACCCCGACGACGAGCGCTACCAGCACCTGCTGCGCACCACCCTCGAGCACCCCATCACCGGGCGGCAGATCCCGATCATCGCCGACGACTACGTCGACCCGGAGTTCGGCACCGGCGCGGTCAAGATCACCCCCGCGCACGACCCCAACGACTTCGAGATGGGCCTGCGGCACAACCTGCCGATGCCCACGATCATGGACAAGACCGGCAAGATCGCCGACACCGGAACGCAGTTCGACGGCATGGACCGGTTCGAGGCCCGCGTGAAGGTGCGTGAGGCACTGGCCGAGCAGGGCCGCGTGGTCGCCGAGAAGCGTCCCTACCTGCACAGCGTCGGACACTCCGAGCGCAGCGGCGAGTCCATCGAGCCGCGGCTCTCGCTGCAGTGGTGGGTCAAGGTCGAGGAGCTCGCCAAGGCGGCGGGCGACGCGGTCCGTAACGGCGACACCACGATTCACCCCGCCAGCCTGGAGCCGCGCTGGTTCGGCTGGGTCGACAACATGCACGACTGGTGCATCTCGCGTCAGCTGTGGTGGGGCCACCGCATCCCGATCTGGTACGGCCCCGAAGGGGAGGTCCGCTGCGTCGGACCCGACGAGACCGCGCCCGAGGGCTGGGAGCAGGACCCCGACGTCCTGGACACCTGGTTCTCGTCCGGGCTCTGGCCGTTCTCGACGATGGGCTGGCCGGAGAAGACCCCGGAACTCGAGAAGTTCTACCCCACAAGCGTTCTCGTCACCGGTTACGACATCCTGTTCTTCTGGGTGGCCCGGATGATGATGTTCGGCACCTTCGTCTCCGAGGACGACGCGATCACCTCGGGCGAGGGCAAGAGCGGTCCGCAGGTGCCGTTCAAGGACGTGTTCCTGCACGGCCTGGTCCGCGACGAGCACGGCAGGAAGATGTCGAAGTCCAAGGGCAACGGCATCGACCCGCTGGACTGGGTGCGCGAGTTCGGCGCCGACGCGCTGCGCTTCACGCTGGCCCGCGGCGCCAACCCCGGCAGCGACCTCTCCGTCGGTGAGGATCACGCGAAGGCCTCCCGCAGCTTCGCCACGAAGCTGTTCAACGCCACCAAGTTCGCCCTGATGAACGGTGCTGCACCCGCGCCGCTGCCCGCCGAGCTGAGCGATGCCGATCGCTGGATCCTGGACCGGCTCGAACAGGTTCGGGCTGAGGTCGACGCCGCGTTCGACCGCTACGACTTCGGCAAGGCCTGCGACGCGCTCTACCACTTCGCCTGGGACGAGGTGTGTGACTGGTACCTCGAGCTGGCCAAGGTGCAGTTCGCGGGCCCCGAGGCCGAGGGCACCAAGGCCGTGCTCGGCAACGTCCTCGACGCGCTGCTGCGCATGCTGCACCCGGTGATGCCGTTCGTCACCGAGACCCTCTGGAAGGTGCTGACCGGCGGGGAGTCGGTGGTGATCGCCCAGTGGCCGACCACAACCGGTGCGGGCGCCGATGCCGTTGCCGCGCAGCGCATCGCGGACGTCCAGCGACTCGTCACCGAGATCCGCAGGTTCCGCAGCGATCAGGGTCTGAACCCCGGTCAGAAGGTGGCGGCGAGGCTCGGCGGGATCGCGGAGGCCGACCTGGACGGTAAGCAGAACGCGGTCGCCTCCCTGGTCAAGCTGACGGACCCGGCCGACGACTTCGCGGCCACCGCGTCGCTGGAGGTCCGGCTCAGCCGCGGCACCGTCACCGTCGAGCTGGACACCTCGGGCACCGTCGACCTGGTCGCCGAGCGCAAGCGACTCGAGAAGGACCTGGCGGCGGCCGAGAAGGAGCTCGCGGGCACCGCGGCCAAGCTGTCGAACGAGGCGTTCCTCGGCAAGGCGCCGGACAACGTGGTCGACAAGATCCGTGCCAGGCAGACCCTGGCCGCCGAGGAGGTCGAGCGGATCACCGCCCGGCTCAACGCTGCTGACATGAAGGACGCGGATCTGAAGGGGCAGGCGCAGGCGTGAACGCCGAGACACCCGAGCGGTGGGACGGGGGATCGCAGCCCTCGCCCGTCGATCTGGCCGAGCTAGCGCTCGTCGAGGCAGAACTCGACAAGCGTTGGCCCGAGACCAAGATCGAGCCCTCCACGGCCCGCATCGCGGCCCTGATGGACCTGCTCGGCTCGCCGCAGCAGAGCTATCCGGCCATCCACGTCGCCGGCACCAACGGGAAGACCTCGGTCACCCGGATGATCGACGCGCTGATGACCCGCCTGCACCGTCGGGTCGGGCGGACCACCAGCCCGCATCTGCAGCTGGCCACCGAGCGGATCAGCATCGACGGCAAGCCGATCTCGCCGCGCCTGTACGTGGACACCTACCGCGAGCTGGCGCCGTACATCGAGATGATCGACACGCAGTCCCAGGCGGCGGGTGGCCCCGCGATGAGCAAGTTCGAGGTGCTCACCGCGATGGCGTTCGCGGCCTTCGCCGAGGCGCCGGTGGATGTCGCGGTCGTGGAGACCGGGCTCGGGGGCCGTTGGGACGCAACGAATGTCATCGACGGCCAGGTGGCGGTGATCACGCCCATCGGGCTCGACCACGTCGAGTTCCTCGGCAGTGACATCGCCGGGATCGCCGCCGAGAAGGCCGGGATCATCAAGAAGGCGCCCGAGTCGCTGGTGCCGCGCGACACCGTCGCGATCCTCGCGGAGCAGACCCCGGAGGTGACCGAGGTCCTGCTGCGCCGGGCCGTCGAGGCCGACGCAGCGGTGGCCCGCGAGGGCTCCGAGTTCAAGGTGCTGGCCCGTCGGATCGCCATCGGCGGACAGCAACTGGAACTGCAGGGTCTGTCCGGGGTCTACAGCGACATCTTCCTGCCGCTGCACGGCGAACATCAGGCCCGCAACGCCTCGCTCGCGCTCGCCGCGGTGGAAGCGTTCTTCGGGGCAGGCGCGGACCGCCAGCTCGACGTCGACGCGATCCGTGAGGGCTTCGCCTCGGTGACCAACCCCGGACGCCTCGAGCGGGTGCGCAGCGCGCCGACGGTCTTCCTGGACGCCGCGCACAACCCGCACGGGGCGAAGGCGCTGGCCGCCGCGCTCGTCGCGGAGTTCGACTTCCGCAAGCTGGTCGGCGTCGTCGCGGTGATGGGGGACAAGGACGTTGCCGGGATCCTGACCGCGCTGGAACCGGTGTTCGACGAGATCGTCGTGACGCACAACGGATCGCCGCGCGGCATGGATGTCGAGGAACTCGCCAACCTGGCGGTGGCCCGGTTCGGCGACGAACGCGTGGTGGTGGCGCAGACGCTCCCTGACGCGCTCGAGACCGCCATCGGGCTGGCCGAGGAGGTCGCCGAGCCCGGTGAGGCAGTATCGGGGGCGGGCGTCGTGGTCACCGGATCGGTGGTCACCGCGGGCGCGGCCCGCACCCTGTTCGGAAAGGACCCGGCGTGAGTACACCTGAGGGATCGAGCACACCCGAGGGCGACGCGGAAGGCGGCGCCCCGCGCTTCCGGCCGCCGGTCACCGACCCGTGGAAGGGTTTCAGGGGGGTGTGCGCAGGCACCCTGATCCTGGAGGCGATCGTGGTGCTGCTGGCGCTGCCGGTGGTGGCGACCGTCGGTGGCGGCGTCACCTGGCTGTCCGGCCTCTACCTGGTCGGACTCGCGGTGCTGATGGTTCTCGGCGGCGGTGTCCAGGGCAAGCCGTGGGCGATGGGGTACAACTTCGCGTTGCAGGCCGCACTGATCGCCGGCTTCGCGGTGCACCCCGCCATCGGCGCGGTGGGGCTGCTGTTCAGTGCCGTGTGGGCCTACCTGCTGTATCTCAAGCGGGACCTCACCGAGCGGATCGAACAGGGTCTGCTTCCGGGCCAGCGAGACTGACCCCTTAAGCTGTCCGCCGTGACTGAGCGGACCCTGGTACTGATCAAGCCCGATGGCGTCGCGCGCCGATTCGTAGGAGAGATCCTCTCCCGTGTCGAGCGCAAGGGGCTGTCCATCACGGCCCTCGAGATGAAGTCCGCGGACGAGGCGCTGGCCGGCCAGCATTACGCCGAGCACCTGGGCAGGCCCTTCTACCCGGGTCTGATCGAGTTCATCACGTCCGGGCCCCTCGTCGCAGCGGTGCTCGAGGGCCCGCGCGCGATCGCGGCGTTCCGGCAGCTCGCGGGCGGCACCGACCCGGTCGAGAAGGCCGTCCCCGGTTCCATCCGCGCCGATCTGGCGTTGGACGGCCAGCAGAACCTGGTGCACGGCTCCGACTCCGTCGAGTCGGCCGAGCGGGAGATCGCGCTCTGGTTCCCCGAGCTCGCCCGCGGCTAGTCCGCATCACCCACGACCACCCGTAAGAGGTCCGAACACGCCACGCTGGACCCACACCGGTGCGCCGTTGGCGTGGTCGGGCCCACCGGTGTGGGATACTGATGGCGGTCGACCCGCGATGTGTTCCATACGGGCCCGATCGGATGACACCACGGTTCGATGCCCGATCATCGCTGCCACGGCGCGCAGGAAATCCCTCGCGATCCCAGGCACGCTGGATGATCAGGCGCACGGACCACGGAGTACGGCCATCCAGCCAGGCGCCGTGCGAGCTGGCAGTGATTTAACGGGTCACTGCGAGACGTGCGGGGCGAGACCAGACAATCTCATGCCCACCGGTATGAGTACACAATCAGCGCCCTCGCGTGGCCGCTTCACACCCAGGACGACCTGGGTGGACGCGCCCGGGGGTCCGAGGAGACTACGTGGCCGATCAAGCGCCGCCCGAAAATTCACAGACTTCAGCCGCAGCGAATGCGGTGCCTACCTTCCCGGACAAGATTCGGGTGCACGCGCTCGCCAAGCTGCTGGGACTGACCAGCAAGCAGGTGCTCGCCCAGGTCGCCGAGTTCGGTGCCGAGGTGCGCAGCGCGCAGTCCAGCGTTGACCGCGCCCTCGCCGAGCGGGTGCACGCCGCACTGTCGCCCGCCGCCGAGGCGGAGCCCGAGGCCGTCACCCCTGCGCAGCCGGAGCCGGAGGCCGTCGCCCCGGTCGAGAAGGCCGCCGAGCAGGCCCCCGCATCGCTGTTCACCAACGTCGCCGAGCCCGAGGTGCACGTCGTTCCCGACGTCACCCCCGTGTTCCAGGCTCCGCTGTTCCTGCAGCCCGACGCGGCCGCCGCGGAGGCCGCACCCCGGCGTCGCCGCGCCCGCCGCGTGGCAGCGGCGCCGAGCGAGGACGCACCCATCGAGGTGACCACCGCCGCCCCGCACGAAGAGCGTCACGAGGAGCGTGCGGTCGAGGAGGCCGACACCTCGGTGACCGAGGAGGCCGCCGCGGCCGAGGTCGAGTCCGACGAGGACGGCGGCGAGTCGCAGAGCCGCCGCAGGCGTCGCGGTCGTCGTGGTCGCGGTCGCGGCCGGGGCGAGCAGGCTACCGACGAGGACCAGAACGAGCCCGAGGGTGGTGCGGCCGAGGCCGCCACCGAGGTCACCGAGCAGGCCGAGACCACCGAGCCGGAGGCCGAGGCGGCCGAGCCCGAGGAGTCGGAGGAGGCAGGCGAGGCCGGGGACGGATCGAGCCGTCGCCGTCGTCGTCGCCGCCGCCGCAAGGGCAGTGGCGATGGTGCGGAGGCAGCCACCGAGGACGACGGCGTCACCACCGTGGTGCACGAGCGCGAGCCGCGCACGAAGGCCCGCGTCAAGGACGAGGTCCAGGGCATCTCGGGCTCGACCCGGCTGGAGGCCAAGCGTCAGCGTCGCCGCGACGGGCGCGACGCCGGCCGCCGCCGCCCGCCGATCCTCACCGAATCGGAGTTCCTGGCGCGCCGCGAGGCCGTCGACCGCGTGATGGTGGTCCGCGAGAAGACCGGCGCGCACGCGGAGGGCCTGACGCAGGTCGCGGTGCTCGAGGACGGCATCCTCGTCGAGCACTTCGTCACCAGCTCGGCGTCCGCGTCGATGGTCGGCAACGTCTACCTCGGTCGCGTCCAGAACGTGCTGCCCTCGATGGAGGCCGCGTTCATCGACATCGGCCGCGGCCGCAACGGCGTGCTGTACGCGGGCGAGGTCAACTGGGAGGCCGCAGGCCTCGGCGGCAACAGCCGCAAGATCGAGCAGGCCCTCAAGCCGGGCGACCAGGTCCTGGTCCAGGTCAGCAAGGATCCGGTCGGGCACAAGGGTGCCCGCCTGACCACGCAGATCTCCCTGGCCGGGCGATTCCTGGTGTACGTGCCCGGTGGCAGCTCGACCGGCATCAGCCGCAAGCTGCCCGACACCGAGCGCAAGCGCCTCAAGGAGATCCTGCGCGAGATCGTGCCGCCGGAGGCGGGTGTCATCATCCGCACCGCGTCGGAGGGCGTGAGCGAGGAAGAGCTGGCCCGCGACGTCAAGCGTCTGCAGACCCAGTGGGACGACATCGAGAAGCAGGCCGCGGCCGCGGACAAGGGCAAGTCGGGCAACCCGAAGGCCCTGTACGAGGAGCCGGACCTGCTGGTCAAGGTCGTCCGTGACCTCTTCAACGAGGACTTCGCCAAGATCGTCATCGAGGGCGAGAAGTCCTGGTCGACGGTCGAGAACTACATCAAGACCGTCGCGCCCGACCTGCTGCCGCGGGTCGAGAAGTACGAGGGCAACGGCGGCCCCGACGTGTTCGAGGCGAAGCGGATCGACGAGCAGCTGGCCAAGGCGCTCGACCGCAAGGTGTGGCTGCCCTCGGGCGGCACCCTGGTGATCGACCGCACCGAGGCGATGACCGTCGTCGACGTCAACACCGGCAAGTTCACCGGCGCGGGCGGCAACCTCGAGGAGACCGTCACCAGGAACAACCTGGAGGCGGCCGAGGAGATCGTGCGTCAGATGCGGCTGCGCGACATCGGCGGCATGATCGTGGTCGACTTCATCGACATGGTGCTCGAGTCGAACCGGGACCTGGTCCTGCGTCGACTGACCGAGGCGCTCGGCCGCGATCGGACCCGCCACCAGGTTTCCGAGGTGACCTCGCTCGGCCTGGTCCAGATGACCCGCAAGAAGCTGGGCACCGGACTGGTCGAGGCGTTCTCCACCAACTGTGAGCACTGCCACGGCCGCGGCATCATCGTGCACGCGGAGCCGGTCGAGGTGCGCACCTCCGAGGACGCCGGACGTTCGGGCGCGCCGAAGGGCGAGTCCGGCGGCCGCAAGAAGCGGGGACGCGACAAGTCCGGCGCCGCGGAGCCCGCCGCACCCAAGAACGGACAGGCGCCGGCTGCCGAGGTCGACGCGACGGTCAAGCGCGCCCACCCGGTGGCGCTCGCGATGGCCGCGCATCACCACGACGACGAATCCGCCGAGCACCAGCCGGAGCCCGCCGAGGCCACTGCCGCCACGCCGGAGCCGACGGTGGCCGAGGTCGCCGCCCAGCCGGCCGTCGAGGTTGCCGTCGATGTCGTGGCGGAACCGGAGGCGCAGGCCACGCCTGAGCCCGCTGAGGCCCCCGCGAAGGGCAGGCGTCGTTCCCGGCGTGCGTCCCGGGCCACCGCCGCCCCCGCGACGGAGACCCAGGAGGCCGCTGAGGCCGCCGTGGTCGTGATCGAGGCAGCGCCCGAACCGGCCGAGCCGAAGGTCGTCGAGAAGAAGATCGTCGAGAAGAAGGTCGTCGAACCCAAGGTTGTCGAGCCGGCGAAGGCCGCGGAGACCACCGTGGCGCAGGAACCGGTCGAGGGGGACGGCGCACCCGCGGCACCGGCTCGTCGGCCGCGTCGCCGGGCCGCAGCCAGGCCCGCGGGACCGCCTGCGGACGTCGACGCCTGACCGACGGCCGGTCGAGGGGGATCGGAGACCGCCAGTTTGACCCTGCGGTTCTCCATCCCGTAACCTTGACCGGTCGCTACCCGGCGATATGGCTCAGCTGCGCCCGCGAGGGCGGCGGCGGGCCTGCCCGAGGTAGCAAGCACACCAGACCAGTCGCGCGGCTCAAGCCGCGCGAGCACGTTCGAAGAAGCAAGGGGTAGCCCTCCGATGGCAACGTACGCGATCGTCAAGACCGGCGGAAAGCAGTACAAGGTCGCTGTCGGCGACCTCGTCAAGGTCGAGAAGATCGAGGGTGAGCCCGGCACTGCTGTCTCGCTGGCCCCGGTTCTCGTCGTCGACGGTTCCGAGCTGACCACCGACGCCGCCAAGCTGGCCAAGATCACGGTCACCGGCGAGGTCGTCGAGCACACCAAGGGTCCGAAGATCCGCATCCACAAGTTCAAGAACAAGACCGGCTACCACAAGCGTCAGGGCCACAGGCAGAAGCTGACGGTCCTCAAGGTCACCGGCATCAAGTAACTAGCGCTTCTTCAGCTGATTTCACCCGAGGAGGGTCAACAACATGGCACATAAGAAGGGTGCATCCAGCTCCCGTAACGGTCGCGATTCGAACGCCCAGCGACTCGGCGTGAAGCGCTTCGGCGGCCAGTCCGTCAGCGCAGGCGAGATCCTGGTGCGTCAGCGCGGAACCCACTTCCACCCCGGCGTGAACGTCGGCCGTGGCGGCGACGACACCCTGTTCGCGCTCGCCGCCGGTGCGGTCGAGTTCGGCACCAAGCGTGGACGCAAGACCGTCAACATCGTCCCGGCCGCGGCAGAGGCCTGATTCTGCCGCGACTTTCGCCCGATCGTTTCTCGGTCGAGGCGTGACGCGTTCTAAGCTCCCCAATAGGGGCGGGCCAGGGTCTCATACCCGGCCCGCCCCTATTGCTTTTTTCCAGACTGAGGAAGGATCCGGCAGTCATGTCCCGATTCATTGACCGCGTGGTGCTGCACGTCAGCGCCGGAAAAGGCGGCAATGGTTGCGCCTCCGTTCACCGCGAGAAGTTCAAGCCGCTCGGCGGACCGGACGGCGGCAACGGCGGGCGTGGCGGTGACGTGGTGCTCGTCGTCGACGAGAACGTGCACACCCTGCTGGACTTCCACTTCCACCCGCACGCCAAGGCGGGCAACGGCAAGCAGGGCGCCGGCGGCAACCGCGAGGGCGCGAACGGCTCGGACCTGGTCCTGCGCGTGCCGGACGGCACCGTGGTCCTCGACTCCGACGGCAACATCCTCGCCGACCTGATCGGCACCGGGTCCCGCTTCGACGCGGCCCCCGGCGGCCGCGGCGGCCTCGGCAACGCGGCGCTGTCGTCGAAGGCCCGTAAGGCCCCCGGCTTCGCCCTGCTCGGCGAGGAGGGCGTCGAGCGCGACCTCGTCCTCGAGCTCAAGTCGGTCGCCGATGTCGGACTCGTCGGCTTCCCGTCCGCGGGCAAGTCGTCGCTGGTCTCGGTGCTCTCGGCCGCCAAGCCGAAGATCGCGGACTACCCGTTCACCACGCTGGTGCCGAACCTGGGCGTGGTCTCGAGCGGCGACACCACGTTCACCGTCGCCGACGTGCCGGGACTGATCCCGGGCGCCAGCGAGGGCCGAGGCCTCGGCCTGGACTTCCTGCGGCACATCGAGCGCACCGCCGTGCTTGCGCACGTCGTCGACTGCGCCACCCTCGAGCCGGGCCGTGACCCGGTCTCCGACGTCGACGCGCTCGAGGCCGAGCTCGCCGCGTACAAGCCCGCGCTGTCGGGCGACGCGAGCCTCGGCGACCTCGCCGACCGTCCCCGGATCGTCATCCTGAACAAGGCCGACGTCCCCGACGCGGCTGAGCTCGCGGAGATGATCACCCCCGAGTTCGAGGCTCGTGGCTGGCCCGTGTTCACGATCTCGGCGGTCAGCCGGGAAGGGCTGCGCCCGTTGACCTTTGCTCTGGCGAAGATGGTCGAGGAGTACCGTCTCGCGCACCCGAAGGCCGCGCCGAAGCGTCAGATCATCCGCCCGGTTGCCAAGGACGAGACCGGCTTCAGCGTCATCGCCGATCCGGAGACCCCCGGTGGCTTCATCGTCCGCGGTACCCGGCCGGAGCGTTGGATCCGTCAGACCGCGTTCGACAACGACGAGGCCGTCGGCTACCTCGCGGACCGGCTCGCCCGGCTCGGTGTCGAGGACGCGTTGGTCAAGCAGGGCGCCGAGCCCGGTTGCTACGTCACCATCGGCGATGTCAGCTTCGAGTGGGAGCCGCAGACCCCGGCGGGCATCGACCTGACCCGCACCGGCCGCGGCACTGATCCGCGACTCGACCAGGTGGACCGCATCGGTGCCGCCGAACGTAAGCACGCGCACCGGATCCGGCGTGGCCTCGAGGGCCTGGATCCCGAAGAACAGTGATGGACGACGCGGTCCGTTCGCTCTCGGAGACCCGCGCCACCATCGCGACCGCGCGCAGCGTGGTCGTGAAGATCGGGTCCTCCGCGCTCACCAGCATGGAGTCCGGCATCGACCTGCGGGCGCTGAACGCCCTCGCCGACGCGATCGAGGCCAGGATGCGCGCCGGCTCCGACGTCGTGGTGGTCTCCTCCGGCGCGGTCGGGGCCGGCATCGCCCCGCTCGGGCTGACCAAGCGGCCACGGGATCTCGCCACCAAGCAGGCGGCGGCCAGTGTCGGGCAGTTGGCGCTCGCGCATGCGTGGGGCACCTCGTTCGCGCGGTACGGGCGCACCGTCGGCCAGGTGCTGCTCACCGCCGACGACATCGCCCGGCGCACCCAGCACCGCAACGCGCAGAGCACCCTCGACCGGCTGCGTGCCCTCGGTGCCGTCGCGATCGTCAACGAGAACGACACCGTCGCGACCACCGAGCTGCGCTTCGGGGACAACGACCGGTTGGCCGCGATGGTCGCGCACCTCGTCGGGGCGGACGCGCTTGTCCTGCTCTCCGACGTCGACGGCCTGTACGACGGCGACCCCCGAAAGGGCGGCGCGACGTTGATCTCGGAGGTGACCAGCCCCGAGGATCTCGACGGCGTGGTCGCCGGATCCGGGGGAGCGCTCGGCACCGGCGGGATGGCCTCCAAGCTGTCCGCGGCCCGGCTCGCGGCCGACTCCGGCGTGCCGGTGCTGCTCGCCGCGGCCACCGATGCCGCCGATGCCCTCACCGGCGCAGGCGTCGGCACGGCTTTCGCGGCCCGGCCGACCCGGATGTCGGCGCGCAAGTTCTGGGTGCGGCATGCCGCCGACACCAGGGGCGGGCTGCATCTCGATGCGGGTGCGGTGCGGGCGGTGGTCGACCGGCGGCGGTCGTTGCTGCCCGCCGGGATCACCGGCGTCGACGGCCGGTTCTACGGCGGGGACGTGGTGTCGCTGTTCGGTCCCGACGGTTCGCCGGTCGCGCGCGGTGTGGTGGCGTACGACTCGACCGAGCTCGGTGAGATGCTGGGCCGTTCAACGGTCGAGCTGCCGTCCGAGCTGCAGCGGCCAGTGGTGCACGCCGACGACCTGGTCCGCCTCTGACGAGTCAGGGGGCCTTCGGCTTCTCCTGCGGATCGCCGATGACCTTGGGTGGTCCCTCGGGATGGAGTGCGCCGCCCTCGTTCACCCAGTCGGAGATGTCGGCGGCATCCTCCGGGGTGACGGGCTTGCGCCTGCTGAAGAGGGATTTCACCTTGTCGCTGAACTTCGACATGCCCGGAGTCTACCGATCCGGTGTCAGTGCGGTCAGGACCTCCGAGCAGCCGGCATCCAGTTTGAGTGTCGCGAACTCATCGCCCCTTGTCGGTCCTCGGTTGACGATGACAACCGGGATGTCGTCCTTGGCGGCGCGGCGGACGAAGCGCAGGCCGGACATGACGGTCAGCGAGGACCCGAGCACCAGCAGTAGTTCGCACTCGGCGACCATCGCGAACGCCGCCTCGACCCGGGGTTTGGGCACGCTCTCGCCGAAGTAGACGATGTCCGGTTTGAGGATCCCCCCGCAGTGCTCGCAGTCGACCATCACGAAGTGTGCGGTCTCCTCGATCACCGCGTCGGCATCGGGCGCGATCTCGACTCCCGTTGCCGCGGAGACGGATTCGGCGAACCCGGGATTCGCGGCATCGAGCCGCTGCGCGAGGGTGAACCGCGAGATCAGGGCTTCGCACCCCATGCACCGCACCTGTGCGTAGCTGCCGTGCAGGTCGATGACCCTCCTGCTGCCCGCCTTGGTGTGCAGCAGGTCCACGTTCTGGGTCAGCACGCCGCCGACCACGCCCGCCCGTTCCAGTCCGGCGAGCGCGCGGTGGCCGGCATTGGGGCGTGAGGCGTCCATGTGCCGCCAGCCGAGGTGGTTGCGGGCCCAGTAGTGCCTGCGGAACGCGGCGTCGCCCATGAACTGCTGGAAGGTCATCGGGGTGCGCGGCGGGGAGTCGGGACCCCGGTAGTCCGGGATGCCCGAGTCGGTGGACATCCCCGCGCCGGTCAGCGCGACCACCCGGCGGCCGCTCACCAGGTCGGCCAGGCGCGCACTGTCCTCGCTTGCCGGGGTCTCGAGTGGGGGAGCGGACATGGCTTCCAGGCTAACCGTGTCGCGAATGTTCAATCCCGCATCGGGTGCCTCGCTCGACACTGGTTGGCATGAGCACAGTGAACCCCATTCCCGCCGGATACCGGACCCTCACGCCCTACCTCGCCGTCAAGGACGGCCAGGTGGCGCTGGACTTCTATCGTCGCGGCCTCGGCGCCGAGGTCGTGGACGCGATGAACGCCCCCGACGGCGGCCTGATGCACGCCGAGCTGAGGATCGGCGACTCGATGCTGCAACTGTCCGACGACATGCCCGACTACGGACTCAAGGCGCCCGAGCAGGGCTGGGTGCACAGCTCGGTGGTGGTGTACGTCGAGGACACCGACGCGTTCGTGGACCGGGCGGTTCGCGAGGGCGCCACCCTCGTCAGCGCCGTCGCGGACACGTTCTCCGGCGACCGGCACGGGGTCTTCCTCGATCCGTTCGGGCATCGGTGGGCGGTCTGCACGAAGATCGAGGACGTACCCGCCGAGGAGGTGGCCCGGCGCGCCCGTGAGCTGTTCTACCCGGCGGAATGACCATGAGGATCCGGGCGGACCCGGAGCGCCGCGAGTACGGTCGATCGCATGGGAGTTATCGGTGAGCTGTTCCCGGGGAAGAAGCTCGAGGACGACGGAAGCCAGGACGGCGACGGGCAGACGTATCAGCCGCGCCTCGAACTCGACCTGGATGCGGGCGTGATCCGGGTGTCGCCTGCGAAGCCCGCCGTCACCCCGGACGAGGAGTCAGGGGCTCAGTAACCCGCGACCGGGTCGATCCGCGCCAGCAGCTCCTCGCCTGCCACGAAGCGCCGTACGTTCGTCGCGACGTGGTCGGCGAATGCGGGCGGCCGGACCGACGGCGGGTTCGAGCAGTGCGGGGTGATGATCGCGTTCGGCAGGCTCCACAGCGGATGCCCGTCCGGCAGTGGTTCGGGGTCGGTGACATCGAGCCCGGCGCCGCCGATCGCCTTGTCCCGGAGCGCCTTCACGAGGGCGTCGGTGTCGACGAGGGAGCCCCGTGCCACGTTGATCACCCACGAGTGGGCGCCGAGCCGGCCGAGTTGCTCGGCGCCGACCAGGTGCCGTGTCCTGGCCGTCGCGGGCGCCGCGACCACGACGTGATCGGTGCGGTCCCAGACCTCATCAGTGCGGTCGGCGGGCAGGGTCTCGGCGGCGCCGGGAACCGCCAGCCCCGAGCGGGTGACCGCGAGCACCTTCGCGCCGACCGAGCTGAGCATCGGGATCAGCGCTCGCCCGATGCCTCCCGCGCCGAGGATCGCCACCGTGCTCCCGCGCAGCGTTCCGACCTTGCCGAAGAACTCCTGCTGCCGCCAGCTGGTGGCAGCGAGTTGCTCGGGCAGTGCCCGGACCCCGGCCAGCAGCAGCGCGAAGGCGTGCTCGGCGACGGTCGCGGAGAACGCGCCCGCGGCCGAGGTGAACACGACCCGTGGGTGGCGCGCGATGATCCCGGCCGCGAACCAGTCCTCGACCCCGGCGGAGTACAGCTGCACCCACCGGACCGACTCCGGCAGTTCGTCGGGGAACCGGTCGGGGTCCGCCGCCCAGACCAGTGCCTGCGCGTCGACCATCGGCGCCCATTCGCCTCCGCCCGAGGCGATGGCCTCCATCAGCATGGGGTCGGCGTGCGGGCCGAGGGCGATGGGCACTGGCGTCATGTCGGTCTCCTCGGGCGCCGGTTCGGGCGGGGTGTTCACCCATAGTGGTCTGCGACCCGCCTATCTTCCAACGGGACAGTTTCTTCGAGCGAGGAGTGATCGATGGCAAGTGAGTGCTCGTCCGAGGCGATCCGATCGCTCGTCGCGCGGATTGCACATCTGGCCGACGAGGGAACGGTCGACGACTACGTACAGCTCTATGCGGAGGACGCGGTCTGGGAGATGAAGGGGGCGGGCCCGACCGTCGCGATCGCACCACAGATCGTCGAGGGCCGGAGGGCGATCGCAGACAGTGCCCGCCGTCGACGGGCCGACGGCATCGCCGGTCCCGGCTCGGCGACACGACACGTGAGCAGCTGCGTGTCCATAGCCTTCGATTCCGAGGACTCCGCCCGCGTGCAGTCGGTCTGGCAGTTCTTCGTCGACACCACCACCGCGCCGAGACTCTCCGGCATCGGGACCTACCGTGATGTCTTCCAGAAGGTCGACGGACAGTGGCTCCTGGCCAGGCGCTCGATCACGACGGGCTGAGCCGCCTGTGCGCGGTTCACGAGTCCCTGCACTCGTCAACCGCGCACGGGCGCGCAGCGCCTACGGCTAGCCGGGGATCTCGATCAGCGGATAGACGCCGTTCTCGTCATGGACCTCGCGACCGGTGACCGGGGGGTTGAACACGCACAGCATGCGCATCTCGGTGACCGGCTCGACCCGGTGCCGCTCGTGGCCGTCGAGCAGGTACATCGAGCCGGGGCCGAGCTGGTGCACGACGCCGTTGTCCAGGTCGGTGAGAATGCCGTCGCCCTCGATCAGCCAGACCGCCTCGATGTGATTGGCGTAGTGGAACTCGTTGACGGATCCGGCCCGAATCGTGGTCTCGTGGAACGAGAATCCGACGCGATCCGCGCCGAGCACGATGCGCTTGCTGCGCCAGTTCCCGTCGGCGCTGGTGATGTCGCGCTCGGTGCCGGTGATCTCTTCGGTGGTTCGGACGATCATCTTCGGTCCCTCCTCAGGCACAGACCTTGGCGGTGGCCTCGGCGAGAATGCTCAGGCCGTGGTCGAGTTCGGCGTCGGTCATCGTCAGCGGCGGCAGGAGCTTGACCACCTCGTCGGAGGGGCCGGAGGTCTCGGCCAGCAGGCCCTCGTCGAACGCGAGCCCGCACACCTTGACCGCCCTGCCAGGATCGTCGAACACCAGGCCCTGGACCATGCCGCGGCCGCGGGTGCTGACCCCGTCGAACTGGTCCGACAGGTTGGCGAAGATCTGCGCGATGCGCTTGCCCTTGGCGGCGGTGGAGCGCTCCAGCGTGTCGTCGGTCCAGTACTGCTCGATCGCGGCCGTCGCCGTCACGAATGCGGGGTTGTTCCCGCGGAAGGTGCCGTTGTGCTCGCCGGGCGCCCACACGTCGAGTTCGGGTCGCATCAGCGTCAGGGCCATCGGCAGGCCGTAGCCGCCGATCGACTTCGACAGCGTGACGATGTCCGGAGTGATCCCCGCGATCTCGAAGGAGAAGAACGGCCCGGTTCGCCCGCAGCCCATCTGGACGTCGTCCACGATGAGCAGGATGTCCCGGCTCCGGCAGAGTTCGGCGAGCGCACGCAGCCACTCGGGCCGCGCGACGTTCACCCCGCCCTCACCCTGCACGGTCTCCACGATGACCGCGGCGGGACGGTTCAGCCCACTGCCGGAATCGTCCAGCACGCGCTCGAACCAGTGGAAATCCTCGGTGGCGCCGTCGAAGTAGTTGTCGAAGGGCATCGGCGTGGCGTGTACCAGCGGAACCCCCGCACCCGCACGCTTCATCGAGTTGCCGGTGACCGACAGTGCGCCAAGGGTCATGCCGTGGAAGGCGTTGGTGAAGTTGATGATCGACTCTCGGCCGGTGACCTTCCTGGCCAGCTTGAGTGCCGCCTCGACGGTGTTCGCGCCGGTCGGCCCGGGGAACTGGACCTTGTAGTCGAGCCCGCGCGGTTCGAGGATGTGCCGCTGGAAGGTCTCGAGGAACTGCCGCTTCGCCACGGTGGACATGTCGAGGCTGTGGGTGATGCCGTCGCCGACGATGTAGTCGACGAGCGCCTGCTTGAGCACCGGGTTGTTGTGGCCGTAGTTCAGCGCGCCCGCGCCTGCGAAGAAGTCCAGGTAGTCGCGGCCGTCCTCGGCGCGCATCCAGGATCCGGACGCCGAGCTGAACACGGTCGGCCAGCTCCGGCTGTAGCTGCGGACCTCGGACTCGAGGGTGGCAAAGATGCTGTTGTCTTCCGGGGTGGTCATTGCTCTCCTCCGGTGGTGTCATCGCCGATGATGTAGAGCTCTTCGGATTCGTGCTGATCGGGAAAATGCTTGTTGGTGAACAGCTCTCGCTTGGTGAGGTCGGCGTATCGCATCCGAGCCACCGATGAGAACAGGGCTCGGGACGCCTCGTTGCCCGGACCGATCGTGGTCTCGAGCCTGGTCACGCCCTGGAGGGCGAGGTGATCGAGCAGGTTGTTCAGCATCGCCGCGGCCACTCCGCGGCCGCGCAGCGATTCGTCGACCGCCACCTGCCAGACGAAGACCGTCCGCGGGTCTTCCGGTCGGACGAAACCGGTGACGAAACCGCCGACGCGGCCGTCCTGCTCCGCGACCACGGAAGTGTCACGGAAATCCCTGCACCACAACAGGTATGCATAGCTTGAGTTCAGATCGAGCACCTGCGAATCGCGGGCAATCTCCCACATCCGCACGGCGTCATCGATATCGGGCTGCCTTGTCGTCACCGCTCCGGGAGCGGTGGTCGGGGTCGCACTCTCTGTAACGGGGCTCATCTGTCGAACGAACGTAACAATGGGCGCAACGGATTACAGCTACCCCGGGCGATTCCGCATGCGCTGACCCCGCTCCCGTACTGGTGAGCCCGACTGTGTGAGCCTGGTCACACAGGGGGTGTCAGCTGACGCTCGCCAGGGCAAACGGCAGGACGGCCGGGGCGCCCGCCATGCGGAGTTCGCGGGCCGCCATCGTGAGCGTCCAGCCGGTGTCGGCGAGGTCGTCGAGCAGCAGGATCGGCCCGTCGGCGCCACCCAGATCCGGCGCCAGCCAGGCCCCCGTCAGCCCCGCAACGCGGTAGGCGGAATTGGCCGCGGACACCGGCGGACGCTCGGGGTTCCTGGTGAGGGTGCCCAGGTTGCGGAGCCTGCCGACCTGCGCGAGCCGATCGGCGAGCGAGGCGATCAACTGGGGACGGGTCGCCGATTCGAGGGCCATCACCGCCGTCGGTCGCTGCTGCCAGTCCCATGCGGCCAGCACCTTGACGCAGGCGTCGACGATCGCGTCCGGCACCGGGCCGTCGGGCTCGTCGAACAGCGCGCGCAGGCGCTGGCCCCAGCCGAGGTCGGACAGGCGGCCGAGCACCCGGCCCGTCTCGGGTCCGTCGGTGATCTTGCCGGACAACGGCACGCCCAGCTTGGCGAGGCCGGTCGGCCACTGCTTGCGCGGGGCCAGGTCGACGCCGGGTCGGTCCAGCCTCGCCCGCGCCCGCGCGATGGCCTCCTCGTCCACCTCCGCGGAGTGGGCGGAGCCCGCGCAGTTGTCGCATCGACCGCACGGCTGGGGGTCGGCGGACAGGCCGGGGTCGTCCAGCTGTCGCCGCAGGAACTCCATGCGGCACATGGGGGTTCGCTGGTACTCGACCATCGCCTGCTGCTCGGACTCGCGGGCCTGCTCGAGCCTGCCGTATCGTTCCGCGTCGTACTCCCACGGCTGCCCGGTGCTGATCCAGCCACCGCGGACCCGCTTGACGGCGCCGTCCACGTCCAGGACCTTGAGCACCATCTCCAGGCGGTTCCTGCTGAGTTCGACCAGCGGTTCGAGGGCCTGGGTGGACTGCGGCCGTTCGGCGTCGAGCACCTCGATCACCCTGCGCACCAGGTGTTCGCGCGGGAATGCGATGCTGGCGAAGTAGCTCCAGATCTGCCGGTCCTCGAACCCGGGCAGCAGGACCACCTCGGCTCGGTCCGTGGAGCGGCCGGCGCGGCCGACCTGCTGGTAGTAGGAGATGGGGGAGGATGGGGCGCCGAGGTGGACGACGAACCCCAGGTCGGGCTTGTCGAATCCCATGCCGAGCGCCGACGTCGCGACCAGGGCCTTGACCCGGTTCTCCAGCAGGTCTGCCTCGAGGCTCTCGCGTTCGGCCGGGTCGGTCTGGCCGGTGTAGGCGGCCACCTCGTGGCCCTGCTCGGAGAGCAGCCCGGCCAGGTCGCGGGCGGCGGACACGGTGAGGGTGTAGATGATGCCGGACCCGGGCAGCCGGTCCAGCTGCTGGCCGAGCCAGGCGGCGCGCTTGCTGGCCTCGTCGATGTGCACCACCGACAGCCGCAGCGACTCCCGCTCGAGGCCGCCGCGCAGCACCAGGGTCTCGGAGCCGCCGACACCGAGTTGTGCGGACACGTCGGCCACCACCCGGTCGTTCGCGGTCGCGGTGGTGGCCAGCACGGGAATGCCCTCGCCCAGCTCGCCGATCAGCGTGCGGATCCGCCGGTAGTCGGGGCGGAAGTCGTGGCCCCAGTCGGAGACGCAGTGCGCCTCGTCGACCACGACCAGGCCCGCGTCCGCGGCGAGCGAGGGCAGTACCTGGTCGCGGAAGTCGGGATTGTTCAGCCGCTCCGGGCTGACCAGCAGCACGTCCACGGTCCCGTCGGCGATGGCGGCGTGGATCTCGTCCCATTCGGTGACGTTGCCGGAGTTGATCGTCGCGGCGCGGACCCCGGCCCGCTCGGCGGAGGCCACCTGGTTGCGCATCAGAGCGAGCAGGGGGGAGACGATCACGGTGGGTCCGTGCCCGCGCGCCCGCAGCAGCTTCGCGGAGATGAAGTAGACGGCGGACTTGCCCCAGCCGGTCCGCTGCACCACCAGCGCGCGCTTGCGCTGCACCACCAGCGCCTCGATCGCCGTCCACTGGTCCTCGCGCAGCGTGGCGTCGGGGCCGGCGAGCTCGCGCAGCAACCGTTCCGCGTCGGCACGGAGATCGAGGGTCGCGGGCTCGGTGGCTGTGGTCATGGCTCCCATGGTGCCCGACGGCTACGACATCGGGTCACCGCCGCCCGAGCGCGGCGTCGACCTCGGCGCTGGTCGGTGCCGAGGCCGCCCCCGCCCTGGTGGTGGCGAGGGCCCCGGCGGCGCACGCCCGCGCGAGCGCGACCTCCCGCCCGAGGTGCCAGCACGCGGCGAGGGTCCCGGCGAAGGCGTCGCCTGCGCCTGTGGTGTCCACCACCTCGACGGCGGGCGGCTCGCTGCGTAGCTCCACGCCGCCGGGACCGCGCAGGGTGGCGCCCCGCGCACCGAGGGTGGTGACCACGTCGGGTACCCGTGCCAGGGTCGATGCGCCCAGTTGCGCGGCCTCGGTCTCGTTCACGACGAGCACGTCCACGCACTCGAGCAGCTCGTCCGGGAGTGGCGCCGCCGGTGACGGGTTGAGGATCACCGTGGTCCCGTTGGCCCTGGCGTGGCGGGCGCCGGCGGTCACGGAGGCCAGCGGCAGCTCCAGCTGGGACAGCAGGAGGTCGGCGGCGGCGATCGCGCCGAGGTCGGCGGCCGTCGGTGCGCGCATGGCGGCGTTGGCTCCGCTCACGACGACGATGGAGTTCTCGCCGGAATCGTCGACCGAGATGACGGCGACCCCGCTCGGCCCCTCGGTCTCGCGCAGCAGGTCGGCGTCCACCCCCGCACCGACCAGCGCGGTCCGCAGTTCCGGCGCGAAGGCGTCGTCGCCGACCGCGCCGAGGAACCGCACCTCGGCGCCCGCGCGGGCCGCGGCGACGGCCTGGTTGGCGCCCTTGCCGCCCGGTCCGGTCGAGAAGCCGTGGCCGAGGATGGTCTCGCCGGGAGCGGGCAGCCTCGGGGTGGTGGTGACCAGGTCCATGTTGATGCTGCCGAGGACGGTGATCCGGGGAGCTGACATGTGCCGAGGCTAGCGGGATTCCCGGTCCGCGGCCGGTTCGATCCGGACGCAGCAGTGTCCCGCGGTGGGGGCCAGTCGGGCGCGGCGCCCCGAGCACTCGGCCCTGGTGAGCAGCCCGCCGATCAACGCGAGGTTCATCCCGCACACCATCTCGGTGTGCCGCTGGGCGAGGGCGTGGAAGGGGCAGTTCACCAGGGCGATGTCCGTGCCCTCCGTGCGCGGCTCGTAGCCGCACCGTTCGAGAACCGCGAGGACCTCGGCGTCGGTCGCGCCCGCGCCGGCGCCGAGGGCGAGCCCAAGGTCGGTCGCCCGCCTGCCGAGGGCGGCACGTGGCGACTCGCCCGTGCGCTCGGCGTCGTCGACGGCCTGGGCGAGCAACTGCCCGGCCAACTCGTAGGAGCGCTCGGGTAGTTGCACCGCCACCTCGCGGTCCGAACGCCGGTACAGCTTGGCCGGCCGGCCCGCGCCGGGGCCGGAGCGGCCGCTGCGCCGGGCGAACTCGACCGTCAGCAGGTCCGCGTCGACCAGCTTGTCGAGGTGGAAGGCGGCGGTCTGCCTGGCGAGCCCGAGTGCCTCCGCGGCCTGGTCGCGGCTGACCGGCTCTCGGTGCCTGCGGACGAAGTCGTACAGCCGTCGCCGGGCCGGTTCGTCGAGCGAGGAGACGGCCGAGATGTCCGAGTGCGGGGTCGGATCCATGATCGACATTGTAAAACCAATCATCGTTGACGAAATTCCGCGAACGGTTCTATAGTCAACTTACATTGATTTTAGAAAGGAGGGCGTCATGACGACCGACTCGAAGGGGCAGGTCAGCGGGGTCTCGGCCCGGCTCTCCGACCCCGGCTATCAGGCGTTCTTGGCGTTGCGGGCGGTCTTCACCGTGGCACCGATCCTGTTCGGTCTCGACAAGTTCACGAACCTGCTGACCGACTGGCCGCAGTACCTGGCGCCGTGGATCGACGACATCCTGCCCGGGACCGCGCAGCAAGGGATGTACGTCGTCGGTGTGATCGAGGTGGTGGCCGGCATCGCCGTAGCCGTGGCACCCAGGTTCGGCGCGTGGCTGGTCGCGGCCTGGCTGGCGGGGATCATCGTCAACCTGCTGACCCTGTCCGGGTTCTACGACATCGCCCTGCGGGACTTCGGGCTGATGGTCGCGGCGATCGCGCTCGCCCGGCTCGCCGTCACGTACACCGGCCCCGCGCGGGTGTCCGGATGAGCGCCTGATCCGCGTGAGGAGCGGGGCTTTCAGTTGGTGTCGGCGGGCACACGCGCGCGCAGCAGCGCGTATCCGCCGCACACCGCGGCCCCGAACACGACGCCGACGATCAGCGCGGTGCGACCGGTCGAGGTGAAGAAGAGCAGCACCACCACCATGGCCAGGAAGGCGAGGGCCAGCCAGTTGGTCACC
Organism: Rhodococcus maanshanensis NBRC 100610; assembly: GCF_001894865.1. Lineage (GTDB taxonomy): Bacteria > Actinomycetota > Actinomycetes > Mycobacteriales > Mycobacteriaceae > Rhodococcus_G > Rhodococcus_G maanshanensis. Next base: position 37,857 of record NZ_BCXA01000017.1, on the reverse strand, counting down.
GGCGCCCCTGGTAGGCGGTACTCCGCGGCAGGCAGCCGGCCGGCCCGGACCGCAGCCCGGAACTTGAGGTGGCAGACCAGGATGGTGCCCCATACGAAGATGATGCCCACCGTGGACACCGAGGTGATGTAGAGGAAGGCGCGATCGGGGGAGACGATGTTGACGATCACGCCGATCACCATCGCGCCCGCGGACAGCGCGATGCCCGCGAACGGGACCGATCGCTTGCTGAGCGCGCCGAGCGCGGCCGGGGCCTCGTGGCGCTGCGACAGGCTGCGCAGCATCCTGCCGGTGGAATAGATGCCCGAGTTGCACGAGGACAGCGCCGCGGTCAGCAGCACGAAATTCATGATGCCCGCCGCGGCCGGGATGCCGATCTGCTGCAGGACCTCCACGAACGGGCTCATGCCCGCGTGGAAATCGCGCCAGCTCGCCACCGAGAGGATCACCACCAGCGAGCCGATGTAGAACAGGCCGATCCGGAACGGCAGGGTGTTGATCGCCTTGCGCAGCGTCGGCCTCGGGTCCTTCGCCTCGCCCGCGGTCACGCCGACCAGCTCGACGCCGACGTACGCGAACATCACGATCTGCAGGCTCATCAGCGCGGCCCCGAACCCGTTGGGGAACACCCCGCCGTCCGCCCACAGGTTGGTCACCGTCGGGTTGGTGGCGTGACCGAAGCCGAGGGTGAGTACGCCGATGCCGATCAGGATCATGCCCAGGATCGCGGTGATCTTGATGGCGGAGAACCAGAACTCGGCCTCGCCGAACAGCTTGACCGAGATCAGGTTGGCGCCGAACAGCACGACCAGCACCACCAGCGCCGTCAACCACGTCGGCACGGACGGCCACCAGAACTCGACGTACTTGCCCGCCACCGTGATCTCGGCCATGCAGGTGGCCACCCACACCGCCCAGTAGGTCCAGCCGGTGACGAACCCGAAGAAGCGGCCGAGGAACTCCTCCGCGTACTCGCCGAAGCTGCCCGAGACCGGGCGGTAGCTGAGCAGCTCACCGAGCGCGCGCATGATCACGAAGATCACCAGCCCCGCCGCGAGGTAGGCCAGGATCAGCGACGGTCCGGCCTCCTCGATCGCGCCGCCCGCGCCGTAGAACAGGCCGGTTCCGATGGCGCCGCCGAGTGCGATCATCTGGATGGTCCGAGAACTGAGTCCGCGGCTGTAGCCCTCGGACGGTTCCTCGGTGAGCACCTCGGTATGGGTCTGGGTCATGGACCTGATTTCCTCTGTTAACTACTTGGGCTGAACGATTATGCGCCGGGCCGGTCGTTACCCTGTACTCATGACCGCGGTGAGCAAGACGGTGGAGACGAACGGCACTGCCAAGGGCGATGACGACGGGCGTGGGGACCCGGCCCGTGCGGCCGTCCACGAGGCCGCTCGCAACGCCCGCGTGGCGTCGCGGATCCTGGCCCAGCTGACGACGGCGCAGAAGAACGCGGCCCTGCACGCGGCGGCCGATGCCGTGCTCGCCGCCACCGATGCCGTGCTCGCCGCCAACGCCCTCGACATCGAGGCAGCCAAGGCCACCGGCACCGAGGAGAGCCTGCTCGACCGGCTGCGCCTGACCGCCGACCGCGTCGGGGGCATCGCGGCCGGCCTGCGCCAGGTCGCCGGGCTCGCGGATCCGGTCGGCGAGGTGGTGCTCGGCGCGACCCTGCCCAACGGCCTGGAGATCCGTCAGGTGCGGGTGCCCCTCGGCGTGATCGGCATGGTGTACGAGGCCCGCCCCAACGTCACCGTCGACGCGTTCGGACTCGCGCTCAAGTCCGGGAACGCCGCGCTGCTGCGGGGCTCTTCGTCCGCCGTGCACTCCAACGCCGCGCTCGTCGAGGTGCTGCGTACCTCCCTCGCCGCGCAGGACCTGCCCGCCGACGCCGTGCAGTTGCTCTCCAGCGAGGACCGCTCCAGCGTGACCCACCTGATCCAGGCCCGCGGCCTGGTGGACGTCGTCATCCCGCGCGGCGGCGCGGGGCTGATCAACGCCGTCGTCCGCGACGCGACCGTGCCGACGATCGAGACGGGCGTCGGCAACTGCCACGTCTACGTGCACGCCGCGGCCGACCTCCCGATGGCCGTCAAGATCGTGCTGAACTCCAAGACCCGCCGCCCGAGCGTGTGCAACACCGCCGAGACCGTGCTCATCGACAAGGCCATCGCCGAGACCGCGTTGCCCGCCGTGACCCAGGCACTGCAGTCGCAGGGCGTGATCATCCACGGCGACCTGCCCGGGCAGGTGCCTGCCACCGAGGCCGACTGGGCAGAGGAGTACCTCTCGCTCGACGTCGCGCTCAAGGTCGTCGACGGGATCGACGACGCGATCGACCACATCAACCGCTACGGCACCGGTCACACCGAGGCCATCGTGACCGCGGATCTGGCCGCGGCCCGCGAGTTCACCGCCCGGGTCGACGCGGCCGCCGTGATGGTCAACGCCTCCACCGCGTTCACCGACGGCGAGCAGTTCGGGTTCGGCGCGGAGATCGGCATCTCGACGCAGAAGCTGCACGCGCGCGGTCCGATGGGCCTGCCCGAGCTGACCTCCACCAAGTGGACCGTCTGGGGCGACGGGCACACCCGACCGGTGTAGTTCCGCCAAGCAGAACTGACAGACACCGACAAGCACAAGGAGCGAGTGTGGACCGCGCACTTCCGACGACGCCGCCGATCTTCGCGAGCGTCGATGAGGTGATCACCCGGCTCGCCGAGACCGGGTACCTCTCCGACAAGGCCACCGCGACGGCGGTGTTCCTCGCCGACCGGCTGGGCAAGCCGCTGCTCATCGAGGGGCCCGCAGGCGTCGGCAAGACCGAGCTGGCCCGGGCGGTCGCGCAGGTCTCGGACGCGGAACTGGTGCGCCTGCAGTGCTACGAGGGGGTCGACGAGTCCCGCGCGCTGTACGAGTGGAACCACGCCAAGCAGATCCTGCGCATCCAGGCGGGCAGTGACAACTGGGATTCGACCAAGCAGGACGTGTTCTCCGAGGAGTTCCTGCTGCCGCGTCCGCTGCTCACCGCGATCCGGCGCGAGGACCCGACCGTGCTGCTGATCGACGAGGTCGACAAGGCGGACGTCGAGATCGAGGGCCTGCTGCTCGAGGTGCTCAGCGACTTCGCGGTGACCGTTCCCGAGCTGGGCACCATCGTGGCCAGCCGCAAGCCGTTCGCGGTGCTGACCTCGAACGCGACCCGCGAGCTCTCCGAGGCGCTCAAGCGCCGCTGCCTGTTCCTGCACCTCGACTTCCCGGACGCCGACCTCGAGCGGCGCATCCTCGCCAGCCGCGTTCCCGAGCTGCCCGAGGCGGTGGCCGAGCAGCTCGTGCGGACGATCAGGGTGTTGCGCGGCATGCAGCTCAAGAAGCTGCCGTCGGTGGCCGAGACCATCGACTGGGGTCGCACGCTGCTGGCGCTCGGCATGGACACGCTCGACGACGATGCGGTCCGCGCCACGATGGGCGTCATCCTCAAGCACCAGTCCGATCAGGTGCGGGCCGCGGCCGAACTCCGTCTGAACTAGCTCGTCCGAACCGAGAGGACGGAACCGACATGGCCGCAACGCCCCACACACCCGGTGCCCTCGCGTCGCCGCACGGGCTGCCCGGCCACCTCGTCGAGTTCGTCGAGGCGCTGCGCAAGCGGGGGATCGCGGTCGGACCCTCGGAAACCGTCGACGCCGGTCGGGTGATGGCGGTGCTCGACCTGCTCGACCGCGAGTCACTGCGGGAGGGCCTGGCCTGTTCGCTCCTGCGCAGGCCCACCCACCGCGCGACCTTCGACGCGCTGTTCGACCTCTGGTTCCCCGCCGGGGTCGGGCTGCGCGCGGACGGCGGTGCCGAGGTGTCGATCCCGCGCACCCCCGAGGGCGAGGTGGACTTCGACGCCCTGCGGGAGCTGATCGCCGGACTGCTCGCCGACGGATCGCCGGAGTCGCTGGCGATGACCGAGCTGCTCACCGGGCAGCTCGTCGAGGAGCTCGGCAAGTACGAGTCGTCCAAGGGGCCCTCCTTCTCCGCCTACCAGGCGCTGCGCGACGTGGCGCCGGAGACGCTGCTCGCCCGGATCCTCGACGGGCTGATCGGCAACAGCGTCGACGGCGAGCACCCGGACGGCGACTACGCCACCGAGGTCGCGCGCAGGACCGCCGCTCAGCGGATCGCGGACTTCCGCAAGATGGTCGAGGTGGAGACGCGCCGCCGGTCCGCCGAACAGCTCGGCAAGGACCGGGTGGCGACCTACGGGGTACCCCGGCTCGCCGAGGAGGTCGACTTCCTCCGGGCCTCGGACTCCGAGCTCGTGGCGCTGCGCCGCAGCGTGAGCCCCCTGGCGCGCAAGCTGGCGAGCCGGCTCGCGGCCAGGCGCAAGCGCAGCAGGGCGGGGTCCATCGACCTGCGCAAGACGCTGCGCAAGTCGATGTCGACCGGCGGGGTGCCGATCGACCTCGTGCAGCGCAAGCCGCGGCCGGCCCGGCCGGAGCTGGTGGTGCTGTGCGACGTCTCCGGTTCGGTGGCGGGCTTCAGCAACTTCACGCTGCTGCTCGTGCACGCGCTGCGGGAGCAGTTCTCCCGGGTGCGGGTCTTCGCGTTCATCGACACCACCGACGAGGTCACCCGGTTCTTCGACGCGGGAGCCGACCTCGGCGCGGCGATGTCGCGGATGATCCGCGAGGCCGAGCTGATCACCTACGACGGCCACTCCGACTACGGCAATGCGCTCGGTGTCTTCGCCGAACGCTTCGCGCACAGTCTGACCAGCAAGAGCTCGCTGCTGATCCTCGGCGACGCGCGCAACAACTACCGCGACCCGAACATCGCCGCGCTCACCCACCTCGCCGCGGTCGCCAAGCACACGCACTGGCTCAACCCGGAGCCGCGCGGGCAGTGGGGCAGCGGCGACTCCGCGGCCTTCGTCTACGCGGACGCGGTGACCATGCACGAGTGCCGGTCGGCGCAGCAGCTCGCCGCGGTGGTCGAGGGTCTGCTCCCGGTGTGACGGCGCTCGGTCGGGTCGCGCCGCGGCAGCCAGTAAGCTCGACACTCGTGCAGCAGGAACCAGGAGCAGCCCCGAGACGGCGACCGCGCCGTCTCGGTGTGATGGGCGGCACCTTCGACCCGATCCACCACGGCCACCTGGTCGCGGCGAGCGAGGTCGCGGACCGGTTCGCGCTCGACGAGGTGATCTTCGTGCCGACCGGGCAGCCGTGGCAGAAGGCCGCGCGCACCGTCAGCCCGGCCGAGGACCGCTACCTGATGACCGTGATCGCGACAGCCTCGAACCCGAGCTTCTCGGTCAGCCGGGTGGACGTGGACCGCGAGAAGGCCACCTACACCGTGGACACCCTCCGCGATCTGCACCGCCAGCATCCCGATGCCGAACTGTTCTTCATCACCGGCGCGGACGCGCTGGAGAGCATCCTGTCGTGGCAGGACTGGGAGGAACTGTTCGAACTCGCGAAGTTCGTCGGCGTGAGCCGTCCTGGCTTCGAGCTCGGCGTCGGGCACCTGGCCGAGCATTTGGAGGGCCTGCCGGAGGACGCGGTCACGCTGATCGAGGTCCCCGCGCTGGCGATCTCCTCGACGGAGTGCCGACTCCGGGCCGCCGAGAACCGTCCCGTCTGGTACCTGGTGCCGGACGGGGTCGTGCAGTACATCTCGAAACGCAATCTGTACCGACCGCACGATTCCGAGCGCCTCGACGGCGCCGTCACCGTGTCGCAACCGGCACCGCACAAGATCAGTACCCATCCGCAGAACCGGGAGAACACGTAGTGAGCGCAACCGCCGAAGCCCTTGAAATGTCGCGAATCGCGGCGCTGGCAGCAGACGAGAAACTGGCGAGCGATGTGGTGGTGCTCGACGTCTCCGAGCAGCTCGTCATCACCGACTGCTTCGTCATCGCGTCGGCGGCGAACGAGCGCCAGGTCAACGCCATCGTCGACAACGTCGAGGAGAAGCTGCGCGAGGCAGGCCACAAGCCGGTCCGCAAGGAGGGCACCCGCGAGGGTCGCTGGGCGCTGCTCGACTACGTCGACATGGTCGTCCACGTCCAGCACGACGAGGAGCGCAACTTCTACGCCCTCGAGCGGCTGTGGAAGGACTGCCCGGTGGTCCCGGTCGACGGCATCGAGCCGCGTTCGAAGATCGCAGGCACCCCCGAGGACGAGGCCGTGGAGTCCCCCGACTACCCGGAGTCCGCTCAGTGACCGAAAGCCCCACCGCCGGCCCGTCCGTCCGGCGCTTGATCCTGCTCCGGCACGGCCAGACCGAGTACAACGCAGGCGACCGGATGCAGGGTCAGCTCGACACCGACCTCTCGGAACTCGGTCGGGTGCAGGCGAAGTCGGCGGCCAGGGTGCTGGCCGAGCGACGCCCGATCGAGATCGTCTCCTCGGACCTGCGGCGGGCCCACGACACGGCCACCGCGTTGGGCGAGCATGCGGGCCTCGAGGTCGCACTCGACGAGCGGCTGCGCGAGACCCATCTCGGCGAGTGGCAGGGACTGACCCATACGCAGGTCGACGAGCGCGACCCCGGTGCCCGGATGGCCTGGCGCGCCGACGCCGGGTGGGCGCCGCCCGGCGGCGAGAGCCGGATCGACGTGGCCCGACGCTCGAAGCCGGTGGTGACCGAACTGGTTGCCCGGCAGGAGAGCTGGGGAGACGAGCCGATCGTGCTGGTCGCGCACGGCGGGCTGATCGCCGCCCTCACGGCCGCGCTGCTGGACCTGCCCGTCGACCGGTGGTCGGTGTTCGGTGGCCTCGGCAACACCAGCTGGGTGCAGCTGAGCGGGCACGGGGACCCGGACGCGCCGAGCTGGCGGATGGACGTGTGGAACGCCTCGGCGACGGTGGCCAGCGATGTCCTCTGAGCTCGCGGTCGAACCGCCCGCCGAACCCGGCCGCCCGGTCCTGTTGGTGCTGGCCGATTCGTTGGCCTACTTCGGGCCCAAGGGCGGGCTGCCCGCCGATCACCCACGGATCTGGCCGAGCATCGTCGCCGCCGAGCTCGGCTGGGATGTCGAACTGGTCGCCCGGATCGGCTGGACCAGTCGAGATGCCTACTGGGCGTTGATCCAGGATCCGCGGGTGTGGGCCACCGTGCCGCGCGCGGGGGCCGTCGTCTTCGCCGTCGGCGGCATGGACTCGTTGCCCTCGCCGCTGCCGACCGCGCTGCGTGAGCAGATCCGGTACGTGCGGCCGCCCGCGCTGCGGCGCGTGGTCCGGTCCGCCTACGGCTGGCTGCAGCCGCGGTTGTCGCCGCTCGGCTGGCCGGTCGCGCTGCCCCCGAAGCTGAGCGTCGAGTACCTCGAGAGTGCAAGGAACGCATTGGAATACATGCGCCCCGAGCTCCCGGTGATCGGCACCCTTCCGTCCGTCCACGACTGCGACGCCTACGGCAAGGTGCATTCGGGGCGACCTGGAGCCGTCCGCGCGCTCGAGCAGTGGGGTGCGGAGAAGAACGTGCCGCTCGTCGACCTCGCCGAGGCGGTCAGGGAGAACGTCTTCTCGGAACACGGCAATCCGGACGGCATCCACTGGGGCTGGGAGGGGCACGAGCGGGTCGCTGCCGCCATGCTCAGCGCGATCCGCGCAGCGGTTCCCGGCCGGGAACCGCTGGAGGGCATACGGTAGGCCTGTGCCCGTCGTCGTCGTCACCGATTCCTCGGCCTGTATCGCTCCCGAAGTGGCCCAGCGGTACGGGATTCGCATCGTGCCCCTGCATGTCCTCGTCGACGGCAGCGATGTCAGGGAGGGTGTCGACGAGATGCCCCAATCGCTCCCGCAGGGCGCCGCGATCACCACGTCGGGGGCCTCTCCCGGCGAGCTGACCGAGGCGTACTCGCGGGCACTGGACGAGAGCGCGGGCGACGGCGTGCTCGCCGTGCACATCTCGCGTCAGCTCTCCGGTACCTGGGAGGCGGGACGGCAGGCCGCCGAGGAGTTCGGCGGGCACGTGCGCATCGTCGATTCACAGTCCACGGCAATGGGATTGGGCTACCCGGCACTGGCCGCCGCCCGGCTCGCGAAGGCAGGCGGCGATCTGCGGGCGGTCTACGAGCGCGCCGTGGACGTCGCGAACCGCGGCCGGCTGCTGATCATGGTCGATCGGCTCGATCACCTCCGCAAGGGCGGCCGGATCGGCACCGCCGCGGCGTTGCTCGGGACCGCGCTGGCCATGAAGCCGGTGCTGCACCTGGTGGACGGCAAGCTGGTGCTCAGGGAGAAGACCCGTACCGCGACCAAGGCGCTCGCCAAGATCGTCGAGAGCGCGGCCGAGTACGCGGGGGAGGGCCCAGCCGCGGTGGCCGTGCACCATCTGCAGGCACCGGAGCGGGCCGAGGAGGTCGCGGACGCGTTGCGGGAGCGGATCCCGTCGATCAGCGAGATGGTGGTCTCGGAGATCGGCACCGTGATCGGCACGCACGTCGGACCCGGTGCCATCGGCGTGCTGGTCTGCCCCGGCGGCGCCGACGCCGAGAACATCGCGACGGAGCCCGCGGCGCCGGGCGACGGCGCTCATCCACAGCCCGAGAACTGATCCACAGCAGGCCCGAACGCGGGGTCTGCCGGACTGATCCGGGCGGATCGCGGTCCTAGCGTCGCTGTCATGCGCAGCACCGACGAGACCCGTGACCGGATCAGGCAACGACTCGAGGCGATCGCTGCCGGCGGCCGGGTCGACAGGCCCGCGACCGCATGGGGCCGCGTCGAGCAGGCGGAACCCGTGCCGGATCCCGGTGACGACGATCCCGGCCTGCACGCACCCGAGTGGCTGACCGAGCAGGCGGCCCCGGCGCGCCCGCGGCTGTCGCCCGGCCGCGGCGGGGTCATGGCGTTGGCGGCGGTGGCGCTCGTCGCTGCGGTGATCGGTGGCCTGATGGCCTGGCGGGACCGGCCCGTCGCGCGGGCGGTCGAACCGGTGCCGGTGGTGTCCACCGAATCCCCTGGGCAGCAAGGGGACGCGCCGACTCCGGCGCCGACACCGGCGGAACCCGCGGCCGCGCCACCGCCAGCCGAGCTGGTGGTCAGCGTCGTCGGTCTGGTGCGGACCGCGGGTCTGGTGCACCTGCCTGCCGGCGCCCGGATCGCGGACGCGCTCGCGGCGGCGGGCGGCGCAAGGGACGGCGCCGACCTGCTGGGCCTGAACCTGGCACAGCGCCTCAGCGACGGCGACCAGGTCCTGGTCGGGCTGGCGCCCCGCGACGGGGAGCCCGTCACGGTGGGCAGCGCCACCATCGGAGCGGGCCCGGCCGCGGCGGGCACGGCCCGTCCGCCCGGCCAGGCGGCTCCCGGCAGGGTGAACCTCAACACGGCGACCGAGGCGGAGCTGGACGGGCTGCCGGGGGTCGGTCCGGTCACGGCGGCGGCCATCACCGCATGGCGGCAGGCCAACGGGCGGTTCACCGACGTCGAACAGCTCGGCGAGGTGGACGGGATCGGCCCGGCCCGGCTGGAGAAGTTGCGCGCGCTGGTGGCCGTGTAGATGGCGACACCTGGTGGCCCGGCTCCCGACGGGCGAGCGCTCGATCTACGGCTGCTGCCGTCGGCGGGGATGTGCTGGGGCGCAACGCTGGTCGGGATCGAGCTGGGATGGCGGGCCGCGCTGTGGACGGCGGTCGGCGCGCTGGCCGCGGCGGCCGTCGCCGTGGTCGTCGCGGTGGCGGGCATTCGCCGCGCGGCCGCGGGTGTGCTGATCGCCGCGCTGCTGATCGGCGCCGGCTTCGCGGTCGCCGTCGCGGCCCGCGAGCGCGCCGTGGCCGAGCACCCGCTGGCCGCGGTCGCGTCGCGGGGAGGGCACGTGAGCCTCACGGTCGTGCCGGTGGACGACCCAAGGCACGTGCGCTCTCCGGCCGGCGACACCGTGATGGTGCGGGCGTCGCTGCGGTCGATCGACGCGGGAGGATCCGGGGCGGGCGGATTCGCCGTCGGCGGTTCGGTGGTGATCTTCGCTCCTGCACACGGCTGGCAGGAACTGCTGCCGGGGCAGCGGGTGAGCCTGCGCGGCAAGGTCAGCCGCCCGATTCGCCGCGATCTCACGGTCGCGACGATCCGCGCGACCGGGGCGCCGCTGCGCGTCGAACCGGCGCCATCGACGCAGCGGGCGGCCGACGCGGTCCGCGACCGCTTCGCCGCGGCCGCGCGATCGGCGCTGCCGCCCGACGCCGCAGGCCTGTTGCCGGGACTGGTGGTGGGGGACACGTCCGCGCTGCCGGGCGGGGTACGGGACGATTTCAGAGCCGCCGGGCTGTCGCACCTGACCGCGGTCTCCGGGGCGAACATCTCGATCCTGATCGGCGCCGTGCTGCTGCTCATGCGGGCGTTGGCGCTCGGGCCGCGCGCGTCGGCGGTGCTGGCGGCATCGGCGTTGGCGGCCTTCGTGATCCTGGCCCGGCCGTCGCCGAGCGTGCTCAGGGCCGCGGTGATGGGCTCCATCGGGCTGCTCGCCCTGATGACGGGCAGGCGCAAGCAGGCGATGCCTGCGCTCGGGGCGGCGGTGATCGTGCTGTTGGCGTTGTTTCCCGCGTTGGCAGTCGATTTCGGGTTCGCCTTGTCCGTCGCGGCGACCGCGGCGCTGGTGCTGCTCGCGCCCGGGTGGGCGCGGTGGCTTCGGGAGCGCGGCTGGCCGCGTGCGCTGGCCGAGGCGGTGGCGGTGGCGACCGCCGCGTACATCGCGACGGTGCCGATCGTGGCGGCGATGTCCGGGACTCTCAGCACGGTGGCGGTCGTCGCCAACGTCGCGGTCGCCCCTGTGATCGCGCCGGTCACCGTGGTCGGCGCGATCGGGGCCGCGGGTGCCGCGGTGTGGCTCCCGCTCGGCGAACTGATCGTGCGGGCGACCGGGCCGCCGCTGTGGTGGTTGTTGCTGGTCGCCGAGTGGTCCGCGGGCGCACCCGGCGCCACGGTCGCGGTTCCCGCCGGCCTCGGTGGCGCCGTGGCGGTGGCGGGGATCGCGGTCGGCCTGCTGCTCGCGATCCGATCCCGCTGGCTGCGGCGGGTGCTCGCGGCCGCGGTGCTGGGGCTGGCGCTGGTGTGGGTGCCCGTCCGGGTCCTGTGGCCGGGCTGGCCGTTGCGGGACTGGGTGCTGGTCGCGTGCGCCGTCGGGCAGGGCGACGCGCTGGTGCTCGACGCGGGCGACGGCACGGCGGTGGTGATCGATGCGGGCCCGGAAGCGCGACTCGTCGACGGCTGCCTCGACAGGCTGGGCGTGCGGACGATCGTGGCGGTGGTGCTGACGCATCTGCATGCCGACCACATCGACGGCCTGCCAGGGGTGCTGCGGGGACGGCGGGTCGGTGCCGTGGTGCTCGGCCCGATGCACCAGCCGCAGAGCGGTTTTCGCCAGGTGAGCACGCAGACCGCGGCCGCGGGCGTTGCGATCAGGGAGGCGCGGGCGGGACAGCAGCTGCAGCTGGGGGCGCTGACCTTCCGGGTCCTCGGGCCGACGCTTCCTGTGCCACGCAGCCCGGCCGCGGGCGCGGAGATGGCGAACGACCAATCGCTTGTGCTGTCGGTGGACACCGTCGCTGGACGGATCCTGCTGACCGGGGACGTCGAGGCGGACGGTCAGCGGGATCTGCTGCGGGATCGGGTTCCGGTGGCCGCGGACATCCTCAAACTGCCGCACCACGGCTCGCGCACCACCACCGAGGAGTTCCTGCGGGCGGTCGGGGCGAACCTGGTCGTGGTCTCGGTCGGGGAGGGAAACACCTTCGGCCACCCCAACCCCGGCATCCTGCGTGCCCTGCAGGAGATGGGCGCGACGGTCGCCAGGACCGATAGGGGCGGCGACGTCGCGGTCGGCAGATCCGGTGGCGGGGCCATCGCCGTCGGACGACCATGATGACCTGGCCCCCGATCGTTAGACTCGGCCCATGTCGATCACCGCGAAGCGGTCCGAGGAGTCTCGCTCCGCCAGTGGGCACGAGGCCCGCTGGGAGCAACACAATCTCGAGCGGCAGACGCGGATCCTCGAGGCGGCGGTCGCGATGCTCGAGGAGAGCCCGGCGGGCGCGGAGATCCCGGTGCAGCAGATCGCGACTCGTGCCGGGCTCGCCAAGTCGGTGGTGTACCGACAGTTCGACGGCCGCGAGGACCTGGATTGCCGGGTACGGGCGTATCTCGTCGACGAGTTCTCCCGCACCCTGGATGCCCAACTCGACATCTCCACCGGGTCGGTCGAGGAGATCCTCGTCCGGACCATTCGCGCCGTGGCGGACTGGATGACCGACCACCCGCGCCTGAACGAGTTCGCCCGCACCGGGCCGATCGCCGTCGGTGCGGACATCGACGCGGTGAGCGGTCTGAAGGTGCGGATGTCGGACCGGGCCAGGGAGCTCATCTCGTCGATCGCCACGCTCATCGACGTCGACGACAGCGCCTTCGACGCCGTGCCGTTCGCGGTGGTGACCATGGTCGAGGGCACCCTGACGCAATGGGTCGGCGATCCCGAGCCCACGCGGGACCGGTCGGAGATCGTGGCCGACCTCGCGAGGCTGGCCTGGTTCGTGCTGGACGGCGCCGCGCGCTCGGCGGGCGTGACCGTCGACCCGACGGCGGAGCTGTCCGCGGTCATCGCGCAGCTGTCGGGTCAGGCGGCCTGCCGGGCCTGACGGTCGGGCTCGCTGCGGTAGCGAGAGGGCGGTCCGTCGATGTGCAGCCGCCGCCACAACCGCGTCGTGACCGCGTTCATCAGGCCCAGTTCCTCGGCGAGCGCGCGCATGTCGCCGAAGTAGCCCCGCAGGATGGCGCGGGAGTGCTCGCTGCGCCAGAACGCCTCCTTCATCACCGCGCGCGGGATCCCGAACTCCTTGGCGAATGCCTTTGGCGGGGTCATGATCTCGCCGGCGAGCCAGCGCATGGCGAGGGGGAAGCTCACCGCGCACACGGCCTTGGAGGCGGCGCTCATCGTGCCGACGTGGGCCTTGAGGAACTCGTTGGCGAAGGAGATGTGCCGCGCCTCCTCGGCGATGTGGATCTCCATGGTGCGCAGCATCGCGGGCGGGATGTTCGCCCCTTCGCGGATCAACGCCTTCTGGTAGTGGTCGATCGGCTCCTCGCCGCCGAGGATGCCGATGAAGAGGATCACGTGCGCGTAGCCGCCTGCCACCCCGATGAACGGGGACAGCGCGCGGAAGGGTCGCCGCATGCCGGGGACGTCGACCCCGATCCGGTTGACGAGCTCCTGGAACATCTGGATGTGGTTGCACTCCTCGGTCATCTCGTGGAGGCAGTAGCGGAACTCCGGCGACCGGTTGGGCAGCTTCATGATGTACTGCATCATTCCGCGGATCAGGATGCTCTCGAATGCCGCGCCGACCTTGACCGAGTTCGCCTGGCGCCACCTCCCGATCGCGATCTGTCGTTCCAGCGGCTGCTCCCGATACCAGCGGGTGGCGCCGAGCGGATCGATCTCGGGGGAGAGGACCCAGCGCGGATCTGCCGGGTCGATGGCGAATTCCGGTGCATCCCAATCGATATCGAGATAGGGATCGAAGCGGCGGTGGACGGATCCCTCGGAAAGCGTCTGCAGCAGTTCGCGATAGGCGGGATCGAGCAACTCGGCTGGGGGTGTCGTTGACGTCGCCATCGATGGTCTCCCTGGTCGTGGTTCGGTGCGGTTCGGCGAGTGCGTGCGTCCGGGCCTGACCGGCTCCGTGGTGCCGCCTCAATTTACTGAGACTCCGCGTCCCATGCAAGACCCGGGTCGGGTTCGCGGCAGGCGCAGGTACGACTCCGCGCCGCGCGGTGTCGGCGCATCGTGGGACCATCGTCGGGTGAGTCCCGCATCCCCCGCTCCCGCGCCGCTCCACCTGGTACTCGGTGACGAGGAACTGCTGATCGATCGCGCGGTCGCAGGCATCGTCTCCGCGGTCAGGGCGAACTCGGCGAACGCCGAGGAGCTGCCCGTGACCAGGCTCCGGGCGGGTGACGTGAGCGTCGCGGAGTTCGCCGAGCTGCTCAGCCCCTCGCTGTTCGCCGAGGACCGGGTGATCGTGCTCGAGGCCGCCGCCGAGGCGGGCAAGGACTCGGTCGCGCTGGTCCTCGATGCCGCGGCCGCACCCCCCGAGGGATTCGTACTGGTGATCCTGCATTCCGGTGGCGGCCGCGCCAAGGCGATGGTGGGGGCGTTGCAGAAGTCCGGCGCCGTCGTGCACGACTGCGCCAAGCTCAGCAAGCAGGGCGAGCGCGCCGATTTCGTGCGTGGCGAGTTCCGCGCCGCGGGCGTCCGGGTCTCGCCGGAGGTCATCCAGGCGGTGATCGACGCGGTCGGGTCCGACCTGCGCGAGCTGGCCGCGGCCTGCTCGCAGCTCGCCGCCGACACCGGCGGACTGATCGACGCGGCCGCCGTGCAGAAGTACTACACGGGCAAGGCCGAGGTCTCGGGCTTCGACGTGGCCGAGCTGGCGGTCTCGGGCGACCGGACCGGCGCGATGGAGGCGCTGCGGTGGGCCATGCTGCGGGGTGTCCCGCACGTGCTGCTCGCCGACGCCCTTGCCGACGCCGTCCACACCGTCGCCCGGGTGGGCTCCGCCGGCCGCGGCGACCCGTTCCGGATGGCATCCGAGCTGGGCATGCCGCCCTGGAAGATCAAGAAGGCGCAGGGGCAGGCGCGCGGCTGGGGTACCGAGTCCATCGGTGAGGCGCTCGGTGTCGTCGCCCAGCTCAATGCCGACGTCAAGGGCGCGGCCGCGGACCCGGACTACGCCGTGGAGTTCGCGGTTCGCCGCGTCGCCGAGCTGTACCGGTGAGTCCCGCGCCCGACGACGGCGAGCGTGCGCTCGAGCGGGCGCGCGCACTGCTCCGTCCGGACGAGCTACGTGCGTCCGCGCGCACCGACGCGGGCTATCTCGACCTGCTCCGGGACGAGGGCTCGCCGCGACCGACGGCGGCCCAGCATGCGATGAACAATCGACTCGTCGCCGCCGTGTACGAGCGGGCCTGGCGTCCGGTCTGGACCGCCGTGATGGGGGCCAACGGACTGTCGGCGGGCGGCGAGCGAGCGAAGGCGGCCGCCGACCTCGGCCTCGGCGGTGAGCAGCGGGTCCTCGATGTGGCGTGCGGGCCGGGCAACTTCACCCGCTACTTCGGCGAGCGACTCGCCGGGGAGGGCATCGCGGTCGGGTTCGACATCTCGCGGCACATGCTGGATCAGGCGGTGCGCACGGGCCGCGGCCCGCACGCCGCCTACGTTCGCGGAGATGCCAGGCGGTTGCCGTTCGACGACGGGACTTTCGATGCCGTCTGCTGCTACGCCGCGCTCTACCTCGTCCCGGAACCGATGACCGTCGTCGACGAGATGGTCCGTGTGCTCGCGCCTGGCGGCCGGATCGCGGTGATGACCAGCTACGGCCGCGAGCACCCGCTGCTGCGGTCGGCGCTCGGGTTGGCGGCGGGCACCCTCGGCGTGCGCATGTACGACCGCGCGACCCTGCCGGACGCGTTCGCCGCGGCGGGCCTGGTCGACGTGGCGCAGCAGATCCGCGGGGTCACCCAGTTCGTCAACGCCCGCAGGCCCTGACGCGGGAACGCGAAAAACCGCCCGGTCGTGGACCGGGCGGTTCTTGCGAGACGGTTTACGTCAGAGCTTGTTGGCGGCCAGCGCGAGGGCCGACTTCTTGTTGGCGGCCTGGTTGGCGTGGATGACGCCCTTGCTGGCTGCCTTGTCGAGCTTGCGGCTCGCGACCAGGAGGAGCTCGTCGGCCTTCGCCTTGTCGCCCGAGGACGCAGCCTCACGGAAGGAACGGATCGCGGTACGCAGCGAGGACTTCACCGACTGGTTGCGCAGTCGCTGGCGCTCGTTGGTAGCGATCCGCTTCACCTGGGACTTGATGTTGGCCACGCGTAGAATCCTGTCGTTTTCGCTCGGTTTCTTGTCTAAGAAGCTTTGGGCGCACTTGGGCGCCGACGGTCGAGATTACCAGGGATGCCGCTGTGAACCCAAACCGGCATGCGTTCCCCGAAACGGCCTCGATGTCGTTGTGCAGGGTACCGGCCTCGCGTAGCGTCCGGCCCGAGTCCTTGTGATACGCCCTGAACCGATCTAATCGAAGGTGGCACATGTCTCCAACTGCGCAGGAAATCGCCGAGAAGGAACCGATCTCGGACGCCAAGAAATACATCGCCGAGGGCATCGGCACGTTTGTCTTGGTGTTCGCCTCCGTTGGCACCGCGGTGATCGCGGGCGACAAGGTCGGCAACCTGGGCGTCGCCCTGGCGTTCGGCCTCACCCTGCTGTTCCTCGTCTACTCGATCGGACCCATCTCGGGTTGCCACGTGAACCCGGCCGTCACCTTCGGGCATTTCCTGCTCGGCCGGATCGCCGCAGCCAAGGCCGGTCTGTACGTGGTGGCCCAGTTGCTCGGCGGCGTGCTCGCGGGCGTCGTCCTCTATTCGGTGGCCAAGTCGCTGCCCTCCTACAACCGCGCCTCGGCGGGGCTCGGCGCGAACGGGTGGGGAGCGCACAGCCCGTCGGCGATCAAGGGGCCACTCGGCATCGGGGTGCTGGAGAACGGCTACGGCCTCGCCGCGATGATCGTCATCGAGGTGCTCCTCACCGCGCTGCTGGTGTTCGTGGTCATGGCCTCGACGGACCAGATCTCGGACGTGCCGCTGGCCGGCATCTCCATCGGTTTCACCCTTGCGGTGATCCACCTGGTGTCGATCCCGATCGACAACACCTCGGTGAACCCGGCCCGCAGCATCGCGGTGGCGCCCTACCAGGACGGCGCGCTCGGCCAGCTGTGGGCGTTCATCGTGTTCCCGCTGATCGGCGGCGCCCTCGGCGCGCTGGCCTACCGCGGGGTGTTCGGTCGATACGACCGGATCAACATCTAACGGTCCGGACAACACGGTCCGAGGGACCCCCGGCGCGGATCGCGCCGGGGGTCCTTTCGTCTGTGTCGTGACGTCGCGTTTGTTCAATCGCGGTGTCGGGGGCCGGTCCTACCCTCGTCTCATGCAGGCAGACAGCACCTTCTCCGTGACCTCGTTCGAGCCGACCGAGTACACCTCGCCGATCCAGACCGGACTCGACGTCGGGTACACCTACATGACCAAGACCTTCACCGGCGACATCGAGGGCACCTCGCGGACCCAGTTCACCTCCGCGTTCTCCCAGGAGGCCGGCGTGGGCACCTACCTCGCGATGGAGTCCTTCGAGGGGTCGATCGGCGGGCGCCTCGGCACCTTCAACTTCGCGCACATGGCGACAACGGACGGCACCGAGCGCACCCATCACCAGCTCGTGGTGGTCCCCACCAGCGGGACCGGAGAGCTGGCGGGGATCAACGGGACCGGCGAGCTGTTGGTCGACGCCGACGGAACCCATCGGCTGCGGCTGGACGTCGAGTTCGCCGGGAACTGATCCGCGTCGCGGGCCCGGCGGGCCTCAGCTCCAGCTGAAGTCGGACCGCAGGCGGCTCGCGACCTGCTCGAAGCGGCGCTGATCGAGGATGGCGCCCTCACGGCGGATGCCGGACTCGGGGACGTCGAGCACCCGGTCGAGGCGCACCCAGCTCGGGCGGCCCGCGCTGTCCCACGAACCGGAGCCGACACCCATCCAGTTCCGGTCGCCGTCGCGCTCGGCGTTCGAGGACAGCATCAGGCCGAGCAGGGTGTCGCCGTCGCGCCCGACGACCAGGACCGGCCGGTCCTTGCCCTGGTGGGCGTCCTCCTCGTAGGTCACCCAGGTCCACACGACCTCGCCCGGGTCGGCCCGGCCGTCGAGGTCGGGGGAGTACTCGACCCGGCGGGCGCGGTGCGCGGTCGGCACCGCGGTGGAGGACACCGGGCGGCCGGGGGTGATGGTCTGCCGCTGTGGTTTCGGCGCGGTGCGCGCCTTGCCGGAAAGGACGCCCGACTTCTGCAGTTCCTTCAGAAGTCGGGGTGCCTGGGTCATCGCCAGGGCGCCGAGTTGTTTGCCGATCGAGGTCCAGCTTCGTGCCATGTGTCCAACCTATCTGCCCGTCCGACGGAGCCCGGCGCCGCTTGGATATCCTCTGAGGTGACAGTGACCCGAATTCGGGTCGGTGCCAGTCCAGCTAAGGGGCCCCGAAATCAGCAGCTTCGCCGACACGACGTTCACGGATCCCGCACGGATCCGGAACTTCTGCATCATCGCGCACATCGACCACGGCAAGTCGACGCTCGCGGACCGGATGCTGCAGCTGACCGGAGTGGTCGATCCGCGGCAGATGCGCGCCCAGTACCTGGACCGGATGGACATCGAGCGCGAGCGCGGCATCACCATCAAGGCGCAGAACGTGCGGTTGCCCTGGGTCGTCGAGAACGAGGACGGCACCAAGGAAGAGATCGTCCTGCACCTGATCGACACACCTGGTCACGTCGACTTCACCTACGAGGTCTCCCGCGCGCTGGAGGCCTGCGAGGGTGCCGTGCTGCTGGTGGACGCCGCGCAGGGCATCGAGGCGCAGACGTTGGCGAACCTGTACCTGGCGATGGAGAAGGACCTCACCATCATCCCGGTGCTCAACAAGATCGACCTGCCCGCGGCCGACCCCGACCGCTACGCCGCGGAAATCGCGCACATCGTCGGCTGTGAGCCCGACGACGTGCTGCGGGTCTCGGGTAAGACCGGGGTCGGGGTCAAGGAACTGCTCGAC
Source organism: Rhodococcus maanshanensis NBRC 100610 (assembly GCF_001894865.1). Lineage (GTDB taxonomy): Bacteria > Actinomycetota > Actinomycetes > Mycobacteriales > Mycobacteriaceae > Rhodococcus_G > Rhodococcus_G maanshanensis. The sequence continues at coordinate 19,220 of NZ_BCXA01000017.1, read as the reverse complement.
GAGGTCGTCAAGCAGGTGCCCGCGCCGGTCGGCGACGCCGATGGCCCGGCGCGCGCGATGATCTTCGACTCGGTGTACGACGCGTACCGCGGCGTGGTCACCTACGTGCGAGTGGTGGACGGCAAGATCCGTCCCCGCGAGAAGATCACGATGATGTCGACCGGCACCACCCACGAACTGCTCGAGGTGGGCATCATCTCGCCCGAACCCAAGCCCACCGTCGGCCTTGGCGTCGGCGAGGTCGGCTACCTGATCACCGGCGTCAAGGACGTCCGCCAGTCGAGGGTCGGTGACACCGTCACCACCTTCCGTAACGGCGCGACCGAGCCGCTGGTCGGCTACCGCGACCCCAAGCCGATGGTGTACTCGGGCCTGTACCCCATGGACGGCTCCGACTACCCGGTGCTGCGCGATGCGCTCGACAAGCTGCGGCTCAACGACGCCGCGCTGGCCTACGAGCCGGAAACCTCTGTGGCCCTTGGCTTCGGCTTCCGCTGCGGTTTCCTCGGGCTGCTGCACATGGAGATCACCCGGGACCGGCTCGAGCGCGAGTTCGGCCTCGACCTGATCTCGACGGCGCCGAACGTGGTGTACCGCGTGACGATGGAGGACGGCACCGAGCACGAGGTGACCAACCCGTCGTACTGGCCGGAGGGCCGGGTGCGCGAGGTGTACGAGCCGATGGCCAAGTGCACCGTCATCGCGCCGAGCGAGTACACCGGCGCGATCATGGAACTGTGCCAGAGCCGTCGCGGTGAGCTCGGCGGCATGGACTACCTCTCCGAGACCCGGGTCGAGTTGCGCTACACGCTGCCGATGGGCGAGATCATGTTCGACTTCTTCGACGCCCTCAAGTCGCGGACCAAGGGCTACGCCAGCCTCGACTACGAGCCGACGGACGAGCAGCAGGCCGCGCTGGTGAAGGTGGACATCCTGCTGCAGGGCGAGGCCGTCGACGCGTTCAGTGCGATCGTGCACAAGGACGCGGCGTTCGCCTACGGCAACAAGATGACCACCAAGCTGCGCGAGCTGATCCCGCGCCAGCAGTTCGAGGTGCCGATCCAGGCCGCGATCGGCGCGAAGATCATTGCGCGCGAGAACATTCGCGCGATCCGCAAGGACGTGCTCGCCAAGTGCTACGGCGGCGACATCAGCCGTAAGCGCAAGCTGCTCGAGAAGCAGAAGGAGGGCAAGAAGCGGATGAAGACCATCGGTCGTGTCGAGGTCCCGCAGGAGGCCTTCGTGGCGGCGCTGTCGAACGAGTCGGTGGCGGACAAGCCGAAGAAGTAGGCGCCGCGCGCACAGTCGGCGTAGCCGCGACAGGAGAGGATTCGGCATGCTCGAGACCTGGCTGACCAGGGAACTGCGGATCGAGGTGCCGATCCTCGGCGCGCCGATGGGCGGCAGGGCCGGCGGCGAACTGACCGGCGAGGTGTCCAAGGCGGGCGGCCTCGGGCTGCTCGGCGCGGCGCGGTACGCGACCCCGCAGTGGGTGGCCGAGGAGGCGGCGGTGGCCCGCCGCATCGGCGGTCGGTTCGGCGTCGGGCTGATGACGTGGGCACTCGACGACGACGACACCCTGCTCGACGCGGCGCTGGCGGAGGAGCCGGTGCTGGTGTCGCTGTCCTTCGGCGACCCGGCAGCCTACGTGCCGCGGGTACACGCCGCGGGGATCCCGGTCGTGTCCCAGGTGAACACGCTCGACGACCTGCGGGTCGCCGAGCGGGCCGGGGTGGATCTGGTGATCGCCCAGGGCGGCGAGGCGGGCGGGCACACCGGCCAGATCGGCACCCTGCCGCTGCTGCAGGAACTGCTCGACGCGACGGACCTGCCGGTGGTCGCGGCAGGCGGCATCGGGACGGGGCGGGGGCTGGCGGCGGTGATCGCCGCGGGTGCGGAGGGCGCGCTGATCGGTACCGCCCTGCTGGCCAGCCCGGAGACCATCGGACCCGGCTACGCCCGCGAGCGGGTGGTCGAGGCGGGCAGCGCCGACACCGTGTACACCTCGGTCTTCGACCAGGCCCGCAGCCAGCCGTGGCCGAGCCGCTGGGGCGGCCGGGCGATCGCGAACGAGTTCACCGAGGCCTGGCACGGCGCCGAGGGGTCCGAGGAGACCCTCGCAGAGGCCTACGACCCGAGCGACCCCGACCTCGGCGTGGTGTACGCGGGTGAGGCGGTCGGCCTGGTGCACTCGGCCCGTCCCGCGGGCGAGGTGGTGCGGAACATCGCGGCCGACGCGGAGCGGCTGCTGCGCCGGTTCGCCTGACGAACCCCTGGCGCCACCCCTCGAAGTGTGTGAAGGTTAGCCTTCGCTAACTTCGAAGGGGTGATGTGGGTGCGCGCGGTGAGGCTGGTGGCGGCGACGCTGCTCGGGGTGGTGGCGATCGCAACCGCGGGTTGCGGCACGGACGCCGGTGCCGACGACGGCGCCGATCGGACGACGACGATCGAGCACAGATTCGGTTCCACCACGGTCGAGGGGACCCCGACCCGGATCGTGGCTGTGGGCAGCCAGTGGCTGGACGCGCTGCTCGAGTTCGGCGTGCAACCGGTGGCCTACCTGGCCGCGGGGGATCGGGGCGACGAGCGCGGCCTCTACCCATGGGAGGGCTCGCTTGACGCATCGGCGGTGGAGCTCGACCGGGCCGTCCTCGGCCAGCTGGGCGCCTCCCTCCCGGTGGAGGAGATCGCCGCGCAGGACCCGGACCTGATCCTCGGATCGTTCGTGGCCGGCCAGAGCGACTTCGACCGCGTCAGCAAGATCGCGCCCACCATCGGCGAGATCGGCGACGCGCAGGTCGACTCATGGGAGGACCAGGTGACGGCGCTCGGCCGGATCCTCGGCAGGCAGGACAGGGCCGAGGAGATCATCTCCGCCACCAACGGCGAGATCGACGCGCTCGCCGCGCGGCTGCCGGGATTGAAGGGCAAGACGGCGGTGCTGTCCCAGTTCGTCTTCAAGACCAACCAGCTGGTCGTCGTCGCCGACCCGAAGGACGGTGCCAGCCAGACGTTCGCCCGGCTCGGAATGACGGTGCCGCCGCGCCTCGTCGAGGAGGCGGGGGCGACGGGAGGTCGGCTGCTGCTCAGCCCCGAGCGGGTCGATGCCCTCACCGCGGACCTGGTGGTGATGCTGCCCAACGGCGGCACCCGAGACGACCTGATGAAGCTCCCAGGGTTCGCCGCGCTGCCGTCGGTCGGCAGCGGCGGCCTTGCCGTCGAGGACTACCCGACGGTGGTCGGCTTCAACACCCCGTCGAGCGCGTCGCTGCGGTACGCGCTCGGCCGGATCACCCCGCAACTGGAGGCGATCGGCCGCTGACGCGGGGGTGACCCGCGGCGCCTCAGGTGGGACCGTGCGCGGGCTGGAACGCGCCGGTGTCGCCCGCCTCCTCGGCCCGGATCACGTGCACCACGGCGTTGATCAGCGCCAGGTGGGTGAAGGCCTGGGGGAAGTTCCCCAGGTGCCTGCCGGTCCGCGGGTCGATCTCCTCGGCGTACAGCTTGAGGGGGCTGGCGAACCCGAGCAGCCGTTCGCACAGCCGCTTGGCGCGGGGCAGTTCGCCGATCTCGACCAGCGCCGACACCAGCCAGAACGAGCAGATGGTGAAGGTGCCCTCCTCGCCGGACAGCCCGTCGTCGGTGGTCTCCACCCGGTACCGCAGCACCAGGCCGTCCTCGGTCAGCTCGTCGGCGATGGCCAGCACGGTCGCTCGCACCCGATGGTCGTGCGGGGGCAGGAACCGCAGCAGCGGGACCAACAGCAGCGAGGCGTCCAGCGAATCGTCGCCGTAGCGCTGCGTGAAGACCCCCCGGTCGTCCACCCCGTGTTCGAGGATGTCGTTCTTGATCTCGTCGGCGATCCGCGCCCATTGCTCGGCATACGCCTTCTCGCCGTGCAGGATCGCCAACTTGCTACCGCGGTCGAGGGCCACCCAGCACATCACCTTCGAGGAGGTGAAGTGCTGCGGTTCGCCGCGCACCTCCCAGATCCCCCGGTCGGGCTGACGCCAGTGCTCGATCGCCTCCTCGACCTGCCGCTTGAGCAGCGGCCACAGCGATTCCGGGACCCGGTCGCGCGAGCGCACGTGCAGGTACACCGAGTCGAGCATGGTGCCCCAGATGTCGTGCTGGTTCTGGTTGTAGGCGCCGTTGCCGATGCGCACCGGTCGGGCCCCGTCGTATCCGGACAGGTGGCCGAGTTCCTCCTCCTCGAGGGTCTTCTCGCCGCCGATCCCGTACATCACCTGCAGCGGGTTCGGGTGACCGTCCTCGGACCTGGACACGTCGTAGATGAACGAGAAGAAGTCGTTGGCCTCGCGGTCGAGGCCGAGCGTGTACAGGCCCCACAGCGCGAAGGTGGAGTCGCGCACCCACGCGTACCGGTAATCCCAGTTGCGCTCGCCGCCAGGGGTTTCCGGCAGGGAGGTGGTACAGGCGGCGAGCAGGGCACCGGTCGGGCTGTAGGTCAGGCCCTTGAGGGCGAGCGCGCTGCGCTGCAGGTAGCCGCGCCACGGGTGGTCGGGGAAGCGCCCGATGGTGATCCACTGGCGCCAGCACTCCGCGGTCTGCCACATCTTGTCCGCGGCTTCCTCGAAGGTACCGGGCGGGGGCACGTCGGCCCATGACAGCGCGACGAAGCCGTTGTCGCCCTCCCGCATCCGGGTGCGGATCCGTGCCTCGCGGCCCTCGAGACCGAGCTTGAAGTTGGTGGTCAGCCGCAGGGTGGGGTGCGCGCCGAGAGCGCTCCCGTCGCAGGTGGCGGTGGCCTCCTCGTAGACCTTGCCGGTGTACTCCCAATTCGCGGCTGCGCGGTGGTAGTCGAAGGCGGGTTCGCAGCTCATCTCCAGTTCGATGGTCCCGCTGACGCATTTGATCGTGCGCAACAGGATGCCCTCGGCGTCCCAGTCGGTCGGGGTCCGACGATGGGTCTTCGAGCGTTCCTGGATGTTGTGCCACGGGCCCATCACCAGGGCGTCGCGGACGATCAGCCAGCCGGTCTCGGTCTGCCACGTGGTCTCGACGATCAGCCCGCCGGGCAGATAGCGGCGGGCGGCCGGGACGTTCTGGCCGTAGGGGCCGATCCGGAAGTGGCCGGCGCTGCGGTCCAGCACCGCGCCGAACACGCTCGGCGAGTCGGGCCGGGGGAGGCACATCCACTCGACGGAGCCGTTGCGGGCGATCAGGCAGGTGGTCTCACAGTCGGAGAGGAAGGCGTAGTCGTCGATGGGCGGGAAGGTGCTGCGGTGCTCCAGATCGATGAGCGCCGGCAGGTTCGCGGGCACCATCTCGCCATCGGTGAGCTGCTCGGTGTCATCGAGTGGGGCCGTCTGATCATCGAGTGGGGCCATCTCATCATCATCTGCCCGAAGGGCGTGGTCGTCCACCGGAGTGGGGGCGATAGGCTGACCGCGTGACGCAGATTGCCAGCTGGTGGGACGGACTCGAGCTCTGGGTGATCGGGCTGCCCTTCATTCCGCAGCTGATCCTCGTGATGGCGGTGATGATGCCGCTCGCGATCGGGATCGCCACCGGAGCCGATCTGCTGCTCGCCAGGATTTTCGTGCTGCTCGGCCGGGACTCGGCCGCGACCGTCGCAACCGAGGAAGGTGCCCGCTGATGCCCCGCTCCCGCGTCACCCTTGCGCTGATCGCGCTGATCCTCCTCGTCCTGATCGGCTGGCTGCTGACCAGGTAGTGGAACGGTGCTCGGCTCCGGTTCGATCCGGGCCGAGCGCTCTGCTACATTCGTGCGCGTGTCTGCAACAGCCGTGCACCAGGTCCGCCATGAACTGGCGTTGATCGCTGTCGGCATGCTTGCGGTCGCCGATATCGACTGTTGTTGATTGCGGTAGCCGCGCGAGCCATCGAGCCGCGGCCGGTCCGCCCCACGTAGCGGGCGACAACCCCCATTCTGTGTCACCGTGAGACCGCGCCGTCGCCGGCAGTGGTCCCGCGCTGCGGTCTGAGGACCGGACACCACCTCCTTGCCCTCGTGGCACACCTGTGAAAGGCAATTCACATGAGCGCGCGCTCTCGTATCACCCGTTCCGGCCTCCTGCTGGCCGCCGCCGTCACCGCCGCATCGGTCGCACTGACCGCGTGCAGCGGCGGTTCGAGCGACACCGTCGGCGCCGAGGGCGGCACGAGCGACGGCAGCGGGGGCACCATCAGCCTGTTTGCCTACGCGGTCCCCAAGCCCGGCTACGACAAGCTGATCCCGGCCTTCAATGACACCGACGAGGGCAAGAACGTCGAGTTCCAGCAGTCCTACGGCGCCTCGGGTGACCAGTCCCGCAAGGTCAAGGACGGCGCCCAGGCCGACTTCGTCAACTTCTCCGTCGAGCCGGACATCACCCGCCTCGTCGACGCGGGCCTGGTGAGCGAGGACTGGAACAAGGACGCCTACAACGGGATCCCCTTCGGCTCCGTCGTGACGGTGGTGGTCCGCGAGGGCAACCCGAAGGGCATCAAGGACTGGGACGACCTGCTCCAGCCCGGCCTCGAGGTGGTCACGCCCAACCCGTTCAGCTCGGGCTCGGCGAAGTGGAACCTGTTGGCTCCGTACGCCGCCAAGAGCGACGGCGGTAAGAACCCGCAGGCCGGACTCGACTACCTGAACACGCTCGTCACCGAGCACGTGAAGGTCCAGCCGAAGTCCGGCCGCGAGGCCACCGAGACGTTCCTGCAGGGCACCGGCGACGTGTTGCTGAGCTACGAGAACGAGGCCCTGTTCGCCGAGCGCAACGGGGACCCGGTCGAGCACGTCACGCCGCCGGTCACGTTCAAGATCGAGAACCCGGTCGCCGTGATCAACAACAGCAAGAACCTCGAGAAGGCCAACGCGTTCAAGGACTTCCTCTTCACCACCGAGGGCCAGAAGCTGTGGGCCGAGGCCGGATTCCGCCCGGTCGATCCCGGTGTCGCTGCCGAGTTCGCGGCCGACTTCCCGGCGCCCGCGAAGCTGTGGACGATCGCGGACCTCGGCGGCTGGAAGGCGGTCGACGAGAGCCTGTTCAAGAAGGAGACCGGCTCCATCGCCACGATCTACGACAACGCCACCAAGTAATCTGACCGTGACCAGCATTACTGATACGACGACGGGGGGACTGGTGTCCGAGACCGTGGGACAGCAGTCGACCGAGGCCGGTCCCCCCGCTCGGCCCGCCCGTCCGAAGAAGCGCAAGTGGACCGCCGTGACCGGCACCGTTGGCCCGCTGGGCATCGGCGTCGCGATGCTCTGGCTCAGCGTCATCGTGCTGCTCCCGCTCGCGGCACTGACGGTGACCTCGTTCGAGGACGGCCTCAGCGGGTTCTGGGAGGCGGTGACCAGCCCGGTCGCGCTGGCCTCGCTCCGGGTGACCGTGACCGTCTCCGCCATCGTCGCGCTGATCAACGTGGTGATGGGCACCCTCATCGCCTGGGTGCTGGTCCGCGACGAGTTCCCCGGTAAGCGAATCGTCAACGCGCTCATCGATCTCCCGTTCGCGTTGCCGACCATCGTGGCGAGCATCGTGCTGCTGGCGCTGTACGGGCCGAACAGCCCGATCAACGTCCAGCTCAACGCCACCCAGCCCGGACTCGTCGTCGCGCTGGCGTTCGTCACGCTGCCGTTCGTGGTCCGGTCGGTGCAACCGGTGCTGATCGAGACCGACCGGGAGGTGGAGCAGGCCGCCGCGTCCCTCGGCGCGAGCAACTGGACCATCTTCCGGAAGGTGGTGCTGCCGATCCTGTCGCCCGCGATCATCAGCGGCGCGGGCCTGGCGTTCGCCAGGGCCATCGGCGAGTACGGCTCGGTGGTGCTGATCGGCGGCAACATCCCGCGCGAGACGCAGGTGACCTCGCAGTACATCCAGCAGCAGATCGAGATCGACCGGCCGGTCAACGCCGCCGCCGTGTCGGTGGCGTTGCTGGCGATCGCCTTCGTCACCCTGTTGGTGTTGCGGGTGCTCTCGAGCCGCAACCAGCGACGCGAGGAGCAGGCCCAGTGAACCTCTCGACCGGATCGAAGCTCGGGATGCGGGTCGTCGCGCTCGGCTACCTGTTCTTCCTGCTGCTGGTGCCGATCGGCGTCATCCTGTGGCGCACGTTCGAGCGGGGCATCGGCGCCTTCATCGATGCGATCTCCACCCCTGCGGCGATCTCGGCGCTGAACCTCTCGCTGCTGATCGTGGCCATCGTCGTGCCGATCAACGTGATCTTCGGCATCGTCACGGCCCTGGCGCTGGTCCGGGGACGGTTCCCTGGCCGCGGCCTGATGCAGGCGGTCGTCGACCTGCCGTTCGCGGTCTCGCCGATCGTCGTCGGCGTCTCGTTGATCCTGCTGTGGGGCGTCAACGGCTGGTTCGGCGCGCTGGACGAGGCCGGGTTCCGGGTGATCTTCGGGCTGCCTGGCATGGTGCTGGCCACCATCTTCGTCACGCTGCCGTTCGTGGTGCGCGAGGTCGAGCCGGTGCTGCACGAGATCGGCGACGAGCAGGAGCAGGCCGCCGCGACGCTCGGCGCCTCCAAGTGGCAGACCTTCTGGCGGATCACCCTGCCCGCGATCCGCTGGGGCCTGACCTACGGCGTGGTGCTCACCGTGGCCCGTTCGCTCGGCGAGTTCGGCGCGGTGATCATGGTGTCCTCGGGGTTCCCCGGCGTCTCCCAGACCCTGACCCTGCTCGTGCACTCGCGCTACATCGACGATCACAACACCTACGGGGCCTACTGCGCGGCGACGCTGCTGATGGGGATCGCGCTGGTGACCCTGCTGCTGATGACGCTGCTCGACCGCAAGAGGAGCAACACATGATTTCCGTGATCGGCGCCAACAAGAACTTCGGCGACTTCGCCGCCCTGGACAACCTGTCGCTGGACATCCCTGCCGGTTCGCTGACGGCGCTGCTCGGCCCGTCCGGGTCCGGCAAGTCGACCCTGCTGCGGTCGATCGCCGGCCTGGAGAACCCGGACTCGGGGACCATCACCATCGGCGGCAAGGACGTCACCGGCGTGCCCCCGCAGAAGCGGGACATCGGCTTCGTGTTCCAGCATTACGCGGCGTTCAAGCACATGACCGTCCGGGACAACGTCGCGTTCGGGCTGAAGATCCGGAAGCGGCCGAAGCCGGAGATCGACAAGAAGGTCAACGAGCTGCTCGAGATCGTCGGCCTCGACGGCTTCCAGCATCGCTACCCGGCCCAGCTCTCCGGTGGTCAGCGGCAGCGCATGGCGCTGGCCCGCGCGCTCGCCGTCGACCCGCAGGTGCTGCTGCTCGACGAGCCGTTCGGCGCGCTCGACGCCAAGGTCCGCGAGGACCTGCGGACCTGGCTGCGGCGGCTGCACGACGAGGTGCACGTGACCACCGTGCTGGTCACGCACGACCAGGAGGAGGCGCTCGACGTCGCCGACCGGATCGCGGTGCTGAACAAGGGGCGGATCGAGCAGGTCGGCACCCCCCGCGACCTGTACGACACGCCCGCGAACGACTTCGTGATGTCGTTCCTCGGCCCGGTGGCCAAGCTGAACGGTCAGCTGGTGCGCCCGCACGACATCCGCGTCGGCCGCGACCCCAGCATGGCGGTCGCGCAGAAGGCGGGCACCGCGGAGTCGGCAGGCGTGACCAGGGCGACGGTCGAGCGGGTGGTGCACCTCGGCTTCGAGGTGCGGGTGGAGCTGCGCAACGCCGCGACCGGCGACCTGTTCGCGGCGCAGGTGACCCGCGGCGACAGCGAGGCGCTGCAGCTCAAGGAGGGCGAGACCGTCTACGCCCGCGCCACCCTGATCCCGAACATCCCGGCCTAGGCCGCTCCGCGGCCCGTGCGCGGTTGACGAGTCCAGACACTCGCCAACCGCGCACGGGCGGCGAAGCCGCCTACTATTTTCCTGGACGTGTCGATTCGACCGGGTTCCGTTCGTCGTCATTGAGTACGGCACCTCGCCGCACGACGAGACGACAGGAGTCGAACCATGAAGTACATGATGCTGATCAACGCGGCCTCCACCGATCCGATCGCAAACGGATGCACGCCCGAGGACTGGATGGTCTACGACAAGCAGGTCACCGAGGCGGGCATCTTCGTGTCAGGGGAATCGCTTGCGGACCTGACCACCGCCACGGCGGTCCGGGTCGGTCCTGACGGTTCGCGGACCGTCACCGATGGGCCGTTCGCCGAGACCAGGGAGGTCCTTGGCGGCTTCTACGTGATCGATGTGCCGAACCTCGACGTCGCGCTCGACTGGGCCGCACGTTGCCCCGGTGCCCGCGGTGGCGGATCGGTCGTGGTGCGGCCGATCGCCGACTTCGGGGAGTGACCGCGATGGACGAGCGGGCCGCGGCCGGATCGTCCGTGGAGTCCGTGTTCCGGGAGGAACGCGGCCGGCTGCTCGCCTCGCTCGTCCGCCGGTTCGGCGACCTCGACCTCGCCGAGGAGGTCACCTCGGAGGCCATCGAGGCCGCGCTGGTGCACTGGCCGGTGGACGGCGTTCCGGCCCGGCCCGGTGCCTGGTTGATGACGACGGCGCGGCGTCGGGCGGTAGACCGGCTGCGGCGGGACCAGGCCTACGCGGCCCGGCTCGCCGTCCTGCAGGTCGAGGCCGACCGGGCGGATCCGGCCCCGCCCGCGGACGCGCTCGCGGACCTGCCCGACGAACGGCTGCAGCTGTTCTTCACCTGCACCCACCCGGCGCTCGCGGACGAGGACCGTGCCGCGCTGACCCTGCGCTGCCTTGCGGGCCTGACCACACCGGAGGTGGCCCGGGCGTTTCTCGTCCCGACCGCGACGATGGCGCAGCGAATAGTGCGGGCCAAGAAGAAGATCCGGCAGGCCCGGATCCCGTTCCGGGTGCCGGGGGCCGACGAGCTGCCGGACCGCCTGCCCGGGGTGCTCGGGGTGATCTACTCGATCTTCACCGAGGGCTACGCGGCCAGCTCGGGTCCCGACCTGCAGCGCCCCGACCTCGCGGAGGAGGCGATCCGGCTCGCCCGGATCCTGCGGCGGCTGCTCCCCGCCGAGCGCGAGGTCGCCGGGCTGCTGGCGCTGATGCTGCTGATCCACGCCCGCCGCGACGCGCGGACCGGGCCGGGCGGAGAGCTCGTGCTGCTCGACGACCAGGACCGCGGTGACTGGGACCGCGCGGCCATCGCGGAGGGGGCCGCCCTGGTGGTGGTCGCGCTGACCGGTGGCCCGCCCGGTGTGTACGGGGTGCAGGCCGCCATCGCGGCGCTGCACGACGAGGCCGCGGACGTCGCGACCACGGACTGGCCGCAGGTGGTGGCGCTCTACGACGTGCTGCTCGCGCTGGCCCCGTCGCCGGTGGTGGCGCTGAACCGGGCGGTGGCGGTGGCGATGCGGGACGGACCGGAGGCGGGCCTGACGCTGCTCGACGGGTTGGCGGGGGAGCCGCGGCTGCGCGGCTATCACCCGTACGCGGTCGCCCGCGCGGACCTGCTGCAGCGGTTGGGCCGGTACCCCGAGGCCGCGGCGGCCTACCGGGCGGCACTGGAGACGGTCGGCACCGACTCCGAACGGGAGCACCTGCGGCGCAGGCTCGACGAGGTCGAGCGGTCGGGCTAGGCGGAGAGCTCGACCCGGGCGGCGGCGAGCCGCCCGACGCCCGCGGCGTACCGGTCGAGCGCGACCTCCGCGAGCAGGGGGTGGGCGCCGATCACGTCGGCGTGCCGCGATTGCGGGGCGCAGTCCTCGGCGGACCTGCCGATCCGGTCGGTGAGCAGGCCGGGCGCGAGGAACCACGGGGCGATGACGATCGATCGCGCGCCGCGGGCCCGGAGTGCCGAGACTGCCTGTGGCAGGCCGGGTCCGGTGGTCGCGAAGCAGACCTCGACGCCCGCCCATGCGGTGCCGGCCAGCAGCCGCGGGCCGATCCGCATGGTGAGTTCGTTGGCGGCCTCCGACGACGAGCCGACCGCGGCCAGCACCACCCCGACCTCGGGATCGCCGAGAGCGGTACCGGTCTGGGCGATGCGGTCGCGCACCGCCGACACCAGCCGGGGGTCGTCGCCGAGCACGTCGGCCTGGACCAGGTCGAGCCCGGGATGCCTGCGACGGCCTGCCGCGAGCAGCGCGGGCAGGTCCACCCGCGCGTGGAAGGCGCTGCCCAGCAGCAGTGGCACCACGACGGCCGACGAATGGCCTTCGGCGGCAATCGCATCGATGGCCTGGTCCACCGAGGGGGCGGACAGGTCCAGGAAGCAGAGGCGGATGTCCAGGTCGGGGCGCGCCGCCCGGATGCCGTCCACCGCGGCCGCGACCGCCCGCGCGGAGCGGGGGTCGCGGCTGCCGTGGGCGACCGCGATCAGCGGCGCCGGGACGGGCATCGGGGAGGCGTGCGCCCCGGCCTGGACGTCGAACACGACGCTAGACGCGCGCGAGCTCGACGGCGGCGATCGCGTCGCCGACCAGACCGGCCGCGAGGGTGTTGCCACCCGCCGGGTCGATCAGCAGGAAGCTGCCGGTGTGCCGGTTGACGGTGTAGTCGTCAGCCACGATCGGCTCCGCCACGCGCACCGAGATCTTGCCGATCTCGTTGAGCTCGAGGGTGTCCGGGCTCTGCGCCGTGGTGAGGTCCTGCTCGTCGAACCGTTCCACGATGCCGCCGACGATCGCCTGCGTGGTGCGGGTGCCGTGCTTGAGCAGCAGCCGGGCGCCGGGCCGCAGCGGCTTCTCGGCGAGCCAGCAGACCGTCGCCTCGAACTCGCCGATCGGCTCGGGCGCGTCCTCGACGGAGGCGATGGTGTCGCCGCGCGAGACGTCGACGTCGTCGGCCAGGATCAGCGTGACGCTGCGCCCCGCGTTCGCGACGTCGAGCTCACCGTCGGCGGTGTCGACGCGCTCGACGGTGGTGCGGGTGCCGGACGGCAGGATCACCACCTCGTCGCCGGGGCGGACCGAACCCGCGGCCACCTGACCGGCGTAGCCGCGGTAGTCGAGGAACTCGGCGGTGCGCGGCCGGATCACGTACTGGACCGGGAAGCGCAGGCCGACGCGGTGCGGCTCGGCATCCACCGGGATCGACTCGAGGTGCTCGATCAGGGTGGGGCCGTCGTAGTACGGGGTGTTCTCGGAGCGGACGGCCACGTTGTCGCCGTGCAGCGCGGAGACCGGGATCTCCACGACGTCCTCGGATGCCCACCCCAGCGAGGTGGTCAGCGCGTTGAACTCCTCGGAGATGTCCGCGAACACCTGGGCGGGGTTCTCGACCAGGTCGATCTTGTTGACCGCGAGCACCAGCTTCGGCACGCCGAGCAGCGCGAGCACGGCTGCGTGCTTGCGGGTCTGCGAGATGACGCCCTTGCGCGCGTCGACCAGCAGGATCACCAGCTGCGCGGTGGACGCGCCGGAGACGGTGTTGCGGGTGTACTGCACGTGGCCGGGGGTGTCGGCCAGCACGAAGGTGCGGTTGGGCGTCGCGAAGTAGCGGTACGCCACGTCGATGGTGATGCCCTGCTCGCGCTCCGCGCGCAGGCCGTCGACCAGCAGCGAGAGGTCCGGGGTGTCGAGCCCACGGTCGACCGACGCGCGGGTGACGGCGTCGATCTGGTCGGCCAGAACGGATTTCGTGTCGTACAGCAGCCGGCCCACCAGTGTGGACTTGCCGTCGTCGACGCTGCCCGCGGTGGCGAGTCGAAGGAGGTCGCTCATCAGAAGTAGCCCTCTCGCTTGCGGTCTTCCATGGCCGCTTCGGAAACTCGGTCGTCGCCACGGGTGGCGCCGCGCTCGGTCAATCGGGACGCCGCGACCTCGGCCAGGATGGCCTCGTTGTCGGCAGCCTCGGACAGCACCGCGCCGGTGGTGGAGCCGTCGCCGACAGTGCGGTAGCGCACCGACAGGGTCTGCACCTCTTCGCCGTCCCGCGGTCCGCCCCAGACACCGGAGGTCATCCACATGCCGTCGCGCTGGTACACCTCGCGCTCGTGGGCGTAGTAGATGCTGGCCAGCTCGACGTTGTCGCGGGCGATGTAGCGCCAGATGTCGAGCTCGGTGAAGTTGCTCAGCGGGAACACCCGGACCTGCTCGCCGGGGGAGTGCTTGCCGTTGTACAGGTTCCACAGCTCGGGACGCTGCTTCTTCGGGTCCCACTGGCCGAACGCGTTGCGCAGCGAGAAGATCCGCTCCTTGGCGCGGGCCCGCTCCTCGTCGCGGCGGGCGCCGCCGAACACCGCGTCGAAGCGGTTCTCGGCGATGGCGTCCAGCAGCGGCACCGTCTGCAGCGGGTTACGGATGCCGTCGGCCCGCTCGGTGAGCCGCCCGTCCGCGAGGTAGTCCTCGACCTTGGCCACGTGCAGGCGCAGGTTGTACTTCTCGACCACGTGGTCGCGGAAGGCCAACACCTCGGGCAGGTTGTGCCCCGTGTCCACGTGCAGCAGCGCGAAGGGCAGCGGCGCGGGCCAGAAGGCCTTGATCGCCAGGTGCAGCAGCACCGTGGAGTCCTTGCCGCCGGAGAACAGGATCACCGGGCGCTCGAATTCGCCTGCCACCTCACGGAAGATGTGGATGGCCTCGGACTCGAGGGCGGCGAGGGTGTCGAAGTCGGTGCCGTCGAGTTGCGGTCGGATGTCGGTCAGTTCAGCAGTCATGAGGCGTGCAACCCGCATTCTGTCTTGGCGTTGCCGGCCCACCGTCCGCTGCGCGGATCGGCGCCGGGGGCCGGCTTGGCGGTGCACGGCGCGCACCCGATGGATGGATAGCCCTCGTCGACAAGCGGATTCACCAGAATCGAGTGCTTGTCGATGTAGGCCTGCATGTCGTCGTCGGACCACGCGGCGATCGGGTTGATCTTCACGAGCCCGAACGCCTCGTCGAACGAGATCAGCGGCGCGTTGGCGCGGGTCGGGGACTCGACCCGGCGGATGCCGGTCACCCAGGCCTTGTACTCGGTGAGCGCCTTCTTCAGCGGCGCGACCTTGCGCAGCGCGCAGCACCGGCCGGGGTCGCGGGCGAACAGGTCCTTGCCCTCGGCCGCGTCCTGCTCGGCGACGCTGGCCTCGGCCTGGACGTTGATGACGTTCACTCCGTACACCGCCTCGACCGCGTCACGGGTGCCGATCGTCTCGGCGAAGTGGTAGCCGGTCTCGAGGAACAGCACGTCGACGCCGGGGTGCACCTGGGCGGCCAGGTGCACGAGGACACCGTCCTGCATGTTCGACGCGACGATGTAGTCGGTCCCGAACGTGTCCTCCGTCCACTGCAGGAGTTCCTGCGCGGACGCGCCGTCCAGACTCGCCGCGCCCTGAGCGGCAAGCGCGCGGAGGTCGTCCGCGGTGGCGGTGGCCAGATCCAATTTCGCTTCGGTCATCGGAGATCCCCCTCGTCTGCGCGGACGGCCCACTCGGCGAAGCGCTCGCCCGCATTGCGGTGCTTGACGAACTGCCGGACCACCCGGTCGATGTAGTCGCCCATCTCGGTGCTGGCGACCTTGTGCTGGCGCAGCTTGCGGCCGAACGCCACGTCGAATCCGAGGCTGCCTCCCAGGTGAACCTGGAAGCCCTCCACCTGATTCCCCTCACCGTCGTCGATGAGCATGCCCTTGAATCCGATGTCCGCGACCTGCGAGCGCGCGCAGGAGTTGGGGCAGCCGTTGATGTTGATGGTGATCGGCACGTCGAGCTGCGCGTTGATGTCCGCGAGTCGCTGCTCGAGCTCGGGCACCAGCACCTGCGAGCGCTTGCGGGTCTCGGCGAACGACAGCTTGCAGAACTCGATGCCGGAGCAGGCCATCAGGTTCTGTCGCCAGTGCGACGGGCGGGCGGGCAGGCCCAGCTCGTCGAGGTCCGCGATCAGCTGATCGAGCTTGTCGTCGGCGACGTCGAGGATGATCAGCTTCTGGTACGGCGTGAAGCGGATCTTGTCGCTGCCCGCCTTCTCGGCGGCGTCGGCGACCTTCGCGAGGATGGTGCCGGAGACCCGGCCAGCGATCGGCGCGAAGCCGACGGCGTTCAGGCCGTTGCGGGTCTTCTGCACGCCGACGTGGTCGATGGGCCGCTTGGGCTGCTCGGGCGCCGGGCCGTCGATCAGCTTCCGCTTGAGGTACTCGGTCTCGAGCACCTCGCGGAACTTCTCGATGCCCCAGTCCTTGATGAGGAACTTCAGCCGAGCCTTGGAACGCAGCCGGCGGTAGCCGTAGTCGCGGAAGATCGAGACCACGGCCTCCCACACGTCCGGCACCTCGTCGAGCGGCACCCAGACGCCGACGCGCTGCGCAAGCATCGGGTTCGTCGACAGTCCGCCGCCCACCCACAGGTCGAGGCCGGGCCCGTGCTCGGGATGGTTCACGCCGATGAACGCGACGTCGTTGATCTCGTGCACGACGTCCTGCTGGCCGGAGATCGCGGTCTTGAACTTGCGCGGCAGGTTCGAGTACTCGGGCTTGCCGATGTAGCGGCGGACGATCTCGTCGATCGCCGGGGTCGGGTCGAGCACCTCGTCGAGGGACTCGCCCGCCAGCGGGGACCCGAGCACGACGCGCGGGCAGTCGCCGCAGGCCTCGGTGGTCTTGAGACCGACCGACTCGAGCCGCTTCCAGATCTCGGGGACGTTCTCGACCTCGATCCAGTGGTACTGGACGTTCTCGCGGTCGGAGAGGTCGGCGGTGTCGCGGCCGAACTCGGTCGAGATGCCTGCGATGGTGCGCAGCTGCTCGACGTTGAGGGCGCCCGCGTCGCAGCGCACCCGCATCATGAAGTACTTGGCCTCGAGCAGGTCGATGTTCTCGTCGCCGGTGAAGGTGCCGTCGTAGCCCTGCTCACGCTGGGTGTAGAGGCCCCACCAGCGCATCCGGCCGCGCAGGTCGGACTTGTCGATGCTGTCGAATCCCTGTTTCGAGTAGATGTTCTCGATGCGGGCACGGACGTTGAGGGGGTTGTCGTCCTTCTTGGCCTGCTCGTTGGCGTTCAGCGGCTCGCGGTAGCCGAGGGCCCACTGGCCCTCGGCCCGGCGCTTGGCCGGCCGCGGCGCGCGGGCGGGAGGAGGAGTGTCGACACTTTGCGACATCGGAGGCGCTCCAGAATCTTCTTCGGTGCGCCGGTCTGTGATGGCATCGCCGACGGGGAGGGCTGTCCCCGCAGGCACATCCGAGACCGGCCGGGACTGAGAGGGGGCTGGCGAATGGCGTCTACGCAGGCAAGGGCAGACAGCTACAGACACGCTTGAGATCGACGTGGCGTCGAGCCACGAGCGCAATCCCAAGTCCGGTCACCCGGCCAATTGTGCCAGATCACCTCGCCGATTCCGACATCCGGAGACCATTTCCCCCCGACTCGGGGGAAATGCGCAGGCAGGGCGGTGTGTGGCGCTCGTCACGTCGTCGTGTAATGGGACACTGGTGTGGTGAGTGGATCGATGACCGAGCCGGTGGCTGCTGCGTTTGCGCTGCCGGACCATGCCCTGGCCGGAGTGGGGTCGCGTCCGTTCGGCATCTACATCCACGTCCCGTTCTGCGCGACGCGCTGCGGGTACTGCGACTTCAACACGTACACGGCGGGGGAGCTGGGCACCTCCGCGTCGCCGCAGTCCTGGCTCGAGGGTCTGCGGCGCGAGCTGGACGCGGCGGCCGCGATGCTCGGTGCCGAGGGCGCGGTGCCCGCGGCGGAGACGGTGTTCGTCGGCGGCGGCACGCCCTCGCTGCTCGGCGGCGACGGGCTCGCCGACGTGCTGGGCGCGGTCCGCTCGAGCTTCGGCCTGGCCGCGGGCGCGGAGGTGACCACCGAATCGAACCCGGAGTCCACCTCGCCGGAGTTCTTCGGCCGGCTCCGGGAGGCCGGGTTCACCCGCATCTCGCTCGGCATGCAGTCCGCGGCGCAGCACGTGCTGCGGATCCTCGACCGCACCCACACCCCCGGACGGCCGGTGGCGGCGGCCCTGGAGGCGCGCGCGGCGGGGTTCGAGCACGTGAACCTTGACCTGATCTACGGCACGCCAGGCGAGCGCGACGAGGACCTGGACGCGTCCCTGGATGCCGTGCTCTCCGCGGGTGTCGACCACGTCTCGGCGTACGCGCTGATCGTGGAGGACGGCACCGCACTGGCCAGGAAGGTGCGACGCGGGGATCTGCCCGCGCCCGACGACGACGTCCTCGCCGCCCGGTACGAGCGGATCGATGCGCGCCTCGCCGACGCCGGGCTGACCTGGTACGAGGTGTCGAACTGGGCGAAGGAGGGCGCCGAGTGCAGGCACAACCTGGGGTACTGGGACGGCGGCGACTGGTGGGGCGCGGGCCCCGGCGCGCACGGTCACGTCGGCGGGGTGCGCTGGTGGAACGTCAAGCACCCGGCGCGCTATGCCGACCGACTGGCAGCGGGCGAGCTGCCCGTCGCGGACAGCGAGCAGCTCACCGCCGAGGATCGGCACATGGAGCGGGTGATGCTGACGATGCGGCTGCGGTCCGGGCTGCCTGCGTCGGACCTGCGCCCGAGCGAGCTCGCGGCCGCCGAGCAGGTCGTCGCGGACGGGCTGCTCTCGCGCGCCGGTGACCGCCTGGTGCTCACAGACCGCGGCCGGTTGCTGGCCGACGGCGTCATCCGCGACATCCTGAGCTGAACCCTCAGTACGCAACTCCGCCCGCCCGGGGATCCCGGGCGGGCGGAGTTGCGGCCGACTGGCTGCGGCCACGAACTGACGGGGAGCTTATGAAGACTCGTTTCCCAGCAACAAGTCGAGCAAAAGCTCCGTGTTGCTGGGACATCTCGGCCCCGCACCTGGATAGAAACACCTCCCGTCGAGAGGGCCGACGGAGCCCGCCGCCTGCCCGAGCGTCAACACCAGGGCTGCAGGCAGATCGAGGATGACGCCGTCGGGGGCGCTCACGCTGCCGAAGATTTCCGCGGCCGATGCCGTGCCCCCGCCGAGGGTCATGCCGCCGCCGAGCATGGCCGCGGCGACAAGGACGGACGCGCCACGGCGCGCCAGAGATCGTGACATGAGATTCCCTAGTTCGAAGTGTTCTTGCTTGGCGGCCCACACCCGGCCCCCGGTCGGCCAGAGTAGGGCGAGTCAGCCGGGCCGGCAGTCGAATTCGGAATGCGGCGTCGTTGCAGGTCAACCGTTAAACGGAACCGGCACGGACTGCGGGGCAATCTGGCCTCCGCGCGTCACCGACGGGTTCCCGTGAGCCGCCTGCGAACGTCGCGGGCGACGATCGCCCGCAGCAGCCGGGCCGCGACCCGCCTCCGAGAGGGCGTGTACGGGTACCGCAGCGGCACAAGTGGGCTGGTGCCCGGGCCCTAGC
>NZ_BCXA01000016.1 GCF_001894865.1 Rhodococcus maanshanensis NBRC 100610 | reverse complement strand
AAGTCGGAGTCCATGGACAAGTTGATCGCCATGGATCTGTCGTTCTCGCAGGCGCGAACTCTGTTCATGCTGGCGCAACACGGAGAACCCGTGGCGATCAACGAGGTGGCCGAGCGACTGCGGTTCTCGGTCGCGGCCGCGGGTCGCAACATCGACCAGTTGGTGAACCAGGGGCTCGTGGATCGTCGCGAGGACCCCAAGGACCGCCGCATCAAGAGGATTTCGTTGTCGGAGGCCGGTCGTAGCATCGCGTCCGGCCACATCGACAGCAAGAAGGACGAGCTGCGAGCCTTCGCCGCCCGTCTGTCGGACTCGGACCGTGACCGGCTGTACGAGTCGCTGAAACCCATTCTCGCGGGAGATGTTCTGCGAGCCAATTGTCAGGAGAACCCATGACGACGCCGACACCTCCGGGCGCCCCCGCGGCCTCGGACAAGATCGACGGCGCAGTTCTGAAGGTCGCAAGCGTGGTGGTGCTCGGCGCCATCATGTCGATCCTCGACGTGACGGTCGTGAGCGTGGCACTGCCGACGTTCATGTCCGAGTTCGACGCGACCTACGCAACCGTCGCGTGGACCATGACCGCCTACACCCTGGCCCTGGCGACCGTCATCCCCGTGACGGGCTGGGCCGCGGACCGGTTCGGCACCAAGCGCCTCTACATGACGGCGCTGGTGCTGTTCGTCGGCGCGTCGGTGCTGTGTTCGATGGCATGGAACATCGAGTCGCTGATCGGCTTCCGGGTCCTGCAGGGCCTCGGTGGCGGCATGCTGATGCCGCTCGGCATGACGATCATGACCCGCGCCGCTGGCCCCCACCGCGTCGGTCGCGTGATGGCGGTGCTCGGCATCCCGATGATGCTCGGTCCCATCGGTGGGCCGATCCTGGGCGGCTGGCTGATCGAGAGCGCGAGCTGGCACTGGATCTTCCTGATCAACCTGCCGGTCGGCATCGTCGCACTGACCGCAGCGTTCGTACTGCTGCCCAAGGACCAGCCGAGCCCGTCCCAGTCCTTCGACTTCGTCGGCATGCTGCTGCTCTCGCCCGGTCTCGCACTCTTCCTGTTCGGTGTGTCCTCGATCCCGGAAACCGGGACCGTTGCGGCCTCGCGGGTGCTGATCCCGGCCGTGATCGGCCTGGCGCTGGTCATCGGCTTCGTGTTCCACGGGCTCCGCGCCGCTCATCCGCTGATCGACCTGCGCCTGTTCAAGAACCGCAGGCTCACCATCGCGGTCGTCACCTCGACGATGTTCGTGATCGCGTTCATGGGTGCCGGGCTGCTGTTCCCGAGCTACTTCCTCCAGGTTCGTGGTGAGACCACGCTGGCGGCGGGTCTGCTGCTGGCGCCGCAGGGCATCGGCGCCATGCTCACCATGCCGGTGGCGGGCACGCTCGTCGACAAGATCGGTCCCGGCAAGATCGTGCTGACGGGCATCACGCTGATCTCGATCGGCATGGCGGTGTTCACGCAGGTGGGTGCCGACACCTCGTATGTGTTGCTGCTCGGCGCGCTGTTCGTGATGGGCCTCGGCATGGGCTGCACCATGATGCCGATCATGACGGCGGCGATGCAGACCCTGACCGACGAGACGGTGGCCCGCGGTTCGACGCTGATGAACATCGTTCAGCAGGTCGCCGGCTCCATCGGAACCGCGACCATGTCGGTGGTGCTCACCAACCAGATGTTGGCGCGCCCGCTGGCGGGGCCCGCCACCGCGGCTGCGCACGATCCGTCGATCGCGGAGAAGATGCCGCCCGGTGCGATCGAGCAGGGCCTGAACGCCGCGGCCGACGCGTTCGGCAACACCTTCACGGTCGCCCTCGTGCTGATCCTGCTGACGCTGATCCCGGCGTTCCTGTTGCCGCGGAGCAAGCCCGCGGCCCCGGCCGACGCGACCCAGGTGATGGTTCACTGAGTCCCTGGGACCCCTCGACTCAACCGACGATGGCCCGCACCCCCGAGGGGGTGCGGGCCATCGTCGTTTCGTGCCCTCGGCCCTAGTTCCCGGCCGCGGGGCGGATCAGGACTCGAATCCGGCTGCGCCGCCGCCGTTCGCGCCGCCGCCTGCGTTGCCGCCGATGGTGCCGCCGAGCGAGCCGCTGTCGAACTGGCCGCCGAACACCGAGGAGAACAGGGACGAGAAGAGGGCAGAGAAGGACATTGAGTACTCCTGTCGCGTGGTGAGCGACGCCGGTCGGCGTCGAGTCCCATTGGTACGCCGGGCACCGGGTCGATCGCTGGGAGTGACGGCGGATTAGGGGCCGATTAGGGGACGCCGATCGGGGCCCGGCGGCGGCTGCCCCGATGGGTCCGGCATCCCCTATCCACAGCCCCGGGTATGCGGTGCGGAATATCCCGGAGCCCCGCGCGGTTCGAAGTTCATGCAAACGTATTGAAATAGCGGACGCGTTCAATCCAGCTCGAGGGAGTCATCATGCAGATCGGAATCTTCAGCGTCGGCGACGTCACGCCGGACCCCACCACGGGGCGGGCGCCGACCGAGCACGAGCGCATCAAGGCGATGACGACCATCGCCAAGCACGCGGAGGACGTGGGCCTCGATGTCTTCGCGACGGGCGAGCACCACAACCCGCCATTCGTCCCGTCCTCGCCGACGACCATGCTCGGATTCCTCGCCGCTCAGACCGAGAACCTGATCCTGTCCACCTCGACGACCCTGATCACCACCAACGACCCGGTGAAGATCGCCGAGGACTACGCGATGCTGCAGCATCTCGCCGAGGGCCGTGTCGACCTGATGATGGGCCGCGGCAACACCGCCCCCGTGTACCCCTGGTTCGGCAAGGACATCCGGGAGGGGATCCCGCTCGCGCTGGAGAACTACCAGCTGCTGCGCCGGTTGTGGGACGAGGACGTGGTGAACTGGCAGGGCCGGTTCCGAACCCCGCTCGAGGGGTTCACCTCCACGCCGCGTCCGCTCGACGGGATCGCCCCGTTCGTGTGGCACGGCTCGATCCGCAGCCCGGAGATCGCCGAGATCGCCGCGTTCCACGGCGACGGCTTCTTCGCCAACAACATCTTCTGGCCGAAGGAGCACTACATCGCGCTGATCAACCTGTACCGCGAGCGGTTCGAGCACTACGGGCACGGCAGCGCCGACCAGGCCATCGTCGGTCTCGGCGGGCAGGTGTTCATGCGGAAGAACTCGCAGGACGCGGTCGCGGAGTTCCGCCCCTACTTCGACAACGCGCCGGTCTACGGTCACGGCCCCTCGCTGGAGGAGTTCACCGAGCAGACCCCGCTGACCGTCGGCACGCCCGAGCAGGTGATCGAGAAGACGCTGGCCTTCGCGGACTACTTCGGCGACTACCAGCGCCAGCTTTTCCTGATCGACCACGCGGGCCTGCCGCTGAAGACGGTGCTCGAGCAGCTCGACCTCCTCGGCTCCGAGGTCGCCCCCGTGCTGCGGCGCGAGTTCGCGGCCCGGCGCCCGGCACACGTGCCGGAGAACCCGCCGACGCACGCGAGCCTGCTGGCGCAGCGGAACGGTCGCGTCGGCACCCTCGAGGCGACGACCGATGCCGCCCACTGAGCGGGCCGGTGGCGGGCGGCCGCGCAGCACGACCGAGCTGGCCGCCGATGCGTGGGAGGCGTTGTTCCGTGCCCAGGTGGCACTGATGCGCCGGTTCGAGTCGGCTGACGCATGGGATCCACTCGGCCGCCGTGAGTACGACGTGCTGTTCACGCTCAGCCGCCGCGAGGGCGCACGGGCCCGGCTGCACGAGCTGAACAGGGAGATCCTGTTGACCCAGCCGTCCCTCAGTCGCATGGTCGAGCGACTCGAGCAGGCCGGGCTGCTGGACCGGCTGCCGGATCCGCAGGACAGACGGGGCACCATCGTGGCGCTCACGGAACAGGGGCGAGCCGTGCAGCGCAGCATCGGCAGGCGGCACGCCGCGCAGATCCGGCGCCACGTCGGCACCGCGCTCGACCGTGCGGAGCTCGAGGAGCTCGAGCGACTGACGACGAAACTGCGACTGGCGCAGGAATAGTCGGGGGCGGGGTCAGGCTTCGCCCGCGAGGGCGGCGACCTCACGCGCGCAGCCCCAGGACAGGGTCACCCCGGCGCCGCCGTGCCCGTAGCAGCAGATGATCCGGCGTGCGCCGGGCAGCGCCTCCAGTCGCACCGACGGCCGGGTCGGACGGAGGCCGACGCCGCGCGAGAGGACCGGTGCGTCCCGCAGCTCCGGCACCAGGGCGTAGCACCGCTCGAGGATCGCGCGCTCGGTGTCGAGATCGACCGCCGTGTCGACGGACCCGAGCTCGGCGGTGCCGCCGCACACCACGTCCTCGAACCGCGGTACCACGTAGGTCATCCCGTCCGGATTGTCGTCGTCGATCAGCCAGTCGGTCAGCCCGGGGTTGGCCACGCGCACCACCTGACCACGCAGCGGGATCAGTGGGGCGTCCCCGGTCAGCGCGGCCGACCGCAGCCCGGCCGCGACCACGATCAGCTCGCCGGTGACCTGCGTGAGGTCGTCGACCCGTCTCCGGATCACCCGGACGCCCGCCGCTTCGCACCGGCGGGCCAGCCACGGCAGGTAGCGGCCCATGTCGATGACCGGGACCTCGCAGCGCACCCCGCTCGTCACGCCGGACGGCAGTTCCTCGCCCGGGATCACCCGATGCCCCGTGACAGCGGGGATCCACCAGCGGTCCGGCGCAGCGGACCGCTCGAGCACCGTGCCGGTCCGCAGGGTCACGCCTGCCGACGGGTCCGACGTCAGGACGGCGAACACCGTCGCGGACTCGGCCGACCAGCGCAGCACGGCGTCGGCGGGTGCCGCCTCATAGGGGAACCAGATCGCGGCCGCGACCGCGGATGTGGTGTCGGCGATCGGATCGGCCGTCAGCACGGTGACGTCGTGTCCCGACCGCGCCAGTTCGAGCGCGCAGGTCAGCCCGATCACGCCGCCGCCGATCACGGTGGCCTCGGTGCTCATGCGGATGCGCCGGTCCGGCCGAGGTCGATCACCGAGGCGGTGCCCTGGGCGGCGGCACAGAGCACCGGCCCGTTCTCGGTGTCCGCATAGATCTCGCAGCGGCACAGTGCCTGCCTGCGGCCCGAACTCACCGCCGTCGCCTCAGCACGCAACGCGGTACCCATCGCCGGACGGAGGTAGGTGATGCTGAACCCGGACGTGACGATGCTAGGGCCGAGCACGCTGCCTGCCGCGAAGGTGAGCGCATTGTCCGCCGCATAGGACAGCACACCGCCGTGCACGAACCCGTGCTGCTGCAGCAGTTCCTGCCGGATCGGGATCGTGAGGGTGGCGGCGCCGTCGGTGAAGGCCGTCAACCGGGCGCCGACCAGGGTGCTGAACGGCTGCGCGGCCAGGGTTTCCGCGGCCTCGTCGAGAGAAAGGGTCACGAGCAATCACTCCCGGTGTCGGTGACGAATCACAAGCGGTGCATGAATGCGATGGTGCCACGTCGACGGCTCCGCGGTTCGTCGGGGAAAACCCGCATCGCGCACCGGCGAGGCGCACCGACGGTGTCGGTGGCCCGCGTTACCGTCGTAGAGACGCCACACCGGAAGACGGAAGAAGGCGCAAGATGGGCACTGTATCCGGTCCCACACACCAGCCAGGCGAGCCCGTGGATTCGGGCGACTCGGAGTACGCCGGGGAATGGCACTTCTACGCGGTGGTCGGAACCACCGTGCAGGGTAGGCACACCCTCGCCAGGTTCGGACCGCGGCCGACCGCGCTCGACGCGCTCCGGCTCGCGATCCACGCGGTGAACCACACGGCGTTCTCGCTGCTCGAGCAGGGAGTGAACGGCGACCCGTGCGCCGACATCCGCCTGCTGGAGCGGCTACCGATCACAGAATTCACCATCGAACGCCACCACCGTACGACCAGGGTGGCCGATCGGCGTTGGGCGCTGACCGGGCGCAAGCACCATCGGAAGAGCAGCAGGCGAGAGCGGCCCGCGGTGGCCTGACGGCGCTGCCGATGCCCGCCCACCTCAGGATCGCGCGAGGTGGAACCAGCGCGGGTTCGCCCGCAGGACCGCCGGCGGCAGCGCGTCGGTGTCCGCGACGTCGGAGATCATCCGCCACCCGGCGAACGTGCGTTCCACCTCGGCGCGGTCCGTGCCACGGGGGAGCGGCCCCCTTCGGCCCGGACCGAATGCGAACATCAGCAGGCTCGCCCCCGGCTCGGTGATCCGGGTGACCTCGTCGGCGTAGTCGACCCGCTCGCCGGCGGTGAGACCGTGAAAGCACCCGATGTCGAGCACGAACCGGTAACCGCGCCCGACCGATTTCTCGAGTTCGGTGACATCGCCGAGCATGAATGTCGCCTCGACCCCTGCCTCTTCGGCGCGCGCTCGGGCGCGGGCCACCGCCAGCGGCACGGCGTCGATTCCGGTCACCCGCCAGCCGCGGCGGGCCAATTCGATCGTGTGAGCGCCGGTCCCGCAGCCCGCGTCGAGCGCCTTCCCCGGCGGTCCCACCGACGCGTCCTGACTGTCGAGGAGCGCCGCCAGCTGCGCGCCGATCGACCGGCCTGCCCACTCCCACGGCGTGAGTCCGAGCCGGTAGGCCAGCCGGTACCCGGCGATCACGACTGCCTTCTCTGCGGTCCCCACGCGTCGAAGTCGGGCGCCGCGGGTTCGATTCGGGGTTCGGCCATCGCAGATCCTCTCGCCGGTGCCAGTGTGCTCCCCGGAAAATCGGTCTGTCCAGGGTCGACGGGCGTGCCGGCGGTCGCCGCCTGTCCAGGTGCGCGATGGCAGGACACTGTCCCAAAATAAGAACGTGTTCTATATTTGGGGTGAGTGTCCGCGCAGTCGCGGCGCCGTCTTCCGTGCCGCACGTAGCGCACGATCCGCCGATCAAGGGGAGTTCCCGACATGTACGAGTGGTCTGACACCGACCTGATGTTCCGCGACGCCCTGCGTGGCTTCATCGAGAAGGAGATCAAGCCGCACGTCGACAAGCTCGAGTCCGGCGAGCTCCCCCCGTTCGAGATCATCCGCAAGATGTACGCCACCTTCGGTATGGACGAGATGGCCAGCGAGGCACTGGAAAAGGCGTTCGCGAAGGAGGAGGCGAAGGAGCGCGGCGAAACGCTGCCCGAATCCGGCGAGAAGGGCGGCGGCTTCAGCGGCGCGGGCAGCATGGGCGTGATCCTCAACAGCGAGCTCGCGGGCGTGAGCCTCGGCCTGGTCGCGTCGATGGGCGTGAGCCTTGGCCTCACGGTCGGCACCCTGCGCAGCCGCGGCACCCTCGCGCAGAAGAAGCGCTGGCTGCCCGAGCTGGTCACCATGGAGAAGGTCGGCGCGTGGGCGATCACCGAGCCCGATTCCGGCTCGGATGCGTTCGGCGGCATGAAGTCCTACGTCCGGCGCGACGGCGAGGACTACATCCTCAACGGCCAGAAGACCTTCATCACCAACGGCCCGTACGCCGACGTGACCATCGTCTACGCCAAGCTCGACGAGGGCGACTCCTCCGTGGATCGGCGGGACCGCAAGGTGCTCGGCTTCGTGCTCGACAAGGGCATGGAGGGCTTCACCCAGAGCCCGCCGTTCAAGAAGATGGGCATGAACTCGTCGCCCACGGGCGAGCTGTTCTTCGACAACGTCCGGATCAGCAAGGACCGGCTGCTCGGCGAGACCGAGAACCCCGCCAAGGGCGATGGCAAGGAGAGCGCCAAGGAGTCCTTCGCGGCGGAGCGGATCGGCATCGCCTCACTCGCGCTCGGGATCATCAACGAGTGCCAGCGGCTGTGCATCGACTACGCCAAGACCCGCAAGCTGTGGGGCAAGGAGATCGCGCAGTTCCAGCTGATCCAGCTCAAGCTTGCCGAGATGGAGGTCGCGCGCCTCAACGTGCAGAACATGGTGTTCAACGCGATCGAGCGCACTGCCGCGGGCAACAAGGTGACCCTCGCCGAGGCATCGGCGATGAAGCTGTACTCCTCGCGCGCCGCCACCGAGGTCGCCATGGAGGCCGTCCAGCTGTTCGGCGGCAACGGCTACATGGCCGAGTACAAGGTGGAGCAGCTCGCGCGCGACGCCAAGTCGCTGATGATCTACGCGGGCAGCAACGAGATCCAGGTGACGCACATCGCGAAGGGCCTGCTGGGCGGCTGACCTCAGGTGGGAGGGAGTTCCTCCCTGGTGATGATGGTCTCGGGGGGTGTCGCTGCCTCAAAGTTGTAGGTGTTCAAGAGAACACGGTATCGCCGAGAGGGATACCGAAACACCTATCAAGGAGGCAATCATGTTGGCACTCATTCTCGCTGCGGTCGGGGCAGTCGCGACCTTCATCCTCAGCAGCGATGCGACCATCAAGCACGACGTCCGACGGCTCACCGACTGAGTGAGGCGACTGTGACTCAGCTTCCCGACACCATGGACAACATCGCACGCGCCGAGCGCACACAGGACCAGGCAGATCGGGCACAGCGCAGCACAGAAACGCCAGACGCCCCCGGCCGGTGGATCGACACCAGCCGGGGGCGTCTGCGCGCCCGGCTGTCCGCCCGGGGGCGCCACCCTGTGGCCTGGCTCTATTCCACCGTGACCCGGCGCCGCGGGGTCGGCGGATCCACTCGGACGCCACAGGGGGCGAACGAGGTTCTCGAACGCGTCGCCGCCTTGCCGATCTGCGTCTGGACCTATGGGTACGATCACGAATCGGTTCGGCACATGGGGCCGATGGCGCAGGACTTCGCCGCGGCCTTCGGTCTCGGCTACACGGACAGGGGAATCCACCCGGTCGACGCCAACGGTGTGTGCATGGCGAGCATTCAGGCGTTGCACCGGAGGCTCATGGCACTGGAGGCAGAAGTGACCGAATTGCGGAAGGGAACCCGGTGACGCCAACCGGCACGGTCGTCAGGCCGTCAGTTGATAGAAGCGCCAGAAACCGAAGCCGTCGATCGGGAGTATCTCGAATCCGGTGAATCCTGCCTCAAAGGCATAGCCGCGGAGTGTGTCCGGGCGCATGACGGTGCCGGTGGCGGCGGTCGGCCGGTGGCTCATTCCGTCCGGCAGGCAGATGAGCAGGCTGAAGCCGTACATCAGCCGTTCGATCTCGTCGCCTGGAGCATCGAAGGAGTCGGCGACCGCCTCGTCCATGATGACGACGCGACCTCCTGGGATCAGCGACCGCCTGGCCGCGGCGAGCACCTCGACGGGGTTCGGCATGTCGTGCACGCACTCGAAGGCGAAGACGCAGCGGAAGGTGGACGCGGGTAGCCGGGCCGCATCGCCGCAGTGGAAGGCGACGCGAGGAGCTGTGTCCGGGTTCGCCTGGCTGGTGCTCGAGGCCAGTCGCACCGAGGCCTCGTCGATGTCGAACCCGTCCACGGTGGCAGCGGGGTACGCCCGGGCCAGCGCGATCGTCGACCAGCCACCGCCGCAGCCCAGGTCGGCGATGCGGGTGCCCGGCTCGCGCAGCAGCGCGTCCAGGTCGGGAACCGACCGCAGTGCCTCCGGCAGGGCCCGCTCATACCAGGGGCGGTTCATCTCGGCCTGCGATTCGCGGGCGTCGGCTCCGTACTGTGCCCAGCCGACCCCGCCGCCCAATCGATACGCCTCGAGCAGCGCGGGCATCTGTTCGGCTGCGGCGCAGAGCATCCGGGCCAGCGGTGCGAGATAGGCGAGGCTGGACCCGTCGGTGAGCACCTCCGCCGCTGCCGATGGCAGCGTGAATCGTCGGGGTTCGTCGGAGTCAACCTCGATCAGACCCGTGACGGCCTGTTGCTCCAGCCATTCCCGCGCGTACCGAGGGTGGGTGTCGGTGCGGACGGCGAGTTCTTCCGGCGTCGCCGGGCCGTCGACCCGGAGACTCCGGTACCAGCCGAGGCGGTCGCCCAGGTGGATGGACAGCAGGTCGACGGTGCCGAGTGCGGCCTCGACGATGCGTTGCGCGAGAGCGTCGGCAGTGGCGACCGGTTGCGTTGTGGACATGAGCCCTCTCCCGCGTCTGAAGAAACGACGGATGCGTCCCTCCCGGACCATCGTCGTCCGTTCGCGGCGTGCTGTCACGGGTCGAGCAGGCGGAGAGTCGGGATCAGCCCGTGGCGTCGGTACTGGCGAGCTCCTCGACCCGGCGGCGCAGGGTGGACTCGGTGTGTTTGATGGCCGTTCCCACGATCGGCTCGACGATCTTCGCGAGCACCTTGCCCGCGAGTCCGCCCGGCAGGGAGTACTCGAAATCCACCGTCATCTCGGTGCTGTCGTCGCCCGCCGGGGCGAAGCGCCACGTCGATGTATTCGAGATCCCGTCTACCGAGGCCAGCGTGATCAGCCGGTCCTGTTCCCACTCGGTGATCGTGACCCTGGAGTTCAGTGATTTGGGGCCGAGTTGCATGGTGGCGTCGAAGGTCGCCCCGAGTCCATGGGTCTGCTCGCCGACCGGCTCGAAGCGGGTCACCCCGAACATCCACGCGGGCACATTCTTGTAGTCGTCCACATAGGCGAAGCCGGCGTGCACCGGAGCCTTCGCGACCGCGGTGATGTGGATGGTGCCCATGTCTCTCCTCGTACTGACGTCGGCCCTGATGGCCACAACTAGACGGTACTAGGTTTCACAGTTACTTGGATATGGGTTCGGCTTTGGGTTCTGTCGGCTTCATTACAGTTGAGAGCATGGAGCAGCGTGAGCGGGACGGCCAGGGCAGGCCGCTCAACGCGCGCCCCCGCGACGGGCTGGGCAGGCCGTTGGCGCGCGGCGCCGAGGGTGTCGCGCGGGTGCCGGAGGGAATCCTGCTGACGCCTGCGGAGGCGATTGCGGAGGCCCAGCGACTGCTGGACGCGGGGAGGCCGTTCCACGCACACGAGGTGCTCGAGGGTTCGTGGAAATCGGCGCCGGATTCCGAACGTGAGCTCTGGCAGGGTCTTGCTCAGCTTGCGGTGGGCCTGACGCATCTGTTGCGCGGCAATACCATCGGCGCCCAGTCGCTGCTGCGGCGCGGCCAGGGCCGGATTCGAGGGTTCGAGCTCGATCCTCCGCATGGACTCGACGTCGCCGGCCTGGTGGCCTGGGCACAGGGCCTGCTGGACGCACTTGCGGCCGGAGGTGTCACGAGTCAGGAGCAGGCGGCGCCGCGGCTGTTGCGCGCGCCCGGGTGACGGGCGATCGATCAACCGCGCCGCCGCAGGTCCGTGCGTGAGACGCACGGACCCGCGCCGTCGATCACGGAAAGGTGCTGCCTACGAAATGATCGCCGGTGCTGCTGCCGACGAACTGCTGGTCGGCGCCCGCCGGAGCGAGCCCGAGAAGGCCCTTCAGGGTGGCCATCAGTGTGCTCAGATCGGACGATCCCATAACTCACTCCTCGTGTTCTCGATGTTTCCGGACGCGCCCCCGAACGCGGCGCGGTCCAGTTCTACCGCACACGTCGTGGGTCCGGGCTCGATTCGGAGATGCGGATCGCTACTTCGTTAGTGCGTCGAAATATGCTGCGGTGTAAACCTATTGGGTTGCCACAGGGCACAGTGGATCCGAACGCACTGTGGGGGCTGTCGATGTCCGACAGCCCCCACAGTGAGTCTGCGTGATTACTCGGCCGAGCCCGCTGCGTCCTCGACAGATCCGAGGACGCCGAAGATCTTGCTCAGGGTGCCGAACAGGTCGGACAGTTCGGACGAAGTAGGCATGGATTCTCCTGTGTGTTGTCTTCGATCGTGATGCGCCGAGGGTTTGCGCGCGTCTTGTATTTCTACCCGACGAGGTCTCGATCTGGTCACAAACGGGCTACGAGGTGATCTACCTCACATTCATTCGAACCATGAGGCCACCCTCGGTTGATCCGGTATCAGCTGCCGATCGCGAGCTGGGGGCCGAACGGCAGGCCGATCACGGTGCCGATGAAGATGTCGTGGGCCTGGCTGAAGTTCAGCAGGGTGGCTAAGTCGATTAGGGGCACGTGCGTCTCCTCGTGTCGGTGGAGTGGTTTGCGTCCTGGGCGGGCGCGCACCAGTTCTACCGCACGAGCCGTGGCCTCGGGGTGAAATCAATGAACCGATCTATCACTGAAATGGACTGCGGCACAAGCTAGTTCAGTGATCTAACGAATGGGGGGAATGGTCGTGGGGGTGGATGGTTGAGCCCCTGCGCGCCGCCGTTGTTCGTGCCGCTGCCCTTCGGAAGCGGACTGGACGCCCGCCCTATTTTCGAGCATCAAACCGCATGCGAGGCGTATGCGGTGTGTGAATCCCGAAATCCTTCTGGATGCCGCGAGGGGTGGGGCGTGGTCCCAATAACAAGCAAGCGTGCTTGATTTTTATGGCGGGTGGTGTGATGCTGGTCGCAGCACTACTCGAGGGAGCATCGATGGCCGATCTGAGTACCACCATCAGCGATCTGCAGGCGGAGGGCGAGCAGCTCGACGCGCTGGTCGCGAGCCTGACCGACGAACAATGGGCGGGTCCGACGCCCGCCAAGGGCTGGTCGATCGCCCACCAGATCGGGCACCTGGCCTGGACGGATCGCGCCTCGCTGATGGCGGTGACCGATCCCGAGGCCTTCGCCGAGTCGCTGGCCGCCGCATGGAAGAACCCCCTCGGTTTCGTCGACGAGGCGGCCGAGGTCGAGGCAGCCCGGCCGCCCGCCGAGCTGTTGGCGGACTGGCGCGCCGGTCGAACCGCACTCGCCGAGGCGCTCGCGGCAGTGCCGAGCGGGACCAAGCTGCCCTGGTACGGCCCTCCGATGAGTGCGATGTCGATGGCCACCGCCAGGCTGATGGAGACCTGGGCGCACGGACAGGACGTCGCCGCGGCGCTCGGTGTGGATGCTCCGCCGACAAATCGCCTGCGCAGTATCGCGCATCTCGGCGTGCGCACCCGTGACTTCGCATACGCCGTGAACGAGCTGACCCCGCCTGCGGAGGAGTTCCGGTTCGAGCTGACGGCCCCCGAGGGTGACGAGGTCTGGACCTGGGGCCCCGAAGACGCGGCACAGCGCGTCACCGGTCCCGCTGCGGACTTCTGCCTGCTGGTCACCCAGCGGGCGAACCCGGCGGATCTGGATCTGACCGCTGTGGGGCCCGATGCCACCGCGTGGATCGCAATCGCCCAGGTCTTCGCCGGTCCTCCCGGCGCCGGCCGTGACCCGAAGGTGGACGCATGACAACCCCCGTCCGGATCGGAAACTGCTCAGGCTTCTACGGAGACCGCATCTCGGCGATGCGCGAGATGCTCGAGGGTGGCGAACTCGACTACCTCACAGGCGATTACCTCGCCGAATTGACGATGCTGATCCTCGGTCGCGACCGGATGAAGGATCCCGCCCGAGGCTATGCCAAGACGTTCCTCCGCCAGGCCGAGGACTGCCTGGGACTGGCGCTGGACAAGGGCGTCAAGATCGTCGCCAACGCGGGCGGGCTGAACCCGGCCGGCCTGGCGCAGGCTCTGCGCGAGGTGAACGAGCGGCTCGGTCTCGGGGCGGTCATCGCCCATGTCGAGGGCGACGACCTGATCGCGAGGGCGGCGGATCTGGGCCTGACGGGGGCGCCGGGCGCGCCTGCTCCGCTGACCGCCAATGCCTACCTCGGTGCGTGGGGCATCGTCGAATGCCTCGGCGCGGGCGCGGACGTCGTGGTCACCGGCAGGGTCACCGACGCGTCCGTGATCGTCGGGCCCGCCGCGGCGCATTTCGGCTGGGGAAGAACGGATTTCGATCAGCTGGCCGGGGCCGTCGCGGCCGGGCACGTGATCGAGTGCGGCACCCAGGCGACGGGCGGCAACTACTCGTTCTTCACCGAGATCGCCGACATGGGACGACCCGGATTCCCGATCGCCGAGATCCACGCGGATGGATCCTCGGTCATCACCAAGCACGCGGGCACCGGGGGCGCGGTCAGCGTCGGCACCGTCACCGCCCAGCTGCTCTACGAGATCACCGGTGGCCGTTACGCCGGACCGGACGTCACCACCCGGATGGACTCCCTCGAACTCACCTCCGACGGACCCGACCGGGTGCGCATCAGCGGGGTGCGGGGCGAGGCGCCGCCGCCGACGTTGAAGGTCTCCCTCAACGCGCTTGCCGGGTTCCGCAACGAGTTCACGATGATCCTGACCGGCCTGGACATCGAGGCGAAGGCTGAGCTCGCCCGCACGCAGTTCGAGTCGTGGATGACCACCAAACCGGCCGAGATGACGTGGACCCTCGCGCGCACCGATCATCCGGACGCGGACACCGAGGAGACTGCGAGCGCGTTGCTGCGCTGCGTCGTTCGCGATCCGGATCCGAACGTCGTCGGTCGAGCCTTCTCGTCCGTCTCGGTCGAGCTCGCGCTGGCCAGCTACCCGGGCTTCAGCCTGACCGCACCGCCGTCGAACGGACAGCCGTACGCCGTGTTCACGCCCGGCTACGTCGACGCCGCCGAGGTGCCGCACACCGCGGTCCTGCCCGACGGCACCCGGATCCCGGTCGCCCCGTGCGGGCCGACCAGGGAACTGGACACGGTGACCGATCCCGAACTGCCGCAACCATTGCCGACGACGCCGACCATCCGTGTCCCGCTCGGCACGATCGCGGCCGCCCGCAGCGGCGACAAGGGCGGCAACGCCAACGTAGGCGTCTGGGTTCGCACCGACGAACAGTGGCGATGGCTGGCCAACACGCTCACGGTGGAGGAGCTCGGGCGGCTGCTCCCCGAGACTGCCGGGCTGCCGGTGACCCGGCACCTGTTCCCGAAGCTGCGCGCGGTGAACTTCGTCATCGAGGGCATCCTCGGGGCGGGCGTCGCCTCGCAGGCCCGATTCGATCCCCAGGCCAAGGGCCTCGGGGAGTGGTTGCGGGCCAGGCACATCGACATTCCGGAGGAGCTTCTACTCGGTGACCGACCCCTGGGAGGGACGCTGTGAGTGTGTGGACCACCGACGAACGAAAGGCGTTGCGCGAGACGGTTCGCCGATTCGCCGAGCAGGATGTGCTGCCCCATCTCGAGGATTGGGAGCGACACGGCGAGCTGCCTCGTGAGCTGCACAAGAAGGCGGGAGCCCTCGGGCTGATCGGCGCCGGGTTCCCCGAGTCGGTCGGCGGATCCGGCGGCGATCTCGTCGATGCCGTGACGATCTGCGAGGAGATGCACTACGCGGGCGGGTCGGGTGGCCTGTTCGCCTCCCTGTTCACCTCGGGCATCGTGTTGCCGCACCTCGTCGCTGCGGGTGACGAACGTCAGATCGAACGCTGGGTGCGGCCGACCCTCGCAGGCGAGCTGATCGGCTCGCTGGCGATCACCGAGCCCGGCGGCGGCTCGGATGTCGGGCACCTGCGGACCAGGGCGGTTCGGGACGGCGACCATTTCGTCGTCAACGGGGCCAAGACGTTCATCACCTCCGGTTGTCGCGCCGACTTCGTTGTCACCGCCGTCCGCACCGGTGGGGAAGGGGCGGCGGGCGTCTCGCTCCTCGTCATCGAGAAGGGCACGCCCGGATTCGAGGTCACGCGCAAGCTCGAGAAGATGGGCTGGTTGGCCTCGGACACCGCGGAGCTGTCCTTCGTGGACGCCCGGGTTCCGGCGGAGAACCTCGTCGGGGCCGAGAACAGCGGCTTCCAGCAGATCGCGCAGGCCTTCCTCACCGAACGGATCGCGCTCGCCGCCCAGGCCTACTCGAGCGCCCAGCGATGCCTGGACCTGACCCTGCAATGGTGCCGGGACCGGGAGACGTTCGGCAGGCCGTTGATCAGCAGGCAGTCGGTGCAGAACACCGTCACCGAGATGGCTCGCCGGGTCGACGTCGCACGGGTGTACACCCGCGCGCTCGTCGAGCGCTCGCTGGAGTCGGAACAGGATTTCATCGCCGAGGTCTGCTTCGCGAAGAACACCGCCGTCGAGGCGGGCGAGTGGGTGGCGAACCAGGCGGTGCAGTTGTTCGGCGGGCTCGGCTACATGCGGGAAAGCGAAGTCGAAAGGCAATACCGGGACATGCGAATCCTGGGGATCGGTGGAGGCACCACCGAGATCCTCACCGGATTGGCGGCAAAGCGATTGGGGTATCAGTCATGACGGTTCTTAGGTCCACCCTCGACACCGGGTCGGAGGTGTACGCGACCGCGGTGGAGACGATGAACGCCAAACTCGCCGAGCTCGAGACCGAGCACGCCAAGGCGCTGGCAGGCGGCGGCGAGAAGTATGTGGCGCGGCACCACAAGCGGGGCAAGCTGCTCGCCCGTGAACGGATCGAGCTGCTTATCGATCAGGATTCGCCGTTCCTCGAGCTGTGCCCGCTCGCGGCGTGGGGAAGCGACTTCCCGGTCGGCGCCAGCACCGTGGTGGGCATCGGCGTCGTGGAGGGGGTCGAGTGCCTGATCGTCGCGAACGATCCGACCGTTCGTGGCGGCACAAGCAACCCGTGGACCCTGCGGAAGGGCTTCCGGGCCAACGACATCGCGATGCAGAACCGACTGCCGGTGATCTCCCTCGTCGAGTCCGGTGGTGCGGATCTGCCGACCCAGAAAGAGGTCTTCATCCCTGGCGGCCGGATGTTCCGCGATCTCACGCAGCTGTCCGCGGCCGGGATCCCCACCATCGCGCTGGTATTCGGTAACTCCACCGCTGGCGGTGCCTACATCCCGGGCATGTCCGATCACGTGGTGATGATCAAGGAACGCTCCAAGGTGTTCCTCGCAGGCCCGCCGCTGGTGAAGATGGCGACGGGCGAGGAGTCGGACGACGAGTCGCTCGGCGGCGCCGAGATGCACGCGAGGAAGTCGGGTCTGGCCGACTACTTCGCCGTCGACGAACAGGACGCGATCCGCATTGGCCGGAGCATCGTCAAGCGGCTGAACTGGAAGAAGGAGGGACCGGCTCCCCGCGCGGAGGTGATCGAGCCGCTCGCGGACCCGGAGGAGCTCCTCGGCATCGTCCCCGCGGACCTGAAGATCCCGTTCGACCCGCGCGAGGTGATCGCCCGCATCGTCGACGGATCCGATTTCGACGAGTTCAAGCCGATGTACGGCTCCTCGCTGGTCACCGGCTGGGCGGAGCTGCACGGCTACCCGATCGGCATCCTCGCGAACGCCAGGGGCGTGCTCTTCAGCGAGGAGTCCCAGAAGGCCACCCAGTTCATCCAGTTGGCGAACCGGTCCAACACCCCACTGCTGTTCCTGCACAACACGACCGGGTACATGGTCGGCAAGGAGTACGAGGAGGGCGGGATGATCAAGCACGGCTCGATGATGATCAACGCCGTCGCGAACTCGAAGGTGCCGCACATCTCGATCCTGCTCGGCGCGTCCTACGGCGCCGGTCACTACGGAATGTGTGGCCGGGCCTTCGATCCCCGATTCCTGTTCGCGTGGCCGAGTTCGAAGTCCGCGGTGATGGGCGGCGCACAGTTGGCCGGCGTCATCTCCATCGTCAGCAGGGCCTCCGCGGAGGCCCGCGGGCAGGCGTTCGACGAGGAGGCCGATGCCGGCATCCGCGCCATGATCGAGAACCAGATCGAGGCCGAGTCGCTGCCGATGTTCCTGTCCGGCCGGCTGTACGACGACGGCGTCATCGATCCGCGTGACACCCGCACGGTGGTGGGAATGTGCCTGTCGGCCATTGCCTCCGCCCCGATCCAAGGCACCGAGAACTTCGGCGTCTTCCGCATGTGAGGCAGACCGTGATGACTTCCCCTATCGCTTCGCTCGGACCGGCGATCCGGTCCGTCCTGGTGGCAAACCGCGGCGAGATCGCACGGCGGGTGTTCGCGACCGCGCGTCGGGCCGGCATGGGCACCGTCGCGGTGTTCTCCGACGCAGACGCGGCGGGCCCGCACGTGGCCGAGGCAGACGCGGCGATCCGGCTCCCCGGCAACACCCCTGCCGAGACCTACCTGCGCGCCGACCTCATCATCGACGCGGCGCGTGCCGCGGGGGCGGATGCGATCCACCCCGGGTACGGATTCCTCTCGGAGAACGCGGGATTCGCGCAGGCTGTCGAAGACGCGGGCCTGACCTGGGTCGGCCCCCCGGTCAAGGCCATCGAGTCGATGGGCTCCAAGGTCGAGTCCAAGAAGCTGATGGACGCCGCGGGTGTTCCGGTCCTCGCCGAGCTCGCGCCAGACGAGGTCACCGAGGCACACCTGCCCGTGCTGATCAAGGCGTCGGCGGGTGGCGGCGGACGCGGCATGCGTGTGGTGCGCGACCTGTCGGCGCTGGCGGGCGAGCTGGAGGCGGCCCGCCGCGAGGCGCAGTCCGCCTTCGGCGATCCGACGGTGTTCTGCGAGCGGTACCTCGAGACCGGGCGGCACATCGAGGTACAGGTGATGGCCGACAAGCACGGCACGGTGTGGGCGGTGGGTGAGCGCGAGTGCTCCATCCAGCGCAGGCACCAGAAGGTCGTGGAGGAGGCGCCGTCGCCGCTGGTCGAGCGGACCCCCGGTATGCGTGAGCGGCTCTTCGAGGCGTCGCGGATGGCGGCCAATGCCATCGGCTACGAGGGAGCGGGCACCGTCGAGTTCCTGGCGGACGAGCGTGGCGAGTTCTTCTTCCTCGAGATGAACACCCGGCTGCAGGTCGAGCACCCGGTGACCGAGTGCACCACGGGTCTCGACCTGGTGGAGCTGCAGTTGCAGGTCGCGGCGGGCGTCGCGCTGCCTGCCGAGCCCCCGGCGCTGCGCGGACACTCGATCGAGGTCCGGCTCTACGCCGAGGACCCGGCGAAGAACTGGCAGCCGCAGAGCGGGACCGTGCACCGCATCGAACTCCCCGGTGCCGTGGAGGAATTCGCGGTCCTCGACCGGCAGGGCGTGCGGCTGGACTCCGGCGTTGTGGCCGGCTCGGTCGTCGGGGTGCACTACGACCCGATGCTCGCCAAGGTCATCTCGTTCGCGCCGACCCGAGGACAGGCCGCGCAGTTGCTCGCCGGGGCGCTGGCCCGCACCGCGCTGCACGGACTGCGGACCAACAGGGACCTGCTGGTGAACATCCTGCGGCACCCGGCCTTCCTGGCCGGGGACACCGACACCGCGTTCTTCGACACCCACGGGCTCGATACCCTCGCGCGGCCGCTGGCCGATCCGGATGCCGAGGCGCTGTCCGCTCTGGCGGCGGCGTTGGCCGATGCCGCGGCGAACCGGGCGGCGGCGCGGGTCGACGGCCGGATCCCGAGCGGGTGGCGGAACCTGACGTCGCAGCCGCAGCTCAAGCAGTACGCCAGCGCGTCGGGGGAGTACGACATCCGGTACCTGCTCGGGCGCGGCGGCCTCCGCGCCGAGGGCTTCGAGCACGTCGCGCTGGTCTCCTCCACCCCGGATGCGGTGGTGCTGGAGGTGGCGGGCATGCGCCGGACCTTCGACGTCGCCCGGTACGGCGACGAGGTGTTCGTCGACTCGCCGCTCGGACCCGTCGCACTGACCGCGACCCCGCGATTCGTGGATCCGGCGACGATCGTCGCCGCGGGTTCGCTGCTCGCGCCGATGCCGGGCGCGGTCATCCGCCTCGGCGCCGCACAGGGCGATTCGGTCACCCTCGGCCAGCCGATCGTCTGGCTCGAGGCGATGAAGATGGAGCACACCATCACCGCCCCCGCGTCGGGTGTGCTCGTCGAGCTCCCGGTTGCGGTCGGCCAGCAGGTCGACGTCGGGTCTGTCCTTGCCATTGTTGAACCTGAAGAGACGGAAGAGGAATCGGCATGAGTTTTATCGAGAGCGACGAGCAGAAGGCACTGCGCGCGGCGGTGTCCAAGCTCGGCGAGCGCTTCAACTACGTCGACTACGTGCTGCCGCGGTCGCGCAGGGGCGAGCCGCTGACCGAGCTGTGGAACGAGGCGGGCAAGCTCGGCTTCCTCGGGGTCAACCTGCCGGAGGAGTACGGCGGCGGGGGAGCGGGCATCTACGAGCTCGCCCTGGTTCAGGAGGAGCTGGCCGCGCACGGCGCTGGGCTGCTGCTCGTGGTGGTCTCGCCCGCGATCTGCGGCACCATCATCGGTAAGTACGGCACCGACGAGCAGAAGCAGCAGTGGCTGCCGGGCCTGGCCGACGGCAGCAAGATCATGGCCTTCGGGATCACCGAGGCCGATGCGGGCTCCAACTCGCACCAGATCTCGACCACGGCCCGCCGCGACGGCGCGGACTGGATCCTGACCGGGAACAAGATCTTCATCTCGGGCGTGGACCAGGCGGACGCGGTGCTGATCGTGGCGCGGACCGAGGACCACAAGACCGGCAAGCTCAAGCCGGCCCTGTTCATCGTGCCGACCGACACCGAGAACTTCGTCAAGACGCCGATGGAAATGGACGTCATCGAGCCGGACCACCAGTTCACGCTGTTCCTCGACGAGGTCCGGGTGCCGGGTGAGGCGTTGGTCGGATCGGAGGACGCCGCGCTCATGCAGCTGTTCGCAGGCCTGAACCCGGAGCGGATCCTCGGTGCGTCGATGGCGATCGGCGTCGGCCGGTACGCGATCGAGGCCGCCGTGAAGTACGCGAAGGAGCGCATCGTCTGGAAGACCCCGATCGGGGCGCACCAGGGCATCGCGCATCCGCTCGCCCAGGCGAAGATCGAGCTGGAGCTGGCCAAGCTGATGATGCAGAAGGCCGCGGTCCTCTACGACAGCGGCGACGACTTCGGCGCTGCCGAGGCCGCGAACATGGCGAAGTACGCGGCGGCCGAGGCGAGCATCAAGGCGCTCGACCAGGCCATCCAGACGCACGGTGGCGCCGGGCTGAGCAAGGAGTACGGCCTGGCCGCCATGCTCGGGGCGGCTCGGATCGCGCGGGTGGCGCCGGTGAGCCGGGAGATGATCCTCAACTTCGTCTCCCAGCACTCGCTCGGGCTGCCGAGGTCGTACTGATCATGACGGGTCCCGAGACGAGCGCGCCGTACGTCCGCTCCGAGGTCGCGGGCGGGTTCGCCACCGTAACCCTGGACTCGCCGCACAACCGCAATGCGATCTCCTCACGGTTGGTCGGCGAACTCCGGCAGGCGCTGGCGGACGCGGCGGCCGACGACTCGGTCCGCGCGGTGGTGCTCACCCACACCGGCGGCACCTTCTGCGCGGGTGCGGATCTGTCGGAGGCGAGCGGGGCGCCGGACGCCGACCCGGCGGAGCTGGCGGCGGGCCGCACGGCTCAGATGACCGAGCTGCTGCGAGAGTTCCTCGAACTGCCGAAGCCGATCATCGCCCGGATCGATGGTCACGTTCGTGCGGGCGGCATGGGACTGGTCGGCGCGTGCGACGTCGCGGTCGCAGGACCGTCGAGCACCTTCGCGCTCACCGAGGCGCGGCTGGGCCTGGCGGCGTCGATCATCTCGCTCACGGTGCTGCCGAGGATGACCTCCCGCGCGGCGGGCCGTTACTTCCTGACCGGCGAGAAGTTCGATGCGGCCGCGGCCGAGCGTCTCGGCCTGATCACCATCGCGTCGGAGGACACCGCGGTGACCGTCGCGGAGGTCTGCGCGGAACTCGCGCTGGCGTCCCCGCAGGGGCTGGCCGAGTCGAAGCGGCTCACCACCGTGCGGATGCTCGCCGACTTCGACCGTTACGGTGAAGAGCTCGCCGCCCAGTCGGCGAGACTGTTCGGATCGCCGGAGGCCGTCGAGGGCATGACCGCTTTCTTCCAGCGCCGCCCGCCTGCCTGGGCGCCGAGCGAATAGCAAGGAAGTCGAGGAGTAAGAGGTGGCCGGATACGACAGGACCCGCGCTCGAGGAGTCGAGCGCGGGTCCTGTCGGGTTTCGGTGAACGCTTACTTGGGCAGCGCGTCCGAGGAGCCCGCGAAGAAGCTCAGCGCGCCGGTCAGGTCGCTGACCGCGCCGGTGAAGTCGGAGGCGAAGTCGAGGAACGGAATGATCTCTGCAGAACCCATGATGTGCTCCTTGGTGGTGTCGGTTGATTCTCATAGGGGCGCATCAGTAGCACCGCTAACCTTCGTACCGGCGACGCCGGGACGTGCACAAGGTAAATGTGCGAAAGGTAACAAAATTATAACGTTACTGCCGAGTCGTCCGCATGTGTATGGGGGTGTGGTTAATGCGTGAGCCGCAGCAGGACCGCAGCCGGCTGACCCGGCAGCGGTTGCTCGAGGCGACCATCGATTGCCTGGCCGACCAGGGATGGGCCGCGACCACGGTCGGTGTTGTCGCCAAGCGTGCCGGTGTCTCCCGCGGCGCCGCCCAGCATCATTTCCCGACGCGCGAGGACCTGATCACGGCAGCGCTCGAGTTCATGTTCGACAGCCGGATGGAGGCCGCCCGCCTGGAGGCCACCGGCCTGCCCGCCGGGCCTGGCCGCACCGAGGCGATCGTCACGCGCCTGGTGGAGTACTACACCGGCACCCTCTTCAAGGCGGCCCTGCAGGTGTGGACCGCCGCCGCCTCGGACCCGGCGCTGCGGGAGCGGGTGCTGCCGCTGGAGGAGAAGTTCGGTCGGGTTGCGCACCGGACGGCGGTCGCCATGCTCGGGGTCGAGGACGGCGACCTGATCGCGCACCGATGGGTCCAGCTCACGCTCGACCTTGCGCGCGGACTCGGTCTGGCCGACGTGCTCACCGACGACTCCAAACGGCGGGCCGAACTGATCAAGCAGTGGGCCGCGGACCTCGATTCGGTCCTGCACCGCAGGCGGTCGGGGGAGCAGGAACCGGTGGCCCTGTCGTGACCCGGCTCGTGCCGTTACCACCGATCGGCTCGCTTTGACCTGAAGGCGCGCCGCCGGGTATCGTTGTGGGTCGTGCCCGGCCTGCCCGGGTCGATTTGTGTGCCTAGCAAGGTAAGGCCGCGCGCGCGCTCTCCTCAGAGACGAGCATTCGGCTGCCTGTGTGGGGGTATGCGACACGCCCGACCTCGGGGTCGAGGGACGGGTGAGGAGCAGCGTTTTCTTGCTCCAACTGCTAGATCCCTAATTACACACCGGCCAGGCCTGCCCAGCGCAGGTCGGCCGACAGAAGAAAGCCGGTATATGCCAACCATCAACCAGCTGGTCCGAAAGGGGCGTCGCGACAAGGTCGCGAAGCTCAAGACCGCTGCCCTGAAGGGAAGCCCGCAGCGTCGTGGCGTGTGCACCCGCGTGTACACCACCACCCCGAAGAAGCCGAACTCCGCGCTCCGTAAGGTCGCGCGTGTCCGCCTGACCAGCTCGGTCGAGGTCACGGCGTACATCCCCGGTGAGGGCCACAACCTGCAGGAGCACTCGATGGTGCTCGTCCGTGGCGGTCGTGTGAAGGACCTCCCGGGTGTTCGCTACAAGATCATCCGCGGCTCCCTCGACACCCAGGGTGTCAAGGGTCGCAAGCAGGCACGCAGCCGCTACGGCGCCAAGAAGGAGAAGAGCTAATGCCACGTAAGGGCCCCGCTCCCAAGCGCCCGCTGATCAACGACCCCGTTTACGGGTCGCCGCTGGTCACGCAGCTCGTGAACAAGATCCTCCTGGACGGCAAGAAGTCCACCGCCGAGCGCATCGTCTACGAAGCCCTCGAGCAGGCGCGCGAGAAGACCGGCACCGATCCGGTCGTCACCCTCAAGCGCGCGCTGGACAACGTCAAGCCCGCCCTCGAGGTGCGCAGCCGCCGTGTCGGTGGCGCCACCTACCAGGTGCCGGTCGAGGTTCGCCCCGGCCGCTCCACCACGCTGGCCCTGCGCTGGCTGGTGACCTTCTCGCGTGCACGTCGTGAGAAGACCATGGTCGAGCGTCTCGCCAACGAGCTCATGGATGCCAGCAATGGCCTCGGTGCAGCCGTGAAGCGTCGCGAGGACACCCACAAGATGGCTGAAGCCAACAAGGCGTTCGCGCACTACCGCTGGTGATCTGGCGCCGGGGCGGCACTCAATGTGCCGCACCGGCGTTGTCACTATGTGTCGGTTCCTCGCGGGCCGGCTGACAACACAAAAAGACGTGGTCCGCGAAGGACCGACACGAGCTACGAGCGGGGAAGAATCCTGTGGCACAGGAAGTGCTGACCGACCTGAACAAGGTCCGCAACATCGGCATCATGGCGCACATCGATGCCGGCAAGACCACCACCACCGAGCGCATCCTGTTCTACACCGGTGTCAACTACAAGATCGGTGAGACGCACGACGGTGCGTCGACGACGGACTGGATGGAGCAGGAGAAGGAACGCGGCATCACGATCACGTCTGCCGCCGTGACCTGCTTCTGGAACAACAACCAGATCAACATCATCGACACCCCGGGCCACGTCGACTTCACGGTCGAGGTCGAGCGCTCGCTGCGCGTGCTCGATGGCGCCGTTGCCGTGTTCGACGGCAAGGAGGGCGTCGAGCCCCAGTCCGAGCAGGTCTGGCGTCAGGCCGCCAAGTACGACGTCCCGCGCATCTGTTTCGTCAACAAGATGGACAAGATGGGCGCGGACTTCTACTTCACGGTCCAGACCATCATCGACCGCCTCGGCGCGAAGCCGCTGGTCCTGCAGCTGCCGATCGGTGCCGAGGACGACTTCGACGGCGTCGTCGACCTGGTCGAGATGCGCGCCATCACCTGGCGCGGCGTTGTGCCGACCGGTGCCGAGCCGACCATCGAGGAGATCCCCGCGGATCTGGCCGACAAGGCCGCCGAGTACCGCGAGAAGCTGCTCGAGACCGTTGCCGAGTCCGACGAAGCTCTCATGGAGAAGTACTTCGGCGGCGAGGAGCTCACGGTCGAGGAGATCAAGGGCGCCATCCGCAAGATGACGGTCAACTCCGAGCTGTACCCGGTGCTGTGTGGCTCCGCGTTC
Source organism: Rhodococcus maanshanensis NBRC 100610 (assembly GCF_001894865.1). Taxonomy (GTDB): domain Bacteria; phylum Actinomycetota; class Actinomycetes; order Mycobacteriales; family Mycobacteriaceae; genus Rhodococcus_G; species Rhodococcus_G maanshanensis. The sequence goes on along the minus strand of NZ_BCXA01000016.1, from coordinate 135,449 downwards.
AAGAACAAGGGCGTTCAGCCCATGCTCGACGCGGTCATCGACTACCTCCCGACCCCGCTGGACATCGGCGAGGTCGAGGGTCACGCGCTGAACAACGAAGAGGAAATCCTCAAGCGCAAGCCGAGCAAGGACGAGCCGTTCTCGGCCCTGGCCTTCAAGATCGCCGCGCACCCGTTCTTCGGCAAGCTGACCTTCGTTCGCGTCTACTCCGGCCGGATCGATCCGGGTGCCCAGGTGCTCAACGCCACCAAGGGCAAGAAGGAGCGCATCGGAAAGCTCTTCCAGATGCACGCCAACAAGGAGAACCCGGTCGACGAGGCCGTGGCAGGCCACATCTACGCGATGATCGGTCTGAAGGACACCACCACCGGTGACACCCTCTGCGATCAGGCCAGCCCGATCGTGCTCGAGTCCATGAGCTTCCCTGACCCGGTCATCCAGGTCTCGATCGAGCCCAAGACCAAGTCCGACCAGGAGAAGCTGGGCACCGCGATCCAGAAGCTGGCCGAAGAGGACCCGACCTTCTCCGTCGAGCTCGACGAGGAGACCGGCCAGACCGTCATCGGCGGCATGGGCGAGCTCCACCTCGACATCCTCGTCGACCGCATGCGTCGCGAGTTCAAGGTCGAGGCCAACGTCGGCAAGCCGCAGGTCGCGTACCGCGAGACCATCACCAAGGCGGTCGAGAAGCACGAGTTCACCCACAAGAAGCAGACCGGTGGTTCGGGTCAGTTCGCAAAGGTGATCATCGCGCTCGAGCCGTACATCGGCGAGGAAGGCGAGCCGTACACCTTCGACAACAAGGTCTCCGGTGGCCGCGTTCCGCGTGAGTACATCCCCTCCGTCGACGCCGGTGCGCAGGACGCCATGCAGTACGGCGTGCTCGCCGGCTACCCGCTGGTGAACCTCAAGCTGACGCTGCTCGACGGCGCGTACCACGACGTCGACTCGTCCGAAATGGCCTTCAAGGTTGCCGGTTCTCAGGCACTGAAGGAAGCCGCCCGCAAGGCCGGTCCGGTCATCCTCGAGCCGCTCATGGCGGTCGAGGTGACCACGCCCGAGGAGTACATGGGCGATGTGATCGGCGACCTGAACTCCCGCCGTGGCCAGATCCAGGCCATGGAGGAACGCAGTGGTGCCCGTGTCGTGAAGGCGCTGGTTCCGCTCTCGGAGATGTTCGGCTACATCGGTGACCTGCGGTCGAAGACCCAGGGTCGAGCGAACTTCTCCATGGTGTTTGATTCCTACGCAGAGGTTCCCGCGAACGTCTCGAAGGAAATCATCGCCAAGGCGACCGGCGAGTAATACCGGCTGGGAGCAAGACCGCTGGCGAGTTTTCACCAGCTGAGCACGACCGAATAACAAACAACCGCACTGCTGCATACCGCAAGCAAGACAACAGGAGGCCATCAAGTGGCGAAGGCGAAGTTCGAGCGGACGAAGCCGCACGTCAACATCGGGACCATCGGTCACGTTGACCACGGCAAGACCACGCTGACTGCAGCGATCACCAAGGTCCTGCACGACAAGTTCCCGGATCTGAACGAGGCCTCGGCCTTCGACCAGATCGACAAGGCGCCTGAGGAGAAGGCTCGTGGTATCACGATCAACATCTCCCACGTCGAGTACCAGACGGAGAAGCGCCACTACGCGCACGTCGACGCCCCGGGCCACGCGGACTACATCAAGAACATGATCACGGGTGCGGCGCAGATGGACGGCGCCATCCTCGTGGTTGCGGCCACCGACGGCCCGATGCCGCAGACCCGCGAGCACGTGCTGCTGGCCCGCCAGGTTGGTGTTCCCTACATCCTGGTCGCGCTCAACAAGTCCGACATGGTCGACGACGAGGAAATCCTCGAGCTCGTCGAGATGGAGGTCCGCGAGCTGCTGTCGTCGCAGGAGTTCGACGGCGACAACGCTCCCGTCGTGAAGGTCTCGGCGCTCAAGGCGCTCGAGGGCGACGCCAAGTGGGGCGAGAGCGTTCTCGAGCTCATGCAGGCCGTCGACGACTCGATCCCGGACCCCGTCCGTGAGACCGACAAGCCGTTCCTCATGCCCGTCGAGGACGTCTTCACCATCACCGGTCGTGGCACCGTTGTGACCGGTCGTATCGAGCGTGGCGTCATCAACGTGAACGAGGAGGTGGAGATCGTCGGCATCAAGGAGACCTCCACCAAGACCACCGTCACGGGCATCGAGATGTTCCGCAAGCTGCTCGACTCCGGCCAGGCGGGCGACAACGTCGGTCTGCTGGTTCGTGGCATCAAGCGCGAAGATGTCGAGCGTGGCCAGGTCGTCGTGAAGCCGGGCACCACCACCCCGCACACCGAGTTCGAGGGCAACGCCTACATCCTGTCCAAGGACGAGGGCGGCCGCCACACGCCGTTCTTCAACAACTACCGCCCGCAGTTCTACTTCCGTACCACGGACGTTACGGGCGTCGTGACCCTGCCCGAGGGCACCGAGATGGTCATGCCCGGTGACAACACCGAGATGTCCGTCAAGCTGATCCAGCCGGTCGCCATGGACGAGGGCCTGCGGTTCGCCATCCGTGAGGGTGGACGTACCGTCGGCGCCGGTCGCGTCACCAAGATCATCAAGTGATCTAGCATCACCAGATGATCTAGCAGTACCAAAGCCGAATGGCGCTCACTCCCTCGGGAGTGGGCGCCATTCGGCTTTTTGTGTCGGGACATCCGGCCCGAGGGACGATCGTCCATCAGCCGGGCGTGCGGGTACCCGGGCCGTCGCCCTTTTGGGCGCGGCCGGGGTACCCGAGGATGGGGAAGGGTCCGGTCAGACCGGCAGATCGGCGCGGTCGAGGTGCAGTAGCACCTGTGTGGCGACCGGAGCATCGGGCAGGGCGGCGGCCATGGACCTGGCAAGGGACTCCGCGTCGCGGGTGAACTCCGCGATATCGACCGCCGGATCGGCGACCACCGTCACTCGCAGGGTCAGCAGCCCGCGATCATCCACCGCGGCGGCCCGCACGGAGCGGACCCCCTGCAGGGTGGACAGCTCCGAGGCCAGCCCGACCGCCATCGGCGCGAGGTCGACCGACAGATCGGACTCGCCGAGGACCTCCCCGATCTGCACCGTCGAGGTCCGGCCGCGCCTGAGGTTGATCACCAGCAACGTCACCCCGGCGACGAGGCTCGCGACGCACGCCACGCCGAGCAGCGTCGGCCACCAGTCCCTTGTCGGTATCGCCGCGTACTCGGCCCGGTCGAACCGGCGCCAGAACTCTTGGGACACATCGAGGTCCATGTTCCAGGTCAGGGCCAGCGCGCCGGCCGCGACCAGGGCGAGGCCTGCGCCGAGGGCTATCGATCGGTCGATGACCGACGTGCGGCGTCTCACGATCGCACCTTGCCGATCCGGACGCGCAGCGGCCGCGGCGAGGCGAGTGTGGCCAGCCCCGGCTCCACCGCGTCGCGTACGGCCGATTCGAGCGCGGGGGCCGCGACCTCACCGTCCGGGGAGATCCTGATGGTGGTCCGCCTGCCGTCGACGATGGTCTGCGCCGACCGGACACCCGCGACGGTGCGCGCGTGCGCGCTGCACATCCGCGCCACATCGATCGGACGCATCCACACCACCGCCGATCCCGCGTGGCCGAGCGGGAGATGGGTGCGGATCCGCGGCTTGATCGCCACGAAGATCAGCACCAGGCCTGCGAACACGGCCGCGACCGCGGCAGGCACCATCCACGGCTGCCAGTGCTGACGTGCGGACCACTCGATCGAATTGCGCAGCCACGCGGCGGGAGCGATGACCTCGTGCGCGATCAGGAACTCGCGACCGGCCAGTACCGACAGCACCAGCAGGGCGCAGGCGAAGAGCAGCGCGACCGGGGCTGCTGCGGGCCGGGTGATCGGTGCCCGCGACGGGACAAGGGGTGCCAGGGCGGCGCCGGGCGCCGCGAACTGCTGGCTGTCGACCTCGGCCCCCTCCGGTGCCGCGGCTGGTACCGCCGCGGCGACGACGACGTGCAGTTGGTCCATCGGCAGACCGCTGAGGGCGGCGATGCGATCACCCACCTCGCGGTGTACCTCGCGGGAGAGCAGGGCGATCGGGCACGGCCATGCGACCGCGATGTACAGCGTGACAGCGACCGACTCGGTGCCCATCGACACCTCGGCTCGCGGCAGGTCGCGGCCGGTGAGCCGGGACAGCCCGCCGCGCTGGCGGACCACCCCCGGCACCTGTAGCGCCGCCGCCACCGCGATCCGTGAGACCGCTCGGTCCTTGATGATCAGCTGGCCCCTGGTGCTGCGCTCGTCGTCCAGGTCGGCATCCGCGCCGTATGCCGCGCCTGCTTCGCCCGTGGTCTCAGCCACGGCCCCGGCTCCGCAGCAGCGCGCCGAGATCGACGTGCCCGTCGCGGTGGGCGCCGATGGCCATTCCGAATCCACCCAACAGCACTGCGAACACGAAACCGCTGAAACCGCCGAGGATTACGGCGATCGCGAGCAGTAGACCGGCGATCAGACCGACGACTGTGCTGTTCATGGCGCTGTCCTCTCCGTGAGTACATCTTCGACCGTGACATCGACCGGGACGTCGAGCATCGGGGCGAGCGCCGCGCGAACCCGCTCCGCCGTCTCGACGACGTGTGCCGGGTAGCGCACGCTGATGTGGACGGCGCAGGAGTCCTCGCCGAGCGCGATCCCGAGCACCCGCTTGCCCGGCAGGTACGTCGCGACCTCACCGAACATGCCGCCGTGCAGCCCGGCGACCCCGGGTACCGCGAGCACGGCGTCGGCGATCAGCTCTGCGGGCTCATCCGGGGAGCTCCGCGGGCTCCGCTCCTGCGCTGCCGGGGAGCTCCGCGGGCTCCGCTCCTGTGTCACTGGACTCTCGGTCTGCCGTCGGTCTCGCCCGGCTGCTCGTTCTCGTCGAACAGGACGACGTCGTAGACGGTGATGTTGACCTCGGTGACCTCGAGCCCGGTCATCCGCTCCACGGCCGCGATCACGTTGCGCCTGATGCCGGCAGCCAGCTCGTGCAGCGCGACGCCGTACTCGGCGACGATGCCGATGTCGATGGCGGCCTGTTTCTCGCCCACCTCGACGGCGACGCCCTGACCGTGGTTGACGCGCGCCCCCGGTATCCGGTCGCGCAGCGCCCCGACGACGCGGGCGGTGCCGCCGCCGACATCGAACACCCCGCTGATCTCCCGGGTGGCGATACCGGCGATCTTCGCCACGACCGCGTCGGCGATGATCGTGCGCCCCTGCGAGCTCACCAGTTCGGTGGTGGAGGTGCCGTATTGCACTGGGGCGATGCCCCTGTTCGGATCGGTGGTCACGCACTCAACTCTAGTGAGTTGTTGGCGCGCCGCGACGCCCGTGCGTCGATTCACCTAACGTGGAGCAGTCCACGCATCGTCGACGAAGGATGTAACCCGATGGCACGAGACCCGGGCACGCCGGACCCCGCGGGGGTCACGTCGCCCGCCGCCGCGGCCGGATCCCGCCCGAGGCGAGCGCTCGCCGCGGGAACGGCGCTGCTCGCCGTGGTCGCGGTGCTCCTGGCGACCGCGTGCGGAGTCATGCTCTGGCAACACCGTTCGGCTACGGAGCTGCAGTCCCAACGGGAGACCTTTCTGCGGGTCGCCAGGGAGGGCGCGCTGAACCTGACCACCATCGACCACAACGACGCCGAGGCCGCCGTGCAGCGGGTGCTGGACGGCGCGACGGGTGAGTTCTACGACGATTTCGAGCGACGCTCGCAGGGTTTCATCACGGTGGTGCGGGACGCCAAGGTGACCACGGTCGGTGAGTCCGCCGTCGCCGGTATCGAAACGGAAGCAGGCGATTCCGCCACGGTTCTGGTCCAGGTCTCCTCGCGGGTCAGCAACGGAACCGGGGCAAAGGACCAGCAGCGGGTCCAGCGGCTCCGGGTGACCGTCGATGGGGAACGGTCGAAGATCTCGAGGGTGGAGTACCTGGCGTGAGTGCGCAGCGAAGGCTGATGGTCGGACTGACCGCAGGGGTCCTGGTGCTGGCGGCGCTGGCCGGGTTCCTGTACTTCGCCGAGTACCGGCCGGACCAACGGGTGGACGATCGGGCAAGGGCCGAGGCCCAGCAGGCCGCCGCCGACGGTGCGAAGGCGCTGCTGACCTACACGCCGGAGACCGTTTTCACGGACATGGCCGCCGCGCGCGAGCTGCTGACCGGGGAGTTCAAGGACTATCACGATCGGCTCGCGCAGCGGGTGATCGTGCCTGCGGCGACGGACAAGAAGATCACCGCGACGGCCACGGTCACCGCGACCGGGCTGACCTCTATGACCGACGACAGCGCGGAGGTGCTGGTGTTCCTCGACCAGTCGACGACGACAGCGGAGCAGCAGGCGCCGGTCGACACACGCGTCGGCGCCGAAGTGGGGCTGCGGAAGGTGGACGGTCGCTGGCTGATCTCCGAGTTCGACGCGAGGTGATCGGAGCCGCGCGCGAGACTCCAAGCCCGACAACAACTCTGGAAGGATGCGGATCATGACCGAATCAGGACGGAGCGTGCTCCTGACCGGCGGCACCGGTGGGCTCGGAGTCGCGGTGACCGGGAGGCTGCTCGCCGACGGGTGGCGTGTGGTGGTTCCGTGGATCGCGGAGAAGGAGGTCGAGCGTCTGGACCCGCACCCGAGCCTCGTCCTCAGTCGCGCCGATCTGTTCGACCCGGCGAGTGTCGCGGAGGTGGCCGCTCTGGCTGGAGGCGACGAGCGGGCGCCGCTGCGCGCGGTGGTGAACCTGGTCGGCGGCTTTGCCAGTGGCGCGCGGGTCCACGAGAGTCCGATCGAGGACTTCGAGTCCATGCTGCGGCTGAACCTGCGCCCGCTCTACCTGTGCACCCAGGCGGCGCTGCCGTTCCTGATCGACGCGGGCGGCGGGTCGGTGGTCGCGATGTCCACCAAGGCGGCCTTTGCGCCGTTCTCGGGCGCATCGGGCTATGTCACGTCGAAGGCCGCGGTCTGGGCGTTCATCAGCGCCCTGGCCGTCGAGTACCGCGACGAGGGTATCCGGGCGAACGCGGTACTGCCCTCGGTGATCGACACCCCAGGCAACCGGGCGAGCCAACCCGGGTCGAGCCGCAAGGGCTGGGTCGCACCCGAGGCGATCGCCGAGGTGATCGCATTTCTGTGCGGCGATTCCTCGGCCGCTGTGACCGGCGCGCAGGTCCCGGTTCCCGGGGTCGGCTGACCGTCATCGCGTCGGCCGTGTGGTCCGGCGCGATCTCGAGGGTGTGGCATTCCTCGGCCCCTTAGGGCACGCTATCTAGAACACGTGTCAGTTTGGTATGAAGTGTGCGTGGCCCACGTGGGCGCACAACGATCCATCGGGTGAGAGGTTGAGCGGGATGAGCGTTGGACGGGTCGTCGTCGTCGGTGCCGGGCTGGCCGGTCTGCGGACCGCCGAGGAACTGCGGCGGGCGGGCTTCGACGGTGAACTGACGCTGATCGGCGCGGAACCGCACCTGCCCTACGACCGGCCCCCGCTGTCCAAGGAGGTCGTCCGAGGTGAGCAGGACGACGTCACCCTCAAGCCGGCCGAGTTCTTCGAGGAGCAGCGCATCGACCTGCGGCTCGGCGTCGCGGCGACCGGCGTGGACACCGGCGCCCGCGCGGTGACCCTCGCCGACGGATCGACCGTCGACTACGACCACCTGGTGGTCGCCACCGGGCTCGTCCCGCGCCGGATCCCCGGTCTGGCCGAGCTGGGCGGCGTGCACGTGCTGCGCTCGTTCGAGGACGCGATGACGTTGCGTTCCGAGCTCGCCCCCGACCGCACCGCCCTCATCGTCGGGGCCGGGTTCATCGGGTGTGAACTCGCCGCGAGCATGCGCGCCCGCGGTATGAACGTCATCCTGATCGAGCCCCAGCCCACCCCGCTGGCCTCCGTGCTCGGTGAGCGGATCGGCGGCCTCGTGGCCCGCCTGCACCGCGAGGAGGGGGTCGACCTGCGCACCGGGGTCGGCCTCACCGCCCTGCTCGGGGAGGGCCGGGTCACCGGCGCGGTGCTCTCCGACGGCACCGAGGTCGCGGCCGACCTCGTGGTCATCGGTATCGGGTCCGTCCCGGTCACCGAGCTCCTGGACGGGTCGGGCGTGCAGGTCGCCGAGCCGCGCGCGGGCGGCGGCGTGCTCGCCGACGAATGCGGCCGGACCAGTGATCCGAACGTGTGGGCGGTCGGTGACGTCGCCGCCTGGCGCCATGCCGACGGCCATCGGCGGGTCGAGCACTGGACCAACGCGGGCGACCAGGCCAAGGCGCTTGCGCTGGCGTTGATCGGTGCCGACGCCCCCGCGGGCCCCGGCCAGGTCCCGTACTTCTGGAGCGACCAGTACAACGTCAAGATCCAGGCGCTCGGCGAGCCGTCCGCAACGGACACCGTGCACCTGATCCGCGACGACGGCCGCAAGTTCCTCGCGTACTACGAGCGCGACGGCATTCTCGTCGCCGTGGTCGGTGGCGGTCTCGCTGGAGCGGTGATGAAGACCAGGGCGAAGATCGCGAGCGGCGTGCCGATCACCGAGGTGCTCGAGGCCGCGGGCGTCTAACGTGAATGCATGGTCCATGACCAGCGGGCACTGCCTGAGCTGACGGATCTGACCGCCGCGCACTGGACGTCGGGCGCGTCCGGGCGATTGTCGGTGCGGCGGTGTGTGCACTGCCTGCGTTGGTCGTTCCCGCCGTCGCGGTGCTGCAGGCACTGCTGGTCTGCCGACTTCACCGTCGAGCCGGTCACGGGAAAGGGCGTGCTGCTCACCTGGACCGAGGTCCGTGACCCGGGTGCGCAGGAGCGGAGCCCCTACCTCGTCGCCGTGGTCGAGCTCGAGGAGGGGATCCGGCTGCTGCTGGGCCTCACCGGAACCGAGCCGGGCGCGCTGCGCGTCGACATGCCCATCCGGTTGTACTTCGAGCATCTCGGCGGCGACATCTGGTTGCCGTTCGCCGAGATCGAAGAGCTGGAGCTGCCGGAGGATCGGCTGGAGGCCGTGTCGTGATCACCCACGGGGCCGTGGTCAGCGGGATCGGACGGGTGCCGCGCGGACCAGATCCCGCCGATGTTCGTGTTGCCGCACTGGCCGCGCGTGGGGCGCTGGCCGATGCGGGCCTGACCGGCGGCGCGGTCGACGGCCTCGTCACCTGCGGGCTGCCGGACGTGGTCGACGTCGCAGACGCCCTCGGGCTCGAACTTGCATGGCGCACAGCGGAATCAGATCGGCTAGGCGTACTCGCTGCGGTCTCGGCCGCGGTGGCGGCGGTGATCTCCGGCCTGGCCACCCACGTGCTGTGTGTCGAGGCGAGTGAGCCGCCGTCGCCCGCGCGAGCCGCCGCGCGGCGTTTCTCCGGCCGGCCGTCGGTGTCCGGGTGGGCGCAGTGGCACGCACCCTACGGGGCCGGAACGGAGCTGGTGACGACCGCACTCGCCGCGCGCAGCTACATCGAGGCGTTCGGGCTGACCCGGGTCGAGTTGGCCCAGATCGCACTGACCGCGGGCCGAAACGGCGGACGGGGCATCGGGCTTCGGGAGTATCTCGACGCCCCGATGCTGGCCGACCCGCTCTGCGCGCACGACTGCGCGCTCCCCGCGGGAGGGGCGACGGCCGTGCTGATCAGCCCGGGTGACACGGCGGAGGATCTGCCAGGACCCGCGGTCACGGTCGAGGCCGTCGCGGCGGCGCGAAGCGCGAGCCCGCTATGGGAACAGCGCGCCGACCTGACGGGGATGGCGATTCACGATGCGGGTGAAAGGCTCTGGGAAGGTACCGAACTCGTCCCCGAGAATGTGGACGTCGCGCTGTTCGAGGACGAGTTCAGCTTTCTGGCACTGATGTGGCTGGAGGCGCTCGGGTTCTGTGCGCCGGGGACGGCGGGCGCGTTCGTCGCCGGGGGTCAGCGGATCTCGCGGGCGGGCGCGCTACCGCTCAACCCACACGGCGGCCAGTTGGGGCTGGGGCGATCGGCCGCACTCGAGCTGGTCGCCGAGGCGGTGTCCCAGCTGCGCGGAGCGTCGAGTGCCCAGCTCGACGGCCCGCCCGAGGTGGCCGTCGTCGGCATCGGCGGCGCGACCGCCGCCGGCTGCATGCTGTTGGTGCGCTGACCCGGGAAGAGTTGCTAGGAAAGGAATTCCGCGAGGATCCTGGTCAACTGACCCGGTTCGTTGCCGGGCAGGGTGTGGTGACTGCTGTCCGGCAATACCTCGACCCGGACGTCCGAGAGGGTTCCGTGTGCCGCCGTGCCCACCCGGTCGGTATCGATCGCACGCGAGTCCTTGGCGAGCGCGACAAGGGTCGGGACACGCAGCTCGCCGAGCGCGGCCGCGGACGGGCGCTTCGGTAGCACGACTCGCGGCCGAGGGGACCCCGCGACACCGAGCGCGTAGACGGTCAGCCAGTCCGGGTCGACCGCCCGACCGCGGGTTTCCCACTCGATGAAACGCCGGGCCCGGCTCTCGTTGGGGCGCAGCAACATCGGGAGCGCCCGCAGCACATAGCCTGCCCGGAGTCCGGAGAAGCAGTTCGACGGGTCGAGCAGGGCGAGCCGGTTCACCCGGTCCGGGTGGCTCAGCGCGTACGAGAGTGCGATCCACGCACCGTAGGAGTGCCCGATCAGCGTGGCCCGCGGCACGCCGAGTTCGGCGCGTACGGCGTCGAGCCACGTCATCAGGTCTGCCGGGGTGCGCGGCCGCCGGTAGCCGGGCACGCTGCGTCCGACGTCCCCGATCAGATCCGGGGCGTACACCCGGTGCGTGCTGCCGAGTGTGGTCGCGACCGCGGACCAGGCGGTCGAGGTGGCGCCCCCGCCGTGGAGCAGGAGAACAGGTGGTGCGCCGGTCGGCCCGCAGGCGTGCACGCGGGTGACGCCGAACTCGGAGGTGGTCTCCAGGGCCGTCACGCCGTCCCATCGGGCGAGAACTGCGTCGTAGGCGGCGTCGAACCGGCCTTTCGTGCGGATCTGCGTGTCGTCGTCCATGTACCGCCCCCGGATTCTCTCGGCCTTAGATAATCTCGATGATAGAGATAATTGTTCATCGAGAGATACGAATCGAGGAGTAGATCGTGGGAGCAGCGCAGTGAGCGCGACCGACGACCCCGGCGCGGCATTGCGGCTCGTGCACGAGGTGCGCAGGCTGACGGTCGAGCTGGACCGTTTCGGTGCCGCGTTCGCGAGCCGCAACGGCCTGCACGCGACCGACCTCTGCGCGCTCATCGCGCTGCTCGACGCCGACCGGGCCGGGATCGCCGCGACGCCGGGCTGGCTGGGCGGGCAGTTGGACCTGGGCTCGGCGGCGACCACCGCCCTGCTCGACCGGCTGGAACGGGCGGGCCACATCGGGAGGACGCCGGACCCCGGGGACCGCCGCCGGGTGCTGCTGCGGGTGCAGGAACAGGCGAAGTATCTGGGCTGGTCGTTCTTCGGACCGCTGATCGGGCGCATGATCGCTTCGATCGGAGAGTTCGACGAGGCCGAACTGGCCGCGGTGACCAGATTTCTCGGGGCGATGAACGAGGCGGTCGGCTCCGCGGCAGGCGGCGCCGACGGGAGCCGTTGACATCCGGTCCGTGGCCGGAGAAGGCTCGGGTTCATGGAACGGCTGCGAGGCCGCGTCGCCCTGGTGACCGGGGCGACCGGTGGGCTCGGTCCCGTCATCGCCCGCGCGCTCGCGCGCGAGGGGATGGATGTGGTGATCACCGGCAGGCGGGTCGATGCCCTCGACGAAACCGCGACGGCCCTGCGGGCGATCGGGGTGCGGGCGGACTCGGTACCGGCCGACCTCACCGATCTCGATGCGACCGGGGCCCTGATCGAGCGCGCCGAGCGGTCCTTCGGCCCGATCGACGTTCTGGTCAACAATGCAGGCGTCGAGAACGTCGCGGCGTTCACCGCGCTCACTCCCGAGGAGCTGACGGGGATGGTCGACGTCAACCTCTCGGCGCCGATGTTGCTCACCAGGCACGTGCTGCCCGGCATGCTGGCGCGCGGGCGCGGCCACGTCGTGTTCATCAGCTCGATGGCAGGCAAGTTCGGGCTCGCGTACTGCGAGCCCTACGCCGCGACCAAGGCGGCCCTGATCGGGCTCACCCAGGCGCTACGAGCCGAGTACGGGCAGTCCCCGGTCGGCTTCTCGGTGGTGTGTCCTGGCTTCATCGGTGGTGACGGCATGTACCAGCGGATGGTCGAACGCGGCTTCCGGTCCAATCGGGTGATCGGCGAGACCACGACAGTGAAGGTGGCGGACAAGGTGGTGAAGGCGATCCGGCGCGACCTGCCCGAGGTCATCGAGAGCGGAGCGCCGGTCCGCCCGTTGCTGTCCGTCGGTGCGCTTGCCCCCCGTTTCGCGGAGCGGATGGTCGCATGGACCGGTGCCAACGCGATGTTCCGGCGCCTGAGCGAGGAGCGTGGCAGGGCCGGGTGACGCGGGTTCGGTGGGATCGGCGCACGGCCCTGCCCCGGCGTCGGGATAGATTTGTCGGGTGATTGTTGCGCTCATCGACTCCGGCCTCGGTCTGCTGCCGACGTCGGCCTGGTTGCGGCGTCTGCGCCCCGAACTGGACCTGCTGCTCTCACTCGACCCGGACGGTGCGCACTGGGGGCCCAAGCCCGAGGAGTGGGTCATCGACCGTGTGGTCGGGGCGGCGGAGCACGCGGTGGATCTGGGTGCCGAGGTCGTCGTGCTGCCCTGCAACACCGCCAGCGTGACCGCGCTCGACCATGTCCGGGCCCGACTGGGCGACGAGATTCCGGTGATCGGGACCGTTCCCGCGATCAAGCCAGCGGCCGCGGCCAGCCGCTCGGTCGCGATCTGGGCCACCGCGGCCACCACCGCCAGCAGATACCAGGCCGATCTGATCGAGCGGTTCGCCAATGGCACCGCCGTGGTCGGGGTGGCGTGTCACGGGCTGGCCGAGGCGATCGACCTCGGCGACACCGACCGGGCGAAGCAGGCGATCGCGGACGCCGTGGCGCGCACCCCGGCCGACTGTGACGGGGTGGTCCTCGGCTGCACGCACTACCCGCTGATGGCCGGGGAGATCGCGGACCAGTTGCCTGCCGGGGTCACCCTCTTCGACAGCGCGGAGGCGGTCGCCGCCCAGACGCTCCGGCGCATCGACGCGCTCGGCCGCGACGCGAGTGGGAGCGGCTCGGTGACGGTGCTGCTCAGTGGCAGGCCGGGGGAGTTGCCCGCAGGCGCGGCGGCGTTCGAGGCGGGCCGCCTGCTCGGCTAGCTCGCGGCACGCGCACGGCTATGCACCGGCCGCGCCGAGCTGTTCGAGGCCCGCGGCCACAACGCGGGCGACGCCGCCCAGGTCCTCGCGGTGCTCGCGGGTGCCGTCGAGATCGCGGAGTCGGTCGATGCTGGCGACGGAGAACATCGCGGCCACCCAGGTGGTCGCGCAGGAATCGAGCACCCGCGCGGACACCGCCACCGGCGAGCTCGCGCGCAGGACCTCGACGGTCGCATCGTGGAGGTACGTGCGAAATCGCCGCAGGTGCGCGCGCACGGCGGGGTGCGTCTCCGCCTCGCGCCAGATGATCACCCGCATCACCGAGGAGTGGTGGTCCCTGAGGTTGAGCGCGGCCTCGAGGTTGACCAGGGTGGACTCCGGTTCGCCGGTGACCACCAGGCCGGCGACGTCGGCCAGCGGTTCCGCGGGCAGTCGCTCGGCGATGAGCGTGGTCAGGATCGCCGACTTGGTCGGGAAGTAGTAGAAGACCAGGCCCTTCGGCACGCCCGCCTGTTTCGCGATGGCCGCCGTCGAGGTCGCGTCGAAACCCGACTCGGCGATGAGCTCCTCGGCGGCGTCGAGGATCAATTCCCTCGCGTCACCATCCACGCTGGCGGTCCGGCGCTGGCGCGGACCTGGCATTCGGTTGCCTCCACACGTGTTTCGTCAGGCGCGATCGGCCGACGCGCCTGGGCTTCGGGCCGGATGGAGCGAGGCGGTCGGCCATCGCCCCGGTCCGGGACTGTTGTTGATTCTGTCAGGGATCGACTGTCCGTCAGTGATGCGTCGCCAATCCACCACCGTGTCCGATGTGCAGCCTCGAGCCCTCCGGCATCGCGGCCATCGCCGTGAGCACCGTCAGTACTCCGCCGATCCATGAGGTCCAGGCGGCACCAGCCATGTCGGCGAAGCCCATCACCCACGGAGAGAGGAACATCAGCACGCCGAGAACACCCATCGCCCACGGGAGCGCCGGCATCTCTGCCGACATCATGTGCGCCAACCCGGCGACCGCCACCAGTGCACCCAGCACGATCATCGACCACATCGCGGCGTCGTTCGTGTCCATCCACAGCGGGGACAGAGCCACGACCACGCCGATCACCACGGCGGCCCAATCCTGCCACCGAGCCATTGCTGCCTTCATTTCCTGCCTCCTCGACGAGGGAACCCCGCTACCTCAGGTATAACCCTGATTGACCGGCCGATCAATAGCTGGCGCCGTCGGTTCGGATTCGTTCCGCCCGGCCTTCTGGCAAGGTCGGGGCATGGACGATGCAGCGGCGGTGACCAGGGCGTTGGCGCAGGTGGCGAACCCGGACGACGCCGTCGAACTACAGCGGTTCTTCAAGACCGGCCCGGGGGAGTACGGCGAGGGTGACGTCTTCATCGGGGTGCGGGTGCCCGCCACCCGGCAGGTGGCGAAGCGATTCGTCGACCTGCCGCTGGCCGAGGTCGACGCCTTGCTCGACAGCGGGGTGCACGAGCACCGCATGGCGGCTCTGGTGATCCTGAACGGCCGGTTCACGCGGGCCTCAGGGACGCGGAAGCGCGACGAGGCCGAGCGCGAACGGATCGCCGATTTCTATCTGGCCGCCGTGCTCCGGGGCCGGGTGAACAACTGGGACCTGGTCGACACCTCTGCGGTGATCGTGCTCGGCGGCTGGTTGTTCGACCGGCCACGAGACCTGGTCCACGAACTCGGTGCGGACCCCGACCTGTGGCGTCGCCGGGTGGCACTACTGACCACGTTCGGCTTCATCCGCCGGGGCGACGCGACGACCACGCTGGAGTTGGCGCCCCGCCTGCTCGAGGACCGGCGCGACCTCACCCAGAAGGCGCTCGGCTGGATGCTGCGCGAAGTGGGCAAACGGGTGGACCGGGAGCTGCTCATCGGGTTCCTCGACGAACACGCCGCCGGGATGGGCGCCACGGCGCTCAGCTACGCCACCGAGCACCTGGATGCGGACGTCCGCGCGCGGTACCGGCGGCTACGCCGCCCGTGAGCGCCCGACGAGTGTGGGGACTCGGTAACCGCGCACGGGCGGCAACGGCGCCTAGAACTCGATCTTGAGGTGGTCGGTGATCGGGCGCGCCTGGCAGCCGAGGATGTAGCCGGCGGCGATGTCCTCGGGGTCGAGGATCTCGCTGTTCCCCATCTCGACCTTGCCCTCGAGCACGGTGCAGGCGCAGGAGCCGCACTCGCCCTCCTGGCAGGAGTACGGCACGTCGAGACCCTTGGACAGCATGATGTCGACGAGGGTCTGCTTGCGCGGCCAGCTCATCGTGTGGGTCTCGCCGTCGAGCTGCACCTCGACGGTGGCGGCGTCGGCGGCCTCCTCCTCGGTGACCTCTTCGAGCTCGACGTCCTGGAACGGGTCACCAGCCAGCGAGTTGAACACCTCGGCGTGCACCGAGGTGCGCGGGACGCCTGCCTCGGCGAGCGCCTTGTGGACCGTGTCCATGAACGGGCCGGGGCCACACATGAAGGACTCGAAGCCGCCGAACGGCTTGGCGAGCGTGGCGAACTGGTCGGGCGTGGGCAGGCCCTGCAGGGACTCGAGCCAGTGCACGACGGTCAGGCGGGTCGGGTACTGGGCCGCGAGGCCGCGCAGCTCGTCGGCGAAGATGACCGACTTCTCGTCGCGGTTGGCGTATACGAGCACCACCTTGCCGGTGCCCTCGGTGAGTGCGGACTTGAGGATCGAGATCACCGGGGTGATCCCACTGCCCGCGCCCCAGAGCAGGAAGTCGTGGTCGAGCGACTTGGGGGTGAACACGCCGGACGGGGGCAGCACCTCGATGGTGTCGCCGGCCTTGACGTTGTCGCAGAGCCAGTTGGAGCCGTATCCGTCCACGGTCCGCTTCACGGTGACCTTCGGCTCGGAGTCGCTGAACGGCGAGCTGGCGAGGGAGTAGCAGCGGGCCACGGAACCGGTCTGATCGCTGGGAATGCGCAGGGTGAGGAACTGGCCGGGCTTGTAGTCGAACTTGCCGCGATGCTCGTCAGGGACGGTGAAGACCAGCGACCGGGCGTCGGAGGTCTCCTCGACGACCCCGGAGACAGTGAGGACAACCGACCTGGAGCTGTGCGGCATGTCAACGGTGGTCATCGCGGCGGATCCTCTCGGGGGTGAATCTGGAACGTGTTCTAGTTTTCAAATGTAGCAGGAAAACATGCAACCAGGTGGATCGTAAATTGCAGAGTGGCGATCCCGATAATCGGGATGGGGCAGCTCAGGGATGGTCGGCCGAGCCACCCCGAGGCGCGATCGGGCTGGTCAGTCGCGTTCGGTCGCGGAGGCGCCGAGCCCGTGCGAGAGAACCTCGCTCCCGGCGCGGAGCAGGTCCGGCAGTTCGAGGGAGTCGTCGGTCAGCCATTGCTCATAGGCGGAGAGGGCGATGCCGAGGACCATCCAGCCGATCGTGCGCGGCAGGTGGTCGCTGGGTCGGCAGCCCATCCGGTCCGCCACGTAGTCGGCGATCACGCCGCGCCAGCCGTCGTACATCACCATCGAATACGCCTGCAGCGCGGGAGCTTGCAGGATGATCTCCATCCGCTTGCGATGCAGCGCTGCCACGTCGGGCGGGAAGCTGTTGAACTCGAGCAGTGCCGAGGCGAGCCCCTCGGCCAGCGGGATCTCGCGGGGGAGTTCGGCGAGCTGCTCGCGCATGTTCGCCAGATGGAGGTCGAAGTCGCCCCACGGCACCGCGTTCTTGGACGGGAAGTAGCGGAAGAAGGTACGCCTGGCGATCCCGGCGGCCTCCGCGATCTGATCGACGCTGGTCTCCTCGAAACCGTGCTCGGCAAACAGTTCGATGCCGATATTGCTGATCCGATCGCGCGTCGTCGACGGTCGACGACCAATGCGACCTGCGGGTTTGCTGCCGGCCTGCGTCAATTTCCCCTCCGGACCTTTCATTGTGCACTCGATGCCATTAGTGTGGTGAGCCGAGTCACAGCGAACCGATCGCGGTGACTGACGCCAACCCTGACACAGGAGGTATGTAGATGTCTGAGCATCGCGAAAGCGTCGTTGCCGGAACCGAGCTCGTCGAGGAGGCCCTGGTGGAAGAGGTCTCGATCGACGGCATGTGCGGCGTGTACTGACCGTGGATCTCGACACCGGGTGGAAGCTTCACCCGCAGGTGGCGCTGCGCCCCGAACCTTTCGGGGCGTTGCTCTACCACTTTGGGACCAGGAAGCTCTCGTTCCTGAAGAACCGCACCATCGTCGAGATCGTGCGGGCCCTGCCCGACCATCCCGACGCCAGGACCGCCATCCGTGCTGCGGGCATCGACGAGGCGCAGGTGGACACCTACGCCCGTGCGCTCGCCACGCTGGCCGATTCGAAGATGATCGTGCCCGGCGCGTCCGCGGCCTGAGCTCGCCTGATCCGCAACCCCACACCCCGAGGACACAGCCCATGACCTCCATGCTCGATCGCCCCGCGCCCGCCCCGGTCGGCCGGCTCGTCGAACAGTTCGAACTCGGACTCGACGCGCCCATCTGCCTCACCTGGGAGCTCACCTACGCCTGCAACCTCTCCTGCGTGCACTGCCTGTCGTCCTCCGGCAGGCGCGATCCGCGCGAGCTGAGCACCGAGCAGTGCAAGTCCATCATCGACGAGCTGCAGCGGATGCAGGTGTTCTACGTGAACATCGGCGGCGGCGAGCCCACCGTCCGGTCCGATTTCTGGGAGCTCGTGGACTACGCCACCGAGCACCAGGTCGGCGTCAAGTTCTCCACGAACGGTGTGAAGATCGACAAGAAGGTCGCCGCCCGGCTTGCCGCCAGCGACTACGTCGATGTGCAGATCTCCATCGACGGCGCGACCGCGGAGGTCAACGACGCGGTGCGCGGCCCCGGGTCCTTCGCGATGGCGGTCCGTGCCCTCGAGAATCTGGCCGAGGCCGGATTCAAGGACGCCAAGATCTCGGTCGTCGTCACCCGCCACAACGTCGGCCAGCTCGACGAGTTCAAGGCGCTCGCCGACAAGTACGGCGCGACGCTGCGGATCACCCGGCTCCGTCCGTCCGGCCGTGGCGCCGACGTCTGGGACGAGCTGCACCCGACCCAGCCGCAGCAGCGCGAGCTGTACAACTGGCTCGTCGCGAACGGCGAAGGTGTCCTGACCGGCGACTCGTTCTTCCACCTGTCCGCCTACGGTGACGCGCTCCCCGGCCTGAACCTGTGTGGCGCGGGACGGGTGGTGTGCCTGATCGACCCCGTCGGCGACGTGTACGCCTGCCCGTTCGCGATCCACGAGCAGTTCCTCGCGGGAAACATCGTGGCCGACGGCGGTTTCCAGCACGTGTGGCAGCACTCCGACCTGTTCGCCGAGCTGCGTTCCCCGCAGACCGGCGGCGCGTGCAGCAAGTGCGACCACTACGACTCCTGCCGCGGCGGCTGCATGGCGGCCAAGTTCTTCACCGGCCTGCCGATGGACGGCCCTGACCCCGAGTGCGTGCAGGGTTACGGCGAGACCGCGCTCGCGGGCACCCGCGGCGAGATCCCGAAGTCGAGCGTCGACCACTCCCGCACCGGGAACCGCCGCACCCCGCGGGCACCCGTCCCGCTGCAGCTGATGGTGCGCCCGCCCGCCAAGGTCTGCGACGAGAACCCGCTCGCGGGAATGAATTAACGAGACTTGTTCACCTCAGTAGAAAAGGTTCAGTGATGGCCAAGAATGCCTGGTTCGAAACCGTTGCGGAGGCGCAGCGGCGGGCCAAGAAGCGGCTGCCGAAGTCGGTGTACGGCGCGTTGATCGCCGGTTCGGAGCAGGGCCTGACCCTCGACGACAACACCTCGGCCTTCGGTGAGCTCGGATTCGCCCCGCACGTCGCGGGGCTGTCGGACAAGCGGGATCTGTCGACCACCGTGATGGGACAGCCGATCTCGATGCCCGTGCTGATCTCGCCGACCGGCGTGCAGGCCGTGCACCCCGACGGCGAGGTGGCGGTCGCAAGGGCCGCAGCCGCCCGCGGCGTCGCGATGGGGCTGAGTTCGTTCGCCAGCAAGTCGATCGAAGAGGTGACGGCGGCCAACCCGCAGACCTTCTTCCAGATGTACTGGGTCGGCAGCAGGGAGGTGCTCCTGCAGCGCATGGAGCGGGCGCGCGCGGCAGGGGCGACCGGGCTGATCATGACCCTGGACTGGTCCTTCTCGCACGGCCGCGACTGGGGCAGCCCGGCGATCCCGGAGAAGATGGACCTCAAGGCCATGGTCCGGTTCGCGCCGGAGGCCATCACCCGGCCGAAGTGGTTGTGGGAGTTCGCGAAGACCGGCCGCGTGCCGGACCTGACCACCCCGAACCTGGCCGCGCCCGGCGAGCAGGCACCGACCTTCTTCGGCGCGTACGGCGAGTGGATGGGCACGCCGCTGCCGTCCTGGGAGGACGTCGCATGGCTGCGTGAGCAGTGGGGCGGCCCGTTCATGCTCAAGGGCGTCATGCGGGTCGACGACGCCAAGCGCGCGGTCGACGCGGGCGTCACCGCGATCTCGGTGTCGAACCACGGCGGCAACAACCTCGACGGCACGCCCGCACCGATCCGGGCGCTGCCCGCGATCGCGGAGGCGGTGGGAAGCGACATCGAGGTGCTGCTCGACGGCGGCATCCGGCGCGGCAGCGACGTCGTCAAGGCGGTCGCCCTCGGTGCCCGCGCGGTGATGATCGGCCGGGGTTACCTGTGGGGCCTTTCGGCCAACGGCCAGGCGGGCGTCGAGAACGTGCTCGACATCCTCCGCGGTGGAATCGATTCGGCGCTACTGGGTCTCGGGCACTCGTCCGTGCAGGACCTGACCGCTGCGGACATCGTGATCCCGCCGGGATTCGCCCGCCCCCTCGGCCTCTGAGCCAGGTATAGGCGTCGCAGGTCGTGACGCTGCGGCTGACCGAAGGACTCACCCTGGCCGGGCGTACCGCCCGGTCCAGGGTGCTGTTCGGACCCCACGAGACGAACCTGGGCAGCGACCGTTCCCTGTCCGGGCGCCACGTCGCGTACTACGAGCGACGCGCCCGCGGTGGCGCGGGCATCATCGTCACCGAGGTCGCCTCCGTACACGCCGACGACTGGCCGTACGAGCGGGCGCCGCTGGCCGCGGACTGCGGTCCTGGCTGGCGGGACGTCGCCGCCGCGTGCAGGCCGCACGGAACGCTGGTGCTGGCCGGACTCGGCCACACCGGGCTTCAGGGCTCGAGCGCGAACTCGCAGTCGGCACTGTGGGGGCCCTCGCGCGTCGCGGACGTCGTCACCCGTGAGCTGCCCATGGAGATGGAACGGGTCGAGATCGACTCGCTGATAGCGGGATTCCGGTCTGCCGCGGCCTCGGCCAGGGATGCCGGGATGGACGGGGTCGAACTCGACGCGGGCCCGCGGGCGCTGCTGCGGCAGTTCCACTCGGGGTTGACCAACCTGCGCGGCGACGGGTACGGCGTCGACCGGCTCCGGCTCACCCGCGAGGTGATCGAGGCCGTCCGCGGCGAGCTCGGTCCCGACCGGGTGCTGTCGCTGCGACTGAGTTGCGACGAGCTCGCGCCGTGGGCGGGGATCACCCCCGAGATCGCCGCGCGGCACGCCCGCGAGTTGGCGGATTCGATCGACCTGCTGGTCGTCGTCCGCGGCGGTCCGATGTCGGTGGAGGCGTACCGGCCGGACGCACACACGGCGCCGGTGTTCAACGTGAAACTGTGTGCGTCGATCCGCGCGGCGGTGGCGGGTGCGGTGCCGGTCGTGCTGCAGGGCAGCGTGATCGAGGCCGATCAGGCGGAGCGCGCGCTCGCGGACGGTGCCGCCGATGCGGTGGAGATGACCCGCGCGCAGATCGCCGAGCCGGACCTGGTGGTCAAGGCGCGGCGCGGCGGCGGGTCCCTGCGGCCGGCCGATGCCGCACCGCGGCCGTGCCTGCTCTGCAACCAGACCTGTCAGGTTCGCGACCCGCGCAATCCGATCATCACCTGCGTCGGGAATCCGTCGGCGGGACACGAGAGCATCGACCCCGACGAGGGGTTGCCTGCCGAGGACCCGGGTCACGTCCTGGTCGTCGGCGGCGGGCCCGCAGGATTGGAAGCCGCGCGGGTGCTGGCGATGCGCGGTCACCGGGTCACCCTCGCCGAGCGCGGTCCCCGGCTCGGCGGCATGCTGCGGGTGGCCGCGGTCGGCGGCGGCCGCGCCTCGCTCGCGACGCTGGTGGACTGGCTGGAGTCCGAATGTCGCCGGCTCGGCGTCCATGTCGAGGCCGGTCGGGCGATCACGGCCGAGGAGATCGATGCGGCGAGGTCCGCAGGCCGCGCGGTGATCCTGGCGACAGGAAGCGTGCCGAACCCGTGGCGAGGTGACCGCAACGCGAGCGTCGAGATCGTGAGCCCGCAGGAGGTGCTGGCAGGAAAGCCGTTGCGGGAGGGCCCGATCCTGGTGTTCGACCCGGTGGGGGATCAGGTCGCCGTCGCGGTCGCCGAATGGCTCGCCGCCGGTGGCCGCGAGGTGTCCATCGCGACACCGGACCAGGTCGTCGGCGTTCAGCTGGGCCGAACCGGCGACCTCTCCGCCGCCAATGCCCGGCTGCAGCGGGCAGGCGTCTCGCGCCACCTGAGCGTGACCGTTCGCTCGATCGACGCGTACGGCGTCCTGTTGGAGAACGTCTACACCGGCGAGCGGCGGGTGCACGCCGCGGCCACGCTGATCGACTGCACGCACCGGGTTCCGGACGAGATGCTGTTCCGGCAGCGGCCCGCGTCGGTCCGCGTCGGGGACTGCCTGGCGCCGCGAACCGCAGCCGAAGCGATCCGGGAGGGCCGGGCGGCGGCGGTGGCGGCCGTCCGGGACGTGCGGCCATGACCTACCGCCACCTGCTGACCCCGTTGGCACTGGGTCGGCTGACGCTGCGGAACCGGGTGGTGTTCTCGGCGCACCTGACCAACAGTGCCCGCGGCGGCCTGCCAACCGAACAGCACGTCGCGTACTACGAGGCGCGCGCCAGGGGCGGCGCGGGCCTGATCATCACCGAGGAACACAGCACGCACCCGTCGGACTGGCCGTACGAGAAGCTGATCCAGGGGTACCGCCCCGAGGTGGTCCCGCACTATCGGAAGATCACCGACGCCGTGCACGCCCACGGGGCGGTGATCTTGGCCCAGCTCAATCACAACGGCGGACAGGGCTCCGGGATGTACTCGCGGCGGCCGGTTCTCGCGCCGAGTCCGGTGGCCGATCCGCTGTTCCGCGAGGTGCCGAAGGCGGTCGACGCGGCCGAGATCGAGGAGCTCGTAGCGGGTTTCGCGGCCACCGCCGAGCACTGCAGGCGCGGCGGGTTCGACGGTGTCGAGATCCAGTGCTCACAGGCATCGATCGTGCGGGCGTTCCTCTCACCCGACGCCAACCGGCGCACGGATCGGTACGGGGGCGCGCTGGCGAATCGCGCCCGGTTCCTGCTCGAGATCGTGGCGTCGGTGCGCGCGGCGCTCGGGCCAGAGCCGGTGCTTGGCGTGCGGTTGACCGGCGAGGAGCTGATCGAGAACGGTATCCACCTCGACGAGGCGGTCGAGGTCGCCGCGATGGTGGAGGCCGGCGGACACGTCGACTACATCAACACCTCGATCGGCATGGCGACGCAGACCCTGCACCTGATCGAGGGTTCCATGGCGGTTCCGCGCGGGTATGCCCTGTTCATCCCGAACGCGATCCGCGGGCGGGTGACGCTGCCGGTGATCGGCGTCGGCCGGTTCACGGACCCGGAGCATGCGGATCTCGCGATCGAGGAGGGCCATTGCGACCTGATCGGGGTCGTGCGCGGACAGATCGCGGACCCCGATTTCGCCGCCAAGGCCGCGGCGGGCAGGCCCGGCGACATCAGGACCTGTCTGTCCTGCAATCAGGAGTGCATCGGCCGGGTCGGCCTGGGCCGCTGGCTCGGATGCGTCGAGAATCCCATGGCCGGACGGGAATCGGTTCTGTTGCCGATGCCGCGACGGCTCGGTCTGCGGGTCTGCGTCGTCGGCGGCGGACCGGCCGGGCTGCAGGCCGCGGCCACGGCGGCGCAGCGTGGTCACCGGGTGACGCTGTTCGAGAGGGACGCGCGCATCGGCGGCCAGGTCCGAGCCGCGGCGGCTGCGGCAGGCCGGGCCGAGTTCGGCGACCTGGTGCGGAATCTCGAGGCGGAATGCGCTCGGTACGGCGTCGAGGTCAGGACCGGCGTCGACGTGGACGCGGACCTGCTGCGGTCACTGGCGCCCGACGCGGTGATCGTCGCGACCGGGGCCCGGCCGCAGCGGCCGCGATGGGCAGGGGAGTCGGCGCGGGTGGTGGACGTGCGGGACGTGCTCGAGGGCCGGGCCGATCCCGGTGGCCGCGTGCTCGTGATCGACGAGCTGGGCTTCCACCAGGCGACGTCGGTCGCCGAATCGCTCGCCGAACGTGGCTGTGCGGTGACCGTCGCGACCAACGGCATGATCGTCGGCCAGGACCTGGGCCTCACGCTGGACATGGAGGGCTGGCAGAGCAGGGCGCACCTCAGGGGCATCGCGCAGCTCACGGACCTGGTGCCGATGGGGGTCGTCGCGGCGGCTGGGTCGGCGGTTCGGGTCGCGCTGCTGCACCATCCGACCGGGGTGACCTCAGAGCCGGAGTTCGACTGGGTGGTGTGTGCGGTGCACCAGCAGCCCGAGGACCGCCTCTGGAAGCAACTGTCCGACAGCGAGTTCGAGGTCCATCGGATCGGCGACGCGCTGACACCTCGGCGCGCGGACGCGGCGGTGCGGGAGGGGCATCGGGTGGCCGTGGCGCTCTGAGGCGCGTCAGATGCCGGTGGCGCGATCGCCCGGCAGCAGGCGTTGCGGCAGCTGGCTGAACACCCAGCCGTGCGCGCCGTCCGGGGTGAGCAGCCAGATCACATCGAAGCGATCCTCGGGCCACGGGTCGGGCGGCGTCGAATCGACCTCGCCGAGCGCATCGACGATCTCGGGGAGGTACTCGCGCTGCCAGGAGATCAGGATCGGGCCAGGCGTGCGCAACACCCGTTTCGCGAGAGCCTTGACCTCCGATCGCCCGATCTCGGTGTCCACCTCGACGCCGAGCTTGTCGGCCAGCGGCGAGATCGTCTGCAGCGAGCGCTTGCTGCCGTCCTTCTTGCTCGGTGTTGATGCGAACAGGGCCTCGGGGCGGACCAGCCCGGCGGGCGGCTCGCCCGCGTCGGGCGCGAAGAGCGCTGCGAGCGCGGTTGCGCGTAGCCAGCCGGTGGGGGTGAGCGATTCGTCGCACCGGGTGCCGTCCCGGTCAACCCCGAAGGGCGGTTCGCCGCCCTCGGGTCGTTCCGCATGCCGGATCAGCATGATCGTCGTCGCGCGCGTCACCTCGTCCTTGGCCATGGGGCCATCCTGCCCTTCGAAGGTCAGTCCGCCTGTTGGTTTCCGGCATCCACGGCCATGGCGGTTTGGAGCAGGCCCCAGGAGAACTGCGCCTCGCACGTTGCGCCGTCCGGAGTGGCGAACACGGCGGCCGCATGGCTGGCGACGGTCCCGGCGGACATGCGGTAGCGGACGGGGGAGCAGGTCGACTCCAGGTCGTCGATGACCAACAGCCACGGCCGCAGATCCGCCACCGAGGCGATGGCGGGCGTGGCCCCGTCGGGCATCCTGGCGAGTCGCTCGTCGACGACGTCCCCTCCGGGCCCGAAGGTGACCTGGAACTGCAGTCCGGGCCACAGCGGCATCGGCCAGGCCTCGATGGCCAGCTCGCCGACCGCGGGCAGCAGGCGTGAGCTCACCACGGCGGGCCTGCCGAGGGCGAGCCGGTACCGCGAGGCGCCACCGGGGAAACCGCCCCGCAGGCCGCGCTGCCACTGGGCGTGCGCGGCGCGCAGGTCGGTGGCGCTCTTGCCGAGGTTCTTGAGGGCGGCCCGGACCAGCGCCGGCTGGTGGTCGTGCATCCGGCGGAGCAGCATCAGCTCGAAGTTCACGGTGCCGAAGCCTCGCAGCGGCATTCGGTCCTGTCCCACGTGCCGATCGTAGGCCGCCGATTCAGTTGGCCCGCGGATTCTCGACCACGAGTCGGGGTAACCAGTTAAAGTGGTGCAATGAGTCGGACCGATGCCGTCACCCTCGTCGCCGCGGATGGCGCAAGGTTTTCCGTGGTCGGCGGCGCCACCTGCATCGACTTCCTCTACACCGGTGGTCTCGGCGAGCGGGCACGGTGGGAGACCCTGCACAGCCCCCATGACCTCGCGGCTTGGGCGAGTGCCTCCCAGCTGATCCGTGCGAGTATCCCGCCGGAGGGGGTCGAGGTGGGGCCCGCCGACCTGGCCGAGGCCATCGCGCTGCGGGAGGTGCTGTGGCGCAGCATCAATCGGCTCGCCGACGGCCAACCGGTCGCGGAAGCGGATGTCGACGCGCTCAACGTGGTCGCGGCACGCCCGGACCTCGCACCCCGGCTGTCGGCGGGGGTGGTGGCGGTCGCCTCGCCGGTCACGGCGGCACGCGTGCTGGCCTCGGTGGCCCGCGACGCGGTCGCGTTGGTAGGGGGACCGCTCGCCGGGCGGGTGCGGCGCTGCGCGGCCGACGATTGTGCCCTGGTGTTCGTGGACACCTCACGGCCGGGGGCGCGCCGCTGGTGCGCGATGTCGCGCTGCGGCAACCGGGACAAGGCAAGGACAAGACGACGGAGGGAGAGCCGGACATGACCGAGGCGAGTAGTGCGCGCCAGGTGGGGCTGACCAGGGACGCGGGGTGGGAGATCGGGGTGTCGAAGACGCTGCCGTATCCCGTGGAGGCGGTGTGGCGCCTGCTGTCGGGGTACCCCGCCGTGTGGTTGGGCACCGGGGCGGTGCTCCCAGAGGCCGCCGGCGGCGCCTGGCGGGCGGACGACGGTACCCGTGGGGAACTGCGCAGTAGGCGCGAGCACGACCGGATCCGACTGACGTGGCGGCCGCGGAACTGGACTCACGACAGCACGGTCCAGGTGGCGATGCGCGAGACCGCGACCGGGACCACGGTGCGGTTCCATCAGGAGCGCCTGGCGGACCAGGGCGAGCGCGAGCGGCAGCGCGAGTACTGGCGTGCCGTGCTCGGGCGCCTGGAGGTGGAACTGTCCCAGTAGGTTTCGGGCTGAGGGAATGGTCCGTTCGACCTGTCCGGGCGAACGTCTCCGTTCACCAGGGTGGGCGCGCATAGCATCGGGGGGTGACCGAGGATCTCGCCGCCGCCACCTGGCCCGACATCGACGCCGACGCGCCCGCCATCGCGGTGCCGATCGGTTCGCTCGAGCAGCACGGGCCGCACCTGCCACTGGACACCGACACCCGGATCGCGGTCGCGGTGGCGCGGTCGCTGCCCGGCCTGACGGTCGCTCCCGCCATCGCCTACGGGGCCAGCGGTGAGCACGAGGGCTTCGCGGGAACCGTCTCGCTCGGCGCGTCCGCGCTCGAGACCGTGGTCGTCGAGTACGGGCGTTCGGCGTGTCGATGGTCGCCGCGCGTGTTGCTGGTGAACGGGCACGGCGGCAACGCACCCACCCTCGCCAAAGCGGTCGCGTTGCTTCGCTACGAGGGTCGGGACGTCGCCTGGTTGCCCTGTGCGGTGCCGGGGGCAGATGCGCACGCCGGGCGCACTGAAACCTCCCTGCTGCTGCATCTTTCGCCAGGTGAGGTACGGATGGACCGCGCGCAGCCGGGCGTCACCCAGCCGATCGGTGAGCTGATGGACCGGTTGCGGGCCGGTGGGATCGCGTCCGTCAGCGTGAACGGGGTGCTCGGCGATCCGACCGGGGCGAGTGCGGCCGAAGGTGAACGGGTGTTCGAGCAGATGGTGGCGCGCTGTGTTGCGGCCGTGTTGCGATGGCAACCAGATGGCAAAGGCATGTTGCGGTGAGAGCAGATCCGAATACGATCACCTGATGCGCCAAGCTCGACTGCCCGACGGATTCGGGGTGCGAATCGATCCAAAGGTGCGCACCTTCTCGGGTGGACGGGTTTTGATCGGGGGTTCCCCGACCCGGATGCTCAAGCTCGCCCCGACCGCGGCGGCGATGATCGGCGACGGATACCTGAAGGTGGTCGACACCCAATCCGCGCAGGTTGCCAGGCACCTCCTCGATTCCGGGGTGGCGAACCCCCGGCCGATGAGCTCGCCGTCGAACCAGGACGTCACGGTCGTCATCCCGCTCCACAACAACATCGCAGGCCTCAATCGACTGCTGCCCGCGCTGCGCGGACTCTCGGTGATCGTCGTCGACGACGGTTCCGACGATCCGGTGACGACCCCGCCGTGCTGTGACGGGCGGGCCGAGGTGCGGGTGCTCCGCCATCCGACCGCACTCGGACCTGCTGCCGCCCGCAACACCGGGATGGCTGCCGCGACAACGGAGTACGTGGCCTTCCTGGATTCCGACGTGGTGCCCCGACTGGGCTGGCTCGAGGCGATGCTGGGTCATTTCAGCGACCCGGCGGTCGCGATGGCCGCACCGCGGATCGTCGCTCTCCAACCCGATGCGGGCGCGATCGCCCGGTACGAGCACGCTCGATCCTCGCTCGATCTGGGGCGCAAGGAGGGGGCGGTGCGGGCGGGGAGCCCGGTGTCCTACGTGCCCAGTGCGGCGATGCTGGTCCGCAGGCGTGCGCTCGAGGAGTGCGGCGGGTTCGACGCGGAGATGCACGTGGCCGAGGATGTCGACCTCTGCTGGCGGCTGCACGCGGCGGGCTGGCGGCTGCGCTACGAGCCGATCGCCAATGTCGCCCACGATCACCGCGTCTCGTTCCGTAAGTGGTTCGGCCGCAAGCTCTTCTATGGCACTGGTGCGGCCCCGCTCGCGCTCCGGCACGAGGGGCTGGTGCCGCCCGTCGCCATGTCGCCCTTGACGTTGCTGGCCGTGCTGCTGGCCGCGACCTGCACCAGGCTCGGCCTGGCCGGGTCCCTTGTCGCGCAGCTCGTCACCGTCATCCGCCTGCGCCGGACCTTCCGGGAGCTCGACCAGCCGACCCGGATCTCGGTCATCCTCGCCGCGCAGGGCTTTGCTGGCGGGGTCTGGCAGCTCGCCTCCGCGATGTGCAGGCACTATTGGCCGGTGACGCTGCTGGCCGCGTTGGTCTCGTCCCGGGTCCGTCGTGCCTTGCTTGCGGTGGCCGTGGCCGAGGGCCTCGCCGACTGGTACACGCACCGCGAGCCCGGCGGACTGGGGCCGGTGCGGCACACCGTGTTCAAGCGGATGGACGACATCGCCTACGGCACAGGACTCTGGCGCGGGGCGCTCGCCGAGCGCAGCATTGCCGCGCTCAAGCCCCGGCTGCGGGGCTGACCGGTGCCGGCCCCCGATCCGGTGGCCGATGTGATCGTGGTGGGCGGTGGATCCAGCGGCTGTGTGGTTGCCGCGCGCCTGAGCGCGAACCCCGATCGCGCGGTGCTGCTGATCGAAGCCGGGCCCGGTTCGGGCGATCCAGGGCCGCTTGGCCTGCTGCCGGTCGGACCGCGCAGCGACGTCGCCGCGACCTATCCTGTCGAGTTGCTGCCAGGGCACAGCACGACCATCGCCCGCGGCCGGGTGCTCGGCGGATCCGGGGCGGTCAACGGCGGCTACTTCATCCGCGGCACCGCGTCCGACTTCCGGAGCTGGCCGGCGACGTGGTCGTACTCCGAAGTGCTGCCGTACTTTCGGAAGCTCGAGACCGACCGGGCGGGTAACTCCCGGTGGCACGGTGACGACGGTCCGATGCCGGTTACCCGGATCGGTCGCGAGAGCATGCATCCCGTCAGTTCCGCCTTTCTCGACGCCTGCGCGACGGAGGGATTCGGGTACGCGGCGGATCTCAATGCGCCGAACGCGGACGGCGCAGGCCCGGTACCGCTCAACGCGGTCGCGGGGCGCCGGATCAGCACCGCGGCCGCCTACCTCGAACCGATTCTCGGCAGGCCGAATCTGCGGGTACGGACCGGCGTCGTCGCCCGCCGAGTGGTGTTCGACGGTGTGCGGGCGGTGGGAGTCGAGGCGGAGATAGCGGGTGAGCTGCGCCTGCTCCCGGCCCGTCAGGTGGTGTTGTGCGCGGGTGCGATCGGAACCGCTCATCTGTTGATGCACTCCGGAATAGGTTCAGCACAACATCTTTCGGGCCTGGGGCTGCCGGTCGTCGCGGACAGACCCGGCGTCGGCCGCGACTTCGGCGACCATCCCGAGGTGACGCTCGCGTACCGGCCTCGCCTGCGCGTCCCGAGGAACGAGCACACCGCCGTCCTGGAAGCGGTGCTGGAGGTGGATGGCATCGAGATCCGTCCGTACACCGCACCGTTCGCGGAGATCATTCCCGGCGTGGCGGATCCGGACCCGCGGCTCGGGGTGGCGCTGATGCGCCCGGACAGCAGGGGCGAGCTCACCCTGCGGTCGTCCGACCCGGCGGACCCGCCGGTCGTCCGGTATCGGTACCTGGCGTCCGCAGCCGACCGGGCCGCGATGCGGTCCGGCCTCGATCTGGCGCGGGGGTTGCTGGCCTCGGCGGCGTTCGGGCGGGTGGCCGCGGGCGCGGGACCCTCACCGAGCGAGACATTCGAGAACCTCGGCACCTCCATGCACCTGTCCGGAACCTGCCGGATGGGGTCGGAGGCCGACCGCGACGCCGTCGTGGACGACCGCTGCCGGGTGATCGGCGTGGACGAGGTCCTGGTGGCCGACACCTCGGTGATGCCCGTGGTCACCTCGCGCGGTCCGCACGCGACCGCGGTGATGATCGCAGAACGGGTGTCCGCCCTGATCGAGGGCGACGCGAGTCCCGCGCACGACGCCCAGGGGAGTGGCAGAGTGTGACCGGCGTTACAGTTGGTGGGACGTCACGGAGGAACTCGATTGACCAGAGCAACGCACGGCAACCCCTGGATTGCCGTACGGCCGGGCGATGATGTCGCGCAACTCGCGCGATTGATGTCGTCTGCCCACAGGTCGTTCGTCGACGGTGGCCAGGGACAACCAGTCGATCCCGCGGCCGCAGGGCACGACCCGGTCCGGTCGGTCGTCCTCGATTCGTGGCTGCGCAGCCGGAACAAGGGCGTGAACCCCGATGCCGTCGGCGACGGCGTCGACCTCGACGGCGTCGAACTGGAGCGATACCGCTCCGCGCACCCGATGGCACTGATCCGTCCCGTGGTCCGCAAGCTGCTGGTCGACGACGCCGCCGACACCGGCCTGCTCGTCGCGATCAGCGACGCCGAGGGGCGCCTGCTCTGGGTGGAGGGTGACTCGCAGGCAAAGGACAGGGCGCTCGCGATGAACTTCGTGGAGGGGGCCGACTGGAGCGAGGACCGCGTCGGCACCAACGCCCCGGGGACCGCGCTCGCGCTCGACCACTGCGTGCAGATCTTCGAGGCCGAGCACTTCAGCCGCACGGTCCACGATTGGAGCTGCTCCGCGGCTCCGGTCCACGACCCGATGAGCGGCCAGATCCTCGGCGCCATCGACATCACCGGCGGGCCGCGGGTCGCGGTGCCCGAGGTGCTCTCGTTGATCCGGGCCACCGTCGCCGCTGCCGAGTCCGAGCTACGCCTGCACCTGCTGAACTCGCCCCGGCTGCTCGGCGACACCTCACCGCGCCTCCAGGTTCTCGGATCCGAGCGGCCGACCCTGGTGCGGGACGGCGACCGGACGAGCCTCTCGCAGCGGCACGCCGAGATCCTGCTGCTGCTGTCCGAACACCCCGAGGGGCTCAGCTCCGACCACCTCGCGGTGCTGCTCGACGAGTCGGAACTGGACTCGGTGACGATCCGGGCGGAGATGTCGCGGTTGCGCAAGGTGTTCGGCGCCGCAGGACTCGGGTCCCGTCCGTATCGGTTGCTGACGGAACTCGGCTCGGACGTGGACGAGGTCCGCCGCGCGCTCGACCGCGGTGACGCGGCCGCAGCTCTCCGGGTCTATCGCGGCCCGGTGTTGCCGGGCTCGGTCGCGCCCGGGGTCGAGGACATCAGGAACGACCTGCGCGGCCGCATGCGTGCGGCGCTGCTGCGGGCGGGCGACCAGGGCCTGCTCGCCAAGTGGACGAGCACGGTCGAGGGCA
The DNA here is from genome assembly GCF_001894865.1 of Rhodococcus maanshanensis NBRC 100610. Classification (GTDB taxonomy): domain Bacteria; phylum Actinomycetota; class Actinomycetes; order Mycobacteriales; family Mycobacteriaceae; genus Rhodococcus_G; species Rhodococcus_G maanshanensis. The sequence goes on along the minus strand of NZ_BCXA01000016.1, from coordinate 104,195 downwards.
GGGAGGACACCGGCGCATGGGCCGCATACCTGTCCTCGATGGACCGCCGATCGCCGATGTATGACCAGGTCAAGTCTCGGATCGAGACGCTCGACCGGCGGCTGGGGGTCTGAGCTCCACCGGACGCAACGTTGTTGCAACCCTCGCGATCCTAGTGTTCTGAATCACACCCCCGGGGCGACACCCGCGTCGTCGGCAGGGGAGAGACAGCACACCACGAGGAGCCTTCGATGACCGTGTACGCCCGTCCGGGTTCACCCGATTCCGTCATGTCCTTCCAGTCCCGCTACGACAACTGGATCGGTGGACAGTGGGTGCCGCCCGTCAAGGGGCAGTACTTCGAGAACCCGACCCCGGTCACCGGTCAGCCGTTCTGCGAGATCGCCCGCGGCACCGCCGAGGACATCGAGCTCGCCCTCGACGCCGCGCACGCCGCCGCCCCGGCCTGGGGCAAGACCGCGGTCGCCGAGCGCGCCGTGATCCTCAACAAGATCGCGGACCGGATGGAGCAGAACCTCGAGGCCATCGCCCTCGCCGAGTCCTGGGACAACGGCAAGCCGATCCGCGAGACCCTGAACGCCGACATCCCGCTCGCCATCGACCACTTCCGCTACTTCGCGGGTGCCATCCGGGCCCAGGAGGGATCGCTCTCGGAGATCAACTCCGACACCGTCGCGTACCACTTCCACGAGCCGCTCGGGGTGGTCGGCCAGATCATCCCCTGGAACTTCCCGATCCTGATGGCGGTGTGGAAGCTGGCGCCCGCGCTGGCCGCAGGCAACGCGGTCGTGCTCAAGCCCGCCGAGCAGACGCCCGCGTCGATCCTGCACCTGATCGGCATCATCGGCGACCTGCTGCCCGCAGGCGTGCTCAACATCGTCAACGGCTTCGGCACCGAGGCGGGCAAGCCGCTCGCCTCGAGCCCGCGGATCAAGAAGATCGCCTTCACCGGGGAGACCACCACCGGCCGGCTGATCATGCAGTACGCGTCGCAGAACCTGATCCCGGTCACCCTGGAGCTCGGCGGCAAGAGCCCGAACATCTTCTTCTCCGATGTGCTCGCCGCCAACGACGACTACCAGGACAAGGCGCTCGAGGGCTTCACCATGTTCGCGCTCAACCAGGGCGAGGTGTGCACCTGCCCGTCCCGCGCGCTCATCCAGGGCGAGATCTTCGACGAGTTCCTCGCGATGGCGGCCGTCCGCACCAAGGCCGTGCGCCAGGGTGACCCGCTCGACACCGAGACCATGATCGGTGCGCAGGCCAGCAACGACCAGCTGGAGAAGATCCTGTCCTACATCGAGATCGGCAAGGCCGAGGGTGCCCAGCTGGTGACCGGTGGCGAGCGTGCTGAGCTCGGTGGCGACCTGTCGGGCGGCTTCTACGTGCAGCCGACGGTGTTCACCGGCAACAACAAGATGCGGATCTTCCAGGAGGAGATCTTCGGGCCGGTGGTGTCGGTGACGTCCTTCAAGGACTACGACGAGGCCATCGAGATCGCCAACGACACCCTGTACGGCCTCGGTGCCGGGGTCTGGTCCCGCGACGGCGGGGTGGCCTACCGCGCGGGCCGCGATATCCAGGCGGGCCGGGTGTGGACGAACACGTACCACCAGTACCCCGCGCACGCCGCGTTCGGCGGCTACAAGCAGTCCGGCATCGGCCGCGAGAACCACCACATGATGCTCGATCACTACCAGCAGACCAAGAACTTGCTGGTCAGCTACGCCCCGAAGGCACAAGGCTTCTTCTGATCCGCCAGGCCCAGGCCTCTCCAGGCCCGAGCCCACGATCGCACGGCGCTCGCCAATGCCCCCCTGCGGCGGGCGCCGTGACCACGACACGGCGCCCGCTCATCCCCCCGAGGCGGGCGCCGTGTCTCCACTTCTCGCCGAGACGGAGGTTCCGATGGCGGACCCGATGACGGTGCCCGGCCGGATCGTCGCGACCGCGGCGGCGATGGACCTGCTCCGTCGCCTCGGCGGGATGCACGGACCGCTGATGATGCACCAGTCCGGCGGATGCTGCGACGGCTCGGCTCCGATGTGTTATCCCGCAGGCGAATTCATCGTCGGGGACCGTGACGTCCTGGTCGGCCTGCTCGACCTGCGGCTCGGGGCCGGCGAGGTGCCGAGCTCGACTCCCGACGGTGATGACGCTGTCCCCGTGTGGATCTCGGGCACGCAGTTCGAGGCCTGGCAACACACCCAGCTGGTGCTGGACGTGGTCCCCGGGCGCGGTTCGGGTTTCAGCCTCGAGGCGCCGGAGGGCGTGCGCTTCCTGAGCCGGGCCCGCGCGTTCACGGCAGAGGAGACCGTCGCGCTCACCGAGACCGAACCGATCACCGGGCAGAGCTGGGAGGAAGGGCGGCGTCCCGAGCCGCCCGCCGAACCCCAGGTGGTCGCCGAGGCGGTCGATGCCTGTCCCGTCCCCGGTGGCCCGAGGAACTGAACAGCCGTTACCCCGTGGACATCAATTCATGACATAGATCTTCGAGACTGTGCGCAGCCGCGTCGCCCCTGGTGGCGCCGCCGGTGTCGTGTGATCATTCACTAGGAGAAGGAGGTCGCCATGGCGATCACCACCAAGAAGGCCTCGCACGAGGACTTCCACAACGAGGACAGTGAGTATCTCGCGAAGCGGACGCTCAAGTCGGGCTCCGCCGGCTGGTTGCTGCTGGCCGGGCTCGGCGTGAGCTACGTGATCTCCGGTGACTACGCCGGGTGGAACAACGGGCTGGCCGAGGGCGGCTTCGGCGGTCTGCTCATCGCGGGCGTCGTCATCGCCGGCATGTACCTGGCGATGGTGCTCGGCATGGCCGAGATGTCCTCCGCGTTGCCCGCCGCGGGCGGCGGCTACACGTTCGCTAGGCGAGCGCTCGGACCATGGGGCGGATTCGCAACCGGCACAGCAATTCTCATCGAGTATGCGATCGCACCGGCCGCGATCGCCACCTTCATCGGCGGCTACGTCGAGTCATTGGACCTGTTCGGGATCACCGACGGCTGGTGGGTCTATCTCGCCGTCTACGCCATCTTCATCGGAATCCACCTGACCGGCGCCGGTGAGGCGCTGAAGGCGATGTTCGTGATCACCGCGATCGCGCTGGTCGGCCTCGTCGTGTTCGCGGTGTCCGCGTGGGGCCTGTTCGACCCGAGCAACCTGACCGACATCGCGGCCGACCCCGGCGCCGCGGGTAGCTCCAGCTTCCTGCCCTTCGGTTGGTTCGGGATCTGGGCCGCCGTGCCGTTCGCGATCTGGTTCTTCCTTGCGGTGGAGGGTGTTCCGCTCGCAGCGGAGGAAGCTCGCGAGCCCGAGAAGAACGTGCCGAAGGGCATCATCATCAGCATGCTGCTCCTGATCATCACCGGGGCATCCGTGCTCTTCCTCGCCACCGGCGCGCTCGGAGCCGAGGCCCTGTCGACCTCGGGCAACCCGCTGGTGCAGGCGCTCGGTGACGGCGGAGCGGCCAAGGCCGTCAACTACATCGGCCTGGCGGGCCTGGTCGCGAGCTTCTTCTCGATCATGTACGCGTACTCCCGCCAGACCTTCGCGCTCTCGCGCGCCGGGTACCTGCCGACCCGGCTCTCGGTGACGAACTCCCGCAAGGCCCCGACACTCGCGTTGATCGTCCCCGGCGTCATCGGCTTCATCCTCTCGCTCACCGGCGAGGGCGCGATGCTGCTCAACATGGCGGTGCTGGGCGCGGCGGTCAGCTACGTGCTGATGATGATCAGCCACATCGTGCTCCGCAAGCGTGAGCCGGGCATGCCGCGTCCGTACCGCACCCCGGGCGGCATCGTCACGACGTCCTTCGCTCTGGTGATCGCCATCGCGGCGGTGATCGCGACCTTCCTGGTCGACCCGACCGCGGCGATGTGGACCGTGGTCGCGTTCGGCGCCTTCATGGCCTACTTCGGCTTCTACAGCCGGCACCACCTGGTGGCCAACTCGCCCGATGAGGAGTTCGCGATTCTCGCGAAGGCGGAAGAAGAACTCGAATGACGCACTACAGCCAGACGATCGGCGGCACCACCCACAGCTTCGACGGGCTCGTCGAGCTGATGGCCAAGGCGACCCCGCTGCGCAGCGGTGACGAGCTGGCCGGGTGCGCGGCCGCCTCCGATGCCGAGCGCGCGGCGGCGCAGTGGGCACTCGCCGACGTCCCGCTCGAGACGTTCCTGCACGAGTTGCTGGTGCCGTACGAGACCGACGAGGTCACCAGGCTGATCATCGACTCGCACGATCGCGCTGCGTTCCAGCCGATCTCGCACCTGACGGTCGGGGGTCTGCGCGACTGGCTGCTCGAGGTGGCCGCGGGTGACGACGCGGCCACCACGCTGCGGGCGGTCGCGCCGGGGCTGACGCCGGAGATGGTGGCGGCGGTCAGCAAGATCATGCGGAACCAGGACCTCATCGCGGTCGCGCGGGCGGCCGTGGTCACCGCGGGTTTCCGGACCACGGTCGGGCTGCCCGGCAGGTTGAGCACCCGGCTGCAGCCCAACCATCCGACCGACGACCCGCGCGGCATCGCGGCCGCCACGCTGGACGGGCTGCTGCTCGGCTGCGGCGACGCGGTGATCGGGATCAACCCGGCAACCGACTCGCCGCACGCCACCTCGGACCTGCTCCACCTGCTCGACGAGATCCGGCAGCGATTCGAGATCCCCACCCAGTCCTGCGTGCTCTCCCACGTCACCACCACGATGGAACTGATCGAGGCGGGCGTGCCGGTGGACCTGGTGTTCCAGTCCATCGCGGGCACCGAGGGCGCGAACGCGAGCTTCGGTGTCACGGTGCCGCTGCTGCGGGAGGCCAACGCCGCGGGGCGCTCGCTCGGGAGGGGCACCGTCGGCAACAACGTCATGTACCTGGAGACCGGCCAGGGCTCCGCGCTGAGCGCGGGTGCCCACCTCGGCACCGGTGGGCGTCCCGTGGACCAGCAGACGCTGGAGACGCGCGCCTACGCGGTGGCCCGCGACCTGGAACCGCTCCTGGTCAACACGGTGGTGGGTTTCATCGGTCCGGAGTACCTGTACGACGGCAAGCAGATCATCAGGGCCGGGCTGGAGGACCACTTCTGCGGGAAGCTGCTCGGGCTGCCGATGGGCGTCGACGTCTGCTACACCAACCACGCCGAGGCCGACCAGGACGACATGGACACCCTGCTCACCCTCCTCGGCGCGGCGGGGGCGGCGTTCGTCATCGCGGTGCCGGGAGCGGACGACGTGATGCTCGGCTATCAGAGCCTGAGCTTCCATGACGCGCTGTACGTCCGGCAGGTGCTCGGCCTGCGGCCCGCCCCGGAGTTCGAGGCCTGGCTGCATCGGCTCGGCATGACCGACGCGGCGGGCCGGGTCCTCCCGGTGGACGCGGCGGCCTCACCGCTGCGCGCTCTGACGGGGGCGCTGTGAACCTCGAGAAGCGTACGGGTACGGCACGGGCCGACGCGGAGCCACGGGACTTCTGGGAGGAGCTGCGGCTCAGCACGCAGTCCCGGATCGGGCTCGGCCGGGCCGGGGACTCGCTGCCGACCGACCGGGTGCTCGAGTTCCGCGCCGCACACGCCGCGGCCCGCGATGCGGTGCACCTACCGTTGGACACCGATGTGCTGTCGCAGCAGGTCGAGGCGCTCGGGCTCGGCAGTCCCGTGCGGGTGACGAGCCGGGCAGGCAGCCGCGCCGAGTACCTGCGCAGGCCAGACCTCGGTCGACTGCCCGCCGATCTGGCGGGTGTGCCGCGCAGCGGCGCCGACCTGGGTTTCGTTCTCGGGGACGGTCTCTCGCCCCGAGCCCTGATGGATCACGGTGCCGCGCTGCTGGGAGCGCTGGCCGAGGAACTCTCGGACAGGTACTCGCTCGCGCCGCCGGTGATCGCGACGGAGGCGCGGGTGGCGCTCGGTGACCACATCGCCGAGGCGATGGGGGTCCGGACGCTGATCGTGTTGATCGGGGAGCGGCCGGGACTGTCGGTGGCGGACAGCCTCGGCATCTACCTGACGCATCTACCCCGGCCCGGTCGCACCGATGCCGATCGAAACTGCGTCTCCAACATCCACCCGCCGGAGGGACTCGGCTACGCCCAGGCCGCAAAGGTGGTGGCGGGCTTGGTGTCCGGCGCCCGAAAGCTGGGACGCTCCGGAGTCGACCTCAAGGACACCTCGCGGTCCGACACGTTGTCCTCAGGAGAGGTTCTGACCCTCGACTGACCTGCTCGGCCCAGCCGAGAGGTCCTCCCTTCGTCGCCACTGTGTTTCCACGTGATTCATGTGCCGGCGTGCTCCCGCGCGCCCGCACCACTCGAGAAAGAGGATTCCTGGTGAAGTCGTTCCGTACGCGCGCCGCCTGGGCGTGTGCCCTGTCCGGCGTGATCGCGCTGACCGCATCCTGCTCGTCCGGCGGTGACGGCGCCGCCGCTGCCGCGCCCGACACCAGCAGCTGCGCCGTTCTCGACCCGGGGCTCGAATGGTTCGGCGAGAACCGGCAACTGCTGGACCGCATGATCGCGGAGAAGGGCACCTGTGGCGTCGACGGTGATGTCGCGAACGGTGCCCCGCTCGCGTTGTTCGACTGGGACAACACCGTGGTCAAGAACGACATCGGCAGCGCGACCGCGTACTGGATGATCAAAAATGACAAGATCCTTCAGCCCGAGGGCGCGGATTGGGCGACGACGAGCCGATTCCTGACCCCGGACGCGGTCGCGGCGCTGGGGGCGGCCTGCGGCACCGAGGTGGCGCCCGGCGGCCCGCTGCCCACCCGTTCCGATCTCGACTGCGCCGACGAGATGGTCGCCGTGCTGGACGACGAGACCACGTCGGGGAAGCCGGCCTTCGCCGGGTACGACCATCGGCGGACGAAACCCGCGTACGCCTGGGCGGTTGCGCTGATGGGTGGGCATTCGCCCGACGAGGTGGCCGACTACGCCAGGGCGGCAAGAACCGAGAACCTCGCCGCGCAGGAGGGGGCCGAGCAGACCGTGGGAACCACCCAGGTCGACGGGTACGTGAGGTACTACCCGCAGATCGCCGACCTCGTGAAAGTGCTGCGTACCAACGGCTTCGATGTTCGCATCATCTCCGCATCGGCGGAGCCCGTGGTGCGGGTGTGGGCGGAGGAGCTGGGCCTTGCGCCCGAACGGGCGATGGGCGTACGCCCGGTCGTCGAGAACGGTGTCCTGACGAGGCACCTCGTCGGCTGTGGCGGTGTGGGCGACGGCGAGGACTCGGTGATCCCGTACATCGACGGCAAGCGGTGCCAGGTCAACGAGGTCGTGTTCGGGGTGAGCGGGCCCGCGGCGTTCGATCAGTTGCCCGCCGACCGGCGCCAGGTGTTCGCGGCGGGCGACTCCGTCACCGACGTGACGTTCCTCGGGGACGCGACCGGGGCGCGCCTGGTGATCAACCGCAACAACGCCGAGCTCATGTGCAACGCCTACGACAACAGTGACGAGCGGTGGCTGGTCAATCCGATGTTCCTCGATCCGAAGGAACGCGCGGCGGAGCCCTACCCCTGCTCGACCAAGGCCTTCACCGCCGCGGACGGCGGCAAGGGGGCGGTCCACAGGGCTGACGGATCGGTGATCGAGGACCAGGCCGACACCGTCTACTGACGTGTGAACGCCACGAGTGGGGTTGGTTCGGTGAACCAACCCCACTCGCGACGGTCAGGCCGCCGCGGCGCTCTGTGCCGCGAGCTTCTTGAGTCCCGCGGGGTAGAGCCGCTTGCCCGCGACGAGGGCGACCATCGCGAGGAGGTACACCAGTGGCGACAGCTGCAGGGCCTCGAGCAGGCCGAGGCGATCGGCGAGGACACCGATGACGAAGGGGCCCAACGCCAGGCCGAGCACGTTGTTGGCGACGGTGAGGGTGCCGAGTGCGGACGATCGCACCGACGGGTGGGTCAGGCTGGCCACCATGGCCGCGGAGGGGCCCGACGATCCCGCGGCGAAGAAGGCTCCGATTCCCAGCAGGACGAGTTGCGGTGCTCCGGTGTCCAGGCGGAGTCCAAGGCCGAGCGCGAGGAACGAGATCAGGCAGAAGGCGATCGCGCTCGACCACTTTCCGGCCGGGTTGTTCCTGCTCACCCGGTCGGTGATGATGCCGCACACGATCATGCCCGTCCCGATGAGCAACACGAACACCGATGCGATCGCGCCCGCCTTGTCGGGCGCCATGCCGTAGTACCGGTTGAAGAAGCTGGGCGTCCAGGCGAGCAGGACCGCGGCGGTGAACATCTGTAGGCCGCCTCCCAGATAGGCGCACCACACCGCGGGATTGGTGAACAGGCTCGACACCGGGACCCGGATGGCGCTCCCGGTGGTCCCGACCGTCACGACGTTCTGGTCGGCGGCGTGCTCTGCCAACCGGCGTTCGGTGACGAGGGCACGGAACAGGGCGACGAGCAGGAGGCCGAGTACCGCCATCGCGGCGAAGGACCAACGCCAGCTCAGATGCACGGCGATGACGCCGCCGAGGGAGACACCGACAACGGAGCCGAAGGAACCCCCGGCCATGAAGGCGCCGCTCAGTGTCGAATGAACCCGGGGCGCGAAGACACCGAGCACAACGGCGATCCCGACGCTCCCGTAGGCGGCCTCGCCGACGCCGACGAGGAAGCGGGCGGCCAGCATCTGCTCGTAGTTGGATGCGATCGCGCACAGGAGCGTCGCGATGCTCCACAGCGTGGCCATCAGCACCAGGCTCTTCACCCGGCCCCATCGGTCGGCCAGGAGTGAGAGCGGGAGCGTCAGCAGGCCGACCATCAGCGCGACGATGCTGGTGAGCGAGGCGAGCTGGGAATCCGACAGGGCCCAGTCGGCCTTCAGGAACGGAAAGACCGCACTGAGCACCTGACGGGACATGTAGTCGGACAACAGCAACGCGAAGGTGAGGGCGAAGACGAGCCAGGGGTAGTACGAGGTGCGGCGGCCGGCGGCCGTCGGGGAACTCAGCGGTTCAACGCCTGCGATCTCGAGTTCGGTGGTGGTGGATGTCAGTCCCATGAGTGCTCCTGGGGGTGCGGCTGGAGGGGAAGGGGTGGGACCGGCGCTCAGCGTGCCGCGCGTCGGGACTCGTACGCGTCGAGTTCCTCCGCGAGGATCGGCACGCCGAGATTGCAGGCGTGGATTCCGAGGACGCTGACCATCTGGAGGACAGTGAGGATTTCCTCCCTGGACACGCCGAGCTCGAGCGCGGCCCGGATGTGCCGGCGAACTCCAGGCGCGTACATGTGGGTGGCGGCGGCATCGATGGCGATGCTCAGCAGTTCGACGAACTCGGGTGTGAACACCCCACGCCGCACGGGCGTGGCGTTCATCGCCATGAACTGCTCGGTCCACTCCGGATCCCACTCGGACAAGGTGTCCCACAGTGGATTCCAGCTTCCCGCCTGCTTCATGCGGTCGAGCGTGGGGGTGGGTATCGGCTCAGCGGTCATGGCGGCTCGTTTCACGGAGAACGAATCGGGTGTGATGTGGGCTATGGCCCGGCCCGATAGTGGCCTGCATCACGTTACGTCGCCCATGAGCCGAATAATTGCCTGTGCGGGACGGGATTCTTTGCATTTCGGGACATGTGCCCCGGGGTGGGTGCGGTGTACCGAAACCGACCTAACCCTCGGTTTGCTTGCGCCACTCTCGGGGGCTCATGCCGAACTGCTGATGGAACCAGCGGGAGAAGCTGCTCGGTGTCGAGAAGGCGAGCAGTTCGGAGATCTCCGTGAACGAGTAGCGCCTGCCCGCGACCATGCGTGTCGCGAGTTCGGCACGGGTGGAGTCGACGACCGAGGTGAAGGTCTGGCCCGACTTCGCGAGGTGCCGATGCACCGTTCGGCGGTCCACGCCGAGGCTGCGGGCAACCTGCTCGATCGAGCAGCGTCCGCTCGGCAGCAGGAGTTCGACGAGTTCGCGAACGCGATTGGTGAGCGTGGGTTCCTCCGGTGTGGTGAGCGTGTCGAGGAGTTGCTGCGCATAGGACCGCAGCAGCGGGTCGGAGAGCCTGTTGGGTTCGTCCAGATCGCCTGTGTAGGTGATGATTCCGGAGTACTCGCTGTTGAAGTGCAGTGGTGCGTCGAAGACCTGGCGGTGCGTCGCATCGTCGGTAGGGCGGTCGTGTTCGAAGCTGACGGATACCGGATGCCACCGTTCGCCCAGTAGGTGTCGCAGCAGCTGGTGGGTCACCGCGACCGCCAGTTCGACGGACTGCCGGACCGGGACCGGGTCGCCGGGATCGATGCTGATGCGGATCGTGGCCAGGCCGTCGCGCTCGGACAGCCGGATGTGCAGCGACTCGTTGTAGGTGTGCTGGTAGCGGATCAGCATCAGGAGTGCGCTGCGGGCGTCCGGCTCGTCCCGGATGCTCACGCTCAGCGGGCCGAGGGTGGACAGGCGCCGCCGCTCGGCCAGCTTCAGTGCGAAGTCCTGGCGCCCCGATGTCGCCGCGGACAGTTCCAGGAGGCGTGCGACCGAGGATGCGGGCACCCAGCGGTCCTGCAGGTCCAGCCCGGCGGGGTCGAGTCCGACACTCCTGAGCAGCTGCACCGGATCGAGCGAAAGGGTGCGGCTCAGTTCGACGTAGCCGGTCAGCGCGGCATATCGAGCGAGGGGCTTGGTCATCCGCATCACCTTCCTTCACATGTGTCCCGCTCGGTACCCGCGGCTGGGTGTCCCGAACAGGAAATAAATATGTCCCCTGAGGATAAGTGTGAATGCGATCTCGTGGCTACCGTTGTGTCATCTGAGTCACACCGAATGCGTCGATCGCTTTCGGTGGCGGACCCCGCGAAGGGCACATCCGACAGCGCAGCGAGATGTCCGCCCAGGGGCGGAACCACGATCAAGGAGAAGGCAATGGCAAAGGCGATCCGCTTCTACGAAACCGGCGGCCCGGAGGTCCTGCGATGGGAATCCGTCGAGGTCGGCGACCCGGGTCCGGGTGAGGTGCGGGTCCGCCACGGAGCGGTCGGCCTGAACTTCGCCGACACCTACTTCCGCACGGGCATGTACCCCGCGCCCCTGCCTGCGGGTATGGGTGTTGAGGGTGCGGGCGTCGTGGAGGCGGTCGGTGCCGGTGTCACCGACTTCCGGGAGGGTGACCGCGTCACCTACACCGGGAGCCCGCTCGGTGCGTACAGCACCGAGCGCGTGATGCCCGCCGAACACCTCATCGCACTTCCGGACGCGATCGAGTTCGAGACCGCGGCCGCGATGACCATGCGCGGCCTCACCACCTCGTACCTGCTCCGCCGGATCCATCCCCTCAAGGCAGGCGACACGGTGTTGCTGCACGCGGCCGCGGGCGGCGTCGGGCTGATCTTCTGCCAGTGGGCGAAGCTGCTGGGCGTCAACGTGATCGGCACTGTGTCGACCGACGAGAAGGCGGCGGTTGCGCGCGCTCACGGGTGCGGAGAGGTCATCGTCTACACGAGGGAGAACGTCGCCGAGCGGGTACGAGAGCTCACCGGCGGGGCGGGCGTGCCGGTGGTCTACGACAGCATCGGGGCGTCCACGTTCCAGACCTCGATCGACTCGCTCGCCCGGCGGGGCCTGCTGGTGGCCTTCGGTACCGCATCCGGCCCGATCCCGCCGATCGATGCCATGCAGCTCGCGGTCAAGGGGTCGCTGTTCGTGACCAGGCCCGCGCTCGCCGACTACATCGCCGATCCGGCCGAGCGGGCTGAGCTCGCGGGCGAACTGTTCGGTCATGTCGCGGCCGGCCGCATCTCCATCGAGATCAACCAGCGCTACGGGCTCGAGGACGCCGAGAAGGCCCATCGCGACCTGGAGTCCGGCATCAGCATCGGCTCCTCGGTCTTCTCAGTCTGAATCCGAACCACCCGTTCGCAAGGGAGAGCGTCATGACCACAACCATCGACCGCGTGGCCGATCGAACCGCAGGCACCGCCATGCCTGCGATGGATGCACGACCGCTGACCTGCAGCATCGGCGCGGAGGTCCTCGGCGTCGATCTCGCCGATGTCGCGCGCGACGACCAGCGCTTCGCGGAACTGAAGTCGCTGCTGCTCCAGTACAAGGTGCTGTTCTTCCGGGACCAGGACATGAGCAGGGGCGAGCACGTGGCACTCGCCGAGCGGTTCGGTTCGCTCGAGGACCACCCCGTGCTCGGCAGCGACCCGGAGCACCCCGGCCTCGTTCGGATCTACAAGGACCTCGACAGCCCGCCCGAGCAGTTCGAGAACTCCTTTCACTGCGATGCGACGTGGCGGGAGAACCCGCCGATGGGATCCGTGCTGCGATGCGTCGAGGGGCCAGAGGTGGGCGGCGACACCATGTGGGTGAACATGGCGCTGGCCTACGAGAAGTTGCCCGAGCGGGTCAAGGAGCAGATCGAGGGCCTGCGGGCGCGGCACAGCATCGAGGCGTCGTTCGGGGCGCGGATGCCGATCGAGCAGCGGCTCGAGCTCAAGGAGCGTTTCCCGGACGCCGAGCATCCGGTGGTGCGCACCCACCCGGAGACGGGGGAGAAGATCCTGTTCGTCAACTCGTTCACCACCCACCTGACGAACTTCCACACCGCCGAGAACGTGCGCTGCGGCATCGACTATGCGCCCGGCGCCGGGGAACTGCTGCGCTACCTGCAGAGCCAGGCCACCATCCCCGAGTACCAGGTGCGGTGGCGGTGGACGCGCAACAGCGTGGCGATCTGGGACAACAGGTCGACGCAGCATTACGCGGTCCAGGACTACTGGCCCGCGGTCCGAAAGATGGAACGCGCGGGCATCGTCGGCGACCGTCCCTTCTGATCCAGACGAATTCTCTTCCACCCCAGACTTTTCCAGCCCAATCGACAGGAGATCGACATGCACTTTCACGACGACGCGCTGTTCCCGGAGAACCAGGACAAGCTGGTCATCACCGTTGCGCCGTACGGCCCGGAGTGGGCGGTCGAGGATTTCCCCGAGGACCTGCCGCTGACGATGGACGAGCACGTCCAGCAGGCCGTCGACTGCTTCGAGGCAGGCGCCACCGTGCTCCACATCCACGTCCGCGAGGAGGACGGCAAGGGCTCCAAGCGCCTGTCGAAGTTCAACGAGCTCCTCGGCCGCCTCCGCGAGGCCGTGCCGGAGATGATCCTGCAGGTCGGCGGCTCGATCTCCTTCGCCCCCGAGGGCGACGGCGCGGATGCGAAGTGGCTCTCCGACGACGTGCGCCACATGCTCGCCGAGCTGGATCCGAAGCCGGACCAGGTCACCATCGCGATCAACACCAGCCAGATGAACATCATGGAGCTGATGACGCCTGGCGACATCAAGGGCACCTCCCTGGAGAACGCCGAGCTGTCCGCGACGTACCGCGAGATGACCGTTCCCGCGGGCCCGGAGTGGGTCGAGGAGCACCTGCGTCGCCTGCAGGCCGCAGGCATCCAGCCGCACTTCCAGCTCTCGTCCATCCCGCAGCTCGAGACCGTGGAGCGGTTGATCCGTCGCGGCGTCTACACCGGCCCCCTGAACCTGACCTGGGTCGCGATCGGCGGCGGCTTCGACGGCCCCAACCCGTACAACATGATGCAGTTCATCAACCGGGTCCCGGACGGCGCCTGCCTGACGCTGGAGACGCTGATGCGCAGCGTGCTGCCGGTGAACGCGATGGCCATCGCGATGGGCCTGCACCCGCGCTGCGGCAACGAGGACAACCTGTGGGCGCCGAGCGGCGAGGTCAAGATCACCTCCGCCGAGCAGGTCCGCCAGCTGGTGCGCGTCGCAGGCGAGCTCGGCCGCGAGGTCGCCACCGCCAAGGAGGCACGCGACATCTACCGGATCGGCGAGACCTACGCCGACGCCGACGAGACCCTCGCCCGGCTCGGCTACGCGCCGAACCGCAAGCCCGGCCAGGTCGGCTTCACCCAGCACGCCTGAGCCGGCCACCCACCGATCGTCGAGCCGACGCAGCAGCGGCGGCTCGACGATCGCCCGACGGGTCGGGGCGCGGCACCTGCTTGTGCCGCGTCCCGACCCGACAGGGATCCGATCCGGATCCCGATCTCATTGTGAAACAGCAGCTTCGGGAGTCCACTTGAACAGCATCGCCGATCCGACCGTGGTGATCGTGCCCGGTCTGCGCGACCACGTCGCCGACCACTGGCAGACCCTCCTCGCAGACAAGCTCGACCGGGTGCGCACGGTGCCGCCGCTCGAACACGACAAGCTCAGCCTGACGGCGCGCGTCGCGGCGCTCGACGCCGTGCTCGGCGAGATCGACGGACCGGTGGTGCTGGTCGCCCACAGCGCGGGCTGCATGATCACGGTGCACTGGGCGCAGCGGCCGACCCGTCCGATCCAGGGCGCCCTGCTGGCCACCCCCGCCGACCTGGAGCAGCCGCTGCCCGAGGGCTACCCGGTGATCGAGGACCTCGAGCGAAATGGCTGGAACCCCATCCCTCGGGGCCGGCTTCCGTTCCCCAGCATCGTCGCGGCCAGCAGCAATGACCCGCTCGGGAGCCACCGGCGGATCGCGGGCATGGCAGAGACCTGGGGGAGTCGACTGGTCGACCTCGGCGACGTCGGACATCTCAACCCCGCTGCCGGCTACGGGTATTGGCCGCAGGCGGAGGAACTCCTGCTCGAGCTGACGCGGGCGAAGCAGGTCGCGTCGTGACCCGGGTGTTCGTCTCGGCTGAGGAGGCGGTTGCCGACATCGGCAGTGGTGCCTCCTTGGCCGTGGGTGGATTCGGTCTGTGCGGGATCCCCGATGCGTTGATCGCGGCGATCGCGCACGGGTCGGCGACCGATCTGGAGGTTGCCTCGAACAACTGCGGAACCGACGGTCACGGGCTCGGTCTGCTCTTGGAACAGAAGAGAATTCGCCGGGTCATCGCGTCGTACGTCGGGGAGAACAAGGAGTTCGCCCGGCAGTACCTGGCCGGTGAGTTGGAGGTCGAGTTGTCGCCGCAGGGCACGCTGGCCGAGCGACTCCGCGCCGGTGGTGCCGGTATCCCGGCGTTCTTCACACCCGCTGGGGTCGGCACCCCGGTGTCGGAGGGTGGGCTGCCGTGGCGCTACGACGGTGACGGATCGGTTGCCCTGGCATCCCCTCCCAAAGAGGTCCGCGAGTATGCGGGCAAGCGGTACGTGCTCGAGGAATCGATCACCACCGACTTCGCTTTGGTGCACGCGGCGGTCGGGGACACCGAGGGGAACCTGGTGTTCAACATGGCGGCACGCAACTTCAACCCGCTCGCCGCGATGGCGGGCCGGGTGTGCATCGCACAGGTGGAGACCCTGGTGCGCCCCGGTGTGCTGGATCCGGCGCAGGTGCATCTGCCGGGGATCTTCGTCGACCGCATCGTCGCAACGGGCGTGCAGGACAAGCAGATCGAGAAGCGTACGGTGACCGCGCGGAAGGACCTACCCCTATGACCTCGACATTGACAGTGGTCGGCTGGACCCGCGAGCAGATGGCGGCCAGGGCCGCCGCCGAACTCTCGGCCGGCGAGTACGTCAACCTCGGTATCGGGCTGCCGACGCTGATCCCGAACCACCTCCCGGCGGGGCTCGAGGTGGTCCTGCACAGCGAGAACGGGATTCTCGGTACCGGCGCGTACCCGGACGAGGACGGTGTGGACGCGGATCTGATCAACGCGGGCAAGGAAACAGTGACCGTGACGCCAGGTGCCTCGTTCTTCGATTCCGCGCTCTCGTTCGGGATGATCCGGGGTGGGCACATCGACACCGCGGTACTCGGCGGGATGCAGGTGTCCGAGACCGGTGACCTGGCGAACTGGATGGTGCCCGGCGCGATGGTCAAGGGCATGGGTGGGGCTATGGACCTCGTCCACGGCGCCCGCAGGGTCCTCGTGCTGATGGAACACACAGACCGGTCAGGGGCATCGAAGATCGTGCGCGAGTGCACCCTGCCACTCACGGGTCAGGGTGTGGTGCACCGGATCATC
Source organism: Rhodococcus maanshanensis NBRC 100610 (assembly GCF_001894865.1). Lineage (GTDB taxonomy): Bacteria > Actinomycetota > Actinomycetes > Mycobacteriales > Mycobacteriaceae > Rhodococcus_G > Rhodococcus_G maanshanensis. The sequence goes on along the minus strand of NZ_BCXA01000016.1, from coordinate 88,288 downwards.
ACCAACCTCGCCGTCCTCGACGTCACCGAGGCGGGTCTGGTGTTGCGCGAGTGCGCACCCGGCGTGAGCGAGGAGTCCGTGCGCGCGGCCACCGACGCGCCGCTCGCATAGGCCGTAGGAACCGACCACCGTCACGACGACAATCGAAAGTGAGTTCAGCGTGCTGAACCTGTCCATGCTCCTGGAAGACTCCGCCCGCCGGTACCCCGACCGGGCGGCCCTGGCCCTCGGCGGGGAGCGGCTGACCTATGGGCAGCTCGACGCCCGTGCGAACCAGGTGGCGAACCTGTTGACGTCGCGGGGCATTCAGCCGGGAGATCGGGTGGCGCTCTCCTGCCCGAACCTGCCGCAGTTCCCGATCGTCTACTACGGGATCCTCAAGGCCGGTGCGGTGGTCGTGCCGCTGAACGTGATGCTCAAGGGCCGCGAAATCGCCTACCATCTGGCGGATTCGGGAGCCAAGGCGTACTTCTGCTTCGAGGGCGGCGCCGAGCTCCCGATGGGCGAGTTCGGTCGCGCGGGCTTCGATGCGACGGACGCGTGCCGGGAGATGTTCCTGATCACCTCGGACCCGGGCGACGTGGCGCCGGTCGACGGCGTCACCACCCTGACCGCCGCGCTGGAGGGCATGTCGACGGAGGCGGAGTCGGTGGTCCGCGAGGCGGGTGACGCCGCGGTGATCCTGTACACCAGCGGGACCACCGGTAAGCCCAAGGGCGCCGAACTCACCCACTCCAACATGGTGATGAACGCGGCGACGGCGAACCGCCTGTTCGACAGCAACCCGATCCGGCACGACAACTATCTGGTCACCCTGCCGCTGTTCCACTCCTTCGGGCAGACCGTCGTCATGAACGCGGGTCTCTCGGTCGGCGCCACCCTGGTCCTGCTGCCCCGATTCGAGGCCAAGGCCGCGCTGCGGCTGATGCTCGACGAGGCCATCACCGTGTTCGCAGGAGTTCCGACCATGTACTGGGCCCTGCTCGGTGCCCTGGACGCAGCGAACATGGCCGGCACCGCCGGCGCCATCGACGTCGGCCGGATCGCAGGCACCATGCGGCGGGCCATCTCCGGGGGCGCGGCGCTGCCGGTGGAGATCCTGACCCGCTTCGCCGAGCGGTTCGGGGTGCAGATCCTCGAGGGGTACGGGCTGTCCGAGTCCTCCCCGCTGGCCCTCTTCAGCGACCCCGAGCGGGACCCGCGCCCCGGTTCGATCGGCGTGCCGGTCTGGGGCGTCGAGGCGCGGTTGGTCGACGAGAACTGGAACACCGTGCCGGGCGCGGACGAGGTGGGGGAGCTCGCGCTGCGGGGGCACAACATCATGGCGGGCTACCTCGATCGCCCCGAGGCCACCGCCGAGGTGATGCACGACGGATGGTTCCGGACGGGCGACCTCGCTCGCCGCGACACCGACGGCTTCTACTACATCGTCGACCGGGCGAAGGACCTCATCGTGCGTGGCGGGTTCAACGTCTACCCGCGCGAGATCGAGGAGGTCCTGCTCACCCATGAGGCCGTCTCGCTCGTCGCCGTCATCGGCGTGCCGCACGAGAGCCACGGCGAGGAGATCAAGGCGTTCGTCATCCTAGAGCCGAACGCGCAGATCACCGAGGACGAACTGATCGCCTGGTGCAAGGAGCAGATGGCGAGCTACAAGTACCCCCGCTCGATCGAGTTCGCCACCGTCCTGCCGATGACCGCCACCGGCAAGATCCTCAAGCGCGAGCTCGCCGGGTTGTCTGAACCCGTGCGCTGAAATCGGCACGTCCACCGGCACCGCCCACATGGCGGTGGCGAGCGCTTCCTATGGTGTGGGGCGTGAATGAAACGATTGAGTTCCGCGGGGGAGCGGGGGCCATCGCCGCCGACCGCTGGACATCGGACGACGGGCTGGCCGGCCGCGGTGCGGTCCTGATGCTGCACGGCGGCGGCCAGACCCGGCACTCCTGGAATCGGGCCGCGGCGACCCTGTCGCGCGACGGCTGGACCGTCTACACCCTGGACGCGCGCGGTCACGGGGACAGCGACTGGGCGCCGGACGGCGACTACCAGGTCGACGGCCTGGTCGATGACCTGCGCGGGGTCATCGACCAGCTCGGTGAGATTCCGGTGCTGTTCGGGGCCTCCCTCGGCGGGATGACCGGGCTGATCGCGGAGGGTGAGAACCCCGGGCTGATGCGCGGCCTCGTCCTGGTCGACATCACGCCGAAGGTGGAGCCCGAGGGCGTCAAACGGATCGCCGATTTCATGCAGGGCAACCCGGACGGATTCGCCAGTCTCGACGAGGTCGCCGACGCGGTGGCCGCATACCAGCAGCACCGCAGCAGGCCGTCGAACATCGAGGGGCTGCGCCGGAACGTCCGGGAACGGTCGAACGGTCGCCTGTACTGGCACTGGGATCCGGCATTCGCCCAGCCGGGGGGAATGGGCGACATCATCACCTCCGACCACCACGGCCGGATGGTCGCGGCGGCGCGGGGCGTCGAGGTGCCGACCCTGCTGGTGCACGGCGGCAAGTCGGACATCGTCAGCACGGACGGGGTCGAGGAGCTGCTCGGGCTGATCCCGCACGCCACCGCCGTCAACGTCTCGGCCGCGGGGCACATGGTCGCGGGGGACGACAATGCCGTGTTCACCATGGAGGTCGGCGGTTTTCTCGACGGCTTGACCTAGCTGTTGACGCAGGTGACGGTCATCCAAAAGGATGTAGCTCGCCCCTGACCTTCGGGGCGGTGACGACGCCCGGTTTCGGGCACCAAGGAGAAACACAAATGGCCTTTGCAGGCAATGTCGATGAGCTGGCTCTGTTGCAGTCGGTGCGGCTGAAGGGTTCGGTGTCGGCGCCGGTGCTGGCCGTGCAGCTCGGGGTCACCGAGTCCTCGGCGCAGGCCGCGCTCGACGCGCTGATCGCGGCGGGCCGCGCCTCCGATTCCGGTGACGCCGGGGTCTCGCTCACCGACGCGGGGGTGGCCGAGCTCGAGGATCAGCTCGACGCCGAGCGCGTCTCCATCGACGAGGACCTGTTCGCGGAGGTCGTCGAGCGCTTCGAGCCGCTCGACGAGGAGTTCGCGGAGCTCACCGAGGACGATGTCGATGCGATCGTGGACCTCGACCGTCGCGCGTCGGACGTGTTCGACGACGTCTCCGCGTACGTCCCCCGCCTGGCGCGGTACCAGGAGCTGCTCGCGGATTCCCTCGACCGGGTGAAGTCGGGGGATTCGTTCTCCGACTCCTATGCCGTGGTCTGGTCCGAGCTGCGCCGCGAGATCCGGAGCGCATCCGAGCAGTAGCCCCGCGGTGACGTGGCTCACGCCACCCCCCTTTCGGGGGTAGTCGTCACGTGAGCCACGTCACTACCTTTCCTCGCAGTCAGTGACGCCCGACCGGGCGTCGCTCTTGGCTCGAGAAGAGGACCACATGACGACAGTGTCGCCAGTAGAAGGAACGGTGATCGCCGCGCCCCCGCGCACCAGCGTGCGCCGGGTTGCCGTCGCGAGTTGCATCGGCACCACCATCGAGTTCTACGACTTCTTCATCTACGGGACGGCCGCTGCGCTGGTGTTCCCGAAGGTGTTCTTCCCGGCGCTGGGATCGACGGCAGGGACGGTCGCCTCGTTCGCGACCTTTGCCGTCGCGTTCATCGCCCGGCCCGTCGGCGCGATGCTGTTCGGCCACTACGGTGACCGGATCGGCCGCAAGAAGACCCTGATCTCGACGCTGCTCCTGATGGGCATCTCGACCCTGCTCATCGGTCTGCTGCCCAGCGCCTCCACGATCGGTGTCGCGGCCCCGCTGATCCTCGTGCTGCTCCGCTTCGGGCAGGGCTTCGCGGTCGGCGGCGAATGGGCGGGCGCGACGCTGTTGACCGCCGAGTACGCACCGCCGGGCAAACGCGGCCTGTACGCGATGTTCCCGCAGCTCGGCCCCGCCATCGCCTTCATCCTCTCCAGCAGCACCTTCCTCATCACCGGGGCCGTACTCGGCGACTCGAACGAGACCTTCCTCAACTGGGGTTGGCGGGTGCCGTTCCTGTTCTCCATCGTCCTGGTCGGCATCGGCCTGTACATGCGCCTCGCCATCGAGGAGACCCCGGTGTTCCGCGCCAACCAGGCGCAGCGCGCACTCGACGGGCCGGACGCGGCGCCCCGAACCCTGCCGTTCCTCGACGCCTGGCGCTACCAGCGCAAGGAGATCCTGCTCTCGGCGGGCGCACTGGCCACCCTGTTCGCCTTCTTCTACCTCGGCACGGCCTTCCTCACCAGCTACGGAACCAAGACGCTCGGCTTCTCCAGGCCGTTCGTACTGATGGTCGGCATCGCCTCCGCGGTCGTCTTCGGTATCGCGATCATCGTCTCCGCGCTCTACTCGGACCGGATCGGTCGCCGCAAGGTGATCATGGCGTCCTGCGTCGCCGCGCTGGTCTGGGCGCTGGCCCTGTTCCCGATCCTCGACACCGGGTCGCCCGTCGCGTTCGTGCTCGGCATGTTCGGCACGCTCGCCATCTTCGGAATCGCCTACGGCCCCTGCGGTGCGCTGCTGCCCGAGATGTTCCAGACGCAGTACCGCTACACCGGCGCCGGACTGGGCTACAACCTGGCAGGCGTGCTCGGTGGCGCGATCCCGCCGCTGATCGCCGCGCCGCTCGCCTCCACCTATGGCAGCTTCGCGATCGGGCTCATGCTGGCCGGACTGTCGGTGCTGAGCTTCTTCTGCACCAAGGCCCTGGTCGAGACCAAGGACCACGCGCTCTAGCCACCCGCGGTCGGGGTGTCCGGAGCTTGGACAGTTACGGCCACCCCGCACCACCGACTATGTCGTAGGTCACATCAACACGAGTAGGTTCGACCACGGGAGGGCTCGCCACGGCGAGCCCTCCCCGAGGCGCTGCCGGCGCCCAGGAGAGGAAACACATGAGCACCGCACTGCCCAGCTACGCCTCGGGAGTCTGGGATGCCCCCATGCTGGGCGACACCATCGGGGACAACTTCGATCGGACGGTCGCGGCCCACGGCGGCCGTGACGCGCTCGTGGACCGGCCATCGGGCAGGCGATGGACCTACGCCGAACTCGCCGTCGACGTGAACGGCGTCGCGGCGGGTCTGCTGCAGCGCGGGATCGGCCTTGGCGACCGGGTGGGCATCTGGGCGCCGAACTGTCCGGAGTGGACGCTGATCCAGTTCGCCACCGCGAAGATCGGCGCGATCCTGGTGAACATCAACCCCGCCTACCGCTCGCACGAATTGCAGTACGTGCTCGACCAGGCCGGCATCAAGATGTTGGTCGCCGCGCCGAGCTTCAAGACCTCCGACTACGCCGGGATGATCGAGACGGTCCGGCCGCAGTGCACCGACCTGGAAGCGGTGATCCTGCTCGGCAGCACGGACTGGCAGGCGCTGGTCGAGGACGGGACCGCTGCCCAGGCCGCCGACCCCTCGATGCTGGCGACCGCGCAGGCCAAGCTCTCCGCCGATGATCCGATCAACATCCAGTACACCTCGGGGACAACGGGATTTCCGAAGGGTGCGACGCTCAGTCATCACAACATCCTCAACAACGGGTACTTCGTCGGGGAGTTGTGTCACTACACGGAGGCGGACCGGGTGTGTATTCCGGTGCCGTTCTATCACTGCTTCGGGATGGTGATGGGCAATCTGGCGTGCACCACCCACGGGGCGACGATGGTGATCCCGGGTCCGGCGTTCGATCCGAAGGCCACCCTGGAGGCGGTGCAGGCGGAGCGGTGCACGTCGTTGTACGGGGTGCCGACGATGTTCATCGCCGAGCTGGCGGATCCGGATTTCGACAGTTTCGATCTGTCGAGTCTGCGGACGGGGATCATGGCCGGTTCGCCGTGCCCGGTGGAGGTGATGAAGCAGGTCATCGAGCGGATGGGGATGGCGGAGGTGTCGATCTGTTACGGGATGACCGAGACGTCGCCGGTGTCGTTGCAGACCCGCTCGGACGACAGCATCGAGCAGCGGGTGTCCACGGTGGGGCGGGTGGGGCCGCATCTGGAGGTGAAGATCGTCGATCCGGCGACGGGGCTGACGCTGCCGCGCGGGGAGGCGGGTGAGCTGTGCACGCGTGGGTATTCGGTGATGCTCGGCTACTGGGAGAACCCGGAGAAGACGTCGGAGGCGATCGATGCGGCGCGGTGGATGCACACCGGTGACATCGGGGTGATGGACACCGACGGGTATGTGGCGATCACGGGCCGGATCAAGGACATGGTGATCCGGGGCGGCGAGAACATCTACCCGCGGGAGATCGAGGAGTTCCTGTTCACCCACCCCGACATCCTCGACGCCCAGGTGATCGGCGTGCCGGACGAGAAGTACGGGGAGGAGCTGATGGTGTGGATCCGGATGCGGGAGGGCGCGCTCGAGCTGGACGCGGACTCGGTGCGGGCCTTCTGCACGGGCAAGCTGGCGCACTACAAGATCCCGAAGTACGTCCACGTGGTGGACGAATTCCCGATGACGGTGACCGGCAAGATCCGCAAGATCGAGATGCGTGAGCAGTCTCTCGACCTGATCGGCCAGGGCTAGGGCCGGCCGATGAACCCCGGCGAGACGGACGGGCGGGCGGCGGTCCGGCCCGAGATCGCGCTGTCCTGGAAGCGATCCGCGCTGAGCGGCGTCGGCCCCGGGGACGGGTTCGACGCCGACCCGGCCACCGACCTGGACCTCTCCAGTCGGCTGTTGCGGGCCGCCCGCCCGATCCTCGACGAGGTCGCCATCCAGATCGCGGGCACGGGGCTGTGCCTCCTGCTCGCCGATCGCGATTGCCGGATCGTGGCCCGGGTGTTCGACAACCATCAGGTCGAGCGGCACCTGGAGAAACTCGGTGCGGTGATCGGCTCGCGGTTCGGTGAGGACACCGCGGGCACCAACGCGATCGGTACCCCGGTCGAGGTGCGGCGCGGGATCGTCATCAACGGGGAGGAGCACTATCTGGAGCGCTTGAAGGGTCTGAGCTGCTACGGGCACCCGATCCTGCATCCGGTGACGCACCGGGTCGAGGGGATCCTGGACATGACCTGTATTGCCCCGCGGGCGAACTCGCTGTTCGCGCCCTTTCTGCAACGCGCCGCTGCGGACATCGAGCGTCGGCTGCTCGAGGGGTCGCGGGCGTCGGAGCAGCGGTTGGTGGACGCCTTCCAGCGGGTCTCGCCCCAGCGCCATGTCGCCGTCGCCGCTATCGGCGAGGACATCCTGCTCAGCAACCGGACCGTGCTCGATCTGCTCGACGTGGCCGACCACGCCGCGCTGCGCGGGCTCGCGGCCGATCTCCTGCCGGACCAGTCGCGGACGGTGGACCTCGAGTTGGCGTCCGGGCAACTGGCGACGGTGCAGGCCGACCGGATCGCCGGAACAAACGGCGGCACACTGTTTCTGGTCGAGCACGTACACCGACCGCATGTGCCGATCCGGCGCCGCCCCGACGGTGCGGGTGTCGCGGACCGGGCGCGCGAGGAGTTGCGCCGGGTGCGCGGGAGTGCCGAGGCCGTTGCGATCGTCGGCGAGTCCGGTTCGGGCCGCACCACTGCCGTGCGCGACCTCGCGGGCGCCGACCCCGTGCACTGGACGGATGCCTCCCGGATACCGATCGTCGGGATCGACCGATGGTTGTCGGCGCTGCTCGAGCAGGCGGCCGCGACCGGCGGTGTGCTGGCCGTCGAACACGCGGACCTGCTGCCCGCGGCGACACTGCCCGTGGTCACCGACCTCCTGCCGGCCCAGGGCGGACCCCGGATGGTGCTGACGAGCGGCCCGATCGAGGATCTACCCCCTGCGACAGCGGCCATGATCGCGCGGTGCCCCGAACGCATCGTGGTGCCTCCGTTGCGTCAGCGGATCGGCGAACTGCCGGAGATCGCCCAGGCGATGCTCGACGAGATCGAGCCAGGGCTGAGCCTGACCTCGACCGCGCTCGAGGCGTTGGTGGCGGGGGAGTGGCCGGGCAACCTGACCGAGTTGCGGGTGGTGCTGGCCAGGACGGCGCGGGACCGGGCGAGCACCAGACTCGGGCTCGCGGACCTGCCCGACGCGTACCGGACCAGCTCGCGGGTCACCCGCCTCGCGGGCCGCGAGCGTGCGGAACGCCAGGCGATCATCGATGCGTTGCAGGAATGTGGCGGGAACAAGGTGCATGCCGCCGCGAAACTCGGAATCAGCCGCAGCACACTGTATTCGAGAATCCGCGCGCTCGACGTGACCCCCTGAGGCTGTCCGGAAGTCGCACAGTTATCCGCATCGGAACCGGCGAAGTATGGCGTGCATCACACACCTACTTTCTCGCAGGAGGAACCGATGACGGCGATCGCCGATTTCCCGCTCAAGTCCGAGGTTCATGCGTTCTTGACCGGCGGACCGAAGAAGCTGCTGATCGGCGGCGAATGGACCCCGGCCGCCTCGGGGCGCACCTTCCCGACCTACGACCCCGCGACCGGGAACGCGCTGACCGAGGTCGCGCACGGCCAGGCCGAGGATGTCGACCGGGCGGTGCGTGCGGCGCGGGCCGCGTTCGACGACGGCCCGTGGCCGGGCATGAAGCCGAACGAGCGCGAGCGCCTGCTCTGGCGTGTCGGTGACATCCTCAGCGAGCGGGCCGAGGAGTTCGGCCAGCTCGAGGCGCTGGACAACGGCAAGTCGGCGGGCATCGCCAGCGCGGTCGACGTGGCATGGGCCGCAGATGTTTTCCGCTACTACGCGGGCTGGGCAACCAAGATCGAGGGCAGCACGGTCAACGTGTCGATGCCCTTCGCGCCCGGCGCCCAGTTCCACGCCTACACGCTGCGCGAGCCGGTGGGGGTGTGCGGGCTGATCGTGCCGTGGAACTTCCCGCTGCTGATGGCCTCGTGGAAGCTGGCGCCCGCCCTCGCCGCAGGCAATACCGTCATCCTCAAGCCGGCCGAGCAGACGCCGCTGACGGCGCTGCTGCTCGGTGAGGTGTTCCAGGAAGCCGGGTTCCCGCCCGGCGTCGTGAACATCATCAGCGGATTCGGCGACGCGGGCGCCGCATTGTCCGCGCACGACGACGTCGACAAGATCGCCTTCACCGGCTCCACCGAGGTCGGGAAGAAGATCGTCGATGCCGCCAAGGGCAATCTGAAGAAGGTCTCGCTCGAGCTCGGCGGCAAGAGCCCGAACATCGTCTTCGCGGACGCCGATTTCGATGCCGCCGTGGAGGGTTCGCTCAACGCCTGGCTGTTCAACCACGGCCAGTGCTGTGTCGCGGGTACGCGACTGTTCGTCGAGGACAAGATCTTCGACGAGTTCACCCAGGCGGTCGCTGACGCGGCGAGCCAGGTGAAGATCGGGCCCGGCCTCGACCCGGCCACCCAGCTCGGCCCGCTCGTCTCGAAGGAACAGTTCGACAAGGTGACCGGCTACCTGCGCGAGGGTCTGGCGGACGGCGCAAGGGCGCTGACCGGAGGCAAGCGTTGGGGCGAGACCGGCTACTTCGTCGAGCCGACCGTCTTCGTCGACGTCAAGCCGGAGTTCAGCATCGTCCGCGAGGAGATCTTCGGCCCGGTGGTCGCGACCCTGCCGTTCAACGCGGAGGCAGGCGTCGCCGCGGCCGCGAACGACTCCATCTACGGTCTCGCCGCGGGAATCTGGACCCGCGACATCTCCAAGGCGCACCGCACCGCGCGGCAGATCAAGGCCGGCTCCGTGTGGATCAACCAGTACAACGGCTTCGACACCGCCATGCCCTTCGGTGGTTACAAGCAGTCCGGCTGGGGTCGCGAGCTGGGCGCGGCCGGACTCGATGCCTACACCATCACCAAATCCGTCAACGTCGCACTCTGACCCGCCCGTCCTCAGAAGGAGAATCACACATGAAGACCACCGCCGCAGTCCTGCTCGAGGCCGGAAAGCCGTTCGAACTGATGGAGCTCGAGCTCGACGGCCCCGGGCCGGGGGAGGTGCTGATCAAGTACACGGCCGCGGGGCTGTGTCACTCGGACCTGCACCTGACCGACGGAGACCTTCCGCCGCGCTATCCGATCGTCGGTGGGCACGAGGGATCGGGAATCATCGAGGAGGTCGGGCCCGGCGTCACCAAGGTCAAGCCGGGCGACCACGTGGTGTGCAGCTTCATCCCGAACTGCGGAATCTGCCGGTACTGCTCGACGGGCAGGCAGAACCTCTGCGACATGGGCGCCACCATCCTGGAGGGTTCGATGCCGGACGGCACCTTCCGGTTCCATTCCAAGGGAACCGATTTCGGTGCGATGTGCATGCTCGGCACGTTCGCCGAGCGGGCCACCATCTCGCAGCATTCGGTGGTCAAGGTCGATGACTGGCTGCCCTTGGAGACCGCCGTGCTCGTCGGCTGCGGGGTCCCCTCGGGATGGGGAACCGCGGTCAACGCCGGCAACCTGCACGCGGGAGACACCGCCGTCATCTACGGCGTCGGCGGCCTCGGCATCAATGCCGTGCAGGGCGCGGTCAGCGCGGGCTGCAAGTACGTGGTCGTCGTCGACCCCGTTGCGCTCAAGCGCGAGACCGCGCTGAAGTTCGGTGCCACCCATGCCTTCGCCGACGCGGCGAGCGCCGCGGAGAAGGTGAACGAACTGACCTGGGGCCAGGGCGCCGACGCCGCCCTGATCCTGGTCGGCACGGTGGAGGAGGAGGTCGTGTCCGCGGCGACCGCGGTGATCGGCAAGGGCGGCACCGTCGTCATCACGGGGTTGGCCGATCCGGCGAAGCTCACGGTGCAGGTGTCCGGCTGCGACCTGACGCTGAACCAGAAGACCATCAAGGGCTCGCTCTTCGGGTCGATGAATCCGCAGTACGACATCGTCAAGCTGCTGCGGCTCTATGACGCGGGTCAGCTCAAGCTCGACGAACTGGTCACCACGCAGTACCGCCTCGAGGACGTCAACCAGGGCTACGAGGACCTGCGCAACGGCAAGAACATCCGCGGGGTGATCGTGCACGCCTGACCGTCCGGCCGGGTCGCCCGGCCGACGGTCCCCCTCGGTGCCCCGCCCTCCGGTTCCCTCGGCCGGACGGCGGGGCACCGCCGGGTCGGGGCCACGCGAGGGTTCCTCTGGAGGACCTCGCCGTGTCACTATCAAGATCGACAACCCAGCACGCAGTCGCGCGACTGAGGTGGCACGAGAGGAGCCAACAATGATCGGCGACATCATCGGCACCATCATCTTCGGCGCGGTCATCGGCGTGCTCGCACGCCTGGTGATCCCGGGCAAGCAGGCAATGGGATGGGTCATCACCGTCGTGCTCGGCATCGCCGGCGCGCTCATCGGGTACTGGATCTGGGGCATGATCAGCGACACCGGCGACACGAAGGGCATCGATTGGTGGCGCTGGATCATCAGCATCGCGGCGGCGGCCGCACTGACCCTCGGCTACACCGCCCTGACCAGGAAGGAGTAGCCGAGGCCTGCGTGCTGTCGCGGCGTCGGCGACCGGTCCGGGTGGGGACCCAGTGGTAGTCGACGTCGGTCGCCGGACGTTCGTCCTCGCGGTGCTGCTCGCGGCCCTTGCGGGCTACGTCGACGCCATGGGGTACATCACCCTCGGCGGGTTCTTCGTCTCGTTCATGAGCGGGAACTCCACCCGCATGGCGGTCGGTGCGGTCGACGGCCACTGGCACGTCGCTGCTGTCGGCGCCGCGGTCATCGGGCTGTTCGTGCTCGGTGTGGTGCTGGGTTCGGTGCTGGGGCGGATTGCTCGCGCGCGCCGCAGAGCGGTCGTGATGTGCCTCGTCGCGGGCCTGTTGGTGACGGCGGTGGCAGCCTCGGCCATCGGCCCGCGGCAGGTGGTGATCGCCGCGCTGGCGCTGGCGATGGGGGCCGAGAACACGGTGTTCGAGCGGACCGGCGAGGCGTCGATCAGCCTCACCTACATGACCGGCACGCTGGTCAAGCTGGGGCAACGCATCGCCGCGGCGCTGACCGGCGGGCCGCGATGGGAGTGGGTGCGGTTCGCCGGGTTGTGGCTCGGCCTGGTGCTCGGGGTGGTCGCAGGCGCGGCGGTGCACCGCGGGGTCGGGCTGGCCGGCCTGTGGGTCGCGGTGGCGTTGGCGCTGCTGCTCGCCGTGCTGTTCGCGCGGGATCGGCTCAGCGCGGCGCGTACATGATGACGGCGACGCCTGCGAGGCAGATCAGCGCTCCCGTGACATCCCATCGGTCGGGTCGGAAGCCGTCCATGGCCATGCCCCAGAGCAATGAGCCCGCGACGAAGACACCGCCGTACGCGGCCAGGATCCGGCCGAAGTTCGCGTCGGGCTGCATGGTGGCGACGAACCCGTAGGCGCCGAGCGCGATCACGCCGAGGCCGACCCAGATCCAGCCGCGGTGTTCCCGCACGCCCTGCCAGACCAGCCAGGCGCCGCCGATCTCCAGCAGGGCGGCCACGACGAACAGGGCGACGGATTTCGCGACGGTCATGCGCAGGACCCTAGCTACACCCCGGGCGCGAGCGCCGCGGCCGTCATCGCGCGCAGTACCGCGCGGGTGTGGGCGGGGGCGGAGGGATTCACGCTGTGCGGGGTGGAGTTGATCAGGCCGAACGTCGCGTGCGCCTTGATCCGCGCATCCGACTCCGCCAGCTCCGCGTCGACCTTCCGGAGGACCTCGACCCATACCTCGACGTAGCGGCGCTGGAACTGCCGGACCTGCCTGCGTTCGGCCACGGGAAGTGACTCCAGGTCTCGGTCCTGCACGCGAATGAGGTCGGGCTCGCCGAGCGCGAAGTCGAGGTGGAACTCGATCAGTCCCGCGAGCGCCTCGTCCGGGCTCGAGGCCGCGTCGGCGACCGCGATAGCGCCCTCGAGCAGGCGGCGGCTGATGTCGACCAGCAGCTCCACCAGCAGCGCCTCCTTGTTGGGGAAGTGCCGGTAGACGGCGGGGCCGCTGATCCCGACCGCGGATCCGAGGTCCTCGAGACGAACCCCGGCGAACCCCCGCTCGGCGATCAGGCGGGCGGCAGCCTGCAGGAGCTGCCGGCGGCGATCGGCCTTCGCGCGGCCGCGCTTGGTCAGCGCCGAATCGTCGGGTGCCACGTCGACACCTCCCTTCAACCTGTGGGTCTGGACAACTCAGTTAATCATAGTTATCTTAGATTCGGTTATTGGCAATTAACTGACCGCGAGCCGATCCGAGCAGACAGGGCGACGACATGACCATCGACGGGGAGCGCAACCGGGGCGAGCACGTACGCCTGGTGACCGAGCTGCGCGAGCGGCTCGCGACCGCGGCGCTCGGCGGCAGTGAGCAATCGCGACAACGTCACGTGAGCAGGGGCAAGTTGCTGCCGCGCGAGCGGGTGGACGCCCTCCTGGACCCGGGCAGCCCGTTCCTCGAGTTCTCCCCGCTCGCCGCGAACGGCATGTACGACGACGAGTGCCCCGGCGCGGGCGTGATCGCAGGCATCGGCCGGGTCTCCGGCCGCGAGTGCGTCATCGTGGCCAACGATGCCACCGTCAAGGGCGGCACCTACTACCCGATGAGCGTGAAGAAGCACCTGCGCGCGCAGGAGATCGCGCTGCAGAACAACCTGCCGTGCCTCTACCTCGTCGACTCCGGCGGAGCCTTCCTGCCCCGCCAGGACGACGTCTTCCCCGATCGTGAGCACTTCGGGCGGATCTTCTTCAACCAGGCCAACCTCAGTGCCAAGGGCATCCCGCAGATCGCGGCGGTGATGGGTTCCTGCACCGCGGGCGGCGCCTACGTCCCCGCGATGAGCGACGAGGCCGTCATCGTGCGCAACCAGGGCACCATCTTCCTCGGCGGCCCGCCGCTGGTGAAGGCTGCGACCGGCGAGGTCGTCACGGCCGAGGACCTCGGCGGCGGTGACCTGCACTCGAAGGTCTCCGGCGTCACCGACCACCTCGCGGAGGACGATCAGGACGCGCTGCGCATCGTGCGCCGGATCGTCGCCACCTTCGGTCCGCGCACGGACCGGCCGTGGGACGTGATCCCGGCGGTGGAGCCCATCGCTCCGCAGGCGGAGCTCTACGACGTCGTCCCGACGGACCCGCGCACCCCCTACGACGTGCACGAGGTGATCACCCGGATCGTGGACGCGGGAGAGTTCCAGGAGTTCAAGGCCGAGTACGGCAAGACCCTGGTCACCGGGTTCGCCCACATCCACGGGCACCCGGTCGGCATCGTCGCCAACAACGGCGTGCTCTTCGCCGAGTCCGCGATGAAGGGCGCCCACTTCATCGAGCTGTGTGACAAGCGCAGCGTGCCGCTGCTGTTCCTGCAGAACATCGCCGGGTTCATGGTCGGCCGCGATTACGAGGCGGGCGGCATCGCCAAGCACGGCGCCAAGATGGTGACCGCGGTGGCCTGCGCGCGGGTCCCCAAGCTCACCGTGGTGATCGGCGGCTCGTACGGCGCGGGCAACTACTCGATGTGCGGACGCGCCTACTCGCCGCGGTTCCTGTGGATGTGGCCGAACGCGCGGATCTCGGTGATGGGCGGCGAGCAGGCGGCCTCGGTGCTGGCCACCGTCCGCAGCGATCAGCTCGACGCCTCGGGCAAGCCGTGGTCGGCGGAGGACGAGGAGTCCTTCAAGGCGCCGATCCGCGCGCAGTACGAGGCGCAGGGCAACCCCTACTATTCGACCGCCCGACTGTGGGACGATGGAATCATCGACCCCGCGGACACCAGAACTGTTCTAGGACTGGCACTTTCGGCGTGCGCTCAGGCGCCGCTCGAGCCGGTCTCCTACGGCGTCTTCAGGATGTGAGTGAAGTGACTGAATTTTCCACTGTTCTCGTCGCCAACCGCGGCGAGATCGCGGTCCGCGTCATCCGCACCCTGCGTGCCATGGGCATCCGCTCGGTTGCGGTGTACAGCGAGGCGGACGCGGGCGCGCGACACGTGCGCGAGGCCGACACCGCGGTTCTGCTCGGCCCCGCGGCGGCGCGCGAGAGCTACCTCGACATCGCGAAGGTCGTCGATGCGGCGAAGCGGACCGGCGCTCAGGCGGTGCACCCCGGATACGGATTCCTCTCCGAGAACGCAGCCTTCGCGGCCGCCCTCGAGGACGCCGGCATCGCCTTCCTCGGGCCCTCCGCCCGGGCCATCGAGGTGATGGGCGACAAGATCACCGCCAAGAACGCGGTGGCCGAGTTCGACGTCCCGGTGGTGCCCGGCATCGCCAGGCCAGGACTGACGGACGCCGAGCTGATCGCCGCGGCCGAGGACATCGGCTACCCGGTGCTCGTGAAGCCGTCCGCGGGCGGCGGCGGCAAGGGCATGCGCCTGGTCGAGGAGCCGGACAAGCTCGCCGACGCGCTGGCCAGCGCGCGCCGCGAGGCCGCATCCGCCTTCGGCGACGACACCCTGTTCCTCGAGCGGTTCGTGCTGCGTCCTCGGCACATCGAGGTGCAGATCCTCGCCGACACCCACGGCAACGTCGTGCACCTCGGAGAGCGCGAGTGCAGTCTGCAGCGTCGTCACCAGAAGGTCATCGAGGAGGCGCCCTCGCCGCTGCTCGACGAGGTCACCCGCGCCCGGATCGGCGAGGCGGCCTGCAACACCGCGCGCAGCGTCGACTACACCGGCGCGGGAACGGTGGAGTTCATCGTGTCGGCGGACCGGCCCGACGAGTTCTTCTTCATGGAGATGAACACGCGACTTCAGGTGGAGCACCCGGTCACCGAGATGGTCACCGGGCTCGACCTGGTCGAGTGGCAGGTCCGGGTGGCCGCGGGTGAGAAGCTCGGCATCTCCCAGGACGAGATCACCATGACCGGCCACGCGATCGAGGCCCGCGTCTACGCCGAGGACCCCGCCCGCGGCTTCCTGCCAACGGGCGGCCTTGTCCTCGACGTCGTGGAGCCGTCCGGCCAAGGGATCCGGATCGATTCGGGCCTGCGGGCGGGCACCGAGGTCGGCAGCGACTACGACCCGATGCTGTCGAAGGTGATCGCGCACGCCGCCGACCGCGCCGGGGCGCTGCGCAAGCTCGACCGGGCGCTCGCCGACACCGCGGTGCTCGGCGTGGTCACCAACATCGATTTCGCGCGGTTCCTGCTCGCGGACGCCGACGTCGTCGCGGGCCGCCTCGACACCGGCCTGCTCGACCGCAGGCTCGAGGACTACGTCGCGGCCGACGCCTCGGACGCGCAGTTCATCGCGGCAGGCGCCTACCGGTGGCTGACGCGCTGGCCGCAGGGCGCCGAGGCCGACCTGTGGGCGCGGCCGACCGGCTGGCGCGTCGGCGCCGCTGCGCCGACCAGCGTCCGGCTGGCCTCGCCCGCCCGCACCGACCACGTGCGGATCGTCGGCACGCCCGGCGACGCGACGGTGTCGATGGAGGACGGTGAAACACGCACGCTGACAGCATCGTTGGACGGTTCGACGCTGTCGGTCGCGGTGGACGGAATGCGGGCGAGCTACCTGGTGGCCGCCCATGACGGACACATCTGGCTCTCGGGCAGCGACGGGACCGCGGTCCTGCGCGAGGTTCGGGAGGTCAGCGTCCGCACGGGCGACGCGCACGCGGGGGAGGCCGAGATCACCAGCCCGATGCCGGGCGCCGTCATCGCGGTCGGCGTGGAGCACGGCGCGACCGTCACCGCGGGCACCGCGGTGGTCGTGGTCGAGGCGATGAAGATGGAGCACTCGCTGACCTCGCCCATCGACGGCACGGTCGAGCTGCTCGTCGCGGCGGGCGACCAGGTGAAGGTCGACCAGATCCTCGCTCGCGTGATCCCGCACGCACCCGAAACACCCGATAACTCAGGACAACCCGAACTCGCAGAGACGACCACGAAGGGCGCCGCGTCATGACCGATTACCTCTCCTCCGGATCGCTGCCCGACGAGTACCAGCAGCTCGCGAAGGCGGTCCGCGACTTCGCGCAGACCGTCGTCGCGCCGGTCGCCGCCGAGCACGACGCCAACCACACCTTCCCGTACGAGGTCGTCGCCGGGATGGCCGAGCTGGGCCTGTTCGGGCTGCCATTCCCCGAGGAGTACGGCGGACAGGGTGGCGACTACTTCGCGCTGTGCCTCGCCCTCGAGGAGCTCGGCAAGGTGGACCAGTCCGTGGCCATCACCCTGGAGGCAGGCGTCTCGCTCGGCGCGATGCCGATCTACCGCTTCGGAAACGAGGCGCAGAAGCAGGAGTGGCTGCCGCAGCTCACGAGTGGCAAGGCGTTGGCCGCGTTCGGCCTCACCGAGCCGGGAGCCGGCAGCGACGCGGGCGGCACCAGGACCACCGCGAAGCAGGACGGCGGCGACTGGATCATCAACGGCAACAAGCAGTTCATCACCAACTCGGGTACGGACATCACCCGGCTGGTCACCGTCACCGCGGTCACCGGTGAGAAGGAGAACGGCACGAAGGAGATCTCCACCATCCTGGTGCCGACCTCCACACCGGGGTTCACCGCGGAGCCGGCGTACAACAAGGTCGGCTGGAACGCCTCCGACACCCACCCGCTGACCTTCCAGGATGTCCGGGTGCCGCAGGAGAACCTGCTGGGCGAGCGCGGACGCGGCTACGCGAACTTCCTGCGCATCCTCGACGAGGGCCGGATCGCGATCGCGGCGCTGAGCGTCGGTGCGGCGCAGGGCTGCGTGGACGAGTCGGTCAAGTACGCCAAGGAGCGCGAGGCGTTCGGCAAGCCGATCGGCGCCAACCAGGCCATCGCCTTCAAGATCGCGCGGATGGAGGTGCGCGCGCACGTCGCCCGCACCGCTTACTACGACGCGGCCGCACTCATGCTGGCGGGCAAGCCCTTCAAGAAGCAGGCCTCCATCGCCAAGCTGATCGCCAGCGAGGCCGCGATGGACAACGCTCGTGACGCCACCCAGATCTTCGGCGGCTACGGCTTCATGAACGAGTACCCGGTCGCCCGCCACTACCGGGACAGCAAGATCCTCGAGATCGGCGAGGGGACCACCGAGGTGCAGCTGATGCTGATCGCGCGCGAGGCCGGGCTGTGAGCGAGCCGGACCGCAAGAGGGTCGTCCAGCGCGGGCTCTGGTTCGAGGAGTTCGAGACCGACGTCGTCTACGAGCACCGCCCCGGTCGCACCGTCACCGAGGCGGACAACGTCCTGTTCACCACCCTGACGATGAACACCCAGGCGTTGCACCTGGACGCCGCCTTCAGCGAGCAGTTGCCGCCGTTCAACGAGCGGCTGGTGAACTCGATGTTCACGCTGTCCACCCTGGTCGGTCTGTCGGTTGCCCAGCTCACCCAGGGGACGATCGTCGCCAACCTCGGGTTCTCCGAGATCTCGTTCCCCAAGCCGCTCTTCCACGGTGACACCATGTACGCCGAGACGGTGATCACCGACAAGCGGGAGTCGAAGAGCAGGCCGGGCGAGGGCATCATCACCCTGGCGCACACCGCACGGAACCAGCACGGCGACGTGGTGGCGACGGCGGTGCGCAAGACGCTGGTGCGAAAGAGGCCGTCATGACCACGAATTCCGGTCACACCTCGGGCCCCGACTCGTGGGCACCGCCCGGCCCGGCCTGGCTGTTCTGCCCTGCGGACCGGCCGGAGCGCTACGCGAAGGCCGCGGCCGCAGCGGATGTCGTCATCCTCGACCTCGAGGACGGCGTCGCCCCCGCGGACAAGGCAGCGGCCCGTCGCGCGCTGATCGACACCCCGCTCGACCCCGAGCGCACCGTGGTGCGGATCAACGCGGCAGGCACCGAGGATCAGGCGCTCGACCTGGAGGCGCTGCTGCAGACCCGCTACCCCAGGGTGATGCTGCCCAAGTGTGAGTCGGCGGAACAGGTGCGCTCGCTGGCCCCGCGCGAGGTGATCGCCCTGATCGAGTCTCCGCTCGGCGCCCTGACGGTTGCCGAGTCCGCACAGGTCGCGAACGCGATCGGGGTGATGTGGGGCGCGGAGGACCTGGTGGCAGCGCTCGGCGGGAACGCCAGCCGCCACACCGACGGCTCCTATCGCGACGTGGCCCGGCACGTGCGCTCCGGATCGCTGCTCGCGGCCAAGGCGCACGGTCGGTTCGCGCTGGACTCGGTCTACCTCGACATCAAGGATCAGGGCGGCCTCCGCGCCGAATCCCTCGACGCGGTCGCGGTCGGGTTCGACGCCAAGGTGGCGATCCATCCGAGTCAGGTCGCCGTGATCCGGGCCGCCTACGAACCCAGCGCGGAGGACCTCGCCTGGGCGCGCAGGGTGCTCGCCGCGGTGTCCGAGGAGCGCGGGGTATTCGCCTTCGAGGGGAAGATGGTGGACGCGCCGGTGCTTCGGCACGCGGAGGCGATCGTCCGCAGGAGTGAATCGTTGTGAACAGTTCGGTGGCCGTGAAATCCAAAGGCACTGAGAAATCTGAAGGGAACAGCAAGCTGATGTCCGAGTCCACTGTCATCGTCGCCGGAGCCCGCACCCCGATGGGGCGGCTCCTCGGTTCGCTGAAGGGCTTCTCCGGGTCCGATCTCGGCGGCATCGCCATCAAGGGCGCGCTGGAGAAGGCGGGCGTCGCGCCCGAGAGCGTCGAATACGTGATCATGGGTCAGGTGCTCACGGCGGGCGCCGGTCAGATGCCCGCGCGCCAGGCGGCCGTGGCCGCCGGCATCCCGATGGACGTGCCGGCCCTGTCGATCAACAAGGTGTGCCTCTCGGGCGTCGACGCGATCGCGCTGGCCGACCAGCTGATCCGCGCGGGGGAGTTCGACATCGTGGTCGCTGGTGGCCAGGAGTCGATGAGCCGCGCACCGCACATGCTCGAGAAGAGCCGTGAGGGCTTCAAGTACGGCGACGTGACCATGCGCGACCACATGGCGTACGACGGTCTGCACGACATCTTCACCGACCAGGCGATGGGGCTGCTGACCGAACAGGTCAACCAGCAGGAGGCCACCCACATCACCCGCGAGGAGCAGGACGCGTTCGCTGCGGCCTCGCACCAGAACGCCGCGCGCGCATGGAAGAACGGCCTGTTCGACAACGAGGTCGTGCCGGTGGAGATCCCGCAGCGCAAGGGCGATCCGATCGTCTTCGCCGAGGACGAGGGCATCCGCGCCGACACCACCGTCGAGTCCCTGAGCACGCTGCGCCCGGCCTTCAGCAAGGACGGCACCATCACCGCAGGCTCGGCCTCGCCGATCTCCGACGGCGCCGCAGCAGTGGTCGTGATGAGCAAGACCAAGGCGCAGGAGCTGGGCCTGAGCTGGATCGCCGAGATCGGCGCGCACGGCGTGGTCGCCGGCCCCGACTCGACGCTGCAGTCGCAGCCGGCGCGCGCGATCGCCAAGGCCTGCGCGAAGGAGGGCATCGCCCCGACCGATCTCGACCTCGTCGAGATCAACGAGGCCTTCGCGGCCGTCGGCATCGCGTCGACCCGCGAGCTCGGACTCGACCCGGCCAAGGTCAACGTGAACGGCGGCGCGATCGCCGTCGGACATCCGCTCGGCATGTCCGGCGCGCGGATCGCCCTGCACCTGGCGCTGGAACTGCAGCGTCGCGGTGGCGGCGTCGGAGCGGCGGCGCTGTGCGGTGGCGGCGGTCAGGGTGACGCCCTGATCATCCGGGTCCCCGCGCAGTGACCGGACGGGTCGAGGGCCTGCCGGAGGGCGACGGCCGGTTCGACGCCGGCCTCGCCGTCCGGCGTGAGGTGATGGGCGACGACTTCGTCGATCGCGCGCTGACCCGTGACCTCGGCACCGACAGCGAGGCCATCCAGCGGCACATCACCGAGACGGTGTGGGGTTCGGTCTGGACCCGCGACGGTCTGAGCCGACGGGACCGCAGCCTGCTGAACCTGGGCATGCTGACGGCGCTGCGCGCGGACTCGGAGCTGCGCGGGCACGTCCGTGGGGCGCTCCGGAACGGTCTGAGCCGCGAGGAGATCACCGAGGCGATCATCCACACCAGCGGGTACTGCGGCGCGCCAGCCGCGCTCGCCGCCATGCGAGTGGTGCAGGAGGTCCTCACTGAGGACCTCGGGCCGAAAACAGACTGACTGAGAGGACGAACCGCATGGAATCGCCACAGCCGCAGTGGGAACCGACACGCGACGACGTGCGGAACGCCCGGATCACCGATTACGCCTCGTGGGTGGAGCGGGAGTACTCGGTGTCGGTGCCCGAGTACCACTCGCTGTGGCGATGGTCGGTCGAACACCTCGACGATTTCTGGCGGTCGGTCTGGGACTACTTCGAGGTCCGGTCCGCGACGCCGGTCGGCGAGGTGCTCGCGCAGGACCGGATGCCGGGGGCGGTGTGGTTCCCGGGGGTCCGGCTCAACTACGTGGACCAGGTGCTGCGCAACGAGCGTGCGGACCGGCCCGCCATCGTCTATTCCGGCGAGACGGCCGACGAGGACGTCACGATGTCGTGGGCGGAGCTGCGCAGGCAGGTGGGCGCACTTGCCGCGACCCTGCGGGCGAGCGGGGTCGGTCCTGGCGACAGGGTGGTCGGCTACCTGCCGAACATCCCGGAGACCGTCGTGGCCTTCCTCGCGACGGCGAGCCTCGGCGCGATCTGGGCGGCCTGCGGACAGGACTACTCGGCCCCGGCCGCGCTTGACCGACTTGGCCAGCTCGAACCGTCGGTCCTGATCACTGCGGACGGCTACCGCTTCGGCGGGAAGGGGCACGATCGCCGTGACTCCATCGCGGAACTGCGGGCCGGGATGCCGAGCCTGACGACGACCGTGCTCGTGCCGCGGCTCGGTGTGGACGCCGACCCCGAGGGCGTCGTGTCCTGGGCGGAGGCGACAGCGGGAGAGGCGCCGCTCGAACCGGTGGACGTCGACTTCGACCATCCGCTGTGGGTGGTGTTCTCCTCGGGTACCACCGGTCTGCCGAAGGGGATCGTGCACGGGCACGGCGGCGTGATCCTCGAGCACCTGAAATCGGTTGCCCTGCAGATGGACATCGGGCCCGAGGACACCTTCTTCTGGTACACCAGCCCGAGCTGGATGATGTGGAACTTCCAGGTCGCCGGGCTGCTGGTCGGCGCCACCATCGTCTGCTACGACGGCAACCCTGGCTACCCGGACGTCGATTCGCTGTGGGCGCTCACCGCGCGGCACCGGGCCACCGTGCTCGGCACCAGCCCGGGTTATGTGCTCGCCTGCGCGAAGGCGGGCGTGGTCCCGCGCCGTGACCACGATCTGAGCGCGCTGCGCGCGGTCGGGATCACCGGGTCCACCCTGCCTGCGTCGTCCTCGCTGTGGATTGCCGAGAACGTCGGTGTGCCAGTGGCTTCCATCACGGGCGGCACGGACGTCGTCTCCGCGTTCATCGGTGGCGCGCCCACCGTCCCGGTCTGGCCGGGTGAACTGTCCACGCCCTTCCTCGGGGTCGCGCTCGAGGCCTATGACGAGGGTGGCGTGCCCATCCGTGGTGACGTGGGGGAACTGGTCATCACCAAGCCGATGCCGTCGATGCCGATCCGGTTCTGGAACGACCCCGACGGAAAGCGGTACCACGACGCATATTTCGATGATTTCCCCGGAGTGTGGCGGCACGGCGACTGGATCACCATCACCGAGCGGGGGAGCGTGCTGATGCACGGCCGCTCGGACTCGACGCTCAACCGCAACGGGATCCGGATGGGTAGCGCCGACATCTACCAGGCCGTCGAACGCCTGCCCGAGATCACCGAGGCGCTCGTCATCGGGGCCGAGCAGCCGGACGGCGGGTATTGGATGCCGCTGTTCGTGGTGCTCGCGGACGGCGCCGTGCTCGACGGCGCGCTCGAGGACCGGATCAAGTCGACGATCCGCGAGCAGGCGTCGCCGCGGCACGTCCCCGACGAGATCATCGCGGCGCCCGGTGTCCCGCACACTCGCACCGGCAAGAAGCTGGAGGTGCCGATCAAGCGAATGTTCCAGGGCGCCGACGCGGACCGGATCCTCGACCGGAGCGCGATCGACGCGCCCGAGCTCATCGACTGGTACCTCCAGCAGAAGCGCTGACCCCGCGGCGGGTGTGCGGCCCGACCCGAGCGGGGAGACTGGGGGCATGGCCCCCGGTGGGTTGGTCGTGCGGACCGCGCTGGTGGCGGTGGCCGTGGTCGCCGTCCTGCTCGTTGCCCTGTGGCTGGGTCAGCGTCGGCTGATCTACCTCCCCGACGGCGCCGCGCCTGGTCCGGCGGAGCAGGTGACGGACCGCGCCGAGGACGTCTGGTTGACCACCTCCGACGGTCTCCGGCTCGGCGCGTGGTACGTGCCGCCCACCGCCGCCGATCGCGGCGTGACCGTTCTCGTCGCCAACGGCAATGCGGGGAACAGGGCAGATCGTGCGCAGCTGGCCCGCGCGTTGGCCGTGGCCGGGTTCGCAACGCTGCTCTTCGACTACCGCGGGTACGGGGGCAACCCCGGGCGCCCCAGCGAAGAGGGCCTTGCCCTCGATGCCAGGGCCGCCCGCAGCTACCTCGTCGATGAGAGGGCGGTGTCGCCGGGGCGGCTCCTGTATTTCGGCGAGAGCCTGGGGACGGGCGTCGTCACGGAGCTCGCGACGGAGTACCGCCCGGCCGGCCTGCTGTTGCGCTCGCCATTCGTCGACCTGGCCACCCTCGGTCAGCGGCACTATCCGTTTCTGCCGGTCCGGCTCCTGCTGTGGGACAGCTTCCCGGTGGCGGAGTCCGTCGCGCGGATCGATGCGCCGACGACCGTCGTCTACGGCACCGCCGACACCATCGTCCCGCCCGACCACAGTGAGCGGGTCGCCGAATGCGCAGGGGGGCCTGTCGTGCGGGTCGCCGTGCCGGGGGCCGGGCACAACGACGCGGAACTGATCGGCGGCGCGGAGGTGGTCGGGGCCCTCGTGGAACTGGCCCGGCGGGCCGTTGAGCCGTGACGCGCCCGATCTGGTGACCGCGGAGCGGGAACCGGGCTGGACGGAATTCGTCGCATGGTGCAACGAAAATCCCCGTTCCGCCGAAATTACGTCGCGCATTCCCATACGCTCCTGCCAACTCGCTGCCTACCTCGAAGGACGCACTGTGAAACTGAAGAGACTCGCCCCCGTTCTCGCCTCGCTCGCCGCAGTGAGCCTCGTCGCGGCCGGTTGTAGTGGCGACAGCGAAGCGGAATCGACGGAAGGCGCCGCGACCGGTCAGCCGATCAAGGTGGGGCAGATCATTCCCATCGAATCCGCCGGTCTGTCCGTCGCCACCCAGGCCGCGGGCCTGACCGCCTCCATCGACGCGCTGAATTCCCGTGGCGGCGTCGGCGGCCGCCCGCTCGAACTGATCCAGTGCGACTCGACGGGTGATCCCAACAAGGAAGTCGACTGCGCCAACAAGATGGTCTCGGAGGGGGTTGTCGCCACTCTCGCGGACTTCACGCCCACCTCCGCGGAATCGGTTTCGCAGATCCTCCAGACCGCGGGTATCCCGCGAATCGGCCTGAACCCGATGAACATCGCCGACTTCACCGCACCCAACGTGTTCACCCCGTTCTCCGGCTCGCTGCTCACGCTGTACGGGCTCGTGGACACCCTGGTCGCCGAGGGCAAGACGAAGCTCTCGCTGATGCGACCCGACGTCCCGGTCGCGGCGATGCTCATCCAGCTGCTCGGTCCTGCGGTGCAGGCCAAGGGCGCCGAGATCGTGAACGAGGTCGCGGTCGGCGCCGGTGCCACCGACTACACCCAGTTCGTCGTCGCGGCCGAACGCAACGACGCCCAGGGCGTGATCATGGCCCTGACCGCCAACGAGTCCAACCAGATCGCCGAGTCCTTCGACCAGCTCGGGTCCAAGCTGAGCTACGGCAACGCCGCCACCTCGTTCACGCAGGCGGATCTGCAGAACCTGGGAGCCTTCGCGACCAGCGCGGTGTACACCAGCCCGGTCCCGGCGCCGTCGTCGAGCACCGAGGACTTCCCCGGACTCGAGCCGTTCCTCGCGGACATGGAGGCCTCCGGCGAGCAGGGGCTCGAGAGGGAGAACCTCACCGGCACGGAGCTGTTCTCGTGGCTCTCGGTGCGTGCGTTCAGTCAGGTGGCCCAGGGGCTCGGTTCCGTCAACACGAACACCGTGATGCAGGGTTTCGAGACCGCCAAGGACCTGGACATGCTCGGCCTGGTGCCGGCATGGACCCCGGGCGCGGTCGAGCCGTTCGGGATCTTCCAGCGGGTGTCGAACTCGATGATGTACCGGATGAAGTTCGACGGTGACACGGTGGTCACCGATCCCAAGCAGTACGACCTGCGCGGTCAGTAGCACGACCGGCGCGGTCCCTGCGGTGACGCGGGGACCGCGCCCGAGTCCACGGAGAGAGTCCAATGACTGAATTCCTGCAGTTCGCCATCCTCGGCCTCGGCGCGGGCTCGGCGTACGCATTGTTGGCGCACGGCGTGGTGTTGGTCTACCGCGGATCCGGGGTCGTCAACTTCGCCCAGGGCGCCATCGCGATGGTCGCCGCGTATGTGTGCCTGGAAACGCTCAAGGGCGAGTACGACTGGTCGCTTCCGGTGGCCTTCGCGGTCGCCGTGCTGGTGGCCGGACTCATCGGGCTGCTGTTCCAAGTGCTGGTCCTGCGGTGGCTGACGAACGCCGCACCGATCGTCCGGCTGGCCGCCACGCTTGGCCTGCTCGTCATTCTGCAGGCGGGCGTGCAGCAGTACTACGGAACGAAATCCATTCGCGTGCGGGCATATCTGCCGAACGACGCCTACCACTGGGGTGACGTCGTGGTGCAGCAGGATCGGCTCATCCTGCTGGGTATCGCGGTCGGTATGACCGCGGTGCTCTGGGGGCTGACGCGATACACCCGGGTCGGCCTGGCGATCACCGCGGCGGCCGAGAACGAACGGGCCACGGCCGCGCTCGGGTGGTCACCCCAGCGATTGGCCGCACTGACCTGGACCGTCGGCGGCGCACTGGCCGGTACGGCCGGAATCCTGGTGGCTCCGCTCACCGGACTCACCCCCACCGCCTTCATCATCATCGTCACGGTGTCCGCGTTGGCCGCCGCCCTTCTCGGCGGGTTCAAGTCGTTCCCGCTGACCCTGCTGGGTGGGCTGCTCCTCGGCGTGGGCGAGAGCCTGGTCGTGCTGTACCAGGATCGCATCCGCGACCTGCTGGGGCTGGAGACGCTGACGGGCATCAACCGCGCGGTGCCGTTCCTGGTCATCCTCGTGGTGCTCGTCGTACGCGGGAAGGGGCTGCCGCTGCGCAGTCACATCTCGGAACGGATGCCACGGCTGGGTTCGGGTCAGATCCATTGGCGCACACTGGCCGTGGTCGCCGGAACGCTCGCGGTCGTGGTCATCGCCTTCAGCGGCGACTGGCTGCGCTCGCTGACGCTGACCCTCGCGGCGGCGGTGTTCCTGCTGTCGGTGGTCGTGCTGACCGGCTTCGCAGGCCAACTCTCACTCGCCCAGTACACCGTCGGCGGACTCGGCGCCCTGTTCACCGCGCGACTGGTCGGGCAGGCCGGCTGGCCGCTCATCCCGGCCGCGGTCGTCGGTGTCGGGTCTGTGATCGCGATCGGCGTCGTCTTCGCGCTACCCGCGCTGCGCACCCGCGGGGTGAACTTGGCGGTTGTCACCCTCGGGCTCGGGTTCACGATCCAGGAGATGGTCTTCAACAATCCGACCTTCACCGGCGACAAGATCGACGGGGCGGTGCGGATCCGGGAGCTGAGCCTGTTCGGATTCGAGGTGACGGCGACCGAGTACCCGGAGCGGTGGGCCCTGCTGTGCCTGGTGGTGCTCGTGCTGTGCGGGCTGATGGTGGCGAACCTGCGACGGTCTCGGACCGGCAGGCGGCTGATCGCGGTCCGCACCAACGAACGCGCGGCCGCGTCCCTCGGCATCAGCGTGTTCGCGGTGAAGATCTACGCGTTCGCGGTCGCGGCGGGGCTGGCCGGCGTCGGTGGCATCCTGCTCGGCCTGCGCAACACGGCGGTCACCTACCTGGAGTTCAACGTGTTCGCGTCGATCAACGCCGTGGTGCAGGCGGTGACCGGCGGACTCGGATTCGTCATCGGCGGCGTCATCGGGGCCTTGATGGCCCCCGGCGCCCTCTTCAGCCGATTGGTGGAGAGCAGCTCCGCCACCGGCGCCATCTCGACGTTGATCGGCGGGATCGTGCTCATCGTGATCCTGCTGACCAATCAGAACGGCATCGCCGACATGGCCGCCCGGGTCGGTGCGGCGATCAAGAGGCAGCCCTGGATGCGGGCGCTGCCGACGCGCAAACCTGTTCGGGCACCAGAGCTCTCGGCCGAAACGACCCTCGGGACCGCTACGCCGACGCCGCTCGCCGTGCGGGGCCTGACCGTGCGGTTCGGCGGGGTCACGGCCGTCGACGGGGTCGACCTCGCGGTCGAACCGGGTCAGGTGGTCGGCCTGATCGGACCGAACGGCGCGGGCAAGACGACGGTGATCGACGCGATCACCGGATTCGTCAGCCCCGCGGCCGGGCAGGTGACGCTGGGTGAGCAGGACATCACCGGATGGTCGACCGCGAAACGGTCGAAGGGTGGACTGCGGCGCTCCTTCCAGTCCCTCGAACTGTTCGAGGACATCACCGTCGCCGAGAACATCCACGCGGGCGCCGACGAATCGACGTGGCGCACCTGGCTGACGGATCTGATCCGACCGGGGCACCATCCGCTCTCGCCGAGCGCGTCCACCGCGGTGCGCGACTTCGAGCTGGAGGGGGATCTGGGCTCGCTTCCCGGTGAACTGTCGTACGGCAGGCGGCGGTTGGTCGGTATCGCCAGGGCGGTCGCGTCCGGGCCGTCGGTTGTGCTGCTCGACGAGCCGGCCGCGGGGCTGGACGACGCGGAGAGCCGCGAGCTCGCCTTGTGCATCAGGCAGTTGGCGGTCGAGCGCAACGCCGCCGTACTGCTGGTCGAACACGACATGGGTCTGGTGATGTCCACCTGCGATCGGATCGTGGTGCTCGAGGCGGGCCGGGTGATCGCGGCGGGGACGCCGGACGAGATCGCCGCCAGCCCGGCGGTCCGCGACGCCTACCTGGGTACCGAGGACGAGACGACGGAGGCAGCGCGATGACGATCACTCAGGAAAAGGCGATGCCGTCCACCGCGGTGCTCGAGTGCCAGGGCCTGAGCGCCGGGTACGGAGGGACCGTCGTGTGCCGCGGCCTCGACATCACCGTGCGTTCGGGGGAGGTGGTGGCGCTCATCGGGGCCAACGGCGCAGGCAAGTCCACCACCATGCTGACGGTGGCGGGCGAGCTGGCGCCGATCTCGGGCCGGGTGTCCGTGCTCGGCTCCGACAAGCGGGCGTCGCTCGCCACCCTGGCGAAGCGCGGCCTGAGCTACGTCACCGAGGAGCGGTCGGTGATCATGGGGCTGACGACCGCGGACAACCTGCGATTGGCAGGCGTCAGCGCGGAGGCCGCGTGCGCGGTGTTCCCGGAGCTGCGCGCGCTGCTCGGGCGTCCGGCCGGGCTGTTGTCCGGCGGTGAGCAGCAGATGCTCACCCTGGCAAGGGCACTGGTCAGAAACCCGAAGCTGCTCCTGGCGGACGAGCTGTCCCTCGGGCTGGCGCCGCAGATCGTGGCGCGACTCCTCGATGTGGTGCGGGCGGCCGCGGACACCGAGAACCTCGGCGTGCTCCTGGTTGAGCAGCACGTTCGCCAGGTCCTGCGGGTCGCGGATCGCGTGTACGTGATGCGCCGCGGTCAGGTGATGCTGGAGGGGACCGCAGCCGAGATCGGCGCGGACCTCGACGCCGTTCAGCGTGCCTACCTCTCGTCGGGCGAGCAGGGGGAGAGCGGGTAACAAGCAATTCGGTCAACTCTTGTACCCTTGGTCGGTCATCCGTCCTGGTCAGCGCGGGGCGTGACCCAAAAGGAGCGAGGGGTGCGAGTGACGTCCGGAACGAAGTCGACGGTGGTCCGGGTGCCGAAGGCCGGTGAGTTGGTGGCTGCCAACCTGCGGCGACGGATCATCACCGGCGAACTGAACGTGGGCGACCCGTTGCCAAACGAGGCCGTGCTCATGGAACAGTTCGGGGTGTCGCGGCCGACCCTGCGCGAGGCATTCCGAATCCTCGAATCCGAATCGATCATCACGGTGCTGCGCGGTGCGCACGGCGGCGCGCGGGTCTTGGCGCCGGACGCGTCGGTGGCCGCGCGGTACACCGGCCTGCTGTTGCAGTACCAGGGCACCCCGCTCGTCGACGTGTACCGGGCGCGGGCATCGCTCGAGGTGTCCGCGGTGGGAATGCTGGCCGAGGGTAATCGCGGTGAGGCACTCGCGACCTTCGCGGAACTGATCGAGGCGGGTGCAGATCTCGTGGAGGACTCCGCGGCGTTCGCGCGCCACGACGTCGATGTCCACCAGGCGCTGATCGACCTCGCCGGGAACCAGACGCTCGCCGTGCTCGGCGGGATGTTGGTGCACATCATCGACGCGCACAATGCACTCTTCATCGCCGCGCATGGCGGCGGCAACGAGCGACCGGCGGCCCGCGCGGCGCATCGCGCTTATCTCAAGCTGCTCGGTCTGCTGCGCGAGGGCGATGCGAACGCCGCACAGGAGTTCTGGCGCAAGCACCTCGACGCGATCGAGAAGTACATGATCGGCGACACCGAGACGACCCTCGTCGAGGTGTTGTCGTAGCGGTGTCGTCGTAGCCGTGGTCCCGACGTCAGGGACTCGTGGGCGTCAGGGCACCGGGATCACCAGCGGCGGCAGACCCGGTATCTGGACCTGGATCTGCGGCGGCGGTGGTGGCGGGGCCACGGGAACCGGCGCGGGCGGCGGGGGTGGTTCCGGCGCCGGTGGTGGCGGTTCGGGGGCCGGTGCTGGCGCGGGCGGCGGCGCGGGCGCCTGCCGCTGGACCGGGGGCGGCGCGACCGCGAGCGGTTCGGGTTCCACCACGGGCGGAGGCGGCGGGGGCGGCGGGCCAGGGGGTGGGAGCGGAGGCGGTGGACCGGGTCGGTCCGCGGGCTGCTGTGGTCCCGCCCCGACCGGGACGGCCGCCAGGCCCCCGGACATCAGGTCAACGACCGTCACCTGCGCCATCGGCTGCTGGGCGGGTTGCACGACCAGCAGTCGCTCGGCGTCGTAGCCGGGCCACGCGTCGTCCGTCGCGGCCGGCTCCGAACTCGGCCGCGGATCGATCAGCGGGCTTCCCCGTGCGCACCGGACCCGTGGCGTCCCGTGGTCGTCGATGAGGACGATGGTCCCGGCTTCGAGCACCGACTGATACGACGTGGCACGTTCTCCGCTGTAGCCGTAGTTGGTCACCCTCGTGTCCGCGCGCAGCAGTACGGGCGTGAGGGTGCGTACGTAGCTGCGCACATCGTCGACATCGAGCACGCCAGACCAGGCCTGCATCTTGATGGGATCGCTCTCGAGGTCTGCGACCAGCCGTTCCCGATCGCACAGGACCCGGTCGAGGCTTCCGCCGTACAACCCGACGCGATCACCGGGGACGCTGAGGCCGTCGCCCGCGTTCGGGAGGTCGGCGCCGGGCGGACCGGGCGGGACGACCGTCGGGATCTGCGGGGGTAGCAGGCGGTCGGTCCATGGCAGCTGGCCGTCGGAGATCACGCGATCCAGCGCGAGGGGCCGCGGCTGTGGCTCCGGCCCGTTCGAACACGCCGCGACCGCCACCGCGCATGCGACCACGAGCCATCGACCCGGCGCGTGTCCCACACGCGGACCGGTCCTCGCGACAGTGCTTCGTCGGGCAAGCCGTGCGGCCTGCCCGGCGATGACGGTGGCCACCCGCTCATCGTAAGCACAGCGGCTGGTCGGGAGGGCTCTATTGCGTGACCGTGCCGCGATATTGCGTGACCTGTCCGCGATGCTCAGCGAGCCGGTTCGGGCTCCAACTCCGCGACCGGCGGGGAGGTGACGACGGAGGCAGTGGTCGCACGCGGGATGAAGACCGCGATGAGCAGCGCCAGCAGCGCGGCCGCGGCGCCGATCAGGAAGGTCACCACGAAGGCCCTGTGCGTCGGCACGAGGGCGGGGCCGAAGGACATGGTCATGTTGGCCAGGACGACGGTCATCACGGCGCTCGCGAACGACGTTCCGACCATCCGCATCAGGGAGTTGAGGCCGTTCGCTGCCGCCGTCTCGTGCAGCGGGACCGCGCGCATGATCAGCGCGGGCATGGCCGCATACGAGATGCCGATTCCCGCGCCGATGATGGTCGAGACCAGCGCGATCTGCCAGACCTCGTTCATCAGCACGGCGCCGATCAGGTAGCCGGACGCGATGACGACGGTGCCGACCATCAGCGTGGTCCGCGGGCCGTACCGGTTGGTGATGCGGGCCGACACCGGCGAGAGCAGCATCATCACGATGCCGGCGGGCGCCATGCACAGCCCGGCCATGACCATCGACTGGCCGAGCCCGTAGCCGGTCTCCGGCGGTGACTGCAGCAACTGCGGAACCGTCAACGACGTTGCGTACATGGCGAATCCGGTCATGACCGAGGCCAAGTTGGTCAGCAGGATCGGGCGGGAGGCGGAGACCCTGAGGTTGACGAGGGGCTCGGCGGTGCGCAGCTCGGCGAAGCCCCATGCCAGGAACACGACGACGGACGCGGCGAGCAGTCCGAGGGTGGTCGTACTGGTCCAGCCCCATTCGCCGCCCTTGGTGACCGCCAACAGGAGCGAGACGAGTCCGGCCGCGAGCCCCATCGCGCCGAGATAGTCGAACCGTCCCGGATTACGAACAGGGGACTCGGGGACCAGGACGGCGACCGCGATCGCGACCAGCGCGCCAAGCACGGCAGACGCCCAGAACAGCACGTGCCAGTTGAAGTTCTGCGCCGTCGCCGCGGCCAGCGGCATACCGATCGCGCCGCCCACACCCATCGTGGAACTCATCACCGAGATCGCGCCGCCCACCTTCTCGGCGGGCAGTTCGTCGCGGAGGATGCTGATGCCGAGCGGGATCGCGCCGGTGGCCGCGCCCTGCAGGATGCGGCCGATGATCACCAGCGGGACGGTCTCGCTCAGTGCGCACACCACCGATCCGGCGACGAGAAAAGCCATGCTGATCAGGATCATTCGCCGTTTGCCGAACATGTCGCCGAGGCGGCCGGAGACGGGCGTGACGACGGCCGCGGCCAGCAGGGTGGAGGTGATGACCCAGGAGGCGGTCGAGGCCGAGGTGTTCAGCAGCTCGGGTAGCACGTGGATCAGCGGCACGACCAGGGTCTGCATGAGCGAGACGACGATGCCGGAGAACGCCAGTGTGGCGAGGATCCAGGTGGGGGAATGGGTGCGCCGCGCTGCACCGGGAGCCGAAATGGTCACGACGGATCTCTTCTCTTGTGTTCTAAGCGCTTATCGATTCCGAGAAAGCAACAGGTGTGTACGCTACACATCGTGTGTATCGTGCACAATCGGCGGGAGTGTGGCGGCGTGATGCGAGGATGACCCCGATGGAATCCGAGGAGATCGACCCCGGTCGCGGGTTGGAGCGAGAGATCACGTTGATGGCCCGCCACACCACCCTGGTGACCAAGCGGTGGTTGGAACAGCAGGCGCTCGACCGATCGGCGTATCTGCTGTTGAGTCGCCTCGAGATCAGCGATCCGATGACGTTGAAGGAACTGGCGGACTCGTTCGGCCTCGACGTGTCCACGATCAACCGGCAGACCGCCGCGCTCGTCCGGCAGGGACTGGCCGAGAGAATTCCCGACCCACAGGGCGGCACGGCGAGGAAACTCCGGCCGACGGACGGGGGACTGCGCGCGCTGCATTCCGACCGGAAGCACAACGTCGACGGCATCAACTCCCTCGTCGCCGATTGGGACGAGAAGGATCGACGGGATCTGGTTACCTTGTTGCGGCGGCTGAACGAACAGATCGAGGACCGACAGGGTCTGAGCTGGCCGCGGGACTGACCGACAAGCTGCGAGGAGTTGCACGGATGGGCATCAACGAGGGACGCGTCGTGATCGTGACCGGCGCCGCGGGCGGCATCGGCCGCGAGCACGCGCTCGAGTTCGCAAGGCAGGGAGCGAAGGTCGTCGTCAACGACCTCGGGCCCGCCGAGGCGGTCGTCGAGGAGATCAAGGCGCTCGGTGGTGAGGCCATCGCGAACAAGGACGACATCTCGGACTTCGACGGCGCGGGCCGGCTGGTGCGCAGCGCGATCGACACGTTCGGCACCGTGCACGTGCTCGTCAACAACGCGGGCATCCTCCGCGACAAGATGTTCGTCAACATGACGGTCGATCAGTGGGACGACATCATGCGCGTGCACCTGCGGGGGACGTTCGCGCCCTCTCAGCACGCGGCGTCGTATTGGCGGGAGCAGCACAAGGCGGGCACGCCGGTCGCGCACCCGCGCATCATCAACACCTCCTCGCCGTCGGGCCTGTACGGCAACATCGGGCAGGCGAACTACGGCGCCGCGAAGGCAGGTATCGCGGCGTTCACCGTGATCCTCGCCGACGAGCTCGCCCGGCTCGGCGTCACCGTCAACGCGATCGCCCCCACCGCGCTCACCCAGATGACCGCGGGCCTCGAGGGTTTCGTCGCCGCGATGGAGGCCGAGAAGGAGCGCACCGGCTTCGATGCGGCAGCGCCTGCGAACATCTCGCCGACCGTGGTCTGGCTCGGGTCGCCGGAGTCCGACGGCATCACCGGCCGGATCTTCAATGTGCACGGCGGCTCGATCAGTGTCGCGGAGACCTGGGTGGCTGGGCCGGGGGTGTCGAAGAACGGCCGGTGGGATCCGGCGGAGCTGGGTGAGGTCATCCCGGCCCTGGTCGCCGAGGCGCGACCGAACTCGGACATGGCCGGGCAGCCGCGCAACGAGAACTCGCGTCTGGGTCTGTAGCGTTCGCTCACCGCCGCCCGAGCAGATCGAGAGCGAAACCCGCGTACTCCGTGGCGATCTGCTCGGGCGTGGACGGCCCGTCGATCCGGAACCACTGCGGCAGCGAGGTGCACATCGTCGAGATGGCCCGTCCGGCATCCCTCGCGTGCCGCGTCGTGAGGCTCCCCTCGGCGATGGCGGCATCGATCTCGTCGTCGAGAAGATACTGAATCTGATTGCGGGAGTCCGTGATCCGCGCTCGGTTGGCCGGTTCGAGGCTGCGCATCTCGCTGGCGCCGATGAACGCGAGCTCCCGGCGATGCGTGTGATAGAGCGCGAGCGCCTCGACGATGAGGCCGACCCGCTCGATCCCGCCCGTGCCGTGGTCGCGGGCCGCGCGCACCCGCCAGTGCAGCTCGTCCATCGTGAGATCGAGCGCCCGCACCAGTAGCTCCTGCTTGTCCCGGTAGTGGTGATACATGCCGGGAACGCTCATGCCCGCCCGCTCGGCGATAGACCGCATGGTCGCGCCGTGATACCCGGTTTCGACGAACGAGTCGATCGCGGCCGCGAGCACCGGATCGATGCGCAGCGACGGGAACACGCGCCAGTCGCCCGCCGACTGTGCAGCTGCCGTCGCCGTTCCTGGGGATTCGCGCCGGGAAGTGCGCACTCGGCGGTCCGCGGCGGGGGTTCCCCGGGCGGAGGTGGTGCCGGGCTCGCCCATCAGCTGTGCGGCGGTTGTGCCGAGTGCCCCGGCGAGGGCGTGCAGTCGCTCGACCGAGACGCCGGTCTTGCCGTTCTCGATTGCGCTGAGCGTTGCCGGGCTGATCGCCAGCTGCCTCGCGAGCTCTCGCAGCGTCAGGCCCGCCGACCTGCGCGTCCGCCTGATCGCGTCGGGCAGGTGTTCGGTCTTGGTCAACTCTCCGTCCAATCTGTTCAGAAATGTTGAACATACTAGCTGGCATCGTCCGTTGAACTCCTTTGACGGGCAGATAAACCTGTGAGATCGTGTGGAAATCATCTGCCGAGCGATCGCTCGGCTCCATGACGCAGGAGGTAGTGAGTGTGTCGATCGATCTGACCTATTCCCTCGAGGTGCAGGACCTCATCGACCGCACCAGGACCTTCACCCGCGACGTCGTCCTGCCCATCGAGGACGAGCACGCCGGGGACATCACGGCGGGCGGCGGCGACGCGCTGCGGATCGGCATGCAGCAGGCGGCCAAGGATGCCGGGGTATTCGCCCCACACGCCCCGCTCGAGTTCGGTGGTCACGGGTTGAACATGTCGGACCGCGCCCCGGTGTTCGAGGAGGCCGGCTACTCGCTGTTCGGTCCCACGGCGTTGAACATCGCGGCACCCGACGAGGGCAACGTCCACATGCTGGCGCACATCGCCAACCCCGAGCAGAAGCAGCAGTTCCTCGCGCCGCTTGCCCACGGGGACGTCCGATCGGCCTTCGCGATGACCGAGCCGGCGCCGGGGGCGGGATCGGACCCGTCGGCGCTCACCACCCGCGCGGTCCGGGCGGACGGCGGCTGGCGGATCAACGGGCACAAGTGGTTCATCACCGGTGCCGACGGCGCAGGCTTCTTCATCATCATGGCGCGCACCTCGGGTGAGCCCGGTCAGCGCGGCGGGGCCACGATGTTCCTTGCGCCTGCCGACAGCCAAGGGATCAGGGTCGGACGACACATCGACACCCTGGACCGGGCGATGATCGGCGGGCACTGTGAGGTCTTCTTCGAGGACTTGCTGGTGCCCGACGCCGCGGTCCTCGGCGAGGTCGACCGCGGCTTCGAGTACGCCCAGGTGCGGCTCGGCCCGGCCAGGATGACCCACGTGATGCGCTGGCTGGGTGCCGCCCGCCGTGGCCACGACGTCGCGGTGGCCCGGGTGGCGGAGCGGGAAGGCTTCGGGTCCAGATTGGGCGACCTCGGCATGGTCCAGAAGATGTTGGCTGACAACGAGATCGACATCGCCGCGACCCGGGCGCTGTTGGTGCGGGCCTGCTGGGAGCTCGACAGGGGCGACCCGGCGTCGAATGCGACGTCGATCGCGAAGACCTATGCGGCTGAAGCGGTCTTCCGGATCGTGGACCGGAGCATGCAGATGTGCGGCGGCATGGGGGTCTCCGGCGACCTGCCGCTTGCCCGGCTCTCACGGGAGGTTCGTCCGTTCCGGGTCTACGACGGGCCGTCCGAGGTGCACCGTTGGGCCATCGCCAAGCGGGTCGTCGGGGCGGCCAAGCGAGAGCTGAGGGAGGCAAAGTGAGCCTGCACGGAATGGACATTGCTGCGCTGCAACGCTTCCTGCTCGACAGCGGGATCGAGCTGTATGGGGAGCTGCACGTCGAGCTGATCAGCGGCGGCAGATCCAATCTGACCTACAGGGCCTGGGACGACCGGTCGTCGTGGGTGGTGCGGCGGCCGCCGACCAGTGGGTTGACCCCGTCGGCGCACGACATGGCCAGGGAGTACACCGTGACCTCGGCGTTGCAGGGTACGGCCGTGCCGGTTGCGCGGACCGTCGCCTTCGATGCCGACGGCTCCGCCCTCGGCGCGCCGATGACCGTGGTCGAGTTCGTCGAGGGAACGGTGGTCCGGGACCAGGCCGACCTCGCTGAGATGTCCGACGATCAGGTCGCGGTCAGCGCCGACGCACTGGTGCGGGTCCTGGCCGATCTGCACGCGGTCGACTACCGGGCGGTGGGGCTGGGTGACTTCGGGCGGCCGGATGGGTTCGTCGCGCGCCAGGTGAAACTCTGGGCGGGACAATGGGATCGGGTCAAGACGAGGGAACTTCCCGACGTGGCGGTCCTGCATGCGGCGCTGACCGATGCCATACCGACGGCCTCGGCCTCGTCGATCGTGCACGGCGACTTCAGGATCGACAACACGATCCTGGATTCGCACGACCCCGGTCAGGTCCGGGCCGTGGTGGACTGGGAGATGTCGACACTGGGTGATCCACTGACCGACGTCGCCCTGATGTGTGTGTACCGGGATCCGGTGTTCGACCTGGTGCTCGGATCCCAGGCGGCCTGGACCAGCGATCGGCTGCCGTCGGCCGGCGCGTTGGCGCAGAGTTACGCCATCGCGTCGGGTCGCGACCTCGGCGACTGGAGTTTCTACCTCGCGCTCGCCAACTTCAAGTTGGGGGTGATCGGTGAGGGGATCACCCATCGCGCGCTGCAGGGATCGGACTCCGGCGCAGGAGCGGTGCGGGCCGCCGAGGCGACACCCGAGTTCATCGCGGCCGGGTTGCGTGCACTGAAGGGAGCGACGCTGTGAGCGGCGGCGTGAACCGAACGGCACTGGTCACCGGCGCCTCGAGGGGAATCGGGCTCGGGATCGCGACGCGGCTCGCGCAGTCGGGCTACTCGTTGACGATCACCGCAAGGGACGCCGCGCGGCTCGATTCCGTCGCGGGGGAGCTGCGGGCCGCGGGTGCGGCCGAAGTGGTCTCGATCGCGGGCGACATGGCCGACGAGGCCGATATCGCCAGAGTGACCGCGGCTCATGCGGATCGGCTCGGTCCGATGACCGCACTGATCCTCAACGCGGGGGTCGGCACCGCGGGCGCGATCGAGGACTTTCCGCTGCGCCGGTTCGACAAGACCCTGGCGGTGAACCTCCGCGGGCCGTTCCAGTTGCTCCAGCAGTCGCTACCGTTGCTGCGGGCGGGGGCCGCCGCCAACCCGGGTCGCGGGGCGAAGGTGGTCGCGCTCGCGTCCATCACCGGTGTGTACGCGGAGCACGGCCTTGCGGTGTACGGCGCGACGAAGGCGGCGCTGATCAGTGTGGCCGCGACGTTGAACGCCGAGGAATCCGGCAACGGTGTGTGTGCCACGACCATCTCGCCGGCCTTCGTGGACACCGACATGAGCGCCTGGACCCACGATCAGGTGCCGCCGGGGGCGATGCTCGAGGTCAACGACGTCGTCGAGATGGTCGACGCACTGCTGAGACTCTCGTCGCGGGCCGTGATCCCGAACATCGTCATGACCAGGGCGGGCACCGACGGATATCGCGCCTGAACTCTCGCGCCCGGCGGCCCGACCGCGTAGCCTCCCGCGGATGACCACTCTGGCCGATCCCGCCGTTCGCGAGTTCCTGTCCGCGGGCACCCGAACGGGCAAGCTCGGTTTCACCGCCTCCGACGGCCGGCCGCTGGTCGCTCCGGTGTGGTTCGTCGTCGACGGTGATGATCTGGTGTTCAACACCGGCGCAGGCACCGCCAAGGGTCGCGCCGTCGCGCGTGACGGCCGGGTGGTGATCTGTGTCGACCTCGAACAGCCGCCGTATGCCTTCGTTCAGGTGCAGGGGGTGGCAACGGTGTCCGAGGACCCTGAGGAACTGATCCGGATCGCGACCGCGATCGGTGGCCGGTACATGGGGGCCGACCGGGCGGAGGAGTTCGGCCGTCGGAACGGCGTGCCGGGGGAGCTGGTGGTGCGCCTCCGTCCGACCAAGGTGATCGCCGATCTGGACGTCACGGGCTGACCGGGTCGTGTGCCAAGGTCACGGACTGTGACCAAATCACAATACCGCTGTGACTCGCGCACAACGCCCGCTCGGGGCGATCAGAATGCCGTTGACCTCGGATAATGCGCGCGCGCTCGGCGTGAGGGCGAGCTGACGGGGCGCGTGAATCGCGACAATCTGGGCGAGGTCCTGGACGCTTGTTAGAAGAAATACCAAAAGGGCGTGACCGGACCTGGTTGAGATGTAGATTACATCCTGCGGTGCGGGCAGAACTCGCCGCGATTTCGGGACGTTGCCACTCGTGGCGGCGTGATTGTTCCTCGGGAGGGCGATCAATGAGCGCAGGGTGGATCCATGGACTCAGTGCGCAGGGGGCTGCTTCGGTGTCCTTCACGATGAGGTTGAGACCTCGTCGCAGTTCGGCGATTGTGCGAACCGCGGGAAGATGTGTGACTACGTGACAGGTCGCATGACCAGACGATAGTTCTCAGTGCGCAACTCGCGCACCCGTACCCGCTCGCATTTCTCGGCGATGCGGTTCCTTCCTTGTCGAATCTGACTTGCGTCCTCGTATGTCCTTCGTCGGCCGTTGAAGGCTCATGGGCTCGGACTGACGGACTCAAGTGGTGTTTGGGACTCCGCGGCGTTCCGGAAAATGAGGTATCAGTTGAAGCCGAACATGCACGACGGGGCCGACAACGACGGCACGTATGCGCCTCGGGAACAACGCGACATCGACATCGAGGTCGGCCGAGTAGCAAGCGCGGGCGGTCAACTGGGCAGTGCAACCGACGCAGCGGACACCTTCCCGCTCTCTCCCGCGCAGCTCGGTATGTGGTATGCCCAGCACGTCGACCCGGACGTCCCGATCAACATCGCGCAGTACGTGGACCTGCGCGGACCGCTGGACCTGCAGATTCTCGACGATGCCAGCCATATCGGTTCTGCGGAGTTCGGCACCGGCTACCTGCGTCTGATGGAGCTCGACGGCACTCCGTATCAGGTCATCGACATGTCCATCGAGGATCACGTCGGATTCGTGGACTTCCGTGGCCACGGCGACCCAGTGGCGGCCGCACATGAGTGGATGCGCGCGGAGTTCAGCGCGCCCCTTGACCTGCTGACGGACCGGTTGATCTGCGCCACCATCCTGCGGATCGAGGACGAGCGCTACTTCTGGTACTCGCGGGTCCATCACATTGCCCTCGACGGCTTCGGTGCGATGGCCTACATGATGCGCGTGTCCGAGCTGTACACAGCGCTCCTGGAGGGGCGTGAACCCGCGCCGTCCAAGGCCTGCAGCCTGCGCAGTCTGTACGAGTCCGACCTCGCATACCGCGAGAGCTCCCGGTTCGCGGCCGACGGTGAGTACTGGGCGCAGCGGATCGCAGGAATGGAGGAGGGCACCAGCCTCAGCGGCCGGACCGCGGCGCCGGCCTCGCTGAACGGGGTGGCCAGCGCGGCCCTGTCCGATGATGTGTCGAGAAACCTCGTCGATGCTGTTGCGCAACAGAATTCGTCTCCGGCAGCAATGCTGATCGCGGCCTTTGCCGGCTTTCTGGCGCAGATGACAGATACCGAGGACGTCATCCTGAGCCTGCCGGTCACCGCCCGGACCACCGCGCCCATGCGCCACTCGGGTGGAATGCTCTCCAACGTGGTGCCCTTGCGGTTTCATGTCGGCAACGACACCACGGTTGCGGATCTGCTCAAGTCCGTGCAGATCGCAGTCTCGGGTGCGCTCCGACACCAGCGGTACCGGCATGAGGACATTCGGCGAGATTCCGCGTCCGGCAACATGCAGCGTGACCTGCTGGGACCTCTGGTCAACATCATGCTCTTCCACAGTGAGGTCAACCTCGGTCCGGTGACCGGCGAGTTCAACATCCTCTCCACCGGCACGGTGGAGGACATGGCGGTCAACTTCTATCAGAGCGTCGCCGGGACCCGGACCCACATCGACTTCGAGACCAACCCGAACCTGTACACCGAAGAGCTGGCGCAGGGCTACCACGCCAGGTTCCTGTCCTACTTCGATCAGTTCCTCGTCGCAGACCCGACCGACAGGGTGTGGGACCTGAACGTCACCACGGACGCCGAGCGGGAGTTGGTGGTGACCGGTTGGAACGCGACGGATCAGGTGATCGGCGATGACACGTTGGTGTCGTTGTTCGAAGCGCGGGTCGCGACGTCTCCGGACAGTGTGGCACTGTCGTTCGGAGGTGACTCTTTGTCGTACACCGAGTTCGATGTGCGGGTCAATCGCCTTGCGCGACATCTGATCACACTCGGCGTCGGGCCGGAGTCGTTGGTGGCGTTGGCCATGCGGCGATCGCTTGATCTGCTGGTCGGCATCTATGCGGTGGTGAAGGCCGGCGGCGCGTATGTTCCGGTCGACCCGGATCAGCCTGCGGATCGTATTGCCAACATCATCGAGACGGCGGCACCGGCGTGCGTGTTGTCCACCACGCGTGATGATTTCGAGATCCTGGGGGAGCGGTCTGTCCTATTGATCGACGCTCTGGACCTGTCGTCGGTCGATGGTGCACCGATCTCGGACGCCGATCGGATCTCTGCTCTCGGCCC
Organism: Rhodococcus maanshanensis NBRC 100610; assembly: GCF_001894865.1. GTDB lineage: Bacteria > Actinomycetota > Actinomycetes > Mycobacteriales > Mycobacteriaceae > Rhodococcus_G > Rhodococcus_G maanshanensis. The sequence goes on along the minus strand of NZ_BCXA01000016.1, from coordinate 47,512 downwards.
GGACAACACGGCGTATGTGATCTTCACATCCGGGTCGACAGGTCGACCCAAGGGTGTGGCGGTCTCGCACGCAGCCATCGTGAACCGCCTGGTGTGGATGCAGGCCGAGTACGGCTTGACCTCCGACGATGTGGTGTTGCAGAAGACCCCGGTGACCTTCGATGTGTCTGTGTGGGAGTTGTTCTGGCCGTTGCAGGTCGGCGGGCGACTGGTGATCGCGGCCCCGGACGGCCATCGTGATCCGGCGTATCTGGCGACCGTGATCGCGGAGGAGTCGGTGACGACGGCGCATTTTGTGCCGTCGATGCTGGCGGTCTTCGTGGCGGAGCCCTCGGTGGTCGGCGCGACGTCGTTGCGTCAGCTGTTCGCGTCGGGTGAGGCATTGCCCGCACAGACGGCCGCGATCCTGCGGGAACAGCTTCCCGCGGTGCGGTTGCACAACCTGTACGGTCCGACGGAGGCCGCGGTTGACGTCACGTTCCACGAGGTGACCCCGGCAGACGTGACGAGCGTGCCGATTGGTGCGCCGGTATGGAACACCCAGGTGTTCGTGCTGGATTCGCGACTGCGTCCGGTGCCGGTGGGTGTTGCGGGAGAGCTGTACCTGGCCGGAGCGCAGTTGGCTCGTGGATATGTCGGTCGTGCCGACCTGACGGCGGACAGGTTCGTTGCCAGTCCGTTCGGGGCCCCTGGCGCGCGGATGTACCGCACGGGCGACTTGGTGACCTGGACGGCGACGGGCGAGTTGGAGTACATCGGCCGCACGGACTTCCAGGTCAAGCTGCGCGGGCTACGGATCGAGCTCGGTGAGATCGAGTCTGCGATGTTGACGGACGAGCGGGTCGCGCAGTCGGTGGCCATGGTGCGGAGCGATCTGCACTCCGGCGAGCAGCTCGTCGGCTACGTCGTCCCCGTCGAGGGCGCCGCGGTCGACGTCGATGAACTGAAGGCCATGGTCGGCCGGTCGCTGCCTGCGTACATGGTTCCTGCCGTCGTCGTGGTGCTCGAGGCTTTCCCTGTCAACGCGAGTGGCAAGCTCGACCGCAGGGCGCTGCCCACGCCGATCTTCGTCTCGGGACGCGCGGCCTTCAGGGCGCCGCGCACGCCAACCGAAGAGATCGTCGCCGGGATCTTCGCGGACGTGCTGCACGTGCCGCAGGTCGGGATCGACGACAGCTTCTTCGAACTCGGTGGAGACTCGCTGGTCGCCAACCAGGTGGTGTCGCGGATCGGCGCAGCCTTCGGCATCCGGCTCGGCGTTCGGGCGCTCTTCGAGGCTCCCACCGTCGCCGGAATCGCCGTTCGCGCGGAATCATTCACGGGTGTGGCTGATTCACGCCCGCAGTTGATCGCGCGTCCGCGACCCGACTTCGTTCCGTTGTCGCCGGCGCAACAGCGGATGTGGTTCCTGAACCAGTACGACACGGCGGCAGCGACCTACAACCTGCCCTTTGTGGTTCGGCTGTCGGGAGCAGTGGACCCGGGAGCCCTGGCCGCGGCCCTCACAGACGTGGTGGAGCGGCACGAATCCCTCCGCACGGTGTTTCCGGACTCGGACACCGGCGCGCATCAGGTGGTGATCCCGAGCAGCGAGATCGACCTCGGAGCCGACGCTGACCGGTTCACCGAGCCCACCACCGAGGCGGAGCTGCCGCAGCGTCTCGCCGATTTCGCCGGGGCCGGTTTCGACGTCACGAACGAGATCCCGATTCGGATCAGGGTCTTCGCACTGGGTAAACAGGAACTCGCGGTCGCGATGGTCCTGCACCATATCGCCGCGGACGGGATGTCGTGGGCGGTCCTGGCGCGTGACGTGATGGTGGCGTACACGGCCCGGTCCGAGGGAATTGCCCCGGCCTGGTCGCCGCTGACGGCACAGTACGCGGACTACAGCCTGTGGCAGCGTGAGCTGCTCGGCTCCGAGGACGACCCGGAATCGTTGTCCGCAAGGCAGATCGAGTACTGGAAGAATGCCCTGGCGGGTGTACCCGACCAGCTGGATCTGCCATCGGACCGCCCGCGCCCTGCGATCCAGTCCTTCGAAGGCGGTCGGTTGGCCTTCGAGATTCCCGCCAACACCTACGAGTTGCTTGTCGGATACGCACGCGCGCAGGGTGTGACGCCGTTCATGGTGACGCACGCCGCGTTGGCGGTGCTGCTGTCCCGACTGAGCGGTACAACCGACATTGCGGTGGGCACGGTCGTCGCCGGCCGTGGGGAGCAGGCTCTCGACAACCTGGTCGGCATGTTCGTCAACACTCTCGTGTTGCGCACCCAGGTGGACCCGAACGCGTCCTTCGCCGACCTGCTGAGCCGGGTGCGGGAGGACGACCTCGCGGCGTTCGGCCACGCCGACGTCCCGTTCGAGCGACTGGTGCAGGTGCTCAACCCGGCGCGATCGACCGCCCGCCATCCGTTGTTCCAGGTGGTGCTGTCATTCGAGAACATGGACAGGGCCGAGGTAGAACTGCCGGGTCTGACAGTGTCGGCGGACGAGGTCAGGGTCGACGTGTCCAAGTTCGACCTGCAGCTCACAATCTCCGACCGGCCGGGGGCCATCGGCGCGCGCGAGAATGTGGCCGCCGAATTCATCTACGCAAAGGACCTTTTCGACGAGTCCACGGTGAACGGCTTTGCCGAGCGCTTCGTCAGGATCCTGGACGCAGTCGTGGCGACGCCGGGCGTCCCGGTCGGTGACGTCGAGATTCTCGACCCGAGCGAGCGGGCCGATCTGTCCGACAGGTGGGGCGGAGCCATGCCGTCCGTGCCGTCGGCGCCGCCGACGCCGCAGACGATGGCAGAGATCTTCGTTGCAGGGGCGTCTCTCGATCCCGATGCGATTGCCCTGGTCGGTGCGGGTGGTCGGGAGCTGACCTACCGCGAGCTCGACGAGCGTTCCTCGCGTCTGGCCCGGGTCCTGATCGCAGAGGGTGCTGGACCGGAATGCACTGTAGCCGTGGCAATTCCGCGTTCGATCGAGTCGGTGCTGGTGGTATGGGCAGTCGCGAAGACCGGAGCTGCGTTCGTGCCCGTCGACCCGAAGTACCCCGCCGAACGCGTTGCGCACATGGTGTCCGACAGCGGTGCGGTCATCGGTGTCACGGTGGCGGATTTCGTCGACCGGCTGCCGACCGACCTGCGCTGGCTGGCGATCGAGGGCGCCGAGGTGATCGGGCGATGCGCGGCAGTCTCCGCGGCGCCGGTGTCCGATGCCGACCGGATCGCACCGCTCCGGATCGCGCATCCCGCCTACGTCATCTACACCTCGGGTTCGACGGGTAGGCCGAAGGGCGTCGTGGTCACCCACGCCGGCCTGGCGAACGCAGTCGAGCACCAGAGGCTCCACTATCGGCTGGCGCCCGGATCGCGTTCGTTGCACGTGGCCTCGCCGAGTTTCGATGTCGCGGTGTACGAGGCGCTGATGGCGTTCGGGTCGGGCGCCACCATGGTGATCGTGCCCTCCGACGTGTTCGGTGGAGTGGAACTGGCGGATCTGCTGCGCGAGCGGCGGGTCACCCACGCCATCATCACGCCGGGCGCACTCGCGACGATGGACCCGACCGGGCTCGACGACCTCGCGACGCTGATGGTCGCCGGTGAGGCGTGCCCGCCCGAGTTGATGGCCAGGTGGTCGGCAGACAGGCGTTTCATCAATGCCTACGGCCCGACGGAGTCGACCGTCCTTGCCACCAGCACCGACGTGTTGACCGCAGGCATGCTGGTCACGATCGGCGGGCCGGTCGCCGGCCTCGGTTCGCTTGTGCTCGACCGGCGGCTGCACCCGGTGCCGGCCGGTGTGGTCGGCGAGCTGTACGTGGTGGGTGCCGGGCTGGCCCGGGCCTACCGGGGCCGTCCGGATCTGACCGCCGATCGATTCGTGGCCGATCCGTTCGGGGAACCGGGGCAGCGGATGTACCGTACCGGCGACCTCGCGCGCTGGACCGCGGATCGCGAGATCGAGTACCTGGGCCGGACGGACTTCCAGGTGAAGGTCCGAGGCTTCCGCATCGAGCTCGGTGAAATCGACGCGGTACTCGCGGCGCAACCCGGGGTCGACTTCGCGGTGACGATCGGGCACCAGGGTGCCGGGGGTGTCACCTCACTGGTGTCGTACCTGCACGGGGCGGACGGCGCAGAACTGGACCCTGCGGTGATCAGGGAGTCCGCCGCGAAGCTCCTGCCGGCACACATGGTGCCCTCGTCGATCATGGTCATCGACGCCGTTCCGCTCACTCCGGTCGGCAAGCTGGATCGAAAGGCGTTGCCGGAACCTGTTTTCGAGGCTCGTTCCTATCGCGGCCCATCGACACAGCATGAGTCGATCGTCGCCGAGGTGTTCGCCGAGGTGCTCGGCCTCGACCGAGTGGGTATCGACGACGACTTCTTCGAGCTCGGTGGCAACTCGCTGATCGGCACCCAGGTCACCGCCCGACTGGGGGCGGCACTCGATGCAACCGTCCCGGTGCGGGTTCTCTTCGAGGCGCCTACTGTCGCCGCCCTCGCGGCGCGGCTCGAGTCGTACACCGGACCTCGTCGTGCGGCGTTGGTTGCGGGGGTACGCCCCGAGCGGATCCCGCTCTCACCGGCGCAGCAACGCATGTGGTTCCTCAACCGCTTCGATCCGGAGTCGGTGACCTACAACCTGCCGCTGGCGATCGCCCTGTCGGGTGAGCTGGATGTGGATGCGCTGGAACGAGCAGTCGCCGACGTGATCGATCGTCACGAGGCGCTGCGAACGGTGTTCCCGGACACCGAGTCCGGCGCACAGCAGGTCGTGCTTCCCGTCAACAAGGTGGCACCGGTCCTCGCTCCCGTCGTCGTGACGCAATCGGATCTGGTGGGCAAGCTCGTCGAGTTCTTCTCCACGGGTTTCGACGTGACCGAGCAGGCACCCCTGAGGGTGTCGCTGCTGAGGACGTCTGACACCGAGTTCGTGCTGGCGATGGTGGTGCACCACATCAGCGCCGACGGCTGGTCGATGGCCCCGATGGCGCGCGACGTGATGGTCGCGTACGCGGCGCGTGCCGCGGGTACGGCGCCGGCATGGGCACCGTTGCCGGTGCAGTATGCGGACTACGCGCTGTGGCAGCGTGAACTGCTCGGGTCCGAGGAGGATCCGGAGTCGGTGGCCGCCGTCCAGCTCTCCTATTGGACGCGGACTCTCGCCGGGCTGCCGGACCAGCTGGACCTGCCGAGCGATCGGCAGCGTCCGGTGGCCGCGTCCTACCGCGGTGCGATGCATCGCTTTGATATCGATGCTGACTTGCACCGCGCACTCGGCGAACTGGCCCGCGCGCAGGGCGCCACCTTGTTCATGGTCGTGCACGCAGCGCTGTCGGTACTGCTCGCACGACTGTCGGGCACTTCGGACATCGCGATCGGTGCGCCGGTCGCGGGCCGTGGCGAGGCCGCGCTGGACGACCTGGTCGGCATGTTCGTCAACACGCTGGTGCTCCGCACCGAGGTGGACACGGCTCGCTCGTTCACCGAGATCCTCTCGCGGGCGCGGGAAACCGATGTGGCTGCGTTCGGGAACGCGGACGTGCCGTTCGAGCGTTTGGTGGAGGTGCTCAGTCCGGCCCGCTCGCAGGCACGGCACCCGCTGTTCCAGGTGGTCCTCTCCCTGCAGAACCAGGCCCGCACGGAACTGGAACTGCCGGGCCTCAACATTCACGCGCTCGAGTACGACGAGCAGATCTCCAAGTTCGACCTGCAGCTGAACCTGACCGAGTCGACCGGCGACGATTCCGGGGCGGCCGGTCTGGCCGCCGAGCTGACCTACGCGACCGATCTGTTCGACGCGGAGACGATTCGCGAGTTCGAGCGCCGCTTCGTCGGGATCCTCACCGCGATCGTGGCCGATCCGGCTGCGCCCGTGGGCGACATCGACCTGCTCGGTGCGACCGAGCGTGAATGCGTTCTGTCGCAGTGGAACTCGTCCGGTGTCGACTCTGGTGTCGAGCGGACGCTGGTGGCAGGGTTCGAGGCGGTCGCGGCCCGCCGGGCCGACTCGGTCGCGGTTCGGTTCGAGGGCGTGTCGCTGACCTACCGGGAGCTCGACGAGCGGGCGAACCGCCTGGCCCGGGTACTGATCGAGGCGGGGGTGGGGCCGGAGTCGCTGGTGGCGGTGGCGCTGCCGCGATCCGCTGACCTGGTGGTTGCGCTGCTGGCGGTGCTCAAGGCGGGCGGTGGGTACCTCCCCGTCGATCCGACCTATCCGGCGGATCGCATCGAGTACATGCTGGCCGATGCGGCGCCGGTGTGTGTGCTGACCTGGACCGGTCGCGAGATGGGGCTGCCCTCCGCGCTGCCGGTGATCGAGCTGGACGTCGTGGCCCTGGACGCGGTCTCGGCCGCGGCGATCTCGGATCCGGACCGCCGTTCTCCGCTGCGGCCGGACAATGTCGCGTACGTGATCTACACGTCGGGGTCGACGGGTCGTCCGAAGGGTGTGCAGGTTCCGCACCGGACCGTGACGCGGTTGATGTCGAACACCGAGGACCGGTTCGGTTTCGACGAGTCCGATGTATGGACGATGTTCCACTCGTATGCGTTCGACTTCTCGGTGTGGGAGCTGTGGGGTCCGTTGCTGTACGGCGGCACGTTGGTGGTCGTCGACTACTTCACGTCGCGTTCGCCGGAGCAGTTCCTGGAGCTGCTGGCGCGGGAGCGGGTGACGGTGCTCAACCAGACGCCGTCGGCGTTCTACCAGTTGGCGGAGGCGGATCGGCAGTCCGGGGCGGAGCTGTCTCTGCGGTATGTGGTCTTCGGTGGTGAGGCGCTCGAGCTGCGTCGCCTGAGCGACTGGTACGACCGGCATCCGGACACCGCTCCGACGTTGGTGAACATGTACGGCATCACCGAGACGACGGTGCACGTGTCGTATCGCGAGATCGACGCGGTGATGGCGGCGTCGGCGTCGGCATCGGTGGTCGGTCAGGCGATCGCGGGGTTGCGCGTCTACGTTCTCGACGAGCGACTCAGCCCTGTCCCGGTCGGCGTTCCCGGCGAGATGTACGTCGCGGGTGTGCAGTTGTCGCGTGGCTACCTCGGTCAGCCGGCGCTCTCGGCGTCGCGGTTCGTGGCCGATCCGTTCGGAGTGGACGGTTCGAGGCTGTACCGCTCGGGCGACCTCGCCCGTTGGAACCGCAACGGGGACCTCGAGTACCTAGGCCGCGCGGACGATCAGGTCAAGGTTCGCGGTTTCCGCATCGAGCTCGGCGAGATCGAGTCGGCGCTCCTGGCTCAGGATTCGGTCGCGCAGGTCGCCGTGATCGTCCGCGAGGATGTTCCTGGCAGCGCGCGTCTGGTGGCGTACCTGGTGCTCGCTGCCGGTGTCACGGTGGACGTTCCCGGTGTGCGCGAGGGCGCGGCTGCGGTGCTGCCGGAGTACATGGTGCCGTCCGCGTTCGTGGTCGTCGACGAGATCCCGCTGACGGCCAATGGCAAGCTGGATCGGCGGGCGTTGCCCGCTCCCGCCGTCGAGGTCCGCGAGTTCCGTGCACCGGAGTCCGCGATCGAGGGTGTCGTGGCGGGCGTGTTCGCCGAGGTGCTCGGTCTCGAACGGGTCGGTCTCGACGACGACTTCTTCGAGCTCGGCGGCAACTCGCTGATCGCCGCGCAGGTGGCGGCACGGATCGGTGCGGCGCTCGACACCCGCGTCCCGGTGCGGATCCTGTTCGAGTCGTCGACCGTCGTCGCGCTCGCGGCCGCTGTCGGTGCGCTCGAAGGTGAGGGCGGGCGCGTGGCGCTCGTCGCCGGACCGCGCCCCGAGCGGATCCCGCTCTCCCCTGCGCAGTCGCGGATGTGGTTCCTGAACCAGTTCGACACCGAGTCGGCGATGAACAACATACCGATCGCGGTGCGCCTGACCGGTTCGGTCGATCTCGAGGCGTTGCGTGCGGCGGTCGCGGACCTGCTCGACCGCCACGAGGTCCTGTGCACGGTGTACCCGGACACTGCCGACGGCCCGGTCCAGGTGATCGTCCCTGTCGCGCAGGCGATGCCCGACCTGACGCCCGTCGCGGCGAACGAGAGTGAGATGTTCGAGGCGCTCGTCCGGGAAGCGGCGACCGGGTTCGACGTGACCGATCAGGTCCCGCTGCGAGTGACGCTTCTGCAGACCTCGGTTACCGAGTTCGTGCTCGTGTTCGTCGTGCACCACATCAGTGCTGACGGCTGGTCGATGAGTCCGCTGGTGCGGGACGTGATGACCGCGTACGCCGCGCGCGCCGCGGGTGTGGCGCCGGCGTGGTCACCGTTGCCGGTGCAGTACGTGGATTACGCGCTGTGGCAGCGCGAGGTGCTCGGGTCCGAGGAGGACCCGCAGTCGTTGGTGTCCACGCAGTTGCGGTACTGGGCGGACGCGCTGGCCGGATTGCCCGACCAGCTGGACCTGCCGAGCGACCGCACGCGCCCGGCCGTTGCGTCGTATCGCGGTGCAGCGCACCGTTTCACGATCGATGCCGACCTGCATCGCGACCTGAGCGGTCTGGCCCGCACGCAGGGGGCCACCCTGTTCATGGTCGTGCATGCGGCCCTGTCGGTGTTGCTGGCGCGGTTGTCGGGCACCTCCGATATCGCGATCGGTGCGCCGGTCGCGGGGCGTGGTGAAGCCGCGCTCGACGATCTGGTCGGCATGTTCGTCGGCACGTTGGTCCTGCGCACCGAGGTCGATTCCGGTTCGAGCTTCGAGGAGATCCTCGGACAGACCCGGTCGGTCGATGTCGCGGCCTTCGCCAACACGGACGTGCCGTTCGAGCGGCTCGTGGAGGTCCTCAGTCCGGCCCGTTCGCAGGCGCGGCACCCGCTGTTCCAGGTGGCACTGACTTTCCAGAACATGGACGTGCCGACGCTCGAACTGCCCGGGCTGACCGTGAGCGGCGTCGAGATCGATGCCCGCGTCGCGAAGTTCGATCTCCAGGTGACGATGTCGGAGACCTTCGCCGACGACGGTGCACCGACGGGGATGTCTGCCGAGCTCACCTATGCCACCGACCTCTTCGACGATGCGACGATGCACGCATTCGCGAAGCGACTCGTGCAAGTGCTCGGCGCGGTCTCCGCTGACCCGAGCAGCGCAGTCGGGGACATCGATCTGGTGTCGTCCGATGAGCGTCGCAACCTACTCGAGGTGTGGCCCGCGGCAGGCCCTGATGCCGGTGTCGACGCCACGCTGATCGAACGATTCTCAGTGGCGGCGGTGAGCTTCCCCGATCGGGTCGCGGTGCGCTTCGGTGCGGACGGTCTCACCTATCGCGAGCTCGACGAACGCACGAACCGGTTGGCACGCAGGCTGATCGCGGCGGGCGTCGGTCCTGAGACCCTTGCCGCCGTGGCGTTGCCGCGCTCGCTGGACCTGGTGGTCGCGCTGCTGGCGGTGCTCAAGGCCGGCGGTGGGTACCTGCCCGTCGATCCGACGTATCCGGCGGATCGCATCGAGTACATGCTCTCCGACGCCGCTCCGGTGTGCGTGGTGACCTGGACCGGCCGCGAGATCGCCCTGCCCACCGGGCTTCCGGTGATCGAGCTGGACACGCTGGACCTGTCCGGGGGCTCGGCGGCGCCGGTCGCCGATTCCGAGCGGTTGGCCCCGCTGCGGCCGGGCAATGTCGCGTACGTGATCTACACGTCGGGGTCGACGGGTCGTCCGAAGGGCGTGCAGGTTCCGCACCGCACCGTTACGCGGTTGATGCGGAACACCGAGCGGCGGTTCGGTTTCGACGAGTCGGACGTGTGGACGATGTTCCACTCGTATGCGTTCGACTTCTCGGTGTGGGAGCTGTGGGGTCCGCTGCTGTACGGCGGCACGCTGGTGGTCGTCGACTACTACACCTCGCGTTCGCCGGAGCAGTTCCTGGAGCTGCTGGCGCGGGAGCGGGTGACGGTGCTCAACCAGACGCCGTCGGCGTTCTACCAGTTGGCGGAGGCGGATCGGCAGGCGCCTGCGGAGCTGTCACTGCGGTATGTGGTCTTCGGTGGTGAGGCCCTCGAGCTGCGTCGCCTGAGCGACTGGTACGACCGGCATCCGGACACCGCTCCGACGTTGGTGAACATGTACGGCATCACCGAGACGACGGTGCACGTGTCGTACCGGGAGATCGACGCGCAGACGGCCGCCGCGGCTTCGGCGAGCATCGTCGGCCAGGCGATCGACGGTCTCCGGGTCTACGTGCTCGACGGCCGGCTGCAGCCGGCGCCGGTCGGCGTCCCTGGCGAGATGTACGTCGCGGGTGTGCAATTGGCGCGCGGCTACCTCGGGCAGCCGGCGCTGAGTTCGGCGCGCTTCGTGGCGAACCCGTTCGATGCCGACGGATCTGCGCTCTACCGCTCGGGTGACCTCGCCCGCTGGAACGCGTCCGGCGAGCTCGAGTACCTCGGTCGTGCCGACGACCAGGTGAAGGTTCGCGGCTTCCGCATCGAGCTCGGTGAGATCGAGGCGGCCGTGCTGGCGCAGGAGTCGGTGGGTCAGGCCGCGGTGATCGTCCGCGAGGACACTCCCGGCAACCCCACGCTCGTCGCCTACGTCGTGCCGAGCGGCTCCGGCCTGGACGTCTCCGCGGTGCGGGACGGTGCCGCGACGGCGCTGCCGGAGTACATGGTGCCGTCCGCGTTCGTGGTGCTCGACGAGATCCCGCTGACGGCGAACGGCAAGCTGGACCGAAAGGCATTGCCTGCGCCTGTTTTCGAGGTGCGAGAGTACCGCGCCCCGTCGACGCCCGCCGAGGAGATCGTGGCAGGCGTGTTCGCCGAGGTGCTCGGTCTCGAGCGGGTCGGTCTCGACGACGACTTCTTCGAGCTCGGCGGCAACTCGCTGATCGCCGCGCAGGTGGTCGCCCGGATCGGTGTGGCGCTCGACACCCGCGTCCCGGTGCGGACGCTGTTCGAGTCGTCGACCGTGGCCGCCGTCGCCTCGGCAGTCGGCGCTCTCGCGGGCACCGGTGCCCGTCCCGCGCTGGTCGCGCAGGACCGGCCGGAGCGGATTCCGCTGTCCCTGGCCCAGCAACGGATGTGGTTCCTCAACCGCTTCGACAGCAGTTCGAGCGCGTACAACATCCCGATGGCGATCAGGCTCACCGGTGAACTCGATCGCCACGCGCTGGAGTCCGCGCTGGCCGATGTCATCGCGCGGCACGAGTCGCTGCGCACGCGCTACCCCGAGACCGGCGACGGTCCGTTCCAGCTCATCGAGGCCCCTGGCGCGGTGAGGCGCGAGCTGGATCCGGTTCTTGTGGGTGCCGATGAGCTGCCACAGCGACTGTTCGAGTTCGCGACCACGCAGTTCGACGTCACGGTCGAGGTGCCGCTGCGGGTGTGCCTGTTCGAGATCGACGGCGCGGGAGTGGAGTCTGCGGAACGACTGGCGACCGGTGAGTTCGTGCTCGCGTTCGTGGTCCACCACATCGCCGCCGACGGTTCGTCGATCACGCCCTTTGTCCGCGACGTGATGACCGCCTATTCCGCCCGCCTGGCCGGGGGTGACCCGGAGTGGTCGGAACTGTCCGTGCAGTACGCGGACTACGCGCTGTGGCAGCGTGACGTGCTCGGTTCCGAGGAGGACCCGACCTCGGTCGCCGGCCAGCAGCTCGACTTCTGGCGGCGAACCCTAGCAGGGCTTCCCGACCAGCTGGACCTGCCGAGCGACCGTCCTCGCCCTGCGGTGCGTTCGAACCAGGGTGGGCGGGTGGCCTTCGAGCTCGACGCTCGCCTGCATCGTGGCTTGGCGAGTGTGGCCCGCAGTCAGGGTGCGACGCTGTTCATGGCCACCCATACCGCGCTCGCGGTGCTGTTGGCCCGACTGTCCGGGACCGACGACATCTCGGTCGGCACCCCGATCGCAGGTCGCGGTGAGGCCGCGATGGACGACCTGATCGGCATGTTCGTCAACACGCTGGTCTTCCGCACCCACGTCGACGGATCGAAGACCTTCGCCGAGCTGGTGTCGGCGGTACGCGAGTCGGATCTAGCGGCATTCGGCCACGCCGACGTGCCGTTCGAGCGCCTCGTCGAGGTCCTCAACCCCACCCGGTCCACGGCGCGGCATCCGCTGTTCCAGGTCGGCTTCTCGTTCCAGAACGTGGCCAAGAAGAGTCTCGAACTGCCCGGCCTCAGCGTGTCGGCGCTCGAGATCGACAACCAGATCACGCAGTTCGACCTGCAGTTGTTCCTCACCGAGCGCTTCGACTCCGACGGTGCACCGGTCGGCGTGGACGCGATGTTCCACTACGCGACGGACCTGTTCGACCAGGCATCGGTGGAGCGGTTCGCCGAGCGATTCGTGCGGATCGTCGAGGCTGCGGTGGCCGACCCCGACGTGACGGTCGGCGACCTCGAGCTCCTCGACGCCGCCGAGCGGGAGCGTCTGCTGGAGCGGTGGAACGACACCGGCGAGCAGGTCGCCGACCTGACCCTGGCCGATCTGTTCGACGCGCAGGTCGCGGCCACCCCGAGCGCACCGGCGCTGTGGTTCGAGGGCTCCGAACTGTGCTACCGCGACTTCGGCTCGCGAGTGAACCGGTTGGCGCGCAGGCTGATCGAGCTGGGTGTCGGGTCCGAGTCGTTGGTGGCGCTGGCCATGCGGCGCTCGACCGACCTGGTCGTCGGCATGTACGCGGTCGTCGCCGCGGGCGGCGCCTACGTCCCGATCGACCCCGACCACCCCGCCGAGCGGATCGGCCACATCCTCGAGACCGCGGCACCGGTGTGCGTGCTGTCCACCGCGCGAGACGATTTCGACGGAGCAGGGGACAGGTCTGTCCTCCTCCTGGACCAGGAGGACCTCTCCCGCTACCCGGACACCGCCGTCACGGATGCGGACCGGATTCGTCCGTTGCGTCCCGAGCACCCGGCGTACGTGATCTTCACGTCCGGTTCGACGGGCCGGCCAAAGGGCGTGGCCGTGAGCCATTCCGCGATCGTCAACCAGCTGCTCTGGATGCGGGCGGAATTCGGGCTCGACGGATCGGACGCGGCCCTGCTCAAGACCGCCGCCACCTTCGACCTGTCGGTGTGGGAGTTCTGGACTCCTGTCGTCTCGGGTGGCCGCCTGGTCATCGCGAAGCCCGGCGGGCACCAGGACCCCGACTACCTCCTCGACCTGATCCGGACCCAGGCCGTCACCACCCTCCACGCGGTGCCGTCGATGGTGTCGATGCTCTCGACTGCAGCGGCGGGTGGCGCGCTGTCCGATTCGTTGCGGCGCGTGCTCGCGATCGGTGAGGCGCTGCCCGCGGCGACCGCCCAGTCGTTCCGCGCGGCCAACGCCGCACGACTGTTCAACCTGTACGGGCCGACGGAGGCAGCGGTCTCGGTCACCTCGCACGAGGTCACCGATCTCGACACCGCATCGGTGCCGATCGGTACCCCGGAATGGAACACCCGCGTCTACGTGCTCGACGCCCGGCTCAACCCGGTGCCAGCCGGGGTGGGCGGCGAGCTATACCTCGCAGGTGCCCAGCTCGCTCGCGGCTACCACGGGCGTGTCGATCTGACCGCGGACCGGTTCGTTGCAGATCCGTTCGGTCCGGCGGGCGAGCGCATGTACCGCACCGGTGACCTGGTGGCATGGCGCGCGGACGGCGAGCTCGAGTACCTCGAGCGCAGCGACTTCCAGGTCAAGGTCCGCGGCTTCCGGATCGAGCTCGGCGAGATCGAGGCCGCGCTGGCACGCGAGGAGTCCGTCGCGGCGGTGGTCGTGACGGCTCGTTCGGATGAGCGCACCGGCGAGCGGCTGGTCGCCTACCTGGTGCCTGCGGTGGACACCGATATCGACGTGGCGCGGCTGAAGGCAGCCGCAGCGGCGGTGTTGCCGAGCTACATGGTGCCCTCGGCCTTCGTGGTTCTCGAGGCGCTACCGCTGAACATCAACGGCAAGATCGACCGCAAGGCCCTTCCGGATCCGGAGTTCGGGGCGGCGGAGTTCCGAGCTCCGGCCACCGTCGTCGAGCAGTTGGTGGCGGACATCATCGCGGGCGTGCTGGGGGCCGAGCAGGTCGGTCTGGACGACGACTTCTTCGCGCTCGGGGGCAACTCGCTGGTGGCGACTCAGGTCGCTGCCCGGCTGGGGGCGGCGCTGGACACCCAGGTGCCGGTGCTGTGGCTGTTCGATACGCCGACGATCGGTGAGCTCGCGGTGCGTGTCGAGGCGCACGCAGGCTCCGGCGGTCGACTGGCGTTGGTCGCGGCGGAACGGCCGGCGCGGATACCGCTGTCGCTGGCGCAGCAACGGATGTGGGTGCTCAACCAGATGGCCCCGGATTCAGCCGCGTACAACATTCCGGGCGCAATCAGGTTGTCGGGTCTGTTGGACGTGCCCGCGCTTGAGGCCGCGGTGCTCGACGTGCTCGAGCGGCACGAGGTGTTGCGGACGATGTATCCGGACACAGCCGACGGTCCCGTCCAGGCGATCGTCCCGCTCGAGGAGATGGCGCCGAGCCTCGCGCCGGTTCAGGTGACCGAGCAGGCCATGGGCGAGGCGCTCGCGGAAATGGTCGGAACCGGCTTTGACGTCACCGAGTCCGTGCCGGTCCGGGCCGCCCTGTTCGAGCTGGCCCCGACCGAGTACGTCTTCGTGGTTGTGGTTCACCACATCAGCGCGGACGGCTTCTCGATGGGTCCGCTCACCCGGGACGTGATGATCGCCTACTCCTCGCGGGTCGACGGGCAGGTTCCGTCGTGGTCGCCGCTGCCGGTGCAGTATGCCGACTACAGCCTCTGGCAGCGTGAGCTGCTCGGATCCGAGGACGACCCGGAGAGCCTGATCGCGCGTCAGCTGGCGTACTGGACGGACGAACTCGCGGGGGTCCCGGAGCAACTCGAACTGCCGGCCGATCGGCCGCGTCCCGCTCGCCAGTCGATGAGGGGCGGCTCGTTCGATTTCGTGGTCGGGTCGGACGTCACCGATCGTCTGAGCCGGATCGCCCGGGACAACAACGCGACGATGTTCATGGTGATCCACAGCGCCTTCGCGGTGCTGATGTCGCGGATGAGTGGATCGACCGACATCGCGATCGGCACCCCTGTCGCGGGCCGGGGTGAGCAGGTGCTCGACGAACTGATCGGTATGTTCGTCAACACGGTCGTGCTGCGCACCCAGGTCAGTTCGGGGAGCACGTTCGAGGAGCTGCTCGGGCAGGCACGGAGCAAGGACTTGGCCGCCTTCGGCCACGCCGACGTGCCGTTCGAGCGGCTGGTCGATGTGGTGGGGTGCCAGCGCTCGGCCGCATACACCCCGTTGTTCCAGGTCATGTTCGCCTTCCAGAACATGACGACCCGTTCGCTGCAGTTGCCGGGTCTCGAGGTCTCCGCGTTCGACGACGGATTCGATCAGGCCAAGTTCGATCTGCAGTTGACAGGTATGGAGCAGTTCGACGATCTCGGCAGGCTCGCGGAGATCCAGATGAGGTTCACGTACGCGGCGGACCTGTTCGATCCGGAGACGATCAAGCTCTTCGCGGGTCGGTTCGCCCGGATCCTGGAGGCCATCGCCGAGGACCCGGCCGTGGTGCTGCGGTCCATCGACATCCTCACCGATCAGGAGCGCTCGCGGTTCGCGCCGAAGCCGGCGTTGACCGTGCGTGATCTTCCGGATCTCGTCGCCGCAGCCGCGGCCGCGGAGCCGGATGCGATCGCGCTGTCCCACGATGGTCGGGATGTCACCTACGGCCAGCTCGGCACGAAACTGGTGGCGGTCTCCAAGTCGATGGGATCGGCCCTCAAACCGGAGGCGTTGGTGACCGTCTCACTGTCGGGATTGCTGCCGGGTATCCTCCCGGCGCTCGGCGCGGAGGGGCACGCGAGGGCATTGGAATCGCTGATCAGCGCCTCTCGATCAATTGTGGAGAAAGCACAGTCCGACCGTCCGGCGTGACCCTATAGTTCTGGCGGACGACGCCGGACGGTGACGGATTTGTGTTGTGAATTTGCCCCGGAACGGTCCGGGTCCGGGGCGCAGTGTGGTAGTGGGAGGAACAGCAAGATGTCGGGTGGAAATCCGCGGGGGCGGGTTCTTTTTGTCGAGGATCTCCAGCGAGTGATCGCCGCGGTGGTGAGGACCGAACCCGAGCGGCGGGCCATTACCCACCAGGGCACCGACATCACGTATCAGACGTTGCACACCGAGCTCGAGACCCTCGACGCCGCCATGGGCGGCGCACTGGGTTCGGATGCGTTGATCCCGGTCGTCATCGCCGGGTTGCTCCCTGACCTGGACGATACGGACGAGGCGGGTGGCCTGGCCCGGGTTCTGGAGGCGTTGCTCGCCGACGCGGCCGAGGCGCATCCGGACGCCGAATCGGACTCGGGTGGCGGGGCAGTGGCGCAGACCCTGTTGAGCCTGTTCGAGGAGCAGGTCACACGGACGCCCGACGCGATCGCGCTCGAGTTCGAGGGTGCCCGGCTGACGTACGCGGAGTTCGACGACCGAGCCAACCGGCTTGCCCGTCACCTCCTGGCCATGGGGGTCAAGCCCGAGGATCATGTCGGCCTCGCGATTCGCCGGTCCCTCGACTTGCTGGTCGGCATGTACGCGATCCTCAAGGCCGGCGGCGCCTATGTTCCCCTCGATCCGGATCACCCGGCGGATCGCCTCGGGCATGTGCTGGACGTGGCGGACCCCGCGGCCGTCCTCACCACCGCACGCGACGGGGTTCCGCTGCCCTCGGGCGTGACGGTGCTCGAGATCGACGAGCTCGACCTGTCGGAGCATTCGGGCGAACCGGTCACCGATGCCGACCGGCTGACGGCGTTGTCGGCGGACAACATCGCCTACGTGATCTTCACGTCCGGGTCGACAGGCAAGCCCAAGGGCGTCGCGGTGTCGCATCGCTCAATCGTGAGCAACCTGGTGTGGCGACAGCGGACCTTCGGACTGGACGCAGACGACGTCGTCCTGCACAAGACGCCGTTCACGTTCGACGTCTCGCTGTGGGAGCTGTTCTGGCCGCTCAGCGCGGGTGCTCGGCTGGTGATCGCCACCCACGACGGTCACCGCGACCCCGCCTACCTCGCGCGAACAATGCTCGAACACGGTGTCACTCTGGCGCAGTTCGTCCCGTCGATGCTCTCGCTGTACCTCCTCGAGCCGACGGCACCGCTGGTGCGCTCGCTGCGAATCGTTTTCTCGTCCGGTGAGGCGTTGCCCCCCGAGACCGCGGCCCGGTTCCGCACGGTCAGCGACGTGCCGCTGCACAATATGTACGGTCCGACAGAGGCCGCGGTCGACGTTTCGCACCACCGGGTCAGTGAGCTCGACGACGTGACCATGCCCATCGGATCTGCGCTCGCAGAATGCGAACTGCTGATCCTCGACGACGGACTGCGTCCGGTGCCTGTCGGGGTTCCGGGTGAGTTGTACCTGGCGGGCGTTCAGCTGGCGCGGGGGTACGTCGAGCGTCCGGACCTGACGGCAGACCGATTCGTGGCGAACCCCTACGGTGGGCCGGGCGCTCGGATGTACCGCACCGGCGATCTCGTTCGGTGGCGCGCGGATGCTTCCGTCGACTACCTCGGACGGATCGACTTCCAGGTCAAGCTGCGGGGCCTGCGTATAGAGCTCGGCGAGATCGAGTCCGCGCTGCTCAGCCGCAGTGAGGTGGTACAGGCTGTCGTCGTCGTGCACAACGATCCGACAGTCGGCGAGCACCTCGTCGCGTACCTGGTGCCGACCGCAGGCACGGTCCCGGACCACCGCGAGCTTCGTGCGGATCTGAAGCGGAAGTTGCCGGAATACATGGTGCCGTCACTGTTCGTGGCGCTCGAGGCATTCCCGCTGAACGCGAGCGGCAAGCTCGACCGCAAGGCATTGCCGACTCCGGACTTCTCCTCCCTCGCCCGCGAGTACCGGGCGCCGAGCACGCCGACAGAGGAGAAGCTGACGGAGTTGTTCTCCGATCTGCTCGGACTCGAGAAGATCGGCGTGGACGACGACTTCTTCGAGCTCGGCGGCAACTCGCTCATCGCGACCAGAGCGATCGCCCGGTTCAACCGTGACTTCGGTGTCCGGATCGATGTGCGTGAGTTCTTCGACGCGCCTACCGTGGCCGAGCTCGCGCTCGTCATCGAGGGCGCGGTGAATGCGCCGGTTAGCGCCATTCCACTCGCCGCGCGTGAGCGTCCTGACCGAATCCCGTTGTCGCTGGCCCAGTCTCGGATGTGGTTCCTCAACCGGTTCGACACCGAGTCGGCGGCCAACAACATTCCGATACCGGTTCGCCTGCGGGGTCGGCTCGATCTCTCCGCGATGCAGGCGGCGGTCGCCGACGTCGTGGCGCGGCACGAGGTGCTGCGGACCGTGTACCCGGACTCGGCGCAGGGGCCGGCCCAGGTGATCCTGACGGCCGAGCAGGCGACGCCGGACCTGACCCCGGTGACGGTGTCCGCGGACGAGTTGCTGCAGCGGGTCACCGCGGACATCTCGGTCGGATTCGACGTCACCTCGGCCGTCCCGATGCGGGCGAACCTCTACCAGGTCGATGCGGATTCCGCGGAAGAGCACGAGTTCGTGCTGGTGCTCGTCGTCCATCACATCGCGGCCGACGGCTTCTCGATGGGGCCGCTGATCCGGGACGTGGTGACGGCGTACGCATCCCGCTCGGTCGGCGACGCGCCGTCGTGGGATCCGTTGCCGGTGCAGTATGCGGACTTCAGTCTCTGGCAGCGCGAGGTTCTCGGCTCGGAGGACGATCCGGAGTCGGTGATCGCCAAGCAGCTCGACTACTGGCGTGACGAATTGGCAGGGCTGCCCGACCAGCTGGACCTCCCCAGCGATCGCCCTCGGCCGGCGGCAATCTCCAACCATGGTCGGACCCATCGGTTCGAGATTGCGCCCGAGTCGACGGCGCATCTCAATTCCATTGCCCGGGAGAACAACACCTCGCTGTTCATGGTCGTGCACGCAGCCCTGTCGGTGCTGCTCGCGCGGCTGTCCGGCACCTCGGACATCGCGATCGGCACGCCGGTCGCCGGCCGTGGCGAGGCGGCGATCGACGATGTGATCGGCATGTTCGTCAACACGTTGGTGTTGCGGACCCAGGTGGAGGACTCGGAGTCCTTCTCCGATCTGTTGGCCCGTGTCCGCGCGAGCGACCTCGGTGCGTTTGCCCATGCGGACGTGCCGTTCGAGCGGCTGGTGGAGGTGCTGAACCCGGCACGTTCGCAAGCGCGGCATCCGCTGTTCCAAGTGGTGCTGACCTTCCAGAACATGGACGTGCCGACGCTCGAACTGCCGGGGCTGACCGTGAGCGGCGTGGAGGTCGACGCCGGTGTCGCGAAGTTCGACCTGCAGGTGACGATGTCGGAGACGTTCTCCGGCGAGGGTGCGCCGACGGGTATGACGGCCGAGCTCACATACGCCACGGATCTGTTCGACGATGCGACGATGCGCACGTTCGCCCAGCGATTCGTGCGCCTGCTCGACGCGGTGACCGCCGATCCGTTCGCCGCGGTCGGCGACATCGACCTGGTGTCGTCCGACGAGCGTCGTAACCTCCTCGAGGTCTGGCCCGCGGCGGGACCGGACGCCGGTGAAGACGCCACGCTGGTCGAGCGCTTCGGAGCCGCGGCGGCGAGCTTCCCGGAGCGGGTCGCGGTGCGGTTCGAGGACACGTCGGTGACTTACCGGGAGCTGGACGAGCAGGCGAATCGCCTGGCCCGGGTACTGATCGAGGCGGGGGTGGGGCCGGAGTCGCTGGTGGCGGTGGCGCTGCCGCGATCCGCTGACCTGGTGGTTGCGCTGCTGGCGGTGCTCAAGGCGGGCGGTGGGTACCTGCCTGTCGATCCGACGTATCCGGCGGATCGCATCGAGTACATGCTGGCCGATGCGGCGCCGGTGTGTGTGGTGACCTGGACCGGTCGCGAGATCGGTTTGCCTGACGGGCTTGCGGTCGTCGAGCTGGATGCGGTGGATCTGTCTTCGGTGTCGTCGGCGGTGGTCGTCGATTCCGACCGGCCAGCTCCGCTGCGGGCGGGCAACGTGGCGTACGTGATCTACACGTCGGGGTCGACGGGTCGTCCGAAGGGTGTGCAGGTTCCGCACCGGACGGTGACGCGGTTGATGTCGAACACGGAGTCGGAGTTCGGTTTCGACGAGTCGGACGTGTGGACGATGTTCCACTCGTATGCGTTCGACTTCTCGGTGTGGGAGCTGTGGGGTCCGTTGCTGTACGGCGGCACGTTGGTGGTCGTCGACTACTTCACGTCGCGTTCGCCGGAGCAGTTCCTGGAGCTGCTGGCGCGGGAGCGGGTGACGGTGCTCAACCAGACGCCGTCGGCGTTCTACCAGTTGGCGGAGGCGGATCGGCAGGCGCCTGCGGAGCTGTCTCTGCGGTATGTGGTCTTCGGTGGTGAGGCGCTCGAGCTGCGTCGCCTGAGCGACTGGTATTCCCGTCGCGGCGACGCTCCGGTGCTGGTGAACATGTACGGCATCACCGAGACCACGGTGCACGTCTCGCATCGTCGTCTCGACGAGCTCGCCGCAGCGACCGCTTCGGGCAGCCTCGTCGGCCAGGCGATCGCCGGGCTGCGGGTGTTCGTCCTCGATACTCGGATGCGGCCGGTCCCGGTCGGGGTTCCGGGTGAGATGTACGTCGCCGGTGTGCAGTTGGCGCGTGGCTACCTCGGTCAGCCGGCGTTGACGGCTGCGCGGTTCGTGGCGAACCCGTTCGACCCGGAGGGGTCTGCCCTGTATCGCTCGGGTGACCTTGCGCGGTGGAACCGCGATGGTGAGCTCGAGTACCTCGGCCGCGCGGACGATCAGGTGAAGGTTCGCGGCTTCCGCATCGAGCTCGGTGAGATCGAGGCGGCTGTGCTGGCGCAGGAGTCGGTGGGTCAGGTCGCGGTGATCGTGCGCGAGGACGCCCCGGGTAACCCGGTGCTCGTCGCCTACGTGGTGCCGGGCGGGCCGGAGCTTGATGTGGCCGCGGTGCGGGACGGTGCCGCGGGGTTGTTGCCGGAGTACATGGTGCCGTCCGCGTTCGTGGTGCTCGACGAGATCCCGCTGACGGCGAACGGCAAGCTGGACCGGAAGGCATTGCCTGCGCCGGTGTTCGAGGCGAAGGCGTTCCGTGCCCCGTCGACGCCGATCGAGCAGGTCGTGGCGGGCGTGTTCGCCGAGGTGCTCGGCGTCCCCCGGGTCGGTCTCGACGACGACTTCTTCGAACTCGGCGGCAACTCGCTGATCGCCGCGCAGATGATGGCGCGGATCGGGGCGGCGCTCGACGCCAGGGTGCCGGTTCGCGAGCTGTTCGAGGCGTCGAGCGTGGCGGCACTCTCGACCCGTCTGCAGGCGCATGCCGGCTCGGGCGGCAGGGTCGAGCTGACGGCGAAGCCGCGTCCGGATGTGATTCCACTGTCGCTGGCACAGCAGCGCATGTGGTTCATCAACCAGTTCGACACGACCTCTGCGGCCGGCAACATTCCGGTGGCGGTCCGGTTGACCGGTGCGTTGGACGTCGAGGCGCTGCGGGCCGCGATCGGGGATCTGGTGGCGCGGCACGAGGTCCTGCGCACCGTATACCCGGCACTCGACGGCATGGGACATCAGGTGATCCTGCCCGCTGCGTCCGCAACGCTGGAGTTGGCGGCGGTCGAGGTCGGCGAGAACGAGGTGTTGGAGCACGTGGTCGCTCTCGCGGCGCAGGGCTTCGACGTCACCGCCGCGATACCGGTGCGAGCTGCGTTGTTCGCCGTGACAGGCACCGACGAGCACGTGCTGGTCCTGGTTGTCCATCACATTGCGGGCGACGGATTCTCGATCGGTCCCCTGACCAGAGACGTTATGACTGCCTATGCCGCCCGGTGTGCAGGTGAGCGACCCGGATGGGCGCCACTCGAGGTGCAGTACGCGGACTTCGCGCTGTGGCAGCGGGAGGTCCTCGGGTCCGAAGACGATCCCGATTCGCTGGTCACACAGCAGCTCTCGTTCTGGTCGGAGACCCTCGACAACCTGCCGGTCCAGCTGGATCTTCCGGCGGATCGAGTGCGGCCGATGGTTGCCTCTCACGCCGGCGACACGGTCGAGTTCAGGATCGAGGCCGAACTTCACCATGGACTGATCGAGCTCGCGCGCAACCACACCTCGACCATGTTCATGGTGCTGCACTCCGCGCTGGCCGTGCTGCTTGCTCGCCTCAGCGGGACCGAGGACATCGCGATCGGCACACCGGTCGCGGGGCGGGGCGAGGCCGCGCTCGACGATCTGGTCGGCATGTTCGTCAACACCTTGGTGCTCCGGACAGAGGTGCCGCCGGCCCGTTCGTTCGCCGAATTCCTCGCGGCCACCCGCGAGGTGGACCTGTCCGCCTTTGCGAATGCCGATGTTCCGTTCGAGCGGCTCGTCGAGGTGCTCAGCCCCGAGCGTTCCCAGTCCAGGACCCCGCTGTCCCAGGTGGCGCTCGCCCTGCAGAACACCGGACAGACCTCGCTGGAACTGCCGGGGCTTCGTGTCGCAGGTGTGGACTTCGACCCGAAGGTCGCCCGCACCGACCTGCAGGTGAACCTCTCCGAGAACTTCGATGTCGACGGTTCGCCTGCGGGCATCGCCGGCGGCTTCAACTACGCGACCGACCTGTTCGACCGCGCGACGGTCGAGGGCTTCGTCGCCCGGTTCGTCCGCGTACTCGAGTCGATCGTGGTGGGCGTGGACACGCCGGTGGGGGATATCGAGATCCTGTCCTCGCCCGAGCATGCCGATCTCGCAGCCAGGATCGGCGCGGGAACGACCGAGCCGAAGACACTTCCCGAACTCCTCGCCGCGGCAGCGGCATCGAACCCGTCGAGGGCTGCGCTCTCCAGCGACGGCCGATCGATCACCTACCGCGAGCTCGACGAGGAATCGTCGCGGCTGGCGCGCGTGCTCATCGCCCGCGGCGCGGGCCCGGAGTCGGTCGTCGCGATGGCGCTGCCCCGCTCGGTGGAATCGGTGCTCTCGATCTGGGCGGTGGCGAAGACCGGTGCGGCCTATGTGCCGATCGACCCGAGCTACCCGGCGGACCGGATCGAGCACATGGTCTCCGATTCGGAGGTCGTTGTCGGTATCACCGCGGGACAGTTCGTGGAGGCACTGCCGAGCTCTGTGCAGTGGCTCGTTCTCGATGACGCCGACCTCGCCGCGCAGTTGTCCGAGACCTCGACCGCGGTGGTCACCGATGTCGACCGCACCGTGCCGGTGCGGCTCGAGCAGCCGGCCTGGGTGATCTACACCTCCGGCTCCACCGGAAAGCCCAAGGGCGTCGTGGTCACCCATGTCGGCCTGGCGGACTTCGTAGAGTTCCAGCGCCGAGCCACCGTCACGACCGCGGATTCGCGGGTGCTGCACTTCGCCTCTCCGAGCTTCGACATCTCCGTCAACGAGATGCTGCTCGCCGCGACGTCCGGCGCGTGCCTGGTGATCGCTCCCACGACGATCTACGGCGGTACGGAGCTGGCGGAGCTGTTGCGCGGCGAGCGCGTGACCCACGCCATGATGACCCCGACGACGCTGGCATCGCTGGACCCGTCCGGGCTGCCCGACCTGCGCATGATCGGGGTCGGCGGCGAGGCGTGCCCGCCCGAGCTGGTGGCCAGGTGGGGCGGCGACCGGGAGTTCCTGAACGGATACGGTCCCACCGAGACGACCATCGTCGTCTCCTTCACCGAACCGATGGTGCCGGGGCAGCCCGTCACCATCGGGCGGCCGGTCTGCGGTGTGCGGGCCCTGGTACTCGACACCCGGTTGAACCTGGTCCCGGACGGCGTCGTCGGCGAGCTGTACATCGGCGGGTCGAGCCTGGCCCGTGGCTACCGCGGGCGCCCCGACCTGACGGCGGACCGCTTCGTCGCGGACCCGTTCGGCCGGCCGGGCGGACGCATGTACCGCACCGGCGATCTGGTGCGGTGGACCGACACCGGCGAACTGGATTACGTCGGACGGTCGGACTTCCAGGTGAAGGTGCGCGGGTTCCGCGTCGAACTGGGTGAGATCGACTCATTGCTCAGTGCGCAGCCCGGCATCGAGTTCGCGGTCACACTGGGCCACTCCGGTGCCGGTGGGGTCAGCTCTCTGGTTTCCTACGTGCTGGCGGGCGATGGCGTCGAGGTCGATGTCGACGCGCTCAAGTCGGTACTCGAGCAGTCGCTGGCACAGCACATGGTCCCGTCGGTGATCATGGTCCTGGACGAGATCCCGCGTACCCCGGTCGGCAAGCTCGATCGAAAGGCGCTGCCGGCGCCGGTGTTCGCGGCGAAGGCCTATCGTGCCCCGACCAACGCCGTCGAGGAGGCGGTCGCGGCGACCTTCGCCGAGGTGCTCGACATCGAGCGAGTCGGACTCGACGACGACTTCTTCGGTCTCGGCGGGAACTCGTTGATCGCGACCCAGTTGACCGCGCGGCTGGGTGTGACCCTGAACGCGACGGTTCCGGTGCGCACCCTGTTCGAGGCGTCGACAGTGGAGGCACTCGCCGCCGCCATCGAGCAGTACGTTGGCAGAGGTGGGCGTGCGGCGCTGGTCGCCCAGGAACGTCCGGAGCGGATCCCGCTCTCGCTTGCGCAGCAGCGGATGTGGTTCCTCAACCGCTTCGATCCCGAATCGGCGCTCTACAACATGCCGATCGCACTGCGACTGTCCGGTCGGCTGGATCTCGCGGCGCTTCGTCTGGCCGTGGTGGACGTGTTCGAACGGCACGAGTCGCTGCGAACGCTCTACCCCGAGATCGACGGCGATCCCTGCCAGATGATCGTGTCCGCGGAGCAGGCGGCGCCGGACCTGATCCCCGTCGCGGTGGCCGAGGACGAGATCCTCGACACGGTCGTGTCGCTGGTTTCCCGCGGATTCGACGTCACCAGCGAGGTCCCGCTGCGCGCGAACCTGTTCACGCTGGAGTCGGCCGACCGGCTGGACGCGACAGACGAGTACGTCCTCGTCATGGTCGTGCACCACATCAGCTCCGACGGCTGGTCGATGGCCCCGCTGACGCGGGATCTGATGGTCGCCTACGCCGCGCGCAGCGCGGGGCAGGCCCCGGGCTGGACGCCGCTGCCGATCCAGTACGCGGATTACGCATTGTGGCAGCGTTCGGTGCTGGGATCCGAGGACGACCCGGACTCGGTCATCGCCGAGCAGTTCGGCTTCTGGCGTTCGGTGCTCGCCGATCTGCCCGACCAGTTGGATTTGCCCGCGGATCGGGCACGTCCGCTGGTCGCGTCGAACCGCGGCGCCGTGCACACGTTCGCAATTGACGGACACTTGCATGCGGCGTTGAACGAGCTTGCCCGACAGCAGAACACGACGCTGTTCATGGTGGTGCATTCCGCGCTCGCGATCCTGCTGGCGCGGCTCAGTGGCACCGAGGACATCGCGGTGGGCACCCCGGTGGCAGGCCGCGGCGAGGCCGCACTCGATGACGTGGTCGGTATGTTCGTCAACACGCTGGTGTTGCGCAGCCAGGTCCGACCGGATGCTTCGTTCTCGGATCTGTTGGCGCAGACCAGGAGTGGTGACGTGGCCGCGATGGGCCATGCAGATGCGCCGTTCGAGCGGTTGGTGGAGGTGCTCAATCCGGTCCGGTCGCAGGCGCGGCACCCGCTGTTCCAGGTGGCGTTGTTCTTCCAGAACCTGAGCCAGACCGCGGTGGAGTTGCCGGAGCTCAGCGTCAGCGCGGTTGATCTCGACACCGCGGTGGCGAAGTTCGACCTGCAGTGGACGTTCGCGGAGACGGCACCGGAGGCCGGCGAGACAGCCGGAATGGTGGTGGAGCTGACCTACGCGACGGACCTGTTCGACGAGTCGTCCGCGATCGTGTTCGGTGACCGATTCGTGCGAGTGCTCGAGGCGGTGGTGGCGGAGCCCGAGCGTCTGGTCGGCGACATTGCGCTGCTGGCAACCGACGAGCTGGATCGGGTGTTGGTCGGTTGGAACGATTCGACGCATGTAGTTGATGCCGGCGAGTTGCTGCTCGATGCGTTCGACGCGCAGGTCTCGGTGTCTGCGGATTCGACGGCTGTCGTGTTCGAGGACAGTTCGCTGACCTATGCGGAGTTCTCGGAGCGAGTGAACCGGCTGGCCAGGCTGCTCATCGCGGAGGGCGTCGGTCCGGAGTCGTTGGTGGCGTTGGCAGTTCGCCGCTCGCTTGACCTTGTTGTCGGAATGTACGCGGTGATCGAGGCAGGCGGGGCGTACGTGCCCGTCGATCCGGACCATCCGGTGGATCGGATTGGGCACATTCTCGACACCGCGGCACCGGTGTGCGTTTTGACGACCGCGAGGGACGGTTTCGAGGTTCCGGGGGACAGGTCTGTCATCCGGATCGACACCGTGGATCTGGCGGCGTACTCGGCAGAACCGATCTCCGATACGGATCGGGTTGCACGGTTGGAACCGGCGCATCCGGCGTACGTGATCTTCACGTCGGGCTCGACCGGCAAGCCCAAGGGCGTCGCCGTCAGCCATGGCGCGATCGTGAACCAGGTGACGTGGATGCAGGCGGAGTACGGCATCGACGAGTCGGACGTGTACCTCCAGAAGACTGCGACGACGTTCGACGTGTCGTTGTGGGGCTACTTCCTGCCGTTGCGGGTCGGGGCGCAGCTGGTGGTGGCGACGCCGGACGGGCACCGGGATTCGGCGTACGTGGCGGAGACGATCCGCGCGCATGCAGTGACGATGACGGACTTCGTGCCGTCGATGCTGACGGTGTTCGCGGAGTACGCCCCGGCGGAGTCCCTCACCTCGCTGCAGCATGTGTTCGTCATCGGTGAGGCGCTGCCGGCCGAGACGGTTCGTGGGTTCGCGGCTGTCTGCGCTGCGCGACTGCACAACCTGTACGGCCCCACCGAGGCAGCGGTGTCGATCACGTACGCCGATGTCACCGAAACCGCTGCGGGTGGATCGGTGTCGATCGGTCGCCCGGAGTGGAATTCACAGGTGTTCGTGCTGGATTCGCGGCTGCGGCCGGTTCCCGTCGGCGTGCCGGGTGAGCTGTACCTGGCGGGCGTCCAGTTGGCGCGCGGTTACTACGGCCGGGTGGACCTGACGTCGGACCGATTCGTGGCAAACCCGTTCTCCGGAGCGACGGGGGATGCTGTGGGTGATCGGATGTACCGCACCGGCGATCTGGTCACCTGGAGTGCGTCGGGGGAGCTCGACTACATCGGACGCACCGATTTCCAGGTGAAGTTCCGTGGCCAGCGTATCGAGCTCGGCGAGATCGAATCGGCGTTGTTGGCGCACCCGTCGGTCAGTCAGTCCGTTGCCGTGGTCGTCGGCACGTCGACCGGTGATCAGCTCGTAGGCTATGTCGTGCCATCGGCGGGAACCGCGGTCGATGTCGGGGAGCTGCGGAGCTCGATCGGTCAGGCCCTGCCGTCGTACATGGTGCCGTCGGCCCTGGTCGTACTCGAGGGATTCCCGTTGAACTCGAGCGGCAAACTGGACCGGAAGGCATTGCCCGCGCCCGTGTTCGAGGCGAAGGCGTTCCGTGCACCCTCATCGCCCGTCGAGCAGATCGTCGCGGATGTCTTCGGTGAGGTTCTCGGCCTCGAGCTGGTGGGCCTCGACGACGACTTCTTCGAACTCGGCGGAAACTCGTTGACCGCTATGCGGCTGACCTCACGTGTCAACGATGTACTGGGTTCGCGGCTCGGTGTTCGTGAGGTGTTCGAGGCTTCTTCCGTAGCTGGGCTCGCCGCGAGGGCGGTCGTCGTCGCCGGCGGAGTCGCGTCGCCGGCGCTGGTGCCGGTGGCGCGTCCGGATCGAATCCCGCTGTCGTTGGCGCAGAACCGTATGTGGTTCCTGAACAGGTTCGACACCGAGTCCGTGGCCTACAACATCCCGATGGCCATCAGGTTGGTCGGCGAGCTGGACACCGCTGCCCTGCAACTGGCCGTGCGGGACGTGATCGGCCGTCACGAGTCGCTGCGCACCATGTTCCCGGAGATCGACGGCGTTCCGGTTCAGCTGATCCTCCCTGTCGAGGACATCGATCTGGACCTGAACCCGATCGATGTGGCACCCGAGGACCTGTTCACCACGATCGCGTCCGTGCTCGGTACGGGATTCGACGTGAC
Organism: Rhodococcus maanshanensis NBRC 100610; assembly: GCF_001894865.1. GTDB lineage: Bacteria > Actinomycetota > Actinomycetes > Mycobacteriales > Mycobacteriaceae > Rhodococcus_G > Rhodococcus_G maanshanensis. The sequence goes on along the minus strand of NZ_BCXA01000016.1, from coordinate 19,474 downwards.
CGCGGCAGTACCGGTGCGGGGCAAGCTGCTTCGCATCGGTACGCCAGGAGTCGAGCCCGCGGGAGGGCCGGGGAACACCGAGTTCGCCCTCGTCCTGGTGATTCACCACATCAGCGCGGACGGTGTCTCCACCGGGCCGCTGGCACGTGACGTGATGACGGCCTACGTGGCACGGTCGGCGGGGGAGGCGCCCGGCTGGGCCCCGTTGCCCGTTCAGTACGCGGACTTCACGCTGTGGCAGCGTGAGGTTCTCGGGTCCGAGGACGATCCGGAGTCGGTGGCAGCGAAGCAGATCGAGTACTGGGTGGAGACGCTGGCCGGCCTGCCGGACCTGCTCGAGCTGCCCACCGACCATCCGCGACCGGCCGTTGCCTCGAATCGAGGATCGCTGCTGCGCTTCGAGATCGAGCCGGAGCTGGCGGCGGGTCTCGGAGCGGTCGCCCGGGCGAACGGCGCGTCGACCTTCATGGCGATCCAGGCGGTGTTCAGCGTGTTGCTGTCCCGGCTGTCGGGCACCTCCGACATCGCGATCGGCACCCCGGTCGCCGGGCGTAGTGCCGCAGAGCTCGACGACCTGGTCGGGATGTTCGTCAACACCCTGGTGCTCCGCACCGAGGTGGACGGCGAGGCGTCCTTCGCGGAGCTGCTGGGACGGATCCGCGAAACGGATCTCGCCGCCTTCGGCCGTGCCGACATTCCTTTCGAACGACTGGTCGAGGTGATCAACCCGGTACGTTCGCAGGCGTACTCGCCGCTGTTCCAGGTGTCCCTGACTTTCGACGGTCACCAGGGTGCTGCCCTCGAGCTGCCCGGGCTGACGGTCAGTACCTTCGACTACGAGGCCGACACGGCCCAGTTCGATCTCGCATTGGCAATCACGGAGAACGTGGAGATCGACGGAGTTCCCGGTGGCATCGTCGGCGGGTTGCGATACGCCACCGATCTGTTCGAGAGGTCGACCGCCGAGTCCATCGCGGCCCGGTTCGTGCGGGTCCTGCGCGCCGTAGTCGCCGAGCCGGAGGCGCTCATCGGTGATGTCGACGTCCTCGGAGCGGACGAGCGCGAGTGCGTCCTGTCCGAGTGGAACGCGACCGGCGCGCTGATCGAGCCCACCACCCTGGTGGAGCTGTTCGGCGAGGAGGTGGCCCGGACGCCGGACGCGATCGCCCTCACCTTCGAGGGTGCGGAGTTGTCGTACAGTGATTTCGACGCTCGGGCCAATCGTCTTGCGCGGCATCTGATCTCGATGGGCGTTGGGCCGGAGTCGCTGGTGGCGCTGGCGATGCGGAGGTCGCTGGACCTGTTGGTGGGTATCTACGCGGTGGTCAAGGCCGGTGGCGCGTACGTGCCGGTTGATCCGGATCAGCCGGCGGACCGGATCGGGCACATTCTCGAGACCGCTGCCCCGGTGTGCGTGCTGTCCACGTCCCGAGACGACGTGACGATCGTCGGGGACGACTCCGTCATCCTGGTGGACAGCGTGGACCTGTCGGGGTTCGCGGCCACACCGGTAACGGATGCGGAGCGCCTCTCGGCGCTGCACACGGACAACACCGCGTACGTGATCTTCACCTCGGGTTCGACGGGTCGGCCCAAGGGCGTTGCGGTCTCGCACCGCGCGATTGTGAACCGTCTGATCTGGATGCAGGCCGAGTACGGCCTCGGCGTCGACGACGTCGTGCTGCAGAAGACGCCGGTGACTTTCGACGTGTCGGTGTGGGAGTTGTTCTGGCCGTTGCAGGTGGGTGCGCGACTGGTGATCGCGGCGCCGGACGGGCATCGTGATCCTGCCTACCTGACTCGGGTGATCGTGGAGCAGTCGGTGACGACCATGCACTTCGTGCCGTCGATGCTGGCGTTGTTCGTGACCGAATCGACGGTGGCCACGGCGTCGACGTTGGTTCGGGTCTTCGCCTCGGGTGAGGCGCTTCCCGCCCAGACCGCTGCGTCGCTGCGGGAAGTCCTGCCGCAGGCCCGGCTGCACAACCTGTACGGGCCGACCGAGGCCGCGGTCGATGTGACGTTCCACGAGGTCACCGACGCCGACGAGGTGGCCGTGCCGATCGGTGCGCCGGTGTGGAACACCCAGGTGTTCGTGCTGGATTCGCGCTTGCAGCCGGTGCCGGTGGGTGTCGCGGGTGAGCTGTATCTGGCGGGAGCGCAGTTGGCTCGCGGGTACGTCGGTCGTGTGGATCTGACCGCCGATCGCTTCGTGGCGAATCCGTTCGCCGCGGGCGGGCGGATGTACCGCACGGGCGATCTGGTGGCGTGGCAGCCGAACGGCGAGATCGATTACCTGGGCCGCACGGACTTCCAGGTGAAGTTGCGCGGACTGCGGATCGAACTCGGCGAGATCGAGACCAGCCTCCTGACAGTCCCCGAGGTGAGCCAGTCGGTGGTGACCCTGCACCGCAGTCCGCTGACCGGCGAGGCGTTGGTCGCGTACCTGGTTCCCGCCGCCGGTGCGGAGATCGATCAGCGTGCCGTCAAGTCGGCGGTGGCCGCATCGCTGCCGTCTTACATGGTGCCGTCCGCCTTCGTGGTGCTCGAGGAGTTCCCGCTGAACGCGTCCGGCAAGCTGGACCGGAAGGCACTGCCCGCGCCGGTCTTCGAGGCGAAGGTGTTCCGGGCGCCCTCGAACCCGGTCGAGGAGATAGTCGCCGCGACATTCGCCGAACTGTTGGGGGTCGACCTGGTCGGCGCGGACGACGACTTCTTCGAGCTGGGCGGCAACTCGCTGATCGCGACGCAGGTCACCGCGCGACTGGGCGCGGAGTTCGACACCACGGTGCCGGTCCGCACTCTCTTCGATTCCTCGACAGTCGCGGCCCTCGCGGCTGCTGTGTCGCAGTACGCGGGGCAGGGAGGACGCAAGGCGCTGGCCGCCCAGGAGCGTCCGGATCGGATTCCGCTCTCGCTCGCGCAGCAGCGGATGTGGTTCCTCAACCGCTTCGACACCGAGTCCGCCGCGTACAACATCCCGGTCGCGCTGCGGCTGTCCGGGGAGTTGAACGTAGACGCGCTGCAGCTGGCAGTCGGCGACGTGCTCGAACGGCACGAGCCGCTTCGCACGCTGTACCCGGAGAACGACGGCGAGGCCTTCCAGCTGGTTGTGCCCGTGTCGCAGGCACTTCCCGACCTGTCCCCCGAGGACGTCACCGAGGACGAGGTCGTCGGAAGGGTCGTCGAGTTGCTGTCGACGAGCTTCGACGTCACCACCGAGGTGCCCATTCGAGCGGGCCTGTTCCGCACGACTCCAGTTGGAACGGATCCTTCGGAGCGACCCGCGAGCACCGACTACGTGCTGGTACTCGTGGTTCATCACATCAGCGCAGACGGCTGGTCCATCGCCCCGCTGACCCGGGACGTGATGATCGCCTACACCGCGCGGGCAGAGGGCCGTGGGCCCGGTTGGTCCCCGCTTACTGTGGGGTACGCGGACTTCGCGCTCTGGCAGCGAGACGTCCTGGGAACCGAGGAGGATCCCGAATCCCTGGTGAGCCGTCAGCTCGGCTACTGGCGCAAGGCGCTCGCCGGCCTGCCTGACCTGCTCGAGCTGCCGACCGACCGTCCGCGGCCCGCGGTGGCGTCGAATCAAGGTGCGCGGAAGACCTTCTCGATCGACGCCGGAATCCACGACGGTCTCCGCAGGATTGCGAAGGAGCACAACGCGACCCTGTTCATGGTCGTGCACGCGGCATTGTCGGTGCTGATGAGCAGGCTGTCCGGTTCCGAGGACATCGCGATCGGAGCACCGATCGCGGGACGCGGCGAGGCCGCACTCGACGACCTCGTCGGCATGTTCGTCAACACCCTGGTCCTGCGCGCGAACGTGGCCCCCGATGCCGGCTTCGCCGATCTGCTGGCCCAGGTCCGCGACACCGACCTCGGTGCGTTCGGGAATTCCGACGTTCCGTTCGAGCGCCTCGTGGACGTGCTCAGTCCGGTTCGTTCGCAGTCTCATTCGCCGCTGTTCCAGGTCTCGCTCACCTTCCAGAACCTGGCGCGGACCGAACTGGACCTGCCCGGCTTGCACGTGTCCGCGGTCGATCACGACGCCACCCTGACGTGGTTCGACCTCGACTTCACCTTCGTCGATCGGTACGACGAGGCCGGTCTGCCTGTCGGCATCGACGTGGGCCTGACCTACGCGACGGACCTGTTCGACGCGTCCACCGTCGATCGATTCGCTCGGAGTCTGCAGCGGATCCTGGCCGCGATCGTGGCGTCGGTCGACGCCCAGGTCGGCGACATCGGGCTGCTGTCACCCGATGAACTGACCACGGTGCTCGAGGAATGGAATGCCAGCGAGGTCACGGTGCCCGAGGCGACCCTTGTGGACCTCGTCGACGCTCAGGTGGCCCGCCGCCCCGACGACATCGCCCTGGTCTTCGAGGGTGACTCGCTCACCTACGCCGAGTTCGACACGCGGGTGAACAGGTTGGCCCGCTGGCTGATCGTGCAGGGCGTCGGTCCGGACGATCTGGTGGGCCTGGCCGCGTACCGCTCGCTGGACATGTTGATCGCGATGTACGCGATCGTGAAGGCGGGCGGCGCGTACGTGCCGATCGACCCGGACCATCCGGCGGATCGCATTGCGTATGTGGTGGAGTCGGCCCAACCGAGCCTGATCCTGATGACCCCGACCGTGGCGCTCGCGCCGTTGCCCGGCGTCCGGATGGTCGCGACTGCCGACCTGGCGCTCAACGGCTACGACGTCGCGCCGATCACCGACGCCGAGCGAGTTGCGCCGCTGCACACCGGCAACACGGCCTACGTTCTGTACACCTCGGGCTCGACCGGCCGGCCGAAGGGTGTCGCGGTCTCGCACCACGCGATCGTCAACCAGTTGCACTGGCTCGAGGGCGAGTACCAGGTGACCTCGGCCGACCGGATCATGCAGCGGGCGCCGTTCACCTTCGATGTCTCGGTGTGGGAGTGCTTCCTGCCGATGCATGTCGGAGGTCGGCTGATCATCACCCGCCCGGGTGGACACCTCGAACTGGACTACCTCGCCGGGCTCATGCGTGAGCATGGAATCTCCATCGCGGAGTTCGTGCCGTCGGTGCTGGCCGCGATGATCGCGGACGGGGCGGGCGACGCGTTGGCATCGCTGCGGCACCTGCACAGCGGTGGCGAGGCGCTGTCGGCCGAGCTGGTCGACACCATCCGCTCGAACTTCTCCGGCGGACTCCACAACACCTACGGCCCCACCGAGGCCGCGATCACCACGACCGGCTACGAGATCGACGGCCCGGTTCGAGGCGCGGTGCCGATCGGTGGACCGGCCTGGAACACTCAGGCTTACGTTCTGGATTCGCGGCTGAACGTTGTCCCGGTCGGTGTCGCAGGTGAGCTCTACCTTGCCGGCGATCAGCTCGCTCGCGGCTACCACGGCCGGGTCGACCTCACTGCGGACCGCTTCGTGGCGAACCCGTTCGGTGCCTCTGGTGACCGGATGTACCGCACCGGCGACCTGGTCCGCTGGGACGTTCGAGGTGACCTCGTCTACTTGGGGCGCACCGACTTCCAGGTGAAGCTCCGTGGTCTGCGGATCGAGCTCGGCGAGATCGAGTCCGCGATGATGCAGGCCGAAGGGGTGTCGCAGGCTCTGGTCGTGCTGGTGGAGGATCCACGCGCAGGCGAACACCTGGTCGGCTACGTGACTGCGGCCGCAGGAGCGGCGCTCGACGCCGGTGTGATCAGGGCCGCGGTCGGTACCAACCTGCCGGCGTACATGGTGCCGTCCCAGGTGCTGGTGCTCGACGCGTTCCCGGTGAACTCGTCGGGCAAGCTGGATCGCAAGGCGTTGCCCGCCCCGGTGTTCGAGGCCAAGGAGTTCCGGGTACCGGTCACCGAGGCCGAGCAGGCAGTGGCGGCGGTGTTCGGCGAGGTACTCGGCCTCGACCGAATCGGGCTCGACGACGACTTCTTCGGACTTGGCGGCAACTCGCTGGTGGCGATGCAGGTGGTTGCTCGTATCGGGGCGAAGCTGGACACCCGGATCGCGGTCCGCGAGTTGTTCGATGCTCCGACGGTCGAGGCGTTGGCGGCTCGTCTGCAGGCTCAGGTCGGTGTCGGCCGGCGGATCGAGCTGGCCGCCCGGCCACGTCCGGAGCGGGTGCCGCTGTCGCTGGCACAGACTCGCATGTGGTTCCTGAACCGCTTCGATCCAGAGTCCTCGGTGTACAACATTCCCGCGGCGATGCGCCTGTTCGGCGACCTGGACGTTCAGGCATTGCGGGCGGCCATCGGCGACGTGGTGGCGCGGCACGAGGTGCTGCGCACCGTGTACCGGGAGCTCGACGGCACCGGGTACCAGGTGATTCTGCCTGACCATGCGGTGGATCTCCCGCTCGAGTCGGTGCGGGCCGACGAGGTGTTCGACCGGGTGTCGGGTGTCCTCACGGCGGGCTTCGATGTCACCGCGGGTGTGCCGCTGCGAGCCGCGCTGTTGCGCGTCGACGAGTCCGAGACCGACCACGTGCTGGTCATGGTGGTGCACCACATCGCGTGCGACGGCTTCTCCACGACCCCGCTGACCCGGGACGTGATGCTGGCCTATGCCGCACGCAGCGCTGGGGTGGCTCCGGTGTGGGAGAGCCTGCCTGTGCAGTACGCCGACTACGCAATGTGGCAGCGTGAGTTGCTCGGCTCGGAGCGGGATCCGGAGTCCTTGCTCGCCACCCAGTTGGACTACTGGCGGTCCACGCTGCGGGGTGCACCGGACGTCCTGGAACTCCCGACGACTCATCCGCGACCGGCTGTGGCGTCGAATCTCGGGGCCTTCCAGGAGTTCGCGATCGAGGCCGACCTTCATGCGGCGCTCGATGCGGTCGCACGCCGCAGTGGTGCGACGCTCTTCATGGTGATGCATGCCGCGGTGGCGGTATTGCTCGCTCGACTGTCCGGTACCAGTGACATCGTCATTGGTACGCCGGTCGCCGGGCGCGGCGAGGCTGAGCTGGACGACCTGGTCGGCATGTTCGTCAACACCTTGGTGCTACGCACCGAGGTCGACGGCCACGCGTCCTTCCGTGAGGTGCTTGCTCGGGCCCGGGAAACCGACCTCGGTGCGTTCGGCCACGCGGACGTGCCGTTCGAGCAGGTCGTCGAGGCGCTCAACCCGGTCCGCTCACAGGCGTACTCGCCGCTCTTCCAGGCAGTGGTGTCGTTCCAGGATCTGGACACGCCGCAGGTCGAGTTCGACGGGCTCAGGATCGAGGGCATCGACTCGGACGTGGTGCTTGCCAAGTTCGATCTCGACTTCGGGTTCGGCGACCGCTACGACGGCAACGGCGTTCCTGCCGGTGTTTCCGGGGCGTTGACCTACGCCACGTCGCTGTTCGACGCCGCGGGCGCGCAGCGCCTCGTCGACGGGTTGGTCCGGGTCCTTCGTGCGGTGGCAGACGACGCCGAGCTGCCGGTCGGCGATATCGATCTTCTCGGTGAGGGCGAACGTGAGCTGGTCTTGCGGGAGTGGAACGCCTCCGGTGCGCCTGCCGCCTCGGCGACGCTTGATTCGCTGTTCGCCGATCAGGTTGCTCGAACGCCGGATGCGGTCGCGCTCGTGGGTGACTCGGAGACATTGACGTATCGGCAGTTCGACGATCGGGTCAACGCCGTCGCTCGGCATCTGATCGATCTCGGTGTCGGCGTCGAGTCGCGGGTCGTGTTGGCCATGCGCCGGTCGACGGAACAGGTGGTCGCGATGTACGCGGTCATCCGCGCCGGTGGTGCGTACGTGCCGGTCGATCCGGATCAGCCGGCCGAGCGGTTCGGGTACGTGATCGACACGGCGAATCCCGAGTACGTGCTGGTCGATACGGACTCGGGTGAGGTCTCGGTCGGGCGGACCGCCGTCGTGATCGCCGACCTCGACCTGGGCGACGTCCGGCCGATCACCGCGTCTGACCGCATCGGCGTTCCGAGTCCGGAGAACACGGCATACGTGTTGTTCACATCCGGCTCGACCGGGCGGCCGAAGGGTGTCGCGGTTACGCACGGCGCGGCGTCGAACCAGCTGGTGTCGATGCAGGCCGAGTACGCGCTCGACGAGCAGGACTCGGTGTTGCAGAAGACACCGGCGACCTTCGATGCGTCGGTGTGGGAGTTCTTCTGGCCGTTGCAGACCGGTGCCCGAATGGTGCTGGCGAGTGCGGACGGTCATCGGGATCCGCAGTACCTGGCGACTGTGCTGGTGGAGCAGGCGGTGACGACCGTGCAGTTCGTGCCGTCGATGCTGCCGATGGTGCTGGCAGCGCTGCCGGAGTCGGGCACCCCGGCTTTGAAGCGGGTGTTCGCCGGTGGAGAGTCGTTGCCCGCGGGAGTCGCGGCGGAGTTCGGGCGGGTCACCGGTGCTGTGGTGCACAACCTCTACGGCCCGACCGAGGCAGCGATGCAGGTGACCCGTCGTGAGGCGGTCGAATCCGACGTTGCCATCGTGCCGATCGGTGGACCGGTCGAGGGTACGGAGTTGTTCGTACTCGATGCGCGTCTGCATCCGGTGCCGGTGGGTGTGCCGGGTGAGCTGTATCTGGCGGGTGTGCAGTTGGCACGCGGCTACGAGTCGCGGCCGGACCTGACGGCGGAGCGGTTCGTGGCGAACCCGTTCGCCGGCGGCGAGCGGATGTACAGGTCCGGTGACCTGGCTCGGTGGAACCGCTCGGGCGAGTTGGAGTTCTTGGGCCGCACCGATTTCCAGGTGAAGTTGCACGGTTTGCGGATCGAACTCGGTGAGGTGGAGGCGGCGCTGGCCGCGCATCCGTCCGTGCGTCAGTCGGCGGCTGCGGTCGTCGCCACCGCGACGGGTCAGCACCTCGTCGGCTACGTGACGGCGGCTCCCGATGTGGATGTCGATGAGATCGTCAAGGCAGTCGAAGGCCGGGTGCCGTCGTACATGGTGCCGTCGAGGGTCATGGTGCTCGACGCCTTGCCGGTGAATTCGTCGGGCAAGGTCGATCGCAAGGCGCTGCCGGCTCCGGTGTTCGAGGCCAGGGAGTTCAGGGCACCGGTCACCGAGACGGAGCAGATCGTCGCGACGGTGTTCGGTGATGTGCTCGGTCTCGAGCGGGTTGGTCTGGACGACAACTTCTTCGAGCTCGGTGGAAACTCACTGATCGCGATGCAGGTCGTGGCCCGCCTGGGGGCGGCGCTGGACACTGTGGTGCCGGTTCGCGAGCTCTTCGAGGAATCCACTGTCGTCGGCCTGGCGACACGGGTCGCCGCGATCGCAGGCCAGGGACGCCGTCCGGAGTTGGTGGCGGGGGAGCGTCCGGAGTCGGTTCCGTTGTCGATGGCTCAGTCTCGGATGTGGTTCTTGAACCGGTTCGATGCGGAGTCTGCGGCGTACAACATTCCGGCAGCGATCCGGTTGTCGGGTGATCTCGACGTGGATGCGTTGCAGGCTGCGGTCGGTGATGTCGTCGCGCGGCACGAGGTGTTGCGGACGGTGTATCCGGAGACGGTGGACGGTCCGGTGCAGGTGATCGTTCCTGCAGGCGATGCGGTGCCGGACCTGTCGGCGGTGACGGTGGCCGAGTCCGAGGTCATGGGTGTGGTCGGGGCGTTCTTGCAGGGCGGTTTCGACGTGACCGAGCAGGTGCCGGTGCGCGCACTGCTGTTGCGTGTCGATCGGCCGGAGCTCGGGACGGGTGCGGTGGTCGAGCACGTACTGGCTGTGGTGGTTCACCATATTTCGGCGGACGGGTTGTCGATGGGACCGCTTACCCGCGACGTGATGGTGGCCTACGCGGCTCGGTCGGCGGGGGAGGTTCCTGGATGGGCTCCGTTGCCGGTGCAGTACGCGGATTACGCGTTGTGGCAGCGGGAGGTGCTCGGATCGGAGGATGATCCGCTGTCGCTGATCTCGCGGCAGCTGGGTTACTGGAAGTCGGCGTTGGCGGGGTTGCCGGATCAGCTCGATCTGCCGACGGACCGGCCGCGGCCGGTGGTGCAGTCGTACCACGGTGGTCGAGTCGAGCTCGAGGTTGGTTCGGATCTGCATCGACGGCTCAGTGATCTTGCGCGTGAGCACAATTCGACATTGTTCATGGTTGTGCATGCCGCGTTCGCGGTGTTGTTGGCGCGAATGTCGGGCACGTCGGACATTGCGGTGGGGACGCCGTTTGCCGGGCGTGGCGAGGCTGCTCTGGACGACATGATCGGCATGTTCGTCAACACGCTCGTGTTCCGGACCGAGGTCGATGGTTCGGAGAGCTTCGCGGAACTGTTTGCTCGGGTTCGGGAGACGGATCTGGGTGCCTTCGGGAACTCCGATGTTCCGTTCGAGCGGTTGGTCGAGGTGCTCAATCCGACCAGGTCGACGGCTCGGCACCCGTTGTGCCAGGTGGGCTTCTCGTTCCAGAACATCGGCGGGTCGAATGCCGAACTGCCCGGCCTGTCGATCGCGGCGCTCGATTTCGAGTCGGAGGTCTCGCAGTTCGATCTGCATCTGATCGTCGCGGACCTGTACGACACCGACGGGAACCCGGCGGGATTGTCAGGTGGCATCACGTATGCGACGGCGTTGTTCGACGCGGCGACGGCCGAGGCTTTCTCGGTTCGGTTGGTCCGGATTCTCGAGGCGATGGTCGATGATCCGACCGTGGTGGTCGGCGATGTCGAGTTGTTCGACGGCGCCGAGGCCGATCGGGTGCTCGGCGACTGGAATGCGACCGACGAGGACGTCGCGGACGCGACACTTGTGGACCTGTTCGATGCTCAGGTCGCGCGGACGCCGGGGTCTGCGGCGCTCGTGTTCGAGGGTGAGACGGTCAGCTATGGGGAATTCGACGCTCGGGTGAACCGGTTGGCGCGCAGGCTGATCGCGGACGGCGTCGGCCCGGAGTCGTTGGTCGGCCTTGCGATGCGTCGGTCGGTCGACTTGCTGGTCGGCATGTATGCGATCGTCAAGGCGGGCGGTGCGTACGTGCCGGTGGATCCCGATCACCCGGCGGAGCGAATTGCGCTGGTACTCGATTCGGCGGCTCCGACGACAGTGCTCGTCCGCAGCGCCGACTCGGTGGATCTGCCGGGCGAGGTTCGGGTGTTGTCGGTGGATACGGAGGATCTGTCGGGCCTCGATTCGTCGCCGGTGGTCGACACCGATCGGATCGCGCCGTTGCGGCCGTCGAATCCGGCCTATGTCATCTTCACGTCCGGTTCGACCGGGAGGCCGAAGGGCGTCGCGATATCGCATGCGGCGGTCGTCAATCAGCTGGTGTGGAAGCAGGCCGAATACCGGCTCGGCGGGCAGGACGCGGTGCTGCTCAAGACGGCGGCCACATTCGACTTGTCGGTCTGGGAGTTCTGGTGGGCGTTGCAGACCGGGGCGCGGTTGGTCATCGCCCGTGCGGACGGTCATCAGGATCCGGGCTACCTGCTCGATCTGATGGCCCGTGAGTCGGTGACGACGTTGCACGTGGTGCCGTCGATGCTGTCGATGTTGCTCGCGGACACGGCTGCGGTGTTCCCGGAGTCGGTGACCCGGGTGCTGGCGATCGGTGAAGCGTTGCCCGCGGCGACGGCCGCGCGGTTGCGTCGGGTGAGTGCGGCACGGTTGGACAATCTCTACGGTCCGACCGAGGCTGCGGTCTCGGTCACCTCGTACCGGGCATCCGAGGCGGACCTGGTCACCGTTCCGATCGGTGCGCCCGAGTGGAACACCCAGGTGTTCGTGCTCGATTCGCGGTTGCATCCGGTGCCGGTGGGTGTCCCGGGCGAGCTCTACCTGGCGGGTGCGCAGCTGGCTCGTGGCTACCACGGTCGTAGCGATCTGACGGCGGATCGGTTCGTGGCAAATCCGTTTGCCGACGGTGAGCGGATGTATCGGACCGGCGACGTCGTGCGGTGGTTGCCGGACGGCAATCTCGACTACCTCGCGCGAGCCGACTTCCAGGTGAAGGTGCGTGGCTTCCGGATCGAGCTCGGCGAGATCGAGTCCGCGCTGCGGGCCTACCCCGGGGTGGCCGAGACCGTGGTCGTCGCTCGCGAGGGCGCGTACGCCGGCACGCAGTTGGTGGGGTACGTCGTCGGCGACGCCGACGGGGCCACGCTGGACGGGCAGACCGTTCGCGATGGGCTGTCGGGGGCTGTGCCGTCGTACATGGTGCCGTCGGTGGTGATGGTGCTCGATGCGCTACCGCTCAACGTGAACGGCAAGGTCGATCGCAAGGCGCTGCCGGCTCCGGTGTTCGAGGCCAGGGAGTTCCGGGCACCGACCACGCCGGTGGAGGAGATCGTGGCCTCCACCATCGCGGTTCTGCTCGGGGTCGAGCGGGTTGGTCTGGACGACAACTTCTTCGAGCTCGGTGGCAACTCGCTGATGGCCACCCAGGTGGCCGCTCGGCTCGGCGCGGCGTTCGACATCCGGGTGCCGGTCCTCTGGCTGTTCTCCGACGCCACACCCGAGAAACTGGCGGCCCGCATCGATGTCGCCCTTCGTGGTGAGGTTGACCCGGGCGGGGAGGCCGCGTTCGGTGTCCTGCTGCCCCTCCGCGAGGGCGGGTCGAAACCCCCGTTGTTCTGCGTCCACCCGGTGATCGGGCTGTCCTGGGCGTTCGGTGGACTCTCCGCGCACATCGATCGTGATCGCGCGGTCTACGGACTGCAGTCGCCCGCGCTCGGTGAAGCAGGCGAACTTCCTGGGTCGATCGAGGACTGGGCCGACCGCTACGTCCGAGAGATCCGCTCGGTGCAGCCGGAGGGCCCATACCACCTGCTCGGCTGGTCCTTGGGCGGGGTGATCGCACACGCGATGGCGGTGCAGTTGCAGGCCGAGGGGCAGGAGGTCGCGTTGCTGTCGATGATGGACAGCGTCGCCGGCCGCGGTGACCTGCCGTCCGAGCCGTCGGGCGCCATGACGACAGGAGAGCTGCTCGGCGGCCTGCTGCCGGCCGCGGAGTCGGCCGGCCTGGTGGATCTGGACGCGGCGCTGAATGCGGACGTCGTGGTGGACCTGGTGGCAGGTCTGCCGGAGCCGTTCAACGGGCTCGGTGCAGATCGCGTCACGAGGGCGATCGGCTCCGCCGAACGCTCGCTGTCGATGATGGTGGATTACCAGCCCGAACGGTACAAGGGTGACCTGATCTTCTTCACAGCGGCGCTCGACGACGTCGACGGCACGCGCAACGTGTCGACGTGGACGGAGGCAGTGGACGGACGGATCCACAACCATCCGATCGAGGCTACGCACTGGGGGATGGCGTCGTCCGCGTCGCTGGGCCGGATCGCCGAGGTCCTGAACGACCTGTGGGAGGCCGGGCGGTGACCTGAGGGCACGAACCACGAAACAGACGAGATTCACGAATTGACAGTTCAGTTCTTCATGAAAGGCGCAACAAGATGAGCAACCCCTTCGACGATGCCGATGCGAAGTTCCTGGTCCTGGTGAACGAGGAGGGTCAGCACTCGCTGTGGCCGGTCTTCGCTGACGTGCCGGCCGGGTGGACGAGCGTGTTCGGCGAGGATTCGCGCGAGGCCTGCGTGGCCTACGTGGAAGCGAACTGGACCGACATGCGTCCGAAGAGCCTGATCGAGGCGATGGAGGCCGACGCCCACGCGGGCGCCCGGTAGCCGACGCAGGACGCGCGACGCGGAGCCACCGGGACACCCCGGTGGCTCCCTTCGTCGTCGGTTGCCGCGAGGCCTCCGGTTGGCGTGGCCGGGACGAGTCCCGGTTCGACCTCGACCCCAGTCTCCCGCACTCAACCGAGTGCAGGCGGCTGGGGTTTTGTGCGTCCTCAGATACGTGACCCGAACACGGAGCGGCCTGGTCACGTATCTTGTCACTCTGGTTCGCACTATGCGATGGTCAGGCCGAATGGTGCCGGGGGGATCGGCGTGGCTTTGGCTCGATAGCTTCGGAGTACGTTTTGTCGGATTTCCCCCGGTCGATCGCCGTGCTGGCGAAGGCACGCCCCGGCGGTGTCGCCGCGCGTGTCGGCGATGTGTCGGTGACCTATCGGGAGCTCGACGAGCGCATGCAGCTGCTGGCAGGGGCATTGGCGGATCGAGGCATGGATGCCGATGCCGTCGTGGCTGTGGTTCTCACCGGACTCGTTCCGGCGATCGTGGGCGCCGAGGGTGGGATCGGAGCCGTCCTCGATCGGATCAGGGACGACGAACGGGCCCTCCAGTCCGAGCACGGGGGCCCCAATGCCCAGATCGGCCGGACGTTGGTCGCGGTGTTCGACGCGCAGGTTCGGCGGACACCCGACGCGACCGCACTGGAGTTCGACGGCGTCGCGTGGACGTACGCGGAGTTCGACGGACGGGTGAACCGGCTCGCTCGACTCCTCATCGCCCGAGGTGTGGGACCGGAGACAACGGTTGGCCTGGGGTTTCGTCGGTCCCTGGAGATGATGGTGGCGATGTACGCCATCGTCAAGGCAGGCGGCGCCTATGTGCCGATCGACCCCGATCATCCGGAGGAGCGGGTCGCGGATGTGCTCGCGACTGCGGCCCCGGTCTGCGTGCTGACCCGGTCCAGCGAGGAGATGACGTGGCCTGCTGGGGCCATCGTGATCGACCTGGACTCGACCGACACGGCCGAGTATCCCTCGAACCCGATCACGGACATCGACCGGCTTCGGCCGTTGCGGCCGGCCAATCCCGCGTATGTCATCTTCACCTCGGGTTCGACCGGACGGCCGAAGGGCGTGACGGTTCCCCATTCTGCGGTGGTCGGGCTCATCGAGCGCAGGCAGGCGCTGTACGCGCTCGGCGGAGACGACCGGGTGCTCCAGAAGACGCCCGTGACCTTCGACGCCTCAGTGCGTGAGCTGTGGTGGACGCTGGCGTCGGGAGCCAGGCTCGTACTGGCGGATCACGATGGACACCGGGATCCTCGCTATCTGGCCGAGGCCACCGACCGGCACGGCATCACCGTGATGCACTTCGTCCCCTCGATGCTCCAGGTGTTCGTGTCCTCGCTGAAGCCCGGTGAAGCCGACTCCCTGCGCGAGGTGTTCAGTGGCGGTGAGGAGATGTCGCCGAGGTTGCTGACGGAGGTGCGCGGCGCCCTGCGCGCCCGGGTGAACAACGAGTACGGACCGACCGAGTTCACGGTGTCCGGCACCAGGCACGAAACCACCGACGAGGACGAGGACGCAGACCGGGTGCCCATCGGTCGGGCATACGACGGGTTGCAGGGCCATGTCTTGGATCGTCGTCTCCGGGAGCTGCCGGCCGGAATCGCGGGGGAGCTGTACCTCGCGGGTCCCCAGCTCGCTCGGGGCTATCTCGGGCGCTCCGATCTCACGGCGGCGCGGTTCGTGGCAAACCCGCGGGGTCTTCCCGGCGAGCTGATGTACCGCTCGGGAGACGAGGTGCGCCGTCGGGCGGATGGGACCCTGGAATACCTGGGGCGCACGGACTTCCAGGTGAAGATCCGTGGTTTCCGGATCGAACTCGGGGAGATCGAATCCGCGATGCTCGCGCACCCGTCGGTGGCGCAGGCGGTCGCGGTGGTCCGGGAGGACGTTCCAGGAAATCAGCAGCTGGTCGGCTACACGGTCGCCGCCGTCGGGGAGTCGGTCGACGGCGATGAGTTGCGCGCGTTCCTGGGCCGCTCATTGCCCGGTTACATGGTGCCGATCATCGTGCTGACGCTCGCGGAGTTTCCGATCACGGTGCACGGCAAGCTCGATCGGAAGTCGCTGCCCAGGCCGGACTTCGAATCCGCGCCCGGTGAGCACGGGGAGCCGTCGACCCCGGCCGAGGTGGTGGTCGCGCGGATCTTCGGCGAGATCCTCGGGGTCGAACGGGTGGCAGCCTTTGACTCCTTCTTCGATCATGGCGGCAACTCGCTGTCCGCCGCACGGGTGGTGGCCCGGGTCAACGCGGCACTCGGCAGCGACGTGAGCCTGCGAGAGGTGTTCGACGCGCCGACGGTCGCCGGGCTCGCCGCCCTGGCGTCGGCTCGGGCCGATGGCGCGCGCCGTCGGCCCGAACTGGTCGCCGGGCCGCGCCCGGATCGGATACCGCTGTCGCTCGCGCAGGCCCGGATGTGGTTCATCAACCAGTTCGACACCTCATCGCCCGCATACAACCTCCCGCTCGGGATCCGGCTGGGCGGAGAACTCGACAACGAGGCGCTGCGGACCTCGGTCCTCAGCGTGTTGGGCAGGCACGAGTCGCTGCGCACGGTGTTCCCGGACGACGGCGATGGGCCCCGGCAGGTGGTGATCCCGGTCGCGGGGGTCGACGCGGATCTCCATCCGATTCGGGTTGCGGACGAGGCGGATCTGCGCGGCAGGCTCATCGAGCAGGCGGCGGCCGGATTCGACGTGACGATCGAGGCGCCGGTGCGGGTGCGACTGTTCGAACTGAGTCGGGGCGAGCACGTGCTGCTGTTCCTGCTGCACCACATCGCGGCCGACGGCGTCTCGATGGCGCCGCTCGCCCGCGAGGTGGTGGCCGCCTATACGAGCGTGGTGGCGGGCGGCAGGCACGACCCGGAGCCGCTCCCCGTGCAGTACGCGGACTACTCGATTTGGCAGCGCGAGTTGCTCGGCAGCGACGAGGACCCGGAATCCCTTCTCTCCCGCCAGGTCCGGTACTGGCTCGAGGAGCTGTCCGGCATCCCCGACCTGCTGCCGCTACCCACCGACCGCCCACGCCCGGCGGCCGCCTCGTTCGAGGGTGGGCGGGTCGAGTTCGAGGTCGGGCGGGATCTGCACCGCCGCTTGTCGGCGTTGTCCCGCGAGCATGAGGCGACCATGTTCACCACCCTGCACGCCGCCTTCGCGTTGCTGCTGTCGAAGGTCTCGGGCACCGACGACATCGTCATCGGCACGCCGACGGCAGGCCGCGGGGAGCACGTACTCGACGACCTGGTTGGCATGTTCGTCAACACGCTTGCCCTGCGAACCGTGCTGGACCAGTCGGTGTCATTCGCCGAGTTGCTCCGCAGCACAAGGGAATCGGACATCGGCGCGCTGGCACACGCGGAGGTGCCCTTCGAGCGACTCGTGGAGGTCCTCGCGCCGGAACGGTCCACAGCGCACTCGCCGATCTTTCAGGTCGTGCTCGCGCTGGAAAATGCTGAGCCCGCGGTACTGGAGTTGCCAGGTCTGGTGGTGAGCGAGGTCGATCCAGGGATCGCGTACGCGAAATACGATCTGCAGCTCTCGCTGGGGGAACGGGCCGACCGGTCGGGGATCGCGGGCACCTTCGTCTATGCCACGGACCTTTTCGACGAGTCGACCGTGCGCATCCTCGCCGCACGGTTCGTTCTGCTGCTCAACGCGGTGGCGCAGGATCCGTCGGCCCCGATCGGTGACATCGAGGTGATGGACGCCCGTGAGCGCGCGGCGCTGTGTCCGGTCTCGGGCCGCACCGCGGAGCCGCCGGTCACCCTTGCCGAGCTGTTGTCGACGGCCGTCGCCGAGCCGACTGCGCCCGCACTGGAGTTCGGATCCCGCACCGTGGACTACGGCGAGCTCGACGCCCGCTCGAACGCCCTGGCGCGCTTGCTGATCGCGCGCGGCATCGGTCCGGAGTCGTTCGTCGCGGTCGCCCTGCCCCGATCGGTCGAGTCGATGCTGGCGCTCTGGGCGGTGGCCAAGGCCGGCGCCGCCGTCGTGCCGATGGACCCGGCCTACCCAGTCGACCGACTCGGGCACATGCTCGCCGATTCGGGGGCGGCGGTCGGCCTCACCCTGGCCGCGCACGTGGCCGGGTTGCCGGACGCGAACTGGCTGACGCTCGACGACGAGTCCGTCGCGCTGGAGTGGGCGGCGCTCTCGACGGCGCCGGTCGGTGACCGGGACAGGTGCGGTGTCACACACCCGGCCCAGCCGGCGTACATGATCTACACCTCCGGCTCGACCGGGGTACCCAAGGGCGTGGTGGTCACGCACCAGGGCATCGCCGGCTTCGCCCTCGAGCAGCGACAGCGGTACTCGGTGACGGCCTCGTCGCGGGTGCTGCACTCCTCGTCACCGAGTTTCGACGCGTCCATCCTCGAGATCCTGATGGCGACGGCGGCAGGCGCGGCACTGGTGATCGTCCCGCCCGGCGTCTACGGGGGCGGTGAGCTGGCGGACATCATCGATCGCCAGCGGGTCACGCATGCCTTCATCACCCCGTCCGCTGCAACCGCGCTCGCGCCAGACGGTCTCGATTCGCTGCGGGTGGTCGTGATGGGCGGCGAGGCCCTGAGCGCGGACCTGGTGACTCGCTGGGGTGCGGATCGGGGCCTGTATAACGCGTACGGGCCGACCGAGATGACCGTCATGGTGTCGGCCAGTGCCGCGCTCGCCCCCGGCGGGGCGGTGACGATCGGCGGCCCGATCCGCGGCGTGACCGCGATGGTGCTCGATCGGCGGCTTCGCCCGGTGCCGGTCGGGGTGGTCGGCGAACTGTACGTCGCGGGTCCGGCGATGGCGCGGGGCTATCACAACCGATCGGGTCTGACAGCGGATCGCTTTGTGGCGAACCCGTTCTCGTCGACCGGTGCGCGGATGTACCGTACGGGCGACATGGTGCGGTGGCTCGCTCCCGCGGCAGGGGGTAGGCCGTCGGATCTGGAGCTCGAGTACATCGGACGCGGCGACTTCCAGGTGAAGATCCGTGGCTTCCGCATCGAACTCGGTGAGATCGACGCGGCGTTGACTGCGCACCCGTCGGTGGACTTCGCGGTGACGGTGGGCAGGCCCGCCCCGTCGGGGGCGACGGTGCTGGCCGCGTACGTGGTGGCCACGGCAGGGGAGTCGGCGGACCCCGAGGAGTTGACCGCGTTCGCGGCCAGGTCCCTGCCCGCGCACATGGTGCCTTCGGTGGTGACGGTGCTGGACGCGATCCCGTTGACGGCGAACGGGAAGCTCGACCGCGGCGCGCTGCCCGTGCCGGAGTTCGTGTCGACGGCGTTCCGCGCGCCGTCGACGCCGGTAGAGGAGATCGTCGCAGGGACGATCTCGGAGGTGCTCGGCCTTCCGCGAGTCGGGTTGGACGACAACTTCTTCGACCTCGGCGGGAACTCGCTGATCGCGACTCGGGTGGCGGCGCGTCTCGGATCCGCACTTGGCGTGACGGTTCCGGTTCGCCTGTTGTTCGAGTCCCCGACGGTTGCAGCGCTCGCGGTGCGGATCGAGCGGGATTCAGGCACGGCGCGCGCGGCGCTGGTGGCCGGGCCGCGCCCGGATCGTATTCCGCTGTCGCCGGCGCAGCAGCGGATGTGGTTCCTGAACCGGTTCGATCCGGGGTCGGCCGTGAACAACATCCCGGTCGTGGTGCGGCTGTCGGGTGCGCTCGACATGACGGCCTTGCGTGCCGCGGTTCGCGACGTGTTCGAACGGCACGAGTCGTTGCGCACGATGTATCCGGAGTCGAGCGAAGGTCCGGCGCAGGTGATCGTCCCCGCGGCATGGGTGGTCCCGGACCTGGTGCCGATCGAGGTCTCGACAGGCGACCTGTCCGATCGGGTGGCCGACTTCGTCACGGCGGGTTTTTTCGACGTTGGCGGCCGGGG